>NZ_JBNPXQ010000004.1:0-393110 GCF_050433225.1 Sphingomonas zeicaulis | reverse complement strand
CAACAAAGGTACCGCCGAGATCAGCGAAGCTTGGCCACGCGCCACCAATCTTCGCGTCGATCCGAAATCGCCTTGTTTCGCAGCAGTCCCGCGAAGTGCGGGAGAGGGCTTAACGCCAACGCCCGCAAACCCGGCGCGCGGCTACCTTACCGCCCCCGACCGCAGCAGCTTTGGCAGCAGCACCACCGCCCCCAGCAGCGGCCAGCGGCGCTGCCATGGCCGGATCTCGATCGTGGTGCCGGCGTGGCGGTTGATCTTCCAGGCGAGATAATCGATGCCGCCGGCGAAGGTCAGGCTCGCCTTGGCGAGGCGCAGCACCGATAGCGTCTTGCCCTGCAGCCGCCGCAGCCGCCAGCGTCGCCGGGCCGCGGCCGCGCTCTCGTTCCCGCTCAAGGCCGCCAGCGCTGGCGCGGTGAAGGCGCGGTAGCGGGCCGGATCGGCGTCCACCATCGCGCCCGGCCGGGCGTTGCGCTCGGCGCGCAGCTCGGCGCCATAGGTCAAGGTGAACGCCGCGCGCCACAGCGCCAGCGGGTCGCCGTCATGCGCCCCGGCAAGCGGCCGCGCCGCGCCCAGCAAGGTCGGCGCCGCGCGCGCGACCGCCGCGATCGCCCGCCGCCCGGCCTCGGCATCTGCCGCCCAGACCAGCCGGCTCGGCTGCGCGAAGCGCGCCCACACCGAGACGTTGAGCGTCTTCGGCCCGTTCAGCCGCTCGAAATCCGCCTCGCTCAGCACGGCATATTTGGCGGCGAGCCCGTCATGCGCGAACGGAAACACGTTGGGCGGCAGCAGCCGGTTCGCCGCCGCGCGCCAGCCACCGCCATAGGCCGCGCGGTAGGAGGAGACGATCACGTAGAAATCGAGCATCTGCCCGTCGAGCTCGGCGCTGCGCAGGCAGGATCCGTAGAACAGCACCGCACGCGCCGCACGCCCGAAGGTCGCCGCGATCGCCGCCGCCATTGCCGCGGCGCGCGGATCGACCGGCAGCGCGAGTTCGGCCGCCACCAGCGCGTCGAGCGCGGCGGGATGTTCGGTGACCGTCACGGCCATGGCGGAAAGGCTCACGCCGCGAGGCGCAGGAAGGGCACCGGCGGGGTCGAACGCAACACGATCGGCTGGCCGACCTCGGCCTGGAACAGCTCGCCGTCGAGGATCACGCTCGAACGCTCGCCCTCGATCTGGATCATGTCGCCGCGGTTGAGGTGGACGCCGGCCATGCGCGCCCGGCCGAGCTTGCCGAACGCCGCGGCGGCGATCGCGCGCACCAGCGCCCATGGGCTCTGGTCCACCGCCATCAGCTTCATCCGGCCGGCGCTCACCCCCGCCATCTCGGTGCGGCTGCCCAGCAGCATGCGTTCCAGCGTGGTGACGATCAGCAGCGAGAAGCGCCCGCTGAGTTCGCCGTCGCGAATCATCGAGACCTGCACCGGCCGCGGCCGCGGCGGCAGGAAGCGGCCGCCGATACCGAACAGCATCGCGAACAGCACCGCCAGCGCCGCGATCACATGGCTGAGCCCGTTGGGCAGCCCCAGCGGATAGATCTTGTTGCGGCAATAGAGGATGGTGTCCGCCAGCCCGGCGCCGCCCAGGAACATGCCCAGCACCGGCCGGCTGCCCACCTCGCCGCTCGAAAGCTCGATCAGTTCGCGCACCACGACATGCTTGCTGAGGTCGCCGTGCGTCATCTTGACGATGCGGTCGAGCGCATCCAGCGGATCGCCGTGCGCGCCCAGGTCGAGCGCGATGAGGTTGGTCTTGCCGTTGGGCAGCACCGCGACCGGCGGCGGCGAATCGCCGAAATGGCCGCCCTGGTGCAGCTCGGTCAGCGCCGCCTGCACGGTGCCGTCACCGCCGTTGATCACGATCACCTGGGGTTCCACCCGCGCGATCGTGCGCAGCGCCTGGCCGATCTGGTCGACATTCTCCACCTCATAGTGGAAAATCTCGGGATGCGTCGCGCAATAGGCCCGCACGCGCGGCAACAGCGCGCGATTGCCCGTGGACCGGGGGTTGGACAGAAGCGCGACGCTGGGCATGACCTATCGTGATCCCTCGATCGGGCGGATCGACAGACCCGACCGGTAGTTGAGCACGACATCCACCGTGCGAGTCGCAGTGCCGACCGGAATCACCACCGCACTATGCTTGGGCTTGAGGTTGGTCAGCGACAGATGCGGGTTGCGCGAGAAGCCGCCGCCATCGTTCCAGCCCGACTTACCGTTGCCATCCATGTCGTGGCGCACCGCGACGGCGTAATTCCCCGCCGTCGGCAGGCCGACGCAGACATTCATCGGGCCGCTGCGGCTGACGGGCAGATCGACCCGCTTCAGCCACTTGCCTTTTTCGAGGAACTCCGCGGCATTGCCGCCATAGATCTGCACGCGCAGCTTGCCGGTGCGCGCCTTGAAGCCCTCGACGCGCACGAGCACGGAGGGCCCCTGGCCCGCATCGCAGACAGCCGCGTCGGGACCGAGGGCGCCGGCATACGCAGGCACAGCCAGTGCCGTCAGCACCAGCGGACCCGCGATCAGCGTCCTCCAAAGTTTCGACATGACCTCACGACTCCTGGAAGCTATAGCCATGCCACAATCGGCATGACCGGCCCTGTTGCCCCCATGCCATTGAAGATCGGGCTCGTTTGCGGCCAAAACATGGTCATGGGGCGTCTGAATTTCGAAATGCTGACCGCAACCGACCGTTACGTCGCCCGTCTGATCGCGCTGCCGCTGTTCGGCACGCTGGTGATCGCCGCGATGCTGCTCGTGCTCGACAAGATGCTCAGGCTGTTCGACTTCGTCGCGGCCGAGGGCGGCCCGGTGAGCGTGGTGTGGCGCATGCTCGCCAACATGATCCCGGAATATCTGTCGCTGGGCATCCCGATCGGCCTCATGCTCGGCATCCTCCTGGCGTTCCGCAAGCTCGCGATGTCTTCCGAGCTGGACGTGTTCCGCGCGGTCGGCCTCAGCTACGGCCGGCTGATGCGCGTGCCCTATATGTATGCCATCGGGCTGGCGCTCGTGAATCTCGCGATCGTCGGCTTCGTCCAGCCCTATGCGCGCTACGCCTATGAAGGGCTGCGCTTCGAACTGCGCTCGGGCGCGCTCGGCGCCTCGATCAAGGTGGGGGAGTTCACCCGGCTGGGCGCGCGGATGACGATGCGGATCGAATCGAGCCGCAATTCGGGCCGCGACCTCAACGGCATCTTCGTCCGCGCCGAATCGCGCGACGGCAAGTCGCTCGCGGTCACCGCCGAACATGGCACCTTCATGGCCACGGACGATCCGGACACGATCATCCTGCGGCTGCGCAACGGCGTGCTCGTCCACAACGCGCCCGAGTTCAAGTCGCCGCGGGTGCTCGCCTTCACCGGCCATGACCTGCCGATCGACCTGCCCAAGATCGAGGCGTTCCGCAAACGCGGCGACAAGGATCTGGAACGCACGATTCCGGAGCTCGTCCGCATCGGCAAGGATCCCAACCAGCCGAAGAACCTGCGGCTGGAAAGCCGCGCCAATTTCCATTTCCGCATGGCGGAGGTGGCGATGATGCTGCTGCTGCCTTTGCTCGGCATCGCGCTGGCGATCCCGCCCAAGCGATCCTCGTCGGCGCTTGGCGTGTTCATCTCGATCGTGATGATCGTGACCTACCACAAGGTCAACGAATATGCCGAAAGCCTGGGCGCGCTCGGCAAGGTCGATCCGATCATCGCGCTGTGGGTGCCGTTCGCGATGTTCGCGGGGCTGATCTACTGGATGTACCACATGGTCGCGCACGTTCCCGGCGGCGCGCCGATCGCGGCGCTGGAACGCGTCGCCGCCAAGGCCGGCGGCGCGCTGAAGGCATGGCTGCGGCTCGGCCGGCGCAAATCGTCGGAAGTCGCGTGACGAGGGCTATGACCACCCGATGATGAGCTTCTTTCCGTCGCGCACCTTGGCGCTCTACATGGCGCGCATGTTCCTGCTGCGCACCTTCGCGGTGCTCGGCGCGCTCGTCGTCGTCCTCCAGACGCTCGACCTGCTCGGCGAGTCGGGGAGCATCCTCGCCTATCCCGGCAACGGCCAGGAACAGCTCTGGTATTATGTGTCGCTGCGCGCGCCGCAGATCATCGCGCGCTTTCTGCCCTTCTCGGTGCTGCTCGCCACATTGATCACCCTCGCCACGCTGAACCAGAACAGCGAGGTGATCTCGATGAAGGCCGCGGGCTTGTCCGCGCACCAGGTGCTGGCGCCGCTGATCATCACCAGCCTCGGCGTCGCCGCGGTCTCCTTCACGTTCAACGAGCGCATCGTCGCGCGCGCCACCTCCACCCTCTCGCAGTGGGAGCGCGTCGATTACGGCCCGGTCCCAAAGCAGCGCGCGCTGCAGACCAATGTGTGGGTGCGCGACGGACCGATGCTGATCCGCGCCGGCGAGGTCCATGGCGGCGGCAACGGCACCTGGCTGAAGGATGTCACCGTCTATGACCGGTCCAGCGGCGCGCTCGACCAGATCCTGAGGGCGCCCGAGGCGCGCTATGTGCCCGCTGGCGGCGGCTGGCGCCTCGCCCAGGGCCAACGGTTCGACGTCGGCCGCGGCGTCGAGGTGCCGACCGGCGCCGCCACGATCGCGCGCAGCGTGCGCCCCGACCAGTTCACCTTGTCCAATGTCGATGGCGATTCGCTGGATTTCGCCGATCTCGGCGCCGCGATCGACGATCTGCGCGCCGCCGGGCGCCAGACCGCGGCGCTTGAATCGGCCTGGCACCACAAATTCTCAGGCCCACTCTCGGCGATGCTGATGCCGCTGTTGGGCGCGGTCGCGGGCTTCGGCCTCGCGCGGTCCGGCCGGCTGTTCGTGCGCGCGGTGGTCGGCATGGCGCTGGGCTTCACCTATTTCGTCGCCGACAATTTCTCGCTGGCGATGGGCAATCTCTCCGCCTACCCGCCCGTCCTCGCCGCCTGGGCACCCTTTTTCCTGTTCCTGTTGATCGGCGAAGCGGTGCTGATCCGCACCGAGGAGTAAGGCGGCGGGTTACGATTGTGGCACGTTCCGCCGCGCCCGTCGAAAAATCGCCTTATTGCGCGGTCACTAGCGGCTTTCATATACGGGAGGCCGGCTGCGCGCCGTGCCCCGAGTCCGTTCGAGGAAGATGACGTGAAGACTGAGCAGACGCTCCGTACCGGTTTCTGGAACCGGTCACACTATCTGGACCGGATGACGCTCAAGGAATTGACCGTCGCCTATTTCCAGTATCCGGCGATCATCGCCTATCTGGCGCTCGCCGTGGTTTCGGCCGGCGTCTATGTGTGGCGCCCCGCGGCGCCGGTGCAGACGCTCGCCTCGATCGCCATCGCGATCATCGTCTATCCGCTCGCCTGGTATGTGCTCCACCGCTGGGTGCTGCACAGCCAGTGGATGTGGAAGGTGAAGATCCTCGCCCCCACCTGGAAGCGCATCCATTACGATCACCACCAGGATCCCAACCATCTGGAGATCCTGTTCGGCGCGCTGCACACCACGCTGCCGACGATCGTGATCGCCACCGCGCCGCTCGGCTATCTGATCGGCGGCGTCGGCGGCGCGGCCATCGCGACCTCCACCGGGCTGCTCACCACCTGCTTCTACGAGTTCTGCCACTGCATCCAGCACCTCGGCTACAAGCCGAAGAACAAGTGGCTGGCGACGATCAAGCAGCGCCACATGGCCCACCATTTCCACAACGAAAACGGCAATTTCGGCATCACCAACTATTTCTGGGATCGCCTGTTCGGCACCTTCTACGAGCGTGCCGGTGAGCGGAAGAAGAGCCCGACGGTATTCAATCTGGGCTACACCCAGGAAGTCGCCGAGAAATATCCCTATGTCGCGGAGCTTTCCGGCGGCGTTGCCAGCGGCCATCCGCGCAAGCGCAAGCAGGACTGATCCTCCGCTCAACCGCATCCGGGGCGGGGACGCACGACAGCGCGTCACCCGCCCTTTTTTTGTCGAAGCCATGCCCCGAAAGCCCGTCAGCCATGTCTGATCCGATCACCGTCACCCCGGTTACCAGCAAAGCCGATCGCAAGGCGTTCGTTGAACTCGCCTATCGCCTGAACGGCAAGGATCCCGCCTGGGTGCCGCCGTTGCGCATGGACGTCTACGAACTGCTGACGCCGGGCAAGAACCCGTGGTTCGAACATGGCGAACAGCAGCTTTTCCTCGCCCGTCGCGGCGGTCGGGTGGTCGGCCGCATCTCGGCGCATATCGATCATCTCGCGCTCAAGCAGCCGATCGAACAGGGCATGGGGCCGAACACCGGCAATTGGGGGCTGTTCGAGGCGGAGGACGAGGCGGTCGGCAAGGCGCTGCTCGCCGCCGCCGAGGATTGGCTGCGCGCCAAGGGCCTCACCCGCGCGCTCGGCCCGATCAGCATCTCGGTGTGGGACGAACCCGGCCTGCTCGTCTCCGGTTTCGATCATCCGCCGACGATCATGATGGGCCACAACAGCCCCGCCTATCGCGCGTGGATCGAGGCCGACGGCCACACCCCGGTCAAGTCGCTCTACTGCTACGATCTCAACATCGAGAAGCCCTTCCCGGGCATCGTCGAGCGCATCATCCAGAGCGGCGAGCGCAACCCGCGCATCAATATCCGCCGCGCCGACAAGTCGCGCTTCCACGAGGAAGCGACCCTCATCCTCGGCATCCTCAACGATGCCTGGTCGGACAATTGGGGCTTCGTGCCGCTGACCGACAGCGAGATCGCCTATGTCGGCAAGAAGCTGAAGCAGATCGTGTTCGAGGATCTGATCCGCGTCGCCGAGGTGGAGGGGGAGCCCGTGGCCTTCATGATCACATTGCCCAACCTCAACGAGAAGCTGAAGGACATGGGCGGCACATTGTGGCCGTTCAACTGGGCCAAGCTGCTGCTGTGGCTGCGCAAGCCGAAGATGGAAACGATGCGCGTGCCGCTGATGGGCGTGGTCAAGCGCATGCAATCCAGCCGCCTCGCCAGCCAGCTTGCCTTCATGATGATCGAATATATCCGGCGCGATTCCACCACGAAGTTCGGCGCCACCCGCGGCGAGATCGGCTGGATCCTCGAAGACAACCAAGGCATGGTCGCCATCGCCGACACCATCGGCGCCGAGGTCAACAAGGAATATGTGATCTACGAAAAGGCGCTGTGAACCCTAAAACCCTCCCGCTCGCGGGAGGGGTTTGGGGAGGGCCTGTCCTGAAATGCGGGGCGGGCTGACATGCCCTCCCCCAGCCCCTCCCGCCAGCGGGAGGGGAGCTTTCAATGCCCCCCGCGCATCGCCGCCACCTTGTGCACCACCAGCGCGATCACCCCGCCCAGGATCACACCGACCACACCGAAGCAGGCCGCTTCCACCACCCAGTGGACCAGCCCCTCAGCCACCGGCACAGCATGCGCCGCGCCGCCGGCGAGATGCTCGATCCACTCCGGCAGCGGCGTCAGATGATATTCGTGCAGGCCGTGGACGATGATGCCGCCGCCCACCCAGATCATCGCCGCGGTGCCGATCGTCGCCAGCGCGGAGAGCAGCACCGGCATGAACTTCACCAGCCCGCGACCGAGGCCCTGCACCGCCGCCGAATCGCGCGCCGCCAGATGGACGCCGATATCGTCCATCTTCACGATCAGCGCGACGACGCCATAGACGCCCACCGTCACCGCGGCGCCGACCAGCGCCAGCACGATCGCCTGCTCCCACAGCGGCACCGCGCCGCCTGACTGCACCTCGGCCAGCGCGATCGCCATGATCTCGCCCGACAGGATCAGGTCGGTGCGGATCGCGCCCGCGATCTTGGTCTTCTCCAGTTCCGCCGGATCGCCGCCCGCCTCTGCCTCGTCGGCATGCTTGCCATGGCCGCTCAGCGCCTCGATCAGCTTCTCGGCGCCCTCGAAGCAGAGATAGGCGCCGCCCACCATCAGGATCGGGGTGATCGCCCAGGGCGCGAAGGCGCTCAGCAGCAGCGCGGCGGGCAGCAGCAGCAGCAGCTTGTTGCGCAGCGATCCAACCGCGATCTTCCAGATGATCGGCAGTTCGCGTTCCGGCGTGAAGCCGGTCACGTAGCGCGGGGTGACCGCGGTATCGTCGATCACCACCCCTGCGGCCTTGGTCCCCGCCTTCCCCGCCGCGGCGGAGACATCGTCAAGCGACGCCGCCGCCAGCTTGGCGATCGCGGCGACATCGTCGAGCAGTGCGGCAAGTCCGGAAGCCATGGCCGGTAATATCCCCCTGTTGTCGTCGAAACCCTGTCGTCGAGACGGCGAACCGTCCTAGCCGTCCCGGGTTCCGTGCGGAAGAGAGGCGATCAGGCCGCCACCACCGGCGGCTCGGACGCGAACCAGGCGGCGGCAAGATCGCGGCCATGGTCGCGCACGTCGACCGGCAGGTTCTCGGTCAGTTCGGTGAAGCGCGCCGCGTCATGCGCATAGAGCGCGCGGATCGCCTCTTCATAGCCGGCGCGGTTGCCCGCCATCGCCGACAGGAAATGATAGGCGGCGTCGCGTGCCGCGGTACCGCTGATCCCCTGCCGCCGCGCCGCATCGACCAGCCGCCGCAGTGTCGCGGAGGCGCCGCCGGGCTGCGCGCGCAGCCACTCCCAATGGCGGGGCAGCAAGGTGACCTCGCCCGAGACCACGCCCATGCGCGGCCGTCCCCGCGGACGCGCCGGCTCCTCCGGTCGCATGTCCAGGTCGATCTGGCGCCCGGTGACGTCGTCGAACACCAGCAGCGTTCCCATATCACCATGCGTCTCGAGCGCACGGATCGCCTCCCGCACCGCCTCGGCACTGCCGGTCGCGATCCAGGTGTCGCCCGCAAAGACTGTGCAACTTTCCATCGACATTCCTTCCCGCGGCCATCTAGGCGGGCGCCGATGTCGGGTCAATATTACCCGGGTTAAATTACATGTCTCGGGGGCGAAGTGCGCGGATGCGGCATCTTAACTTACCCCTCCCCTTCAGGGGAGGCGAGCGGCGACGGGCGCTCAATGCCCCCGGCGGCGCTGCCGTTTCCGCTTGCGCGGAAGCTCGCTGCGTTCGTCCCCTCCGCTGAAGGGGAGGGGCTAAATCCCGCTCAGACGTCCCGCAGCACAGCCCAGGTCGCGGCATGGTCGCTGGCCTTTTCCCGCCCGCGAAACGCCTTGTCGACATTGGCGTCGACCAGCCGGTCGGCGGCCGCGGCGCTCAGCAACAGATGGTCGATGCGGAAGCCTGCGTCACGCTGCCAGGCGCCCGCCTGATAGTCCCAGAAGGTCCAGATCGGGCCCACCGGATGGCGGGTGCGGATCGCGTCGGTCCAGCCTTGGTAGAGCAAGGTGCGGAACTCGGTGCGGCTCTCGGGCTGCATCAGCGCGTCGCTCGCCATCGCCGCGGGCGAATAGACGTCGGCGTCGGTGGGGATGACGTTGTAATCGCCCGCGAGCACCGCCGGCACTTCCTCCGCCAATATCTCCAGCGCGCGCAACTGCAGCCGGCGCATCCAGCGCAGCTTGTAATCGAATTTCGGGCCGGGCTGCGGATTGCCGTTGGGCAGGTAGATGGAGGCGACGCGCAGACCGAACACATCCGCCTCGATATAGCGGCTATGCTCATCCTCGGGCTCGCCCTCCAGCCCCTTGCGGACCAGCGCGGGCTCCGCATCGCGCGCGAGGATGGCGACGCCGTTGAACCCCTTCTGGCCATGCCAGACCGCGCCATAGCCGGCGCCGCGGATATCCGCCTCCGGGAAGGTCTCGTCGCTAGACTTGAGTTCCTGCAGGCAGACGATGTCCGGTCTGGTCTCGTCCAGCCACTCGAGCAGCCGCGGCAGACGGGCCTTGATGCCGTTCACATTGTAGGTCGCGATCTTCATGGCAGCGGGGTGTAGCGGCGGTGGGAGCGGCCGTCAGCCGAAAAGCGGTCGCAGCATGTCCTCCCGGGCGCGCAGCGTCGGGAGGAAAAGGGATCAAGCCACCTCCACCTCACGCCCCAGCGCCGCAAAGCGCATCAGATGATAATCCTCGTCACCCAGTTGATGCCCGATCATCACCAGCCTCTTGGCATGGTGCGACAGCGGCAATTCCCAGGTCATGCCGATGCCGCCGTGCAACTGGATCGCCTCTTCCGCGACCAGCGAGCCGATATGGCCGATCGAATATTTCGCGGCGGAGACCGCCCGCTCGCGCGCCAGCCGGTCGCCATCCAGCGCCGCGGCGGCGTTGATCGCGGCGGAGCGGGCCTGTTCGATTTCCAGCGCCACCGTCGCCATGCGGTGCTGCAGCGCCTGGAATTTGCCGATCGGCACGCCGAACTGCTTGCGCGTGCGCAGATAGTCGAGCGTCTGATCCTTCAGCACGTCCATGATCGCCACCGCTTCCCAGGCGAGCGCGACCAGTCCGGCAGCGATCGCCGCCTCGACGATGTCCCCCGCCCCGCCCTGCGCGCCCAGCAGTCGCGCCGGCGCCGCGTTCAGCACCAGCTCGCCCGCGCTGCCGCCGTCGACCAGCGGATAGTCACGGATGTCGATGCCGGCGGCGCCGCGCTCGACGAGGAAGGTGGACAGCCCATCGTCCCCCTCGATCCGTGCCGTCACCACGATCAGGTCCGCCTGCGCCGCCTGCGCGACCACCGCCTTGGCGCCGGTCAGCAGCCAGCCATCGCCCTCGGCATTCGCGCGCGTCTCGATCGACGCGATGTCATGATCGCCATGCGGCTCCTCATACGCAAAGGCGAGGATGGTCTCGCCGGCGATCACTCCGCCAAGCGCATCGCCCTCCCCCGCCGCCGCCAGCACGCGCCCGGCGAGCAATGTGCCGAGAAACGGCTCCACCACCAGTGCCCGGCCGAGTTCGCCGAACACCGCGCCGACATCGAACGCCGATCCGCCATAGCCGCCGCTCGCCTCGTCGAAGAGCGCGCCGACAATGCCGAGTTCGGCCAACGCCCGCCATGTATCGCGCGACCAGCCTTCGGGCGAGGCGGTGATGCGTTCGCGGGTGGCGAAATCATAATTCTCGCGCAGGTAGCGGCTCAGCGTATCCACCAGCATCTGGCGGTCTTCACCCAGAGAGAAGTCCATCGTCAGAGCTCCAGGATTGCCTTGGTGATGATCTCGCGCTGCACTTCGTTCGAGCCGCCGAAGATCGAGAGCTTGCGGTTGTTGAAATATTGCCCCGCCACCGGCGCGGCGAAATCGGGGCCCACCGGCGGCCCATTATACCCCGCCTCCAGCGCTTCGGCAACGAAAGGCTGGGCATAGGCGCCGGCGGCACGGCGCATCAGATCGGTAATGGTCTGGCGGATCTCGGTACCGCGGATCTTGAGCATCGAGCTTTCCGCGGTCGGCGCCGCGCCATGCCCCGCCGCGTCGAGCACGCGCAAATTGGTGGTCTTCATGTTTTCGAGGTCGATCTCCAGCCGCGCGAGGCGGGCGGCGAATTGCGGATCCTCCGCCAGCGGCCGGCCGTTGCGGCGCTGGGTGCGCGCGACCTGCTTGAGCCGCTCGAACGCCGCCATCGACGAACCGACCCCGGCGATGTTGGTCCGCTCGTAGGTCAGCAGATATTTGGCGTAGGTCCAGCCCTTGTTCTCCTCCCCGACGAGGTTCTCCACCGGCACGCGAACGTCGGTGAAGAACACCTCGTTCACCTCATAATCGCCGTCGAGCAGCTTGATCGGCCGCACCTCGATGCCGGGCGTCTTCATGTCGATCAGCAGGAAGGAGATGCCCTCCTGCTTGCGCCCCTCATTCGAGGTGCGCACGAGGCAGAAGATCATGTCGGCATATTGGCCGAGCGTGGTCCAGGTCTTCTGGCCGTTGACGACATAATGGTCGCCGTCGCGCACCGCCGCGGTCTTGAGGCTGGCGAGGTCGGATCCCGCCCCCGGCTCCGAATAGCCCTGGCACCACCAGTCGCTGCCGTCGAGGATGCGCGGCAGCCAGTAGCGCTTCTGCGCCTCATTGCCATATTTGATCAGCACCGGCGCCAGCATCGAGAGGCCGAAGGGGATGATCCGCGGCGCGTGGGCGAGTGCTGTCTCCACGTCGAAGATGAAGCGTTGCATCACCGTCCAGCCGGTGCCGCCCCATTCGACCGGCCAGTGATTGGCCAGCCAGCCGCGCGCGTTGAGGATGGCGTGCCATTCCTCCATGTCCTGCTTGCTGAGGTGCTGGCCGTTCAGCACCTTGTTCGAGATGCGCGCCGGCAGTTTCTCGCGCAGGAAGGTGCGGACCTCCTCGCGGAACGCCTCTTCCTCGGGGGTGAAGCTCAGATCCATCGCCTGCTCCTCCTCAAACGATCTCGAACAGCCCGGCGGCACCGATGCCGCCCGCCACGCACATCGAGACGACGACATGGCGCACGCCGCGCCGCCGTCCCTCGATCAGCGCATGGCCGACAAGGCGGCTGCCGGTCATCCCGAACGGGTGGCCGATCGCGATCGCGCCGCCATCGACGTTGAACTTCGCGGGGTCGATTCCCAGTGTGTCGCGACAATAGACCACCTGGCTGGCGAACGCCTCGTTGATCTCCCACAGGCCGATATCCTCGACCTTGAGGCCCGCGCGCGCCAGCAGTTTCGGCACCGCCAGCACCGGGCCGATGCCCATTTCCTCGGGCCCGCAGCCCGCAACCTGGAAGCCGCGAAATACACCCAGCACCTCGCGCCCCTCCGCCTCGGCGGTAGCGCGGTCCATCACGATCTGGGCGGAGGCGCCGTCGGAGAGCTGGCTGGCGTTGCCGGCGGTGACGAAGCGCCCTTCCGCCACCGTCTTGCCGCCCTTCCAGACCGGCTTGAGCGAGGCGAGCCCCTCATAGCTGGTGTCGGCGCGGATGCCTTCGTCGGTGGTCAATGTCACCGTCTCGCGGCCGGTCTCGCTGCCATCCTTGGCGCGCAGGATCTTTTCTGCCGTCAGCGGCACGATCTCGTCGGCATAGCGGCCCGCTTCGGTCGCGGCTGCGGCGCGGTGCTGGCTCTCCACCGAAAAGCGATCCTGCACCTCGCGGCTGATGCCATAGCGCTCGGCGACGATCTCGGCGGTCTCGATCATCGCCATATAGGCGTCGGGCTCGTTCGCCAGCACCGCCTGCGATCTCCACTCGGGCGTCACCAGCCCGGGCAGGCTGGTGTAGGTGACGGACTCGCCGCCGCCGGCCAGCGCCACGTCGATGTCGCCGCAGATGATCGAGCGCGCGGCGAGCGCCACCGTCGTCAGCCCCGATCCGCACTTCCGATCCACCGAGAACCCCGCCACCGATTGCGGCAGCCCGGCCGCGAACGAGGCCATCCGGCCGATATTGTAGAATTGCTGGCCATATTGGTTGCCGGCGCCCCAGAACACGTCGTCGATCCGCTCGGGGTCGATCCCCGCCCGCTCGATCGCGGCGCGCATGACATGGCCGGCGAGCACGGTCGGCTCGGTGTTGTTGAACGCGCCGCGGCCGGCGCGGCCGATCGGGGTGCGGGCGGTGGAGACGATCGCGGCTTCGCGGGTCATGGCGTGGTCATCCTGTGGTGAAAAGGGGGTCAGCGCGGGGCCTTGAAGTCGACATGTTTGCCGAACTCGGCACGGGCGATGGCGCGGGCATGGACCTCGTCCGGTCCGTCGGCGAAGCGCAAGGTGCGCTGGTGCGCCCAAGCTTCCGCCAGGAAGAAGTCGGATGAAACGCCGCCGCCGCCATGCGCCTGGATCGCGTCGTCGAGGATACGCAGCGCCATCGTCGGCGCCTGCACCTTGATCATCGCGATCTCGAGCTGAGCGGCCTTGTTGCCGGCGCGGTCCATCATGTCGGCAGCCTTCAGGCAGAGCAGCCGGCTCATCTCGATATCGATGCGCGCGCGGGCGACGCGCTCTTCCCACACGCTGTGCTCGGCAATGCGCTTGCCGAACGCCACGCGCGACGTCAGCCGCTTCGCCATCGCCTCGATCGCGGTCTCGGCGACGCCGATCGTGCGCATGCAATGGTGGATGCGGCCCGGCCCCAGGCGCCCCTGCGCGATCTCGAACCCGCGCCCCTCGCCCAGCAGCATGTTCTCCGCGGGCACGCGGACATTCTCCAGCACCACCTCGCCATGGCCGTGCGGGGCATGGTCATAGCCATAGACCGTCAGCAGCCGCTCGATCCGCACCCCCGGCGCGTTCATCGGCACAAGGATCATGCTCTGGCTGCCGTGGCGCGAGCCTTCGGGGTCGGACTTGCCCATTACGATCGCGATCTCGCAGCGCGGATCTCCGACGCCCGACGACCACCATTTGCGGCCGTTGATCACATAGTCATCGCCGTCGCGAATGATCGAGCTCTGGATGTTGGTCGCATCCGAGGAGGCCACCGCGGGCTCGGTCATCAGGAAGGCGGAGCGGATCTCGCCGTCCATCAGCGGCTTCAGCCAGCGCTGCTTCTGCTCCAGCGTGCCGTAGCGGTGAAGCACCTCCATATTGCCGGTGTCGGGCGCGGAACAGTTGAACACCTCGCTCGCCCAGCGCAGCCGCCCCATCTCCTCGGCGCACAGCGCATATTCGAGGTTAGTGAGCGCCGGCCCTTCGAATTCGAACGCATCGTCGACATGCGCGCGGCCGGACTGCGGCGGCATGAACAGGTTCCACAGCCCCGCGGCGCGCGCCTTCGGCTTCAGTTCCTCGATCACCGGGATCACCTTCCAGCGATCGCCCTCATGCGCCTGTGCCTCATAGTCGTGGTCGCGCGGCCGGATCTCCGACTCGATGAAGTCGCGAACCTGATCGCGATACAGGCGCTGACGTTCGCTGAGTTCGAAATCCACCGCTCTCTCCTCGGCCTTGTTGCGGAGTCGTTGCGGAGTCGCGCAGCGGCGCGCTCCGTGGTCGCGATTTCTTGCAGGCGGCGCGCGCGAAGGCAAGCCCGCATTTCATACGCACTATTCGATAAATCTCACACACCCTCGAAAAACCCGCTTGGAATGCCATTCCCAATTTTGCAAAATGGCGCCGACCAAAGGGAGAGAGACTGTGAAGGCTGCCGTTCTGCGCCAAGTAGGCGCGCCGCTGGTGATCGAGGATGTCGCGATCTCCAACCCCGGCCCGCACGAGGTGCGGATCCGCACCGTCGCGACGGGCGTGTGCCATTCGGATCTCCATTTCCTGGAAGGCAGCTATCCCACCGCGCTGCCGACCATCCTGGGGCATGAAAGCGCCGGCGTGGTCGAAGCGGTGGGCAGCGAGGTACGCACGGTGAAGGTGGGCGACCATGTCGTCACCTGCCTCTCCGCCTTCTGCGGCCATTGCGAGCATTGCGTCACCGGCCATCTCAGCCTCTGCCACGCGCCGGACGTGCAGCGCGGCGCCGAGGAACAGCCGCGCCTGGGCACCGCCGACATGCCGATAGCGCAATTCCTCAACCTTTCCGGCTTCGCCGAGACGATGCTGGTCCACGAACATGCCTGCGTCGCGATCCGGCAGGATATGCTGCTCGATCGCGCCGCCTTGATCGGCTGCGCGGTGCTGACCGGCTATGGCGCGATCGTTCACACCGCGCAGGTGCGCCCGGGCGAGACGGTGGCGGTGATCGGCTGCGGCGGCGTCGGCCTCGCCGCGATCAATGCTGCCGCGGTCGCCGGCGCCGCGCGGATCATCGCGGTCGACCGGGTCGCGGAGAAGGAAGCGCTCGCGCGCACCTTCGGCGCCACCGATTTCGTCGACGCCTCCGGCGAGGATACCGCCAAGCAGGTGATCGCGATGACGCGCGGCGGCGTCCACCACGCGTTCGAGGCGATCGGCCTCGCCAGCACCGCCGAACTCGCCTTCGCGATGCTCCGTCGCGGCGGCGCGGCGACGGTGATCGGCATGATCCCGATCGGCCAGAAGGTCAGCATCGCCGGCTATCAGTTGCTCTCCGAAAAAACGCTCCGCGGATCATTGATGGGCTCCAACCGCTTCCCGGTTGACGTGCCGCGGATCGTGGACCTCTATCTCGCGGGCAAGCTCAAGCTCGACGAACTGATTTCCCGCCGCATCGGTCTGGGCGACATCAACGAGGCCTTCACCGAGATGAAGAGCGGCACCATCGCCCGCTCCGTCATCAGTTTCGTGTGACAAGTGACAGCAGCGGGCGACGACCGAAACCCGCTACCACGTGCAACGACGGTCGATCCACGAGACGACCGGGAGACCGATAGGAGGGATTTTCATGAGCGATTTCAAACTGTTGATCGACGGCGTGCTGACCGATGGCGCGCGCACGATGGACGTCGTCAACCCCGCCACCGGCGAGGCGTTCGAGACCTGCCCGGTCGCCGACGAGGCGCAGTTGAACGCCGCCGTTGCCGCCGCCGCCGCCGCCTTCCCCGCCTGGTCGGCGCTTCCGATCGAGGACCGCGCGGCGCGCATCGATGCGCTGGCGGACGCGCTGCAGGCGCGTGCCGACGAGTTCGCCCGGCTGCTCACCGCCGAGCAGGGCAAGCCGGACGCGCAGGCGAAGATGGAGGTGATCGGCGCGGTCTTCACCTTGCGCGCCTTCGCGGCGATGCGGCTCGAAACCAACGTCATCCGCGATGACGACAAGGCGCGGATCATCGAGGTCCGCCGCCCGCTCGGCGTGGTCGGCGCGATCCTGCCGTGGAACTTCCCGGTCATCCTGCTGATGAACAAGCTCGCGCCTGCGCTGCTCGCGGGCAACACATTGGTCGCCAAGCCTGCGCCGACGACGCCGCTCACCACCTTGCTGTTCGGCACGTTGTGCGCCGAGATCCTGCCGCCGGGCGTGGTCAACATATTGTGCGACGAGAATGATCTGGGCGGTGCGCTGACCGCGCATCCCGGCATCGCCAAGCTCTCCTTCACCGGCTCGACCGTGACCGGCAAGAAGGTGATGCAGGCCGCCGCCGCGACGCTCAAGCGCGTCACCTTGGAGCTGGGCGGCAACGACGCCGCGATCATCCTCGACGATGCCGATCCGATCGCGACCGCACGCAAGATCTTCCAGGGCGCGATGGCCAATGCCGGGCAGGTCTGCATCGCGATCAAGCGCGCCTATGTGCCCGAGGCGATCTACGATGTGTTCTGCGAGGAACTCGCTCGCCTCGCCACCGCCGCGGTGGTCGACGACGGCGCCAAGCAGGGCGCGCAGATCGGGCCGGTGCAGAACGCCGCCCAGTACGAGAAGCTGAAGGCGCTGCTCGACGAGAGCGCGCGCGAGGGCAAGGTGATTGCCGGCGGCGTACCGCTCGACCGCCCGGGCTTCTTCATCGCTCCCACCATCGTCCGCGACGTGACCGACGATGCGCGCATCGTCCGCGAGGAGCAGTTCGGCCCTGTGCTGCCGGTGCTGAGCTACACTGATGTCGACGACGCCGTCGCCCGCGCCAACGCCTCGGAGTTCGGCCTTGGCGGCTCGGTCTGGGGCAGCGATCTCGACCGCGCGACTGACGTCGCGCTGCGCATCCAGTCCGGCACCGCCTGGGTCAACCAGCACATGGCGCTGAGCCCGACCGTGCCATTCCGCGGCGCCAAGCAATCGGGCGTCGGCGGCGAACTGGGGCTGGAAGGGCTGCACGAATATACCCAGCCGATGATCGTCAACGTCGCGCGGGGGTGAGGCGATCATTGTCCTCCCCGCGCTCCGCTCGGGGAGGACAATGATCCTCAAAACGTCGGCACCACCCTGAGCTGCGGCAGCGGCTTCGGCGCCCCTTCGGTCAGGTCCACCGGCGCATCCTTCCACAGCGCCGCTTCATCCCGGATCCGCTCCAGCCGCATTACCGCTTCCTCCGCCTGCGCCTTGCTGAAGCGATAGGGGCCCGCGGTCGGCAGGTCGCGACTCCACATCCGATCGAAAGCGCGGGCATTGTCCGCATTGAGCGGCGCTCCGAGCGCATCGCCAAAGGTGATGGTGAAGCGCTCCGCGGCGGATGCGACGTTGCGATAGCGAATCCAGAAATGATTGTCGAAATCGAAGTCGGCGATCAGCCGCGCCCCCGCGCGACGACCCTTGTCGACGATCGAGGTCAGCACGGTCTGCGGCATATCGAGGTTCATGCCGCCTTCGTCGGCGTCCAGCGCGATGCGCACGATGCGGTCGCGATGGCCGGGCGCGCGGCCCTGCAGCAGGTCGCGCCAGTTCTGCATGGTGCCGATGATGCCGAAGAAGAAGCCGGCGAGGTCGCGGATCGGCCCGGTGCCGGTGATCGTCTGATAGCGGGGCCGCATCGCGGCATTGTTGTGCGTCGGCAGGAAGATCGGATCGGGCACCGGCTGCTTGACGCCATAGACGAGGTCGATCGCGAAGGTCGGCCAGCGCGGCAGCGGCGCGTCGAACAGGTGGATCGGGAAATTGCTGCTGACCCCGCCATCGGTGAACCAGCAGCGCCTGAGCGGCAGCGTGTTGGCGCCGGCCGATTCGCAGTCGACCTGGTCCACCGCCGCCAGCGCGTCCACGCTTTCGGTGAAGCGCGGCCGTTCGCGGCGCATGGCGGCGGCATCCTCGGGCGGCACCGTCGCCGCGCCCGCTTTCTCCACATCCAGTTCGTGCAGCGGGATCGCGCTGATCAGCAGCGGGAAGCTGAGGCTCATCCGCGCGGCGACGACGATCGGCATCTGCTCGGCATCGGGCAGATGATGATAGGCATGGCCGCCCTCGTCACGCCGCCTGGGGCTGTGCGTGACCATCCAGTCGACCACCGAGGTGGGGAACAGCCGCCGGAACTCATCCTCACGGAAGAAGAAGCCGCCCTTGGCGAAGGGCAATGTCCGGGGCTCGGAATGCGAGATGTTGGTGGTGATGATCGCAAGATCGATGCGCCGCGCGCTTTCCGGCTCGTCCTCATAGGCCGGCGCCTGCCACAGGTCGCCGAAAGTCACCGGGCGCCGCTCCGCATCGTCCAGCCCCGCCAGCGCGCGGATGCCGTCATGCATCCACTCGGTCAGCGCCGGCTGGGGCGCAGCGCGGTGGCCCATCCCCGAACACAGCCCCATGAAATTGTCGCCCGCCGCACGCGCCGTCTTCCACAGGGCGCGCCAGGCACCGACCGCCAGCGTGCAGACCAGCGCGGGCAGCAGGGCGGCCACCATTCCCCAGCCGCCCGCCGCCAGCCAGCCGATGCCCAGCAGCACGCCCAGCGTGCCCAGCATGGTGAGCGGCGCCAGTCGCAACAGCGCCAGCAACGCCTCTCCCACATAGCCCGCAGCCGACGGCCCCGCCGCCAGCCGCACGATCAGCCGATAGGCCGCGCGCGCCACCGGCGTCGGCTGGAACAGCCCATAGATGAAGCCCGGCCGGCCGAGATCCGCCGCGATGCCGGCCAGCCCGTCCATCCCCATCCCCGGCTGCGGCGCCTGCCGGCCGGCCACCAGCCGCCGCTCCCCCAGCGCCGCCGCCGCCGACATTGCCGCCGCGATCGCCCCTGCGGAGGTGCCGCCGATATTCTTGAAGCGATAGACGGTCGCGAGCTCCAGCACCGCGCTGGGATAGACCAGCCCGCTGGTGATCCCGCCCTTCATCACCAGGTCGCAATATTTGGTCGGCGTCCGCATCGATCCTCCTCCGCTGGGCGAAGGCTATCATGCCAATCGGACGCTTCGGTGTCGCGGAGCAGATGGAGAGCGATTCGCTGCCTCGTAGGGGACGGTGCCGCATTGCCCTCTCCCGTTGGTGAGAGGACCTAAAACGAAAAAGCCCCGGCGAACCGGGGCTTCTTAGAAATTGGTGGAGCCGAGGGGGATCGAACCCCTGACCTTCGCAATGCCATTGCGACGCTCTCCCAGCTGAGCTACGGCCCCGGGAATTTTTCTTCAGCGGGGTGACCTTGCGCGAACGCAGGCCACCCGCCGAACCTGTAATGGTGGAGCCGAGGGGGATCGAACCCCTGACCTTCGCAATGCCATTGCGACGCTCTCCCAGCTGAGCTACGGCCCCGGGAACAGGCGGTGCCCTCTAGTGGAGGATTCACCGCCCTGCAAGCCTCAACTTTCGTCGTCGCTCTCGCCGGTGTCCACACCGAGATCGTCGTCGCCGCCGAGATCGACTTCATCGTCCGGCGAGGGGCTGTCCTCGTCGCCGATGTCCAGATCCTCGTTGTCCAGATCCGAGTCGTCCGCGGTCTTGACGTCCTTCTTGGGCGCGTCGAACGGCAGCGGCTGCTTGGATTTCAGCACGGGTTCCGGCTCCCACTGGTTGCCGCACTCGATGCAGTTGACGGGATCGTCCTTCCCGAGATCGTAGAAGCGGGTGCCGCACTTCGGGCAGGTCCGCTTGGTGCCCCATTCAGGCTTCACCATGAATCGTTCAATCCTTGCGTAGACGTGGTGTCGACAAATGCCGGAAAGCCGGCCGGCCCCAGCCGGTCGGCGAAACGTCGCGCGCCTTGCCATAGCCGGGCGCCACTGTCAAAAGCCCGGCCCGCAACCGCCAGCAATTAGCAGGAAGCCGCGTTCCTTGTCAGCCTCCCATTCTTCCACCGGCCCCTCCCCCCGCACGATCGCCCGTGCCGGCGCGCTCACCGGCACGATCCGGGTGCCGGGTGACAAGTCGATCTCGCACCGCTCGCTGATGCTTTCCGCGCTCGCGGTCGGCGAAAGCGTGATCGACGGGCTGCTGGAGGGGGAGGATGTGCTCGCCACCGCCGCCGCGATGCGCGCGATGGGCGCATCGGTGGCGCGCGGCGAGGATGGCCGCTGGCGCGTCTCCGGCGTCGGCGTCGGCAGCCTGCTCCAGCCGCAGACCGCGCTCGACATGGGCAATTCCGGCACCTCCACCCGCCTGCTGATGGGGCTCGTCGCCAGCCACCCGATCACTGCCACCTTCACCGGAGACGCCTCGCTGTCGAAGCGGCCGATGAACCGGGTGATCGACCCGCTCGGGCTGATGGGTGCCACCTTCACCGCCAGTCCCGGCGGCCGGCTGCCGCTGATGCTGCGCGGCGCCGCCCCCGCGGTGCCGATCGAATACCGCCTGCCCGTCGCTTCCGCGCAGGTGAAGTCGGCGATCCTGCTCGCCGGGCTCAACACGCCCGGCATCACCCGCGTGATCGAGCCGGTGCCGACGCGCGACCATAGCGAGCGGATGCTCGCCGGCTTCGGCGCCGAGCTGACCGTGGATGTCGATGGCGACGGCGTGCGCCACATCGCGATCCGCGGCGAGGCGACGTTGCGCCCGCAGCAGATCGACGTGCCCGGCGACCCCTCCTCCGCCGCCTTCCCCGTCGTCGCGGCGCTGATCGTGCCGGGATCGGACGTGACGGTGGAGAATGTCGGCATCAACCCCACCCGCGCCGCGCTGTTCGACGTGCTGCGCGCGATGGGCGGCGACGTGACCCTGCTCAACCCGCGCACCGTGGGCGGCGAACCGGTGGCGGACGTTCGTGCGCGCCATTCGGTGCTGACCGGCATCGAGGTGCCGCCGGACGTGGTCCCGAGCATGGTCGACGAATTCCCGGTGCTGTTCGTCGCCGCCGCCTTCGCACAGGGCCGCACGGTGACGACCGGGCTGGAGGAACTGCGGGTCAAGGAATCGGATCGCATCACGACCATGGCCGAGGCGCTGACCGCGATCGGCGCGCGCGTGGAAGAGCGGGAGGACGGGCTGGTGATCGAGGGCACCGGCGGCGACGCGCTGCCCGGCGGCGCCACCATCGCCTCCAAGCTCGACCATCGCATCGCAATGTCGCTCGCGGTTGCCGGCCTTGCCTGCCGCGAACCGGTGACGCTCGACGATGCCGCCCCCGTCGCCACCAGCTTCCCCGGCTTCTTCGACCTGATCGGCGGCCTGCAGATATGATCATCGCGGTCGACGGCCCGGCAGCCAGCGGCAAGGGCACCATCGCGCGCGCCCTCGCCAGACACTATGGCCTGCCGCATCTCGACACCGGCCTGCTCTACCGCGCGGTCGGCCATGCGGTGCTCGCAGCCGGCGGCGATCTCGACGATGAGGCCGCGGCACTTGCCGCCTGCGCGTTCGACGACGCGCTGCTCGAGGATCCGGCGCTGCGCACCGAGTCGGCCGGCGCCGCCGCCTCGAAGGTCTCCGCCCACCCGCTGGTCCGAGCCGCGCTGGTCCAGCGCCAGCGCGATTTCGCCAGCCAGCCGGGCGGCGCGGTGCTCGACGGGCGCGATATCGGAACGGTGATCGCCCCCGATGCCGATGTGAAGCTGTTCGTAAAGGCGACGCCCAACGTCCGCGCCCGCCGCCGCCACACCGAAATGACCCGCGCCGGCGGCACGATGAGCTTCGACCGCATTCTCGCCGACATCCGCGACCGCGACCGCCGCGACATGATGCGTGCCACCGCCCCGCTGCGCCAAGCGGACGACGCGCTGGTGCTGGACACGAGCTTCCTCGACGTAAACGCCGCAATCCACCGCGCGATCGATCTGGTGGAGGGGAAGCGGGCGGCTTGAGCCTTGGGGGGGCAGTTTAGCCCCCCTCGAAGAGGAGGGACTAAAGCCCCGTCACCCCCGCGTCACACCCCCGCCCCCAAACCCTCATCATCCCGTCCGCAAACTGCAACACCCCCCACCCGGCACTGTCACACTGCCCCGCTAGCGCCAGCCGCGACGCAACATGTTGGGGGACTGTGTCGTCGCGATGCGCTGGTCTGTCGTTCTGCCGGTCTTCAACGAGGCCGATTATCTGCCGCAAACGCTTGCCTCTCTGGCAGCGCAGGATGCGCCGTTCCGGCTGATCCTCATCGACAATGGCTCGACCGACGGCTGCATCGAGGATGCGCGCCCCCAGATCGACGCGGCAGGGATCACCGCCACGATCCTGAGCGAGGCGCGCCCGGGACAGGTCCATGCGCTACGCCGCGGGCTGGCGGAGGTCGCGACCGAGTTCGTCGCGATCTGCGATGCGGATACGCTCTATCCGCCGCACTATCTCTCCAGCGCGACGCGGCTGTTCGACCGCAACGGCGCCGGCTGCGTCGCCGCCTGCGCCTGGCTGGCGCCGGAGCGGCCGGGGCGGTTGCGGCGGCTGGCGCGCGCCGCGCACCGGCTGGGTGCAGCCCGGCTGCTGCCCCGGCAGAACCACACCAGCGGCGCCGCGCAGACCTTCCGCAGCGCCGTGCTGGCAGAGGCCGGCGGCTATGATCCGGCGATCTGGCCCTATGTGCTGAAGGACCATGAACTGATGCACCGTGTGCTCATGCGCGGCCGGCAGGCCTATGCCGCCGACCTGTGGTGCATCTCGTCCGAGCGTCGCGCCGATCGCCGCAAGGTGCGCTGGACGCTCGCCGAGCGGCTTCGCTACCACCTCACCCCGTCCGCGGGCCAGGCAGACTTCTTCCATTGCTGGCTCGCCCCCCGCTTCGCCGGCCGCGGCCAGGCGGATACGGTGCTGCGCGACCAGAGCTGGACCAATGGCGGGGCCGCGGCATGACCGCCGCTGCCGCCGCCCTTCCCCCCGCGCTGCCGTTGGCCGACGAACTGCCGGCGCTGGCCTCCCCCCGCGCCGCCTGGTCGAGCTGGCTGCTGCGCGGCATATCGCTGGCGCTGTTGGTTGCAGTCATCTTCGAGATCGTCACCGCGCGGCCGAACCTCGCGGCGCTCACCCTGCCCGCCTCGCCACTGTTCTGGGCGGCAATCCTGATCCTCTATTTCGCGCTGCCCGCCGCCGACTGGCTGATCTTCCACAAGCTGTGGCGTTTGCCCGCCGCCGGCTTCGCGGTGCTGCTGCGCAAGCGCATCTCCAACGAGATGCTCGTCGCCTATTCGGGCGAGGCCTATTTCTACCTGTGGGCGCGGCGCAATGCCGGGCTGACGACCGCGCCGTTCGGCGCGATCAAGGATGTCGCCATCCTCTCCGCGTTCGCCGCCAACCTCGCGACATTGGCGCTCGCCGGCTTCGCCCTGCCCTTCCTCAACCAGCTCGCGCTCGGCCAATATGCCGCCGCGACGATGGTTTCGATCGGCGCGATGATCGCGCTGTCGGCGGTGCCGCTGCTGTTCGCGCGCCGGCTGTTCACCTTGCCGCGCCGCACCTTGGCGTGGATCACCGGCGTCCACCTCGCCCGCCTCGCCGCCACCACCGCCGCGCTCGGATTGGCCTGGCACGTCGCGATGCCCACCGCGCCGCTTGGGCTGTGGCTGGTGCTGGCGACGCTCAGGCTGGTGGTCAGCCGGCTGCCGCTGCTGCCCAGCAAGGATCTGCTGTTCGCCACCATCGCCATCTTCCTGATCGGCCATGACAGCGAGGTTGCGACCCTGATGGCGACCACCGGCGCGCTGATGCTGGCGGGCCATCTGCTGATCGGCGGTGCGCTGGGCGTCGCCGGGCTGCTCGAGCGGGAGCCCCGCGCATGATCGGGCGCCGCGCCACAGTCGCCGCCGCCCTTTCTGTCGCCGCAGCGGCGCTCGTCGCGCTGTCCGCAGCCCCGGCCGCGATCACCGTGCCGCCCAAGGCGGAACGCGGCAAGGCCGGCGCCGCCTGCCGCGCCGGCGAAGCGGGCCCGGCGGTGCGGGTGCTGGTTACCGGCCTGAAGGATCGGGATGGCTTGCTGCGGCTGGAACTCTATCCCGCCAATGACGAGGATTTCCTGGCGCCCGACAAGGTACTGATCGCCGCCGGCAAGCCCTTCAAGCGCGTCGAGCAGCAGGTGCCGTCGGTGGAGGGCACGACGATGTGCATCCGCGCGCCCGCCAGCGGCCGCTATGCGCTGTCAGTGCTGCATGACCGCGATGGTGACGGCAAGTTCGGCTTCCTGCGCGACGGAGTCGGCTTCTCCAACAATCCCCGCCTCGGCCGCCGCAAGCCGGCCGCGGGTGCGGTCGCGCTCGGCATCGGCCCCGGCGTGGCGCAGGTGCAGATCGTGATGAACTATCGCCGCGGGCTCGGCTTCGGCCCGCTCGCCGGCGCCGAGCGGACGAACGCACGATGACGGCCATGGGGAGAAGCACGGGCATGCGGATCGTTGACGTCTGCGAATTCTATGCGCCCGAGGGCGGCGGGGTGCGCACCTATGTCCACGCCAAGCTGAAGGCGGCGGCGGCGGCTGGGCACCGGCTGGTGGTGATCGCCCCCGGCCCCGCCGACCATGTCGCCGACTTTCCCGGCGACTGTCGGCTCGTCACCGTCAAGTCGCCGCCGCTTCCGTTCGACCGGCGCTATGCGATGTTCTGGGATGCGCGGCCGGTCCACGCCATCCTCGATGCCGAGCGCCCCGACATCCTCGAGGCCTCCTCCCCCTGGCGCGGCGCGTGGATCGCGGCCGAATGGCAGGGTGCGGCGGTGCGATCGCTGTTCATGCACCATGATCCTCTGTCGGCCTGGGCCTATCGCTGGTTCGACGGCTTCGTCGCGCGCGACCAGGTCGATCGTCATTTCGAATGGTTCTGGCGCTATCTGCGGCGGATGTGCGCGCGCTTCCCGATCGTGGTGTGCGCCGCGCCGAGCCTTTCCGGGCGCCTCGCCGCGGGCGGCATCGCCGGCACCATGACCATCCCGATGGGTGTCGACGGCGGCGTCTTCTCGCCCGCGCATCGCGACGAGACGTTGCGCGCCTCGCTGCTCGATCGCTGCAACCTCGACCCGCAGGCCACATTGGTGCTCGGCATCGGCCGCCACACGCCGGAAAAGCGCTGGCCGGTGGTGATCGATGCCTGCACGATGGTTGCCGCCGAACGGCCGCTGGGGCTGGTGCTGGTGGGCGACGGCATCCACCGCAAGCGCGTGCTGGAGGCGATCGGCGGCAACCCGCACATCACCGCGCTCGCCCCCACCCATGATCGTGCGCTGCTCGCCCGGCTGATGGCCAGCGCGGACATGCTGGCGCATGGCTCGGCGGCCGAGACCTTCGGCCTCGTCACTGCGGAAGCGCGCGCTTCCGGGCTGCCGCTGATCCTGCCGGACGAGGGCGCCGCCAACGACCTTGCCGATCCGGCCTATGCCGAAACCTATCGCACCGGCGATCGCCGCGCGGCCGCCGATGCGATCCGCCGCATGCTCGCGCGCGATCCGGCCACGCTGCGCCGCGCGACCGGCGCCGCGGCCGCCGCTGCGCGGACGCTTGACGAACATTTCATCGATCTGTTCGATTCCTATGCGATGATGCTCGAACGCAGGCAGGCGGCGTGATCACGCCGCCGTCCGGCAAGGGAAGGGTCGAACCGATGGGTACAGCTTCCGTCTCGGCATTGCCGCCCGCCGCCGCCCCGCGGATGGTGGCCCAGGCGCCGCGTCGCCGCCGCCAGATTTACCGTCCGCGTGGCGCGGCGCTTCGCCTATGGTGGGAATTGCTCGCCGGCCCCGGGCCGCGCTGGTTGCGGCTGCTGCGATGGGCACAACGCAACTGCCGCGACTGACCGCAAGAAAGCTGCGCCGAACCGTGCCGAAACGCCCGGCAATGCTTGCCGGACAAGGGGTGAGGCGCTATGTGGGCGCCGTCCTGCGGGCGGTTTGACGCTTGCGGAGGCTCCGGATCAGGTCAGGCGGTGAGTCGCCACCCTGAGCAGGCGCGTCGAGGCCCCGGCCGATGTCCGGTGCTTCCACGCGCCCTTTTCGCTTTTGGCGGAGAGACGGTTCCTTCGCGAAATCAAAGCCTTTCGCCGGATGCCGTGACCGGCAAACGGCCGCCGCGGCGTTTTGGCCAAGACCGTCGGAGACAACCGACTGGCCTGAAACGAACATGCAAGGAACCCGATTTTTATGGCCACTTTGGCAAATCCCACCCGTGACGATTTCGAGGCGCTCCTCAACGAGACCCTCGGCGGCGAGAACGCCAGCTTCGAAGGCAAGGTCGTCAAGGGCATCGTTACCGCGATCGAAAACGACCTCGCCGTCATCGACGTCGGCCTGAAGTCCGAAGGCCGCGTGCCGCTGCGTGAGTTCGCCGCCCCCGGCCAGAAGGCCGAGATCAGCGTCGGCGACGAAGTCGAGGTCTATGTCGACCGCGTCGAGAACGTCCATGGCGAAGCCGTGCTGTCGCGTGACCGCGCGCGCCGCGAAGCCGCCTGGGACAAGCTGGAAGCCGAATTCGCCAAGACCGCGCGCGTCGAGGGCGTGATCTTCGGCCGCGTGAAGGGCGGCTTCACCGTCGACCTCAACGGCGCCGTCGCCTTCCTGCCCGGCAGCCAGGTCGACATCCGCCCGGTGCGCGACGTCACGCCGTTGATGGACATCCCGCAGCCGTTCCAGATCCTCAAGATGGATCGTCGCCGCGGCAACATCGTCGTGTCGCGTCGCGCCGTTCTGGAAGAGACCCGCGCCGAGCAGCGTTCGGGCCTGATCCAGTCGCTGCATGAGGGCCAGATCATCGAGGGCGTCGTCAAGAACATCACCGATTACGGTGCGTTCGTCGACCTCGGCGGCATCGACGGCCTGCTGCACGTCACCGACCTCAGCTACAAGCGCATCGGCCACCCGAGCGAGATGATCAACATCGGCGACACCGTTCGCGTCCAGATCATCCGCATCAACAAGGACACGCAGCGTATCTCGCTCGGCATGAAGCAGCTCGAGAGCGATCCGTGGGAAGGTGCGGCCGCGAAGTATCCGGTCGGCGCCAAGCTGTCCGGCCGCGTCACGAACATCACCGAATATGGTGCGTTCGTCGAGCTCGAGGCCGGCATCGAGGGTCTGGTCCACGTCTCCGAAATGAGCTGGACCAAGAAGAACGTCCACCCGGGCAAGATCGTCTCGACCAGCCAGGAAGTCGACGTCGTCATCCTCGAGGTCGACGAGGACAAGCGTCGCATCTCGCTGGGCCTCAAGCAGGCGCAGGCCAATCCGTGGGAGAGCTTCGCGGAGCGTCACCCGATCGGAAGCACCGTCGAGGGCGAAGTCAAGAACGCCACCGAGTTCGGCCTGTTCATCGGCCTGGACGGCGATGTGGACGGTATGGTCCACATGTCGGACATCGCGTGGGGTGTCTCGGGTGAGGACGCGCTCAACCTGCACCGCAAGGGTGAGACCGTCCAGGCGGTCGTTCTCGATATCGACGTCGAGAAGGAGCGCATCTCGCTGGGCATGAAGCAGCTCGAGCGCGGCGCCCCCGCGGTCGGCGGCGGCACCAGCTCCGCCTCGGGCCTCAACAAGAACGCGGTGGTCACGGTCACCGTGCTCGCGATCAACGATGGCGGCCTCGACGTGCAGGTCGGCGACGACGGCGTGAACGGCTTCATCAAGCGTGGCGACCTGGGCCGCGACCGCGACGAGCAGCGTCCGGAGCGTTTCCAGATCGGCCAGAAGCTCGACGCGATGGTCACCGGCTTCGATCGCTCGAAGAAGCCGACCTTCTCGGTCAAGGCGATGCAGATCGCCGAGGAGAAGCAGGCGGTTGCGCAGTATGGCTCGTCCGACTCGGGCGCGTCGCTGGGCGACATTCTGGGCGAGGCGCTCAAGGCGCGTCAGAGCAAGAACTGAGATCCTGCGGCCGGCCTGCGGGCCGGCACTTGATCCATTTCGAACCGAATGCAGCACCGGGTGGCCTTTTGGGCCGCCCGGTGTTTCATTTTCCGGCTTGCGCCAGATCAATTTTCCATCATGCTCGAACGGGTCCGGACATTGCAGAACAGACCGGAAGCGGTTGTTCGGGCAGGCCATATTCGTGTTTTTGGATAGGGCGGGTCGCTTATCTTGGAAGCGTGGGGCTCCGTCGTGTCAGGCAAGGCTGCGGGGAGCTTGGGTCGCGAATCAAGGCAGGCCGAAAGGGGATCGCTATGATTCGTTCAGAACTCGTACAAATGCTGGCGTCGGAAAATCCGGATCTCTCTCTGAGAGAGATCGAGAAGATCGTGGCGATCTTCTTCGCCGAGATCAGTGCGCGCCTCGCCGAGGGCGGCCGCGTCGAACTGCGCGGCTTCGGTGCCTTTTCCACCCGATCGCGCGATGCGCGCACCGGCCGCAACCCGCGGACCGGCGAGTCGGTGGAGGTGGAAGCCAAGCGTGTGCCTTATTTCAAGCCTGGCAAGGATATGCGCGCGCGCCTTAACGTCTGACCCGCTTGACGCCGCGCCCGCGATGCGGCTTTTGCGGCTGCGTGCGGACGTGGCGAAATCGGTAGACGCAGCGGACTTAAAATCCGTTTCCCGTTCGGGAGTGCGGGTTCGAGTCCCGCCGTCCGCACCAACCTGGGCTCTTGCAAGGCCCGGACAGAAAAAACTGGTTAAATCAAGGCGTCAAAGCCTCACAGGCTTCAGATGACGGGCCATGGCACCGGCCACTGCCTTGGACGTCTTGCCCGAACCCGTCGGCACATTTTGCACAGCCAGCCCGTCTTCGCTGATGCGCGCGCAATTTCCGATCATCCGCGACAACGGCCCCGCTGCTCGCGGGACCGTGCCAAGCGGTCAGCGTCGTGCCCGGGCAGCGCGTCAGCGCGTCAGCGCGTCAGCGCACTCTGGCACCACGACCGAAAAGGAAGCCAAGAAGCAGGATCACAGCGGCGACCACGAGGAAGATCTTGGCGAGGTCAGCCGAAAGACCCGCTACACCGCCGAAACCCAGCAGCGCGGCAATGACGGCAACAACCGCAAATATGATTGCCCAGCGAAACATGAAGCATCCCCTTGATGAAAGCGACGGCTCGGCCTTTCCGACGAGCCTCGGTGTAAGAACATGCGGAGAATGCCAATGTTCCGCCCGCCGAAGTCGGCATGCGCGCGCGGCAACTTAACAGCACCATCGCGCTGCGCGTGAGAGCGGTGATTGCCCGATCCCGGGTCGCCAATGATGTTCCGGCCGGCAACGCCGTTGAACTCCATGCGCCAGCGCGCCCTGCCAGCATCGTCCGTGATGCCGGCCTCGCCCCACGCGCAGCCGTCGCACTGTCCGAATGGATCGTGCTGCGCGTTCCCGGGCACGACCTGCCGCGATCAGCCCGGCCTTGGCGAGCCCCCCGCCCTATCCACCATAAGCGGGCGCGCGGGCGAAATCCTCCTTGGTGAAGGGGCGGTCGCGGAACAGATAGCCATAGTAGAAGTCACGCAGGCGGGCATGATAGGCCCTGATGCGGTCCTGATAGGCGAGTTGCGCGTCGATGTCGGTATTGGCGAGGCGGGCGAGCAGGGTCTGCACGCCGACCGGGGGAAGCACCCAGCCCAGCGTCCGCCCGGCCTGCTGGCGCCGCGCGATGCCGTCGCGATAGGCGAGCACCTGCGGCGCGACGCTCTCGTCGCCCACCTGGTGGAAGGCGAAATACCATTTGTAATGGAAATCGTCGGTCAGCGGCGGCGAATCCGCCCATTGCGGATGCCCCGCATAGAATAGCCGCATCGTTTCGCCGCGCGGGATATCCCATGCGCCGTTCACCCGCTCGCGCTGCGCCAGCGCGATCTCGGCGCCTTCGCCGACCGGGATGGCGCGGTTGATCAGCACATGGCTCATCGTCGGCAGCACCAGCGCCAGCACCAGCCAGCCCGCCGCCAATGTCGCGGCATTGGCGACCGAACTCCAGCGCAGCGCGCCGACCAGCGCCGTCAGCAGGATCCAGAACAGCAGATAGGCGGCCGCGATGCCGAGCACCGCGAGCACCAGCCCCACCGTCACCCCCGTCGCCAGCGCGGCGACGGCGAAGGGCAGGCCGAGCGCGGCGGACAGCAGCACGAAGCGCAACGCGCTGCGGCGCAGCCACAGCCGCCCGTGCGCGCCGGGCAGCGCCTGCAGCATCCGCGCGCGCCCAGCCTCGCGCTCGCCCGAAACGAGATCGTGGAACAGCGCGATCACGAACAAGGGCGCGAGGAACACCAGCACGAAGGCGAAATCGAAGCGGCCCGGCAGAGCCAGTTCGGGGTTGAAGGTGTCACCGTCATAGATCTGCGCCTCCAGCCCCAGCGCGCGCACGCGCAGGATATAGGGCGCCACGTCGCGCATGCCGATCGCCGCGAAGGCGAGCGGAGACGGCGCGTCCCAAGTGGGGTGGAAGCTGTAATAGGCGGCGCTGCCGGCATCCTTGCTGCGATCGACGAAGGCGGCGACCGCGCCGATATCCTCGGCCTGCGCCACGGCGATCGCCGCGATCGCATCGCGCTGCCGCTCGATCTCGACCAGCCCGGCGATCAGCGCGCCGCTGCTCAGCAATGCGATCAGCACCAGCGCGAAGGCGGCGAGCCGCTGGCGCAGCAACAGCCGCGCTTCATGCATCCAGATCCGCATCAGCGCGCTCCCAGCCGGCGTGCGGCAAGCATGAGAAGACAGGAGGTTGCGAGCAGCCAGCCCAGCAGCACCGCCAGCCCCGGCAGGGCGGCGCGGGCGAGGGTGGCGCCCGATGGCGGCACGAAGGCGAAATCGGGCATGTCGTGCCAGCGATCGGCGGCGATGCGCTTGCGCCGGTCGGCATCGGCATCCTGCGCGGTGTCGTCGCTATAGCTGACCGCCTCGGCCTGAAGGCGATTGAGCCGCTGGACGAGGTCGTAGCGATAGGCCTCCGCCTGTTCCAGAAAGCGGCGGTGCCCCGCGAAATCGGTACCGGCGCCCGCCATCGAGAGGCTGCGCAGCGCGATGGCGGGGCTGAGGATGCCGATGCGGTCGACCAGCGCGTTCTGCCGATCCTGCGCGTCATGGCTGGTGGTGGCGTAGCGATCGAACAGGGCGGTCGTCATCCGTTCCCCCTCCATGCCCAGCAGGCCTTTGTAGTTGACCGGCAGATCCTCGACCCGCTTGACCCCGTAGCGCTTGAGCACGGACGCCTTGAAGCGCGCGAAATAGGGATCGTCGGGATTGTGGCTGTCCCCCATCGCCCGCAGGTCTCGTGCAATGGCGACGTCGGTCTGCAGCCGGTTGGCGAGCGGATAGGCGGCGCTCGCCACATCCGGCGCGACCCGCGGCAACAGCACGACGATGATCGCCCACAAGGCGAGCAGAGCGAGCAGCGCGTCGCGGCTGCGGCGGACCAGCGCAGAGACGAGCAGGATGATCAGCGTCCACAGCGCGAGATAGGCGACATAGCCGAGCGCGATCACCGCCATCGGCGCGGCGAGCGCGCCGGGCTGGCCGGCGATCAGCGCGAAGCCGAGCAGCGCGGGAAGCGCCGCGAGCAGCGCGACCATCCCCAACGCATAAAGCTTGCCGCGCACGATCTCGCCGCGCGAGGCGCCCTGCAGCATCAGCGGGCGCAACGTGCCGCCTTCCCGCTCGCGCGCGATCGCGCCGAAGCCAAGGAAGATCAGCAGCAGCGGCGCGACCGCCTGGAGCACGAAGGCGGGGGTGAGCTGGCCGAAGCGGATCAGCAGCGAGCTTTGCCGCACATCGCCGAAATTGGCGCTGTTCTGGCGATGCCCTTCGAGGAACATGCTGCTGCCGGTGAAGGCGTCGACGCCTGGATCGAAGGCGGCCAGCGGGCTCAGCGGACGATAGATGAAATTGCCATAATGGACGACGCGGTGAGGGTGGCGATCGGGCTGCGCGTCGAACGCCTGTTCGGCAGCCTGCTGGTGGCGCGCGCGCAGCTCGGCGGTCGCCTGCCGGTGGCTCCACGCGGTCAGCACCGCGGCGACGGTGAGCAGCACCAGCATCGCGAAGGCGATGATCGCGACGCGGTTGCGCCGCATCAGTCGAAGCTCGTCGCGCGCGATCAGCAGCGCGGGGCTCATCCGGCCACCGCCGGTGCCGGGCCGGTGGCAAAGCGATCGTGCAGCGCGCGCAGATCGAACCCGCCGGCGCCCGGCACGACCTCGTCGACGATGCGGCCGCCGTCGATGAAGCCGATGCGGTCGGCGACGTCGGCGGCGCTCAGCAGGTCGTGCGTCACCATCAGGATCGCGGTACCGCGGTCGCGCACCGCGGCGACCAGCCGGTTGAAGTCCGCCGTTGCGCGCGGATCAAGCCCCGAGGTCGGCTCGTCGAGCAGCAGCACCGGCACCTCGCGCAGCAGCGCGACGGCAATCGCCACCTTCTGCCGCATGCCCTTGGAAAAGCCGCCGAGCCGCCGCGACCAGGCCGCCTGCTGCAGCCCGGCGGCGTCGAACGCGGCCTCGATCTCGGCCGCGGTGCGCGGTTCGCCCGACAGCGCGAGCAGATAATCGGCATTTTCCAGCGCCGAGAGATGCTCGTACAGCGCGACATTCTCGGGCAGATAGGCGATCGCACGGCGGGCCGCGTCCGGATCCGCCGCGGGATCGATGCCGGCGACGCTGACCTGGCCCAAGGCGGCGCGCGCGAAGCCGAGCAGCACCGACAAGGTGGTCGACTTGCCCGCGCCATTGCCACCGAGCAGCGCATAGATGCTGCCAGCGGGCACCGCCAGCGACAACCGGTCGAGCACGCGGTTGCTGCCATAGGCCAATGTGATCGCCTGAATCTGGATCGGAGCCGGAACGGCTTCGGACAAGATAAGTCTCCCTGCTGTGCGCGAAGGCCGTCTCTCGCCCGGTACGGCAGCAGGGTCAAGTGCGATGTTGCAACATATCAATGACGACTCCGCGTCATCGGCACCATCCGCCGGCGCCGGAGCATCGCTGCTGACAGGCCCGCCGTCGGCGGCTAAGCCGGCCCCATGTTGAGGGGCATCCGGAACGGCAGACGCGCGCGCGGGCTTGTCGCCGCGCTGTTCGCGTTCGCCCTGCTCCTGCGGATCGCCATCCCCTCCGGCTTCATGCCGACCCAGACCGCACAGGGCATCGTCATCCGCATCTGCGATGGCATGGGCGAGGCCAGGACGATGGTGCTCGACGTGCAGCGCCCCGGTGATGGCCAGCACGATCCTGACCATGACCAGCCTGCGGCGGCCTGCGCCTTCGCGGGCCTCGCCATGCCGGCGCTCGACGCATCGCCCGGCCCGGTGCCGGCACTGCCGGCAATGTCGCTCGAAGAGTTCGCGCTGCCGCCGCCCGCCAGTGTCGTTCTCGCCGGCACCGATGTCGTCCTGCCCCCGCTGCGAGGGCCGCCCGCGCACGCCTGACGCGCGGCGACCGCCTGCCGATCTCGATCGCCGCTGATCGCGCATGGCATTGCCCATGCGCCCGGCCGCCGTGGCGGCCCGTGCATTCGAGGTTTCATCATGTCCATATCCATCGCGGCGCCGGCGCCGTTCCGTGCCCGCCCGCGCAGTGGCCGCCGATCGGCGGGGCGGCCGATCGCGCCGGCTGCGCTGCTTGTCGCCGGTGCGCTCATCGGTGAATGCCCGGCGTCGCAGCCGGCTTGCGACCATTCACAAAAGCCAGGGAGTTCTCCTTCGTGAAACGATCCGGGCACGCGCTCGCCAACGCCTATCCGACGATCTGGCGCTGGCATTTCTACGCCGGGCTGTTCGTGCTGCCCTTCATCCTGCTGCTGTCGGTGACCGGCGCGGCCTATCTGTTCAAGCCGCAGATCGACCGCTGGGAGGAGCGCGCCTATCAGGGGCTTGAGACGGCTGGCGCGGTGTCGCCAGATCGACAGTTGGCAGCGGTCATGGCCGCACATCCGCAAGCGCGCTTCACCTCCTATCGCCTGCCCGAGCGCGTGGGCGATGCCGCGATGATCCACCTGATCGGGCAGGACGGGGCCGAGCGCGACGTCTTCGTCTCGCCGCGGGGCGCATTGCTCGGCACCCGCGATCCGGCGACCAAGGTTTCCGACCTGATCGCGCGGATCCACGGCTCGCTCCTGATCGGCACATGGGGAGACTGGCTGGTCGAACTGGCGGCGAGTTGGACGATCGTGATGATCCTCACCGGCCTGTATCTGTGGTGGCCGCGCCCGTTCCGCGCGCGTGGCACGCTGTTCCCGCGCCTGTCGCTGAAGGGGCGACCGCTGCTCAAGGATCTTCACCGGGTGGCGGGCTTCTGGATCGCCGGCCTTGTGCTGGTGATGCTGGCAAGCGGCCTGCCCTGGGCGGGGGTGTGGGGCGGCACCTTCCGTTGGGCGCGCACCGAACTTGGCCTCGTCAACGGCCCGCAGCCATGGAAGGTCGGCGACAAAGGCGGCCATGGGCGGCATGGCCATGGCGCCACGCCAGCGATGCCCCCGCATACGCAGGATGCCGAAGGCTTGCCCCTGTCCGCCTTCGTCGCGAGGGCGCAAGCCGAGCATCTCGCTTTTCCGGCGCTGGTGCTGCCACCGCATGCGCCGCAGCGCTTCGGCCCGCCGACGGGCAATGTGTGGACGGTGAAGTCCGAGGCGCAGAACCGCTGGCTCGGGCGGCAGGTGACCTATGATCCGCTGACCGGCGCGGAAACCGGCCGGCGCGGGTTCGCGGACCAGCATGTCATCGATCGCGTCGTCAACACGGGCGTGGCATGGCACGAGGGGCAGTTGTTCGGCTGGATCAATCAGCTCATCGGGCTGCTGACGGCGGTTGCGCTGATCGCGATCAGCATCCTTGGCGTCCTGATGTGGCTGGGGCGCAGGCCGAAAGGCCGGCTCGGCGCACCGCCGCGGTTTCACGGCCCCGTTCGTGGCTGGATCGTCGCGGCCCTCATCATCCTCGCCTTGCTGCTGCCGCTGTTCGGCGCGTCCCTGATCCTGCTGCTGCTCGTCGACCGCATCGTCCAGCGGATCGCCACGCCGAACCCGTCTCCCTCCTCCTCCGCGCCGATCGGCGACGACGGCGCGGGATGATCAGCCAACGCGCACTCAGTAACAGGGCACGGGGCGCTCACCGCGCTTGCGGGCACGCTTCGCCTCGCGATTGCAGCGGATCCTGCGAACGGTCTCGACATTGTTCCGGGCAGCCTCGGCGTTGTTTCGCTGCTGCTCGGCGGCATAGAGCGGGGCGTTGTCGCGGCGGCGCTGCTGCTCGAGCATGCAGCGGGTATACTCCTTGCCGTTATCCGCACCGAAGCGTTCGCAGGTCTTTCTGTCTTCGCGCTCGGCGGCCCGGCCCCAGTCGATCTGGGCCGACGCGCTGCCTGCTGCGCAGACGCCGGTCGCGGCGGCGAGCGCGATCAGGATCGGCCGATACCAGGGGGCTCGATATCGCGCGGTATCCGCACAACGGGCAAATTCGGTGGTACGCATATTACTCTCCTTGGTGATTGAGCTTCCCCCCCCCCTTTCGATGATCAGTTGTCCGCGGCGCCCGCGGAACGCCTCGACAGCAAAGTGTGCAGGCCGCGCTCGATCGCATCGCAGATCGGCAAGGTGGCGGCGGTGCGGATCGCATCGGCCATCAGCCTGGCGAGATCGATCGACGTATAGCTGCGCTCCCCCGAGACAGCGGCGACACTGATGGCCTCGTCGATGGTCCGGATTGCCGCCACGATCGTCGCGGCACAGAGCCGGACGTCATAATCCAGCACCGATCGGTTGGCCCGCCGGGCGACGACCTCCCGTACCTCCAGTTCGAGCGCGTGATAGGCGTCGAGCCACACGGTGCGAATGGCCGGTTCCTTGTCACAGAGAGCCACCAGCCGAACCGCCATCGCGCCGTCCGAAATCAGCGTGGGGGATTCGCCATCCAGCGGCATCGCGACGCGCAGATGCGCTTCGAGCGTGTCGTCGAGCGGCCAGTCCTTGAGGATGCGGGCGAACCGCTGGATCGAGACGGTCAGAACCGGCTCGATGCAGCTCTCCTTGTTGCGGAAATGGCGCCACACCGTCCTCGTCGAAACGCCGGCGGCTGCGCCGATGGCGTCGCCGCTCACCTCGGCCACCCCGTGACTGAGGAAAAGCCGCGCGGCTTCTCGCGAGATCCGCAATCGAACGTCGTCCCGACGCATCATGACTCACACCCGAATCGTCACTTAGTGACATTATAAATGTCACAGAGTGCCGATCGATTGCGATGGTGCGGCGACGACGGTGGTGAAAAACGGGTTGAGTCGAAAGCCATCCGCGTGCGACCCGCCCCCTTGACGGGCCGCACGCCGCCTCCGCCCCGTCAGAAGTTCACGGACACGCCGAACCGCACCTGCCGCGGCTGCTGATAGGATGTCGGCTTGCCGTAATTCGGGCTGGGGGTGCCGCCATCATCCTCGCCCAGCTCGTAATAATCGAGCTTGGAAGCCCAGTTGAACGCGTTGAACAGGTCCGCGCGCAGTTGCACCCCGCGCAGGCCGGCGATGTCGATGGTGTAGGAGAGCGAAAGGTCGATCTGCTTCAGCCACTCGCCCTCGAACGCGCGGCCACGCCCGATGAGCTGGCCGCCGCAATACCAGGAGGCCGCCGACGAGGTGCTCGCGCGGCCGGGGCCGCCCGCGCCTTCGTCATACACGCCGATGCAGCCGAACTTGCGCGGCGCCTGCAGCCGCGCGAACGCGCCCAGTTGCAGAGCGTCGGTCAGCGCATAGCCGCCGAACAGCTTGAACGTATGGCGGCGATGGTTGGGCAGATAGCCATAGGCGCCGTCCATCCAGCCCGGCTCGTCATAATCCTGCGTCAGCCCGGTATCGTCCTGGCCATTGTCCGATTTCACGCCGCCTTCGTAGTTGCCCTTCAGGCTGGACCACACATAGGATCCCTGCAGCGACCAGCGCCCGTCCCACGGCCGCTCGAAATTCAGCTCCACTGCCCAATATTTGCGCTTCGCCTTGGGCAGGTCGAGGATCGCGGCGGGGATGGTGATCTCGGTGAGATTGCCGTCACCAAGCAGGTCGACGTCGATGATCGCGTCGCGCCCGGGGTTGAGCAGGATATAGCCGCCGCTGCCATAGGCCGCCGGCACCGCATCGGGATTGCAGCCCGCCATCGTCTGCGTCTTGCAGAAATTCTCGATGGTATAGGCGAGGTCGGTATCCTCCAGCACGCTCTTGAGGTCGCGATAGGTGACGTTCAGCCCCACCCGCAGGCCGCCGGAGAATCTATGGTCGAGCCCGACGATGAACTCGTCGAGGAATTGCGGCTTCAGATTCTTGGAAACCAGTGTCCGCGGGTCCGATCCGGCGCTGTCGGACAGCACCTCGTGCAGCACCTGCCGGCCGATCGAGGGCAGCCGCGTCGCCGGGTCGACGCCCTCCAGGATGTGCCAGTCCTGCGTGAACAGCTCATTGCCGCCCAGCCGGATGTTGGTGTTGGCGGCAACCGGCAGGTGATAGCGGCCGAAGAAGGCGGACAACTTCGTGCGGTTGTCGCCGAAGACGTCGAAGGTGGCGCCGATCCGCGGCGCCCACTGGTTCTTCAGCTTGGTGAAGGTCTCGCCCGAATCCGTATTGTTCTCGAACGTCTCGTTGCGGATGCCCAGGCTCAGGTTCAGCCGGTCGGTGACGTCCCAATTGTCCTGCAGGTAGAAGGCGGTGTTCTGCGCCTTGAACGCTCCGAACTGGTTGAGATTGCGCACGCGGACATAGTCCGTATCGGCGGGTACCAGCCCGTCCAGCGCGCCGCCCGGGCCCGCGCGGTAATAACGATAGGCGATGTCGCCCGAGTATCGCTGGCTCGCGCGGGACGAGAGATCCTCGCGGTCGACGCCGAAGCGGAAATGATGTTCGCCCACGAAGCGTGCGAGCAGGTCGACGTCGAAGCGGTAGAGTTCGCGCCGGTCGTCACCGCTGTCGAGTGTGGCGTCGGGGTGCCCCGCGATCGGCACGACGCTGCCGAAGCGGCTCTCGACGATATAGGGCTGGCTGCTCGACGAGGTGCGGTTGAACTTGGAGCGGCCATAGAGCGCTGAGACGGTGAGCTGGTCGGTCAGCGCACCGGTATATTTGGCGATGTAATTGCTGCCGCCGCTCTGCACCGTATAGGGCGTCACCAGATCGGGCACCGCCCCGTCGAGCCGGCGCGAGCGGATCATCCCCTCCTCGCTGTCGTCATTGTTGAAATAGGTGAATTCCAGCCGGTGGCCGCGGACGATGTCCCAGTCGATCTTGCCGCCCCAGAACGGCTTGTCGGCCTTGGCGGTGGTCTCGGTCACGCTGCCGTCATTGGCCACCGTCGCGTCGAACAGCTTCTTGTAGCGCGGATTGAAGAAGCCGAAGAAATAGAGCTTGTCCTTTACGATCGGGCCGGAAGCCCAGATATTGCCCTCATAATCCTGCCGTTCGTCGCGGCGATTGTCCTGCACGAAGCTGTTGGGGGAGGTCGATCGCAACTGGCTGGGAGACCAGTAGAAATTGGCGCCGCCGCGCAGTTCATTCGATCCCGATCGCGTCACCGCGATCACGGCGCCACCCGTCGACCGGCCGAATTCCGCCTGGTAGCCGCCGGTCTTCACCTGCACCTGATCGTAGAATTCGAACGGCACCGTTCCCCCGCCCAGGAAATTGCGGAAGTTGGTGATGTTCATGCCGTTCACATAATAGATATTCTCCGCGACCGACCCGCCGCCGATCGCGACATTGTTGCCGCCCGTCACGCTGTTGAACGCGGTGTCGCCCGCGGTTGCCTGAGGCGCGAGCAGTTGCAGCGCGGCCACGTCACGCGCGATCGGCACGCGCTTGAACGTCTCCTGCACGTCGATGACGAGGCCGGTGGCGGTCTGCGAGAAGTCCAGCTCGCGCGCCTTGGCCGCGGTCACCACGATCGCGCCGCCATCGGCAGGCTCCAGCCGCACCGCGAAGCTCGATCCGCCCAGCACCACCGGCGCCTCGGTCACCGTCGTCGCGCCGACCCCCGCTTTCTCGGCGGCGATCGTGTAGAGCCCCAGCGGCAGTTGCGGCACGGCGAAGCTGCCGTCCGCGCCCGAAGTCACGGTTCGGGTGATGCCGCGGCTGTTGGACGTGATCGTCACGGTCGCATCGGCGACCGGCGCCCCCGCCGCGTCGGTTACCTTGCCGCTCAGCGTGCCCGATGTGATGTCCTGCGCGATCGCTGGCGGTGCCAGCAGCAGCGAGACGGGCAGCAGCATCGCTCCCACGGCCAGCGCCGAACCGCCCAGGCGCAGCGCGGCAAGCATCTCGATACGGTGATGATGGATCAACGAAATTCCCCTTATTGCCCCGGCCGGCGCCCGTGCTTGGGGCTCAAGGGCCGGCGATGATCGGCAGGGGCTAGGCCGGGCCATCCGGGGACGGGAAGGCGGCGCGCGACGAGGCGCCGCACCGCGCCACGGGTGGCCGGATCATTCGACGAACCGCATAATCCGGCGACGAACGGGCATCGACTTGGGCGCGCCCCGCTGCGACATCTGCGCCAGCGGCACCATGCCTTGCGCCAGGCGGAATCGATGGCCTTTCAACATGATCATGGCGAGGGACCAGCCGGCGGCGCGCTCCCTGCGCGCGCGCCTGCGGAACGGCGCACGGTGATAGCACTGATCGCGCTCTATTGGCTGGGCTTCCAGGTGATCTATTTCGGCTACTTCGCGATCACCCGGCCGGGCTTCCCTTCCAGCGCGCTGCGCACCCATCAGGACATCGGCACCCTGCTGGTCGAATTCGCGCGCTTCTTCGTCCGCCCCAACGAATTGCTGATCTGCCTGCTCGGCGCCGTGCTCTGCTATGCGATCTTCCTCGCGGTGAAGAGCCTGCGGCACTGGCCATTCGCCGCGCAACTTGCTGGTGCGGTGCTGATCATCATCGCCGGCGCCGCTGCGCTGTCGCTGATCGCGCACACGGTCACGCTGCTGATGGGGCTGGACAAGGGCCTCACCCCGCGCCTGTTCGCGCTGGAGATCCTGATCTTCTTCGCGCCGATCGGGCTGTGGACCGGCACCGCGCTCGCCATTTCCTACAATAACGAGATCCGTGCGCGCGAACGCCAGCTCGCCTTCGTCCAGGCGCAGGCGCACGAGGCGCAGATGCGCGCGCTGCGGTTTCAGGTGAACCCGCATTTCCTCTACAACACGCTGAACTCGATCAGCGCGCTGATCCTCGATCGCCGCAACGACGACGCCGAACGCATGGTGCTGGCACTCGCCACCTTCTTCCGCACCACCATCGCCGCCGATCCGCTGCAGGATGTCGACCTCACCGACGAGATCGCGCTGCAGAAGCTCTATCTGGATATCGAGAAGATCCGCTTCCCCGACCGGCTCGACGTCAGCATCGACATCCCCTCTCCGCTCGCCCGTGCCCGCGTGCCCGGGCTGATCCTCCAGCCGATCGTCGAGAATGCGCTGAAGCATGGCGTGGGCGCGCGTGGCGCGCGCATGCGGCTCAACATCGCCGCGCGCCGCGAGGCGGACCGGCTGATCGTCGAGGTGCAGGACAACGCGCCCGCGGCCACCATCGCCCACCCACCCGCCACCATCATCGCAGGCGCCAGCACCGGTGTCGGCCTCGCCAATGTCGGCAACCGTCTCGCCGCGCGCTTCGGTGCGGGGGCGAGCGTGCAGGCCGCGCCCGACGCTGCCGGCTTCACCGTCCGCCTCTCCATGCCACTGGAATATGCATGACCGCTCCCTTGCGCATCCTCGCCGTCGACGATGAACCACTGGCACTGCGCCGGCTGGAGATCATCCTGTCGCGGATGGACGACGCGATCCTCGTCGGCCGCGCGCGCAGCGGCGAGCAGGCACTGGCACTCATCCCCGCGCTCGCGCCCGACGTGCTGCTGCTCGACATCCGCATGGCGGGGATGGACGGGTTCGACATCGTCGAAGCGCTGGCGGAGGGACCGGCGCCGCAGATCATATTCGTGACCGCCTTCGATGTCTTCGCGCCGCGCGCCTTCGATGTCAGCGCGGTCGATTATGTGCTGAAGCCGGTGGCGTTCGATCGGCTCCGCGCCGCGCTGGACAAGGCTCGCGCCCGCATCGCCGCGAGCGACGCGGTCGACCGCGTGGACGAACTCAGCGCGCTGCTCGCCAGCGTGCGCGCCAGCCGACCCGCGGTCCATCCGTCGCCGCGCTACGAGAGCGAGTTCTGGGTGCAGCACCGCGGCGAGTTCGTCCGCCTGTTCGCACACGACATCAACTGGATCGCCGCCGAGCGCGACTATGTGCTGCTCCACGCCCATGGCCGCGCCTATCTGCTGCGCGAGACGATGGCCGGCATGGAGGCGCGGCTGGATCCGGACGCCTTCCTGCGCATCCACCGCTCGTCCATCGTCCAGAAGGCGCAGATCACCGGCGTCCGCGCGCTTGCCTACGGCCATGTCCAGGTGATGCTCGCCTCGGACGAGAAGCTCCGCGTCGGCCGCACCTATGTGAAGGCGGTCCGCGACCTCATCGCCGGCCGCACCCGCGCGACGGGACGGCCGGTGCTGCCGGTGACCCGGGGTCCGGGCATGGGGGCGCGGACGGGCTGAACTGAATCTCCTCCCCGAGCTTTGCTCGGGCAGGGGGACCGCCGGCAAAGCCGGTGGTGGAGGGGCCGGCGCCGAAGCAAATTGATCACGCAATGTTGGAGGTGAAGGCTCCGCGCCTGCCCCTCCACCACGCGCTACGCGCGCGGTCCCCATCTCCGGCGCTGCGCGCCGGGGAGGAAAAATGCCCCCATCCCCCCGCCGCTGATAGCTTTTATATCGCCCCCCATCGAAAGCCGCGGCTGGGCAGCGCCCCCGCTTTGCGCCATGAACGCGCTCCACGCCTGACCGGACGACCAGACCAAGAAGACGCCTGACCAGCCCGATGCCAGCCCCCACGATTGCCGCCCCCTTCCATATCCCGCAGGGTTCGGGCCGATGATGGCCACGATCCAGCCGCTCTATGCGCTTGCCGGCCTGATGGTGGGGTTGCTGGTCGGCATGACCGGGGTCGGCGGCGGATCGTTGATGACGCCGCTGCTGGTGCTGATGTTCGGCTTCCATCCGTCGGTCGCGGTCGGCACCGATCTGCTCTATGCCGCCGCCACCAAGTCGGTCGGCAGCGCGGTGCATGGCTGGCGTGGCTCCGTGAACTGGCGGATCGTCGCGCTGCTCGGCGCCGGCAGCCTGCCCGCGGCGATGGTCAGCCTCGTCATCCTCTCGCGGCTCGGCGGCCCCTCCCCCGAGACCGCGACATTGCTCAAGGCGATCCTCGGCGTGACATTGGTGCTGACCGCGGCGGCGCTGCTTCTGCGCCAGCCGATCGCGGCGCGGCTTGCGCGGCGCGGCGGGCCCGGCCTCAGCGCCCGCAGCGTCGCCATCCTCACGATCGTGCTCGGTGCGGTGATCGGTGCCGCCGTCACCTTCTCCTCGGTCGGTGCCGGCGCGATCGGTGCCACGGTGCTGATCGTGCTTTACCCGCAACTCTCGGTCGATCGCATCGTCGGCACCGACATCGCCCACGCCGTGCCGCTCACCCTGCTCAGCGGCATCGGCCATTTCTATCTGGGCGCGGTCGATATCGGCCTCCTGCTCTCGCTGCTGATGGGGTCAGTGCCCGGCATCATCGTCGGCAGCCTGCTGGCGGGCCGCACGCATGAGCGCATATTGCGCCCGCTGCTCGCCACCGTGCTGGTGGTCGTGGGGCTGATGCTGCTGTTCTGATCAATTTCACGCGGTTGTCGGACAGCCCCTCTTGCATTTGGCGCGTTTTGACGCCATAAATGCCGCAGCGCATCATGGCCGGTGTTCCGGCCATCAGAGCATATCGGCAGCGTGAACGCCCGGCTTGCCCGGGACCGGCCGAACCGATGCGCGCCACCAGGCTTCCCTTTTCACGCGGGTCGTCGACGATTCCCGCGTCGCGCGACGTCCGTCATGGGCGCCGCCGTTCGCACATGACGAAAGGGTCTTAGTTGACCAAGTTCTCAGACCTCGGCCTTTCCGAGCCGATCCTTCATGCCCTGAACAACAAGGGTTATGACACGCCGACGCCGATCCAGGCGCAGTCGATCCCGCCGCTGCTGGAGGGTCGCGACCTGTGCGGCATCGCGCAGACCGGTACCGGCAAGACCGCGGCCTTCGCGCTCCCCTCGCTGATGCGCCTTACTGACAGCGGCCGCACCCGTCCGCCGGGCGGCTGCCGCATGCTGGTGCTCTCACCCACCCGCGAACTCGCCAGCCAGATCGCCGAATCGTTCCGCGAATATGGCCGCCAGCTCAAGCTGACCGTCGCCACCGTGTTCGGCGGCGTGCCGATCGGCCGCCAGATCAAGCAGATGCAGCAGGGTGTCGACATCCTCGTCGCCACCCCGGGCCGCCTGCTCGACCTGATCGACCAGCGCGCGCTGCGCCTCGCCAATGTCGAGATCTTCGTGCTCGACGAGGCGGACCAGATGCTCGACCTCGGCTTCATCCATGCGCTCAAGCGTATCGACAAGCTGCTGCCGGCCAAGCGCCAGAGCCTGTTCTTCTCGGCGACGATGCCCAAGACGATCGCCGAACTGGGTGACCGCTTCCTGACCGATCCGGTGAAGGTCTCGGTGGTGCCGCCCTCGACCACGGCCGAGCGCGTCGACCAGTATGTCACCTTCGTCAACCAGACGGAGAAGCAGGCGCTGCTGACGCTGACGCTGCAGGCCGAGCCGATCGACCGCGCGCTCGTCTTCACCCGCACCAAGCATGGCGCGGACCGGGTGGTGAAGAACCTCCAGGCCGCCGGCATCGGCTGCGCCGCGATCCACGGCAACAAGAGCCAGCCGCAGCGCACCACCGCGCTGCAGGCGTTCCGTTCGGGCGAGATCAAGATCCTCGTCGCGACCGACATCGCCGCGCGCGGCATCGACGTCTCGGGCGTCAGCCATGTGTTCAACTATGAGCTGCCCAACGTGCCGGAGCAGTATGTCCACCGCATCGGCCGCACCGCGCGCGCCGGCGCCGCGGGCAAGGCGATCAGCTTCGTCGACGGCGAGGAGAAGCAGTGGCTGAAGCAGATCGAGCGGCTGACGCGCGTCGCGCTGACCCCGATCCCGCTGCCCGAAGGCTTCGACATCGCCAAGGCGCGCCTGCCCAAGCCGGTGCAGGCCAAGCCGACTGCGCAGCGCCGCCACGAAGAATCGCGCGGCCGCGGCGACCAGCCGCGCCGTGACGGCGCCCCCGGCGGCGACCGCCCCAAGCGCTCGTTCGGCCGGCGCAAGCCGGGCGGCGTCGGCGCCCACAAGGGCGCGGTCCGCAGGACCGGCGGCGGCGGCGCACGCTAAGCCGGATACGGCCCGCCCCGGGGATGCCCGGGGCGGGCCGATTGGTTTGGGGGCTCCCTCGTGCCACCCTTGTTCGTCATCACCGGCGGCCCCGGCTCCGGCAAATCCACGTTGATCGCCGCGCTCGCCGAAACCGGCCTGGCCACCATGCCGGAGGCCGGCCGTGCGATCATCCGCGACCAGCAGGCGATCGGCGGCACCGCCCTGCCTTGGGCAGACCGCGCCGCCTTCGCCGAACTGATGCTGGGCTGGGAACTGCGCTCGCATGCCGAGGCGCAGGCGCAGACCGCCCCGGTGGTGTTCGATCGCGGCGTGCCCGACGTGATCGGCTATCTCACCTTATGCGGCCTCCCCGTGCCACCCCACATGCACCGCGCCGCCGCACTCTATCGCTACAACCCGACCGTCTTCCTCGCGCCGTTCTGGGCAGACATCTACGCGACCGACACCGAACGCCGACAGTCCCACGCCGAAGCCGAAGCGACCGCCGCGGCGATGATCACCGCCTATGAAGCCGCGGGCTATCGCGTGGTGCCCCTGCCCCGCGCACCGGTCGCACACCGCGTGGCATTCGTGCGGGCAGAGATCGACCGAATTTCGGGGACATGACCGAATTTCGGGGACATAATACGAAACTCTCAAACTCCCGGTCCAACCGCGATCAAGGCGAGGCAATTTAGTATTATGTCCCCGAAACTCCGCTCCGCATAAATGTCGAGATCGAGCTCCAGCCCACGCTCGCCGATGCGCAAAAGCGTCTGCGGCCGAAGCGAGATCCCCTCATTCCCGGTCGTTCTGAAAAGTTCGCAAAACGGGACAGCCCGAAAGCGCCGCGAACGATCGCCACACCGCCCCCGCCCAGCCTCGCCCTCCTACGCCGCCAGCCCGTCGAACTGCAGCCGCGCCAGTTTCGCATAGAGCCCGCCGCGGCCGATCAGCGCGTCGTGGGGGCCTTCTTCGACGATGCGGCCATGATCCATCACGACGATGCGGTCGGCGGAGCGGACGGTGGCGAGGCGGTGGGCGATGACGATGGTGGTGCGCCCCTGCATCAGCCGTTCGAGCGCGACCTGCACCAGCCGCTCGGACTCGGCATCCAGCGCGGAAGTCGCCTCGTCGAGCAGCAGCAGCGGCGCATCGCGCAGGATGGCGCGGGCGATCGCGATGCGCTGGCGCTGGCCGCCGGACAGGCGCGCGCCGCCTTCGCCCAGATAGGTGTCCAGCCCCTCGGGCAGGCGGCGGAGGAAATCGGCGGCGTTGGCGGCCTCCGCCGCGGCCCAGAGCTGGTCGTCCGCAGCATCCCAGCGGCCGTAGCGCAGATTGTCCCGCGCGGAGGCGGCGAACATCACGGTTTCCTGCGGCACCATCGCGATGCGCGCGCGCACCTCCGCCGGGTCCGCCGCGGTCAGCGCCACGCCATCCAGCAGCACCTGCCCTCGCTCGGGATCGTAGAAACGCTCGATGAGCTGGAACAGGGTCGACTTGCCCGCGCCGGAGGGGCCGACCACCGCCACCGTCTCCCCCGGCGAGACCGCCAGCGAGAAATCGTCGAGCGCGAGCAGTTCGGGGCGGGTGGGATAGCGGAAGCTGACCCGATCGAAGGCGAGCGCGCCGCGCGCCGGCTGCGGCAGCGCCGCGGGGCTGGCGGGCGCCGCGATCGTCGGTTCCTCCGCGAGCAGCTCCGCCAGCCGGCTGGCCGCACCCGCGCCGCGCACGAGATCGCCATAGACCTCGCTCAACGCGCCGAACGCACCGGCGACGAGCCCGCCGGTCAGCACGAAGGCGGCGATGGTGCCGCCCGACATCCGGCCGGAGGCGACGTCCACCGCGCCCTGCCACATCACCAATGTGATCGCGCCGAAGATCAGCCCCATCACGATCGCGGTCATCGCCGCGCGCAGCATGATCCGGCGCCGCGCGGTGGCGAACACGCTGTCCACCGCGGCGCCGAAGCGCGCCACTTCCCGCGCCTGCTGGCCGAAGGCCTGGACGATCTTCATCGCCCCCAGCACTTCGTTGATCTGGGTGCCGACATCGGCGACGCGATCCTGGCTGTCGCGCGATACCTTGCGCAGCCGCCGCCCGAGCAGCACGATCGGCACGACCACGGTGGGGATGCCGACCAGCATCAGCCCGGTCAGCTTGGGGCTGAGCGTGAGCATGTAGATCATGCCGCCCACCACCATGATGATGTTGCGCAGCGCCACCGAGACGGTGGTGCCCACCAGCTGCTCGATGATCGTGGTATCCGCGGTCAGCCGCGAGGCGATCTCGGACGGGCGGTTCTCCTCGAAGAAAGCGGGCGACAGGCGCAGCAGGTTGCGCTGCACGCCCAGCCGCACGTCTGCCACCACCCGCTCGCCCAGCCAGGAGACGAAGTAGAAGCGGAACGCGGTCGCCAGCGCGAGCAGCACGACGATGCCGAGCAGATAGGTGAACCAGCGGCCGATCTCATGGATGTCCGCGCCCGCCGCGAAGCCGCGGTCGATCACCAGCCGGAAGCCGCTGGGGATGGCGAGCGTCGCCCCCGCGGCGACGAACAGCGCGAGGCTGGCCGCGACGATATGCCCCGGATAGCGGATCGCCGCCGCCCACACCATCTTGAGGCTGCCCAGCCGCCGCTGCCCTCCCCCGGTGCCGCCGGCCTTGTCTTCGCTGGATAGGTTCGCGCTGGCCATATTCTCGCTGGCTACTGCCTTGGTCTCCGCCATGGGCGGGGCGTAGCAGCGCAGGCGGGCGCCCTCAATGGTACTTAGGATCGGGGGGTGGATGCCTGCGCGAGAAATGCTGCCGATATCCGAGACCTCCGCCGAATTGCCCTCTCCCGCACTTCGCGGGCGTGCGGCGGTTATGATGGGCCGATCATGCCCCCGGCATGATCTGTGGGATGCCGGGGGCATCCCACACCCGTCAGAACCGACGCACGCCCGCGAAGTGCGGGAGAGGGCTTTTACGCAGCTCCGGTCTCACCATGTGAACATCGCGATGCCGATCGGGAGAGGGCTTTTTCACCCCCTCCCCGCAAGTAACGGGAATGCCACGATTGATTGCGCCGTTCGCATCTGCCGCATCAAATTCGTCGCATTTTGGAACGCGTATCCACAGTACGACGTTGCACCACCATGATCCGCAGCGCTAAACAAGCCGACTCTTCACGCGAAAGCGCGATCGAGTCTGTGGGATAGGACCAGATGCTTTACCAAGCTTATGAGATGCAGCGCTCGCTGTTGGCGGGCGTCAGCGCCTTTGCCGATATGGGCGCCAACCTGTTGCAGAACCCGGCAAATCCGATCGCCTATTTCGGCGGCGGCCCGGTGTTCGCATCCGCGCTGGAAGTTTTTGCGCACGCATCCGCGCCGCGCGGCAAGCCGGCCTTCGGGCTGACGGAGACGGTGGTCGAGGGGAAGACCGTGGCCGTCCATGAGGAAATCGTGCTGCGCAAGCCGTTCGGCCAGCTCAAGCGCTTCGTGCGCGCCGGCGTGGAGGGTGGCCCCAAGCTGCTGATCGTCGCCCCGATGTCCGGCCACTATGCCACGCTGCTGCGCGGCACGGTGGAACGCATGCTGCCCAAGCATGACGTGTATATCACCGACTGGCGCGACGCGAAGCTGGTGCCGGTGACCGACGGCCGCTTCGACCTCGACGATTATGTCGATTACATCATCGCCTTCCTCGACCATATCGGCCCGGGCGCGCACATGCTGGCGGTGTGCCAGCCGACCGTGCCCTGCTATGCCGCGGCCTGCCTGATGTCCGCGGACGAGAACCCCAACCGCCCGCGCACCTTGACGATGATGGGCGGCCCGATCGACACGCGGGAGGCGCCGACCACGGTCAACCGCCTCGCCACCGAGCGGCCGCACAGCTGGTTCGAACAGAATGTGATCGCGACGGTGCCGCTGCAATATCCGGGCGCCCGGCGAGAGGTGTATCCGGGCTTCCTCCAGCTCGCCGGCTTCATGACGATGAACCTCGGCAGCCACCTGATGAGCCATTGGGAGATGTTCAAGCACCTCGTGGCCGGCGACGACGAGAGCGCCGAGGCGACCAAGGACTTCTACGAGGAATATCGATCGGTCTGCGACATGACCGCCGAGTTCTACCTGCAGACGATCACGGTGGTGTTCCAGGAGCATCAGTTGCCCAAGGGCGAGATGATGCACCGCGGCCGCCGCGTGGACCCGGCCGCGATCAAGGATGTGGCGCTGCTGGCGATCGAGGGCGAGCGCGACGACATCTCCGGCCTCGGCCAGACCAGGGCCGCCCTGACCATCGCGACCGGCCTGCCCGAGGACAAGAAGCAATACCACATGGCCGCGGGCGTGGGCCATTACGGCATCTTTAACGGCAGCAAATGGCGCACGCGGATTGCGCCGGTGCTGGAGGAGTGGATCGCGACGCATAGCTGAGGTACGTGCGGCCCCGCGCCGGAAAAAGGCATCCGGTGCGGGGGGCGTGGCCACACGGCCGAGAAGCGGGTAAAAATCCCGCTGAGCCCTTTGGAATGGCAAGAATGCAGGTTTGTACCGTTCCTAAAACGACATGTTGTACGGCAGGTTTGGGCAAAAACTGACGTCCTGCGTTTGTCCAACCGACCTCGCACAGCGATACAAAGTCGAACGGTTAAGTCGACACGGCCTCATCGACCCGGTGCCCTCGGCGCTAGACAAGTCACCGCCGCCAAAAGGCCGCGCAACTTGGGCTTCTGCGCAATCTGTCGCGCGATCCGATCGCCGAAACGGCCGTCGAGTGTCAGCGCATAACCGCCCGAACGAAAACGCAAGTGCCCAGACATATCCGCGAGCTTCTCGAAGATCGGCCGAAAGCCGTTGCCGTGACCGCTGTCGCGCGCGAAGCGCGAGACCCCGGCTTCGACCATAGCGAGCAAGGCCGCACCATCGTCGCTCAGGATCGCATGATCCGGGTTGCGAGTCAGACTGCGGAGCGCGCCGATGCCAGTGTCCGCCACGACGAATTCGAAGCGCCCGACCTCAGCGGAAAACACCGCCACGCCGCTGCCGATCGCCTCGGAATGATCGATCACGTTGCCGATGAGTTCGCCCACGGCAGCGACAAGAAGTGCTGGCTTTACAAAGCCGGCAGCAAGCGCCGCTCTATGCGCATCGATCTTGAAGCTGTTGAGCACTGCTTCGGCCGCCAACCCCGATCCAAGGATCAAGCCACGCCGGCCGTCGGGGGCCAGCCATTGCTGTTGCTCGCCTGCCAGCGCCGACAGGATCGGCGCTAGGGAGCCGCAATCGAGCCAATTCTGATCATCCAGATCGCCGATTGAAATCCCGCGCTCCAAGTGGGCAAGCTCGATGGCCGGTCCCAGCGTGTCCGCTCGAAAAATGGCTCCGCCGAGTTGCGGCACACCCCCGCGCTGTCGAGCACGGCCGAGACCGTCGACTACAAGATAGTCGAAGCGCGGAGAAAGGAGGTCAGGCTGCAAGCTTGAACTTCGGCAACAGCGTTTCGAACCAGTCACGCGAGACACGGATATTATCTGCGAGCAAAACGTCCAGCATTTCGCCGTTAGCAGTCATTCGCTTCATCCAGCGACGCCGTCCCTCATTGTCGACCCAAGCGACCTCGCGATGCTGCGCCTTTTCGAACGGCGACGTATCGATGAAGACGATGTTGTAATAGTCCGCCAGCAATCCGACCACCGGGAGCCCGCCCCTCAGGACAAGACCGAGCCGCCGACCTACATTCTGCGCGAGTTCGATCAGCCAGGCGGCGTGTTGCCTCATCCGATTCGGGGTCTTGCCGCAGGTCGTAAACTCGTAAGCAATGTGCGTGACCTCGGGATGCGCGACGATATAGTCCGTCCAGCGCGCGAAATCGCATTCGGTCCGGCCATTCACATGGAGTGCTGCCGGCTGCCCTTCGGACACGATCTCATGATAGCAGACCGCGATCCGCCGCATGGCATGGAGATCGTCCCAGCGCGGGCGATCCACCATCAGACTGAAATTCGGAACCGTAACCATCGACACCCCCAGGCGTTGGAAGTTCGCAACGGCCTTGAGGCGACCGCGCCGCTCAAGGCGCCACCAGCCTTCGACTTCTTTGTCCTGCGCCACGCCGGAGAGGAGAATGTCCGTGGCCGGATCAATCTTGAAGGTTTCGGCGACGCTTTCGCGCGTGCCGAACCGGCATTCGGCGAGACGGTTAAAGAAACGATATAGTGGCATGGCGACGGCGTTCGCCGGCACCGGCGCTGTAAGCGCGCTGCCATGGAAGAGCATGGCGAGATGGTGGGGCAAGTCGGGGTGTGCGAGCGGTGCAGTCAAGGGCGTATCGAGCGCAAGTCCACGCACTTCCCGGATGCGGTCGGCGAACGTCAATGCGTGAGGACATACGGCCGGACAGGCATCGGGCTTGGCGCAGCAATGGTCCAAGCAGTTGAAACCGGCCCCCATAACGGTCTGTCCGCCACAGATCGCTTGGTCGGGACAGCCGACACATCCCAACGACATAGCAGCGCCAGGCTCACTCCAGTAGCTCTTGAACGCTCGCTCCTGTCGGGACATTTCACCGAACCTCTAGCTAAATGAAACCTCGAAAACGCCACTGATCGGATCGACTGCAACAATGTCGGCGCGGGCGATGTTGCCACCCTGCGTAACCGACTGAACGAGAGCGTGGCTGGGGCAGCAAACCTGGAGCACGGGCGAAATGCCACGACGTCCGATCAACTTGCCGTCTTCCATCCGCACCGCGAAAGTGTCGCCGACCGCAAGGTTAGCATCGCCAAGCGCTTCGGCTTCGTAACGACTGGCGGCATGGTCCGGTGTCCTGCTGAAAAGGTCGGGCGTATTGGCTTCGACCGCCGCCTTGTCCCAGCACTTCTCGAAAGTCTTTTTCGTCTTTTCCTTGAAATCAGCTCCCATCCTCACTCTCCGCAAATATCGGCCTGTAAGTTTTGGTACGTCCACGCGAATATTCACATATCAAACCCAGGCTCGACAATGAAGCCAAACGGTTATTCCAAGCCGTCGCCTTGACTTGGCTATCCTCGATTTCCATCAATCGAACAGCCGTTGTTTCTCCCTCGCGATTGACGAGATCGAAGGTCAGCTTCTGCATGGGATCGAGTTTGCCAACGTAGCGGCAGCGCAGCACCGTCCCGTCATCGCCGACGACACAGACAATGAGCACATCGCCGCGCGGATAGACGAGTTCGACAAGCTCATCGATCACATCAGCGTTGGCATTGGCAACCGCCGGATAGAAGTTTGACTTGCGGCCGCGCACGAACGTTCGGAAGGCAAGGACCGATTCCCGCAGATAGCTCGCGGTCGCGACCTCGATCCCACCGAAATCGAGGAACAGAGGCTCGGGCATCGCTGGTTCCTCGCTGAGCGCGCTGATCAGCCGTATATAAAGCTGCCTGCCGCTCGGCGCCCCCGAGAGGATTGTTGCACCCGCAAATTCAGCGATATCAAGAATCATAGCCTCACATCTCACGTAACAAACATGAGATACGTGATTCACATGATTAGAGTCAAGTGCGCCTAACCCGCCTAGTCTTGAAAAGGGCCTGACCGCACTGGTGTATCGCGCGAGAAAGTTGAGTGACCAAATGGTCGGCTCCGGTCGCGTCGTGGGACAAAGCCGCCGTTTCCGGATGACATTTTGAACGACCGCTGTTGACGGACGCTGTCGTCCGTACGTTAGTGTTACGCTTGATGTGATACGTTCCACACCGTTTGACCGCGACTTGAAAAAGTCGCGACTTTGGCTGCATATGCGTTTACGTAACAGGGAGCATGACAGCTGTGGTAATCTGCGGGGTGGACATTAAGGGTAAGGAGGCAATCCTTGCCATCATCAGGTCCGATAGCGACGATAATATCGAGCATCTTCAATGTGCCACAAAGAAGCTCGCGCTTCACGACCATGAAGATACGGCATCTCTTGAAGCTTTGATAAAGGCCATTAAGGCGTTCGCTAACGAGAATAAAATCGATGGATTTGTCATAAAGTCCCGACAAGCAACCGGGAAACTTGCAGCGGGCGGAATAACATTCAAGATTGAGACGTTGTTTCAGCTCTCCGGTACTGAAGTTACCTTTGTAAGTCCACCAACACTCACAGCTTTTGCAAAAAAGAGCAATCTCGCGACATCTCCACAGTCAGTTAACCGATATCAAGTCGATGCTTATCGCGCAGCTGCTTGGAAGTTGGCGAAAGCCTGAGTCAAGTCATGCCGATAGATAAGAGTGTATTGACCGCAAATGTGTGCGCAGTGGTCAATCAGTTAGAAAACAAGATTTATTTTGAGAGCATCAACGTCAAAGGCGGCAATGGCTTTGTGTTGATAGGAACGAACAGAATCCTTGGGCGCAAGGTGGTTGTTAAATTTTATTACTGGGGAGATGGCGCTCACGCTGAGCCTAAGATGCTCAGCGATTTGGCGCATAATCACGTTCTCAAAGTGGATGATGCTGCGCCAATTGATGCGGAAGATGCGTATTTTATAACGCCGTTCTGTGAAAATGGAGATCTCGATGACGTAATGTCGGCTGGAAAGATTAACGTTAAACAAGCCGTCGATATCATGCTGGACGTTGCCAGCGGCGTAAGCTTTATTCACGGAAAAGGCTACATTCATCGTGATCTGAAACCTTCTAATTTATTCAGTGACAACGACGGCCGCTTTGTTGTTGGAGATTTTGGCTCTGTCGTGAGCGTTGGTGCAGATGGCTATGCACAGACAGGCTCCCGTCATTCGTTGCTTTATCGCACGCCAGAGGAAACCGATTCCGGCCGCGCTTATCAGCGCGGCGACATCTATCAACTTGGTATTGTTTTCTATCAACTCCTAGGTGGGAATCTTCCCTATGAGGAGACTGACTGGCTGTCCGCGAAAGAGAAGATCAGGTATTTCGACCTAGAATCACCCGACAATCAGCTTTATGCTACAGCCATCATCGAAGAAAAAATCAAGAAGGGCAAACTGCTTGATTTAAAAAGCCTTCCTCCTTGGTGCCCCGCAGGACTAATTTCGATAATACGGAAGTGCTGCAAGGTAAACCGCAATGATCGATTTGAAACGGTAGCTGCCCTTATAGCGAAACTCAACAACCTCAGAAAATCGCTTCCCGATTGGCGGTTCGAGCCTGAACCGGTGCTTTATCGTTCCAAGGCTAAATATCGGCTCGTCGAACAACCTAAAGGCTATGCCGTAGAGAAAATGGTCAGCGGATCTTTTGCTTGGCGTAGAGAAAGAGCGTTGAAACCCACCTCCCTCCTAGAAGCGGTTCAAATGGCTGAAGCGCTAAAGGCTTAGAAAATTCAAGGTATGAATAGTTCTGCAGACTCAAATGCCATAGGTTATCAAACTTGAATAATTGAAGATGACTGATTTGGATAGTCTACGGCAGCGTTTCGTGCGCGCTTTCACTGACCGCCACCCAAAGCTGCCTGACTGCAAACAACCCACTTTCTGTCGTTGTGCGATGCCGAGCACAAGTCGCCTGGACGTCGCCAGTTCCGGACGTCACCGGAGATGGAATGAACGACTGGCTTTGGGTCGGAACCTGCCTCCCCATCCGAGCGAGACTTCGGAAGGGGAGAAGGCCCCCCCCCCTTACTCCCCCTTCACCGCAGCCCCACCCACCAGGCTATTCAGCGAACTCCCGTCCAGCCCAAGCTCCTTCATCAACCCGTCCAGCACCGGTGCCTGCGCCCGGTAGCGCAGCGCCGCAGCAACCGCACTGTCCGCAAGGTTGCCGTCACCGCCGCCGGCGCCCGCGCCGGTCTCGCCGCCGCTGCCGGCGCCCTTGCCGGTCAGGCCGTCGACCTGGACGATCTTGATGCTGTCGATGGCTTCCATCGGCTTGGCGGCCTCGCGGATCACCTCCGGGAGCACCTTGAGCAGCGCCAGCTTGGTCTGCAGTGAGATCTGGTCGGAGGAGAGCAGGTTGGCGGCCTCGTTGACCGCGCGCTGGCCGGCGGCTTCCACCTCGAAGCGGACGCGGGCGGCCTCGGCGTGGAGCTTTTCGGCTTCGGCCTCGCCCTGGGCGACGGCGCGGACGGCCTCGGCGCGGTCGGCGGCGGCCTTCTTCTCGGCTTCGGCCTGCACCTTCACCGCGATCGCGGCGCGTTCGGCCTCGCGGGCGGCGTCGATCAGTTCGATGCGCTTGGTGCGTTCGGCGACCTCGGTCTCGCGCGCGGTGACGACCTGCTCCTCGGCGGCGACGGCCGCGGCGCGGGCCTTGTCTGCCTCCGCCTTGGCCTGGCTTTCCTCGCGGCTCTTGTTCTGCACCGCGATCTGCTGTTCCTGCCGCGCGATCTCGATCGACTGCGCCTGCGCGATTTTGGCCTGCTGGACGGTGCGATCCGCCTCGATCTGCGAGGAGTCGGTCAACTGCTTGGCGACGATGCGCGCCTGATCGGCCTCACGCTGGCGTTCGGACTGTTCGCGGGCGACCTCCGCCGACTGTTCGGCGCGGCGCACCTCGACCTCGCGTTCCTGCTCCAGCCGCGCGAATTCGGTATCACGCGCGATCGTCAGCGAGCGGCGCTGCGCCTCCAGGTTCTTGCTTTCGATCTGGACGCGGGTGTCCTGCTCGATGTCGTTGCGCGTCTTCTTGCGCAGCTCGATCTGCTCGGTGAGCTTGGTGAGACCTTCGGCGTCGAACGCGTTGTTGGCGTTGAAATGCTCGATCGAGGTCTGGTCGAGCCCGGTCAGCGAGACCGATTCCAGCTCCAGCCCGTTCATCGCGAGATCCGACGAGGAGACCTGCTGCACCTTCTGCACGAAATCGGAGCGCTGCTCATGCAGCTGGTTCATCGTCATGCCCGCCGCGACCGAGCGCAGCGCGTCGACGAACTTGCCCTCGACCAGTTCCTTCAGATGTTCCGGGTGCATGGTGCGCATGCCCAATGTCTGCGCCGCGGTGGCGATCGCCTCCCGATCGGGGCGCACGCGCACATAGAATTCGGCCTTCACATCGATGCGCAGGCGATCGAGGGTGATCAGCGCGTCGGTATTCTTGCGCTCCACCGCGAGGCGCACGGTGTTCATGTTCACCGGCATGGTTTCATGCAGCACCGGCAGCACGATCGCGCCGCCGTTCATCACCACCTGCTCGCCCCGGAAACCGGTGCGGACGAAGGCGATTTCCTTCGAGGCGCGCTTGTAGAGCCGCGCGATGAGCAGGCCGATGACGATCAGTGCGATCAGCACGCCGACGGCCGCGAAGCCGATGGTCATCAAACCGGAAGACGCGGAAGTGGCAGGCAAAATGTCGGTCATCATTCCGTCCAGTTGGAGAAACGGGGGGTATCATAGGCGATGGCGCGGAACAGGCTGGCCTCGCGGCGGACGAGCAGCACGGTCTCGCCCTCCCCCAGCGCCTGTCCGGCATCGTCGGGTTCGACCAGCACATAATGCGACTGGCCATGTTCATCGCGCACGCGGGCGCGGGCCGGTGCGCCCTGGCGGGCGGTGCCGACGACGATCTGGCCGGTGCGGCCGACCAGGGTCGCGACGTCGATCGCGGTGGTCTCGTCCTGCGGCAGCACCCGGCCGAGCAGGCGGCTGGCCACCGCGGTGACCGGCAGCGCCGTAGCAGCAGCCGCGGGGATCGCGATCAGGGGAGAGAAGAGCGTGCCGGTCAGCTCCAGCGCGACCTGCTGGCCGGCGAGGCCGACCAGCCCGAACGCGGCGAGGAAGGCGATGAGGACCGCCATCAGCGGCACGCGGCCGACGCCCAGCCAGTGGAGCGGGCCCGCCGCATCGGGAAGGTGGAGATCAAGATCCAGATCGATCGATGCGGCACCAAGGCCCAATGCTTCGACCAGACCGATCAACACCATCAGCGCCAGCGCGATACTGAACGCGATATTTTCGCTTTGCCCAAGAAATTCCAGCAGCACTGTTTTCCTCTCACCCACAAATTAGGGGGAGATTGGCAGCGGTCAATCAGCGAACAGGCGGTTCTTGCCGAATTTTTAGTTCGGACTGCATATTTTCAGTATAGATGGCCAAGAATTAGGAATTTACTTTACGAAACAGCCGAAGCCGGTTAGCTTGGAACCTTGTTCGGCGCGAATTGCGGGCAATCCTCGCCGCTGGTCGAGCCTTTTCAGCCCGTCGACAGCCCGGCTCGATCCGTCGACGGCGGCGCTCCCCTCACCTGATTCGCCGCATGTAGAGCGCGCGCATTCCGACCTCCATCTTCGCCCGGTCGACCGACAGGATCACGCGCTGCTCGCGCTCGCCGAGCCTGGGGCGATAGGCCTCGGTCCATGACAGCGTATCGCCATAGGCCGCGGTCTGGCTGGTTTCGAAATCGATGTAGAGCGGCGCTTCGTGGGTGACGATCGCGGGATCGAGCCAGACCATCGCCGCGATCTCGTCCCACATCGGGAAGCCGGTGACGATCGCGGTTTGCATCAGGTCGGTCAGCTTGGTGCCGGCGGGCTTGAGGCTGGCGAGGAATTCGCTCGTCCACTGGGTGCCGGTGGAAGGATCGACCGGGATCATCGTCACCTTGCGAAAGGGGGCGTGCGCCATGATCCGCGCGGCTTCGGGATCCCAGCGGATGTTGAATTCGCGGCGCGGCGAATTGACGAACTCGCGCGCAAACTGCTCGGCGGAGGCGCCGGGCAAGGCCTGGGTGGGCGGCAGGCTACCGCCCATATAGACCAGTTCCTTCACATTGGCGGCGAAGCTGGGATCGAGGCTCTGCGCGATGGCGATGTTGGTCATCGGGCCGGTGGCGAACAAGGTGATCTCACCGGGATGCGCACGGACCATGCGGACGAGGAAGGCGGCGGCGATCTCGTCCTTCGCCTTGATCATGGGATTGCCGATGGGGAGTGCCGGCACCACCTCCGGCCGCGCGGCGCCGGGATGGTCCTGGATCGTGCCTTCGGGCCAGTAATCGGTCCATGGGCCCTTGAAGACGAGGCGGCCATATTGCCCCTCCCACGCCTTCGTCGCCTCCGCAGTGTTGAGCAGGGGGACGACGGCGCCGGGGACGACGGGCACATCGGTGCGGCCGACGATCTCCAATGTGCGCAGCGCATAGGCGGTGGCGGTGTCTCGCCACACCGATCCGCTGGTGGTGGTGATGCCGAGCAGCTCGATATCGGCCGCCTGCAGCATCAGCAGCGGCACGCCGTTGAGGCCGATGATGTCGTCATCGACGATGACGAGGCGCTTGGGGGTGGCGGGCGCCGCGGCGGCGGGCTTCGCGGCGGCGGGCGTCGACGGGGCGAGCGCCGCCGCCAGGCAGGCGGCGAGCGCGGGGATCAGGCGGGCAAGACGCATCATGGCTCCGGATCGGGCGGGGATCGGCCCTTCAAAACGGGATGTGCCGCGCGCGGGGCGGGCGATCAATGCCCGCGGTGCGGCGGCAATGTGACTTTCCAGACGATCGCGGCGGCGCGGATCGCAAAGCCCAGCACCGCGCCGATCAGCGCCGGCCAGGGTGCGGGCAGCCCCAGCGCGGTAAGCGCGACGAAGGTGGCGGCGGCGGCGATGGCGGCGGTGACATACAGCTCATGCCGCAGCAGGATCGACGGCACTCCTGCGGTGATATCGCGGATCACGCCGCCGATGCAGGCGGTGAAGATTCCCGCGGTGATCGCCGCGAGCGGGTTGATGCCGTAATGCAGCGCCTTGCCCGCGCCATAGACGGCATAGGCGGCGAGGCCTGCGGCATCGAACCAGTCCAGCGCGCGGTCCGGCCACCAGCGGAGCGGGATCGCCCAGGCGGCGATCGCGATCACTACGCACAGCACGATCGGCGTCGGATCGCGCATCCAGAAAACGGGGGCGCCGATCAGCAGGTCGCGCACGGTGCCGCCGCCGGTCGCGGTGATCAGCGCGAAGAAGCAGGCCCCCACGAAATCGCGCCGGCTACGTGCCGCAACGAGCGCGCCGGACGCCGCGAACACCGCGACGCCGGCGATGTTGAGCACGCGCAACAAGGTTTCGATCTCGACGATCATAGCGCCGCATAAACCGCGGTTTCGCCGCCGTCACGACCGCTTATGTCATTTCCTTCAGCGGCCCGGCGGCAAGCGATTGCCCCGGCGGGTGCCGCACCGCATCATGCATCGCGTGATTCCCGGGGCATCGGGCAACACAGACAGGGAGGCAGCAACATGCGCGCACTTCGCCGGACCATCACCCGCATCGGCTTGTTCGTCACCGCCGCCGCCGCGCCGCTGGCGGGCAGTTCGCTCTCCGCGCAGAAGGCCGCAGCACCCGCCCGGGCGCTGGTGCCGATGGCGACCGAGGTGATCGCCGCCGGCACCCCCTTCCCCCGCTTCAAGGTAGATGCCGCCTGGCCGCAGATGCCGGCAGATATGCTGTTGGGGCAGGTCTCGGGCGTGGCGGTGGACAAGGATGACGATGTCTGGGTCGTCCACCGCCCGCATTCGCTCACCGCCACCGATACCGGTGCCGCGCAGTCCCCGCCCATCGCGGTCTGCTGCAAGCCCGCGCCCACCGTCGTCCGCTTCGCCAATGACGGGCGCTACCTCGCCGGCTGGGGCGGACCGGAAAGCGCGCCGACGATCGACGGCGTCAACCAATGGCCCAAGAGCGTGCATGGCATCTATGTCGATGCGGGCAAGACGGTGTGGTTCGGCGGCAATGGCGATGGCGACCATGCCGTGCTCAACTACACGGCGGACGGAAAATTCATCCGCAGCTTCGGCCGGCGCGACAAGACCAACGGCAACCAGGACCAGGCGCTGCTCGGCAACCCCGCGGACGTCTATGCCGGCAACGGCCAGATCCTGGTGGCGGACGGCTATACCAACAAGCGCGTGATCCGCTTTACGGGCAAGGACGGCAGCTTCGGCGGCTTCTGGGGCGCCTATGCCGAGCCGCCCTCGGGGGAGAGCCGCTCCGGCCATTTCGACCAGAGCCAGGCATCGAGCAATGCGGACGGCGGCGCCGACCCCGCCTCCCGCCGGTTCGGCGACATCGTCCATTGCGTCGTGCCCACCGGTGACGGCCATGTCTATGTCTGCGACCGCCGCAACAACCGCGCGCAACTCTTCCGCCAGGCCGCCGACGGCAAGCTCAGCTTCGTGCGCGACGTGGTGATCGCCCCCAAGACGGGCGGCACCCGCACCGTGACCGACATCGCGCTCTCCCCCGACGGCAAATATCTCTACGTCGCCGACATGATGAACAGCCGGATCTGGATCCTGCTGCGCGCGACCCACCAGCCGATCGCCGCGATCGGCCGGATCGGTCGCTATGCCGGCGAATTCACCTGGCTGCACAGCATGGCGGTCGATTCGAAGGGCAATCTCTACGTCACCGAGGTGAACACGGGTCGGCGGGTACAGAAACTGGTGTTCACCGGGGTAGAATGAGGGGTTATCCGGCGCGGAAGCCTTCATCCCCCGGCAGTTGCTCGCGGGCCATGCGAGCAGCTTCGATAAGCTGTTCGGCCATGGCCGATGCGGCGTCGGGCGTAAGCGTCACCGCGAGGCCGTTGGGGCCGCTCATCAGCACATGACCCTCCGATGCGGTGACCGTGCCGACTTCGTCATAGACCTTGCTCATGCGCTTCTCCATGGCCGCCCGCCAGGAGAAAACGCCGGAAGCGCGCGGTCGTTCAATCCGCTTCGGGCGCGGGGGGTGCGGGCGCGGGCGCCGGCGGCTGGACCTCCACCTCGACGCGGCGGTTCTTCGCGCGGCCTTCGGGGTCGTCGCTGCCGTCCAGCTTCATATTGGGCGCGATCGGTCGGTTCTCGCCGAGCGCGACGATGGTGACCCGCTTCGCATCCACGCCCTTTTCGACGAGATAGGCGCGCACGGTTTCCGCGCGGCGGCGCGAGGCGGCGAGATTGTCGGCGTCGCTGCCACGCGTGTCCGAATGGCCGCGCAGCAGGATTGGCCCGCCGGCGGCCACCACCGGGTTCGCCAGCAGCCCGTCGATCGCGGCGCGGGCGGCATCGTCCAGGCTCGTCGTCGTGCGGTCGCCGAAGGGCACGGTCAGGCTGGCGGGCTCGAGCGGGGGCACCGCATCCTCATCGGTTTCCGCGGACACGCCCTCGCGAATGATCGACTTGGGCGCGGGCGTGGCTTCCGCCTCGGGCTCGGGGGCCTCGATCACGCTGGCATTGGCGGCGGGATCGGCGGCGTTGACCACCGGATCCGGCGCTGCATCCGGCTGGCATGCCGATGCCGCGCACCCTGCCAGTAGCGCCAGCGCCACCCTGCCGATCGATCGCGCGCTCATGAGCTCTCCTTCTCCAGTTCGGGCGGTGGCCCTTCCTCCGGGGTCGCCGCCCCGGTTTCGGCATGTTTCGGGGGTGCGTAGGAAATCACCACGTCGCCGGGCTGCGCGGTGGGGCGCGAGGCGTGGGTGAAGAAGCGCAGCGCACCGTTCCTGCGGACGAGCAGCAGCATGTCCGCATCGTCGGGCAGCTTGGCCTGCGCTGCCTCGAAATCGAACTGGTCGCTGATCCGCGTCTTGCGGAACGTCCAGCCGGCCTCCTCGCGGGCCGCGATCTCCTCGACGCCGAGGCCGGAGGCGAACAGCGCGCGACCGCGCAGCGATTCGGGCAGGCTGCGCGGATCGTCCCGCCCGGCATCGCCCAGCTGATAGACCGCATCACGCCCGATCTCGGGCGCGAATTCGCTGCACACCAGCGCGTTATAGGCCTCGTTGTCGGAGGTCGCGGCGAGCACCTGGAACTGGGCGAGGTCGAGCCGCTCGTCGGTCGATTCCGCCAGGATCTCGCCATGGAAGATCGGAATGCCCGCTTGCCGCGCGGCGGCCAGCCGCTGCCAGCTGGTGTCGCTGATCGTCACCGGCACCTCGAGCTGGCGGAGCTGTTCGGCCAGCGACAGGCTCCAGCGCGTGGCGCCGACGATCAGCAGCCCCTTCTGCGCCGCGCCGACCACGCCCAGCCAGCGCGCGACGGTGCGGATGCTGAAACCGTGCGCGATGATGGTGGCGATCACCACCGAAAAGGACAAGGTGACGAGGATGCTGCCGTCGCCATAGCCGAGATGGGTGAGCCGCAGCGCGAAGAGGCCGGAAACCGCGACCGCGACGACGCCGCGCGGCGCGATCCACGCGATCAGCAGCCGCTCGTTCCATGGCACCCGGGTGAAGACCAGGCTGATCAGCACCGTCACCGGGCGCACGACGAACAGCAGCACCAGCAGATAGGCGAGGAAGCGCCATTCGAACTTCTGCAGCACCGCAAGGTTGAGCGAGGCGGACAGCAGCACGAACAGGCCGGAAATGAGCAGGACGGTGACATTCTCCTTGAACGGATGAATGTCGCGCAGGCTGTCCAGCCGCATATTGGCCAGCGCGATGCCCATGACGGTGACGGTAAGCAGCCCGGTTTCCTGCTGGATCAGGTTGGACAGCACGAAGGTGCCGATCACCGCGACGAGCAGCACCGGCGCCTTGAGATATTCGGGCACATGCCCGCGCGGGAAGGCCCAGGCGATCGCGCGCGCGGCGGCGTAGCCGATGAGGGCGGCGACGATCGCAGCACCGATCATCGCGATCACGACCGCGATCAGCGTGCCGCCCTGTTCCGAGCGGCGAAGATATTCATAAGTGACGACCGCGAGCAGCGCGCCGATCGGATCGTTGACGATCGCTTCCCATTTCAGGATCGCGCGCGGCCGCGCGGCGACATTGCTCTGGCGCAGCAGCGGCAGCACCACGGTCGGCCCCGTGACGACGAGGATGCCCGCGAACAGGATCGCCACCGGCCACACCAGCCCGGCGACATAATAGAGCGCGAGCGTGCCGAGCACCCAGCCGACCGGCGCGCCGACGACGACCAGCCGAGTCACCGCCCCTTCCGTCTTGCGCAACTCGCGGAAATTGAGGCTGAGGCCGCCTTCGAACAGGATGAGCGCGACCGCGATCGAGATCATCGGTTCGAGCAGTTCGCCGAACAGCGCATGGGGTTCGACCAGCCCGGTAAGCGGACCTGCGACGACACCGGCGGCGAGCATCAACGCGATCGCCGGCCACCCGGTCCGCCACGCCACCCACTGCGCGCCGATGCCAAGCGCGCCGATCAGCGCGATGACGAGAGCATCTGACTGCATTGGGGCGGGGATAGCGGGGTTGGGGGGAGAAGGGTACCCCTGATGGGTGCATTCCCCCTCCACCAAAGGGAAGAGGGGGAAGAAGCGTTCTTCCTTACCGCCCCAGCGCCACGGCTTCCTTCGCGCGCGCTTCGATCAGCGCCACGTCCGGCGCGCCGGCCGGCACCACCCACGAGCCGCCGACGCACAGCACCGGATCGAACGCCAGCCATTCGGAGGCGCTCGCGGCGGTGATGCCGCCGGTGGGGCAGAAGCGGGCCTGCAGCAGCGGCGCGGCGAGCGCCTTCAGCGCCTTGAGGCCGCCCGAGGTTTCGGCGGGGAAGAATTTGAAATGGGTGAGACCGAGGTCGAGACCGCGCATGATGTCGCCCGCGGTCGCGGTGCCGGGCAGGAAGGCGGTGCCCGAGGCGATCGCCGCCTTGGCGAGCGGCTCGGTGAGGCCGGGCGAGACGATGAACTTCGCGCCGGCTTCCAGCGCCGCATCGAGCTGCTGCGGGTTGAGCACGGTGCCGGCGCCGACCACGGCGCCCTCCACCTTCGACATCTCCCGGATCACGTCGAGCGCGGCAGGGGTGCGCAGGGTCACTTCGAGCGCCCGGAGGCCGCCCTTTACCAGCGCCTCGGCGATCGGCGCCGCATGCGCGACATCCTCGATCACCAGCACCGGTACAACCGGCGCGAGCCGCATTACCTGCTCGACATTCATCAACCATGCTCCCTGGAAAAGGCGGCCGCGGCACCGAACAGGCCCGGCTCGGGGTGAAGGATCAGTTTTACCGGGATGCCGGCCATCATCGCCTCGAACCGGCCCTTGGCGGTGAAGCGCTGGCCGAAGCCCGAATGCGGCAGCCGATCGGCGATGCGCTGGCCGATGCCGCCGCCGATCACCACCGCCTGCCCGCCCTGCGCCAGCGCGATGTCTCCGGCGACGGTTCCGAGGCTCATGCAGAAGCGCTCGAACGCCGCGATCGCGAGTTCGTCCGTTCCGTCGAGCGCAGCCGCCCAAAGCGTCTTGTCGTCGCGCACCAGCATTGCGCGATTCTCGATTCCGGCGAGCGCCTCATAGATGTTGACCAGCCCCGGCCCGCACACGATCCGTTCCACGGAGACGCGGCGATAGCGCTGGCGCAGCCGCACCAGGATGGCATCCTCAATCGCGTCAACCGGTGCGAAATCGATATGGCCGCCCTCGGTCGCGATGACGTGATAGCCATAGGCGGTGCGCAGCAGTTGCGCGACGCCCAGCCCGGTGCCGGGGCCGAGGATGCTGATCGGCCCTTTTTCCGGCAACGGCACGTCCGGCCCGCAGATATGCCTGAAGCCGTCCTGGGGCAGCCGCGCAACCGCATGCGCGACCGCAGCGAAATCATTGACCAGCACGTGGCTGTCGATGCCCAGCGTCTCGTCCAGGGTTGCAGGGTGTATCGTCCAGGGATTGTTTGTAAACTTCAGCGTCGCCGCACCGATCGGCGTGGCGACGGCGATCCCGGCGTGGCGCGGGATCGGCCGCCCCAGCGTCTGGCCATAGGCGGTCCACGCCGTCTTGAAGCTGGCATGCTCGGCGGTCTTGAGCTTGACCGGCTCCCCCAGCGAAACGACCCGACCATCCTCCACCTCGGCGAGCGCGAAGCGGGCATGCGTTCCCCCGATGTCGACCGCAACGATCTCCATGGATTCAGAGCTCGGCTGCGGCGAGCATCGCCGAGGCGCCGCGTTCGGCCTCGTCGGCGCCATGACGCATGAAGGCGAAGATTTCGCGGCTGGTGCCCATCGTCGGGGGCGGCGGCGGTGCATGCTCGCGCGCCTCCCACTCGGCGGCGTCGACCAGCGCGGTGAGTTCGCCATGTTCGGCGCAGACGCGGACGATATCCCCGTCGCGCAGCTTGGCGAGCGGCCCGCCGCCCAGCGCCTCGGGGCTGATGTGGATCGCCGCCGGCACCTTGCCTGACGCGCCCGACATGCGGCCATCGGTCACCAGCGCCACCTTGAAGCCGCGATCCTGCAGCACGCCGAGCGGCGGGGTGAGCTTGTGCAGTTCGGGCATGCCGTTGGCGCGCGGCCCCTGGAAGCGCACGACGACGACGACGTCGCGCTCCAGCTCGCCCGCCTTGAACGCCTTCACCACCTCATCCTGATCGGAAAAGATCCGCGCCGGCGCTTCGATCGTCCAGCGCGCCGGATCGACCGCGCTCACCTTCATCACGCCGCGGCCGAGATTGCCCTCGACCAGCCGCATCCCGCCATCGGGCTGGAACGGCGCGGTCACCGGGCGCAGCATCGCCTCGTCGCGCGAGGCCGCGATCGGCGCGCTCCAGCCGAGCGTTTCGCCTTCGATCACCGGTTCGCGCGTATAGGCCTCGAGGCCGCCTTCCCACACGGTCATGATGTCGCGATGAAGCATGCCGGCTTCGAGCAATGTGCTGATGGTGAAGGCCATGCCGCCCGCCGCCTGGAAATGGTTCACGTCGCCCTGGCCGTTGGGATAGACGCGCGCGATCAGCGGCACCGCCGCGGAGAGCCGGTCGATATCCGTCCAGTCGATGACGATGCCGGCCGCGCGCGCGATCGCCGGCAGATGGATCGCGTGGTTGGTGGAGCCGCCGGTGGCGAGCAGGCCGACCGCGGCGTTGACGATCGCCTTCTCGTCGACGACCCGGCCGATCGGGCGGAAATCATTGCCGCCGCGGCCGATCTCGGCCACGCGGTGAACCGCGGCGCGGGTCAGTTCGGTGCGCAGCTTGGTGCCGGGATTGATGAAGGCGGCATTGGGCACGTGCAGCCCCATCACCTCCATCATCATCTGGTTGGAATTGGCGGTGCCATAGAAGGTGCAGGTGCCGGCGCCATGATAGCTGGCCGATTCCGCCTCCAGCAGTTCCTCGCGGCCGACCTTGCCTTCGGCATAGAGCTGGCGGACGCGCACCTTTTCCTTGTTGGCGAGACCCGAGGGCATCGGGCCGCCGGGCACCAGGATCATCGGCAGATGGCCGAAGCGCAGCGCGCCGATCAGCAGGCCGGGCACGATCTTGTCGCAGATGCCGAGCAGCAGCGCGCCTTCGAACATCGCGTGGCTGAGCGCGACGCCGGTGGAGAGCGCGATCACGTCGCGGCTGAACAGGCTGAGCTCCATGCCGCGCTGGCCCTGCGTCACGCCGTCGCACATCGCCGGCACGCCGCCGGCCACCTGCGCGGTGGCACCGGCTTCGCGCGCGAAGATCTTGATCTGCTCCGGGTAGCGCCCGTAGGGCTGATGCGCCGAGAGCATGTCGTTATAGGCGGTGACGATGCCGATGTTCATCGTGCGGCCGCCGCGGATCGCCGGCTTGTCGTCTCCCGAGGCGGCGAAGCCGTGCGCGAGGTTGCCGCACGAAAGATGCGCGCGGTCCATGCCATGCTCGCCCTCGCGCCCGATCAGATCGAGATAGGCGGCGCGGCTCGCAGCGGAGCGCTCGATGACGCGCGCGGTGACCGCGGCAATCTCGGGATGAAGCTCGCTCATGGACCGTCTCCTGTTCTGTTCGCACGTCATCTGGCTGGGATGGTGCACCGCACATAGGCGCTGAAAACGCCAGCGTCACCCTCGCCAAACGGATTAACGCGAGGGCCAGCGCCAGGCGGGTGTTTCATCATCAACGATGGTTTCGCCGAGACGTTTCGCGAGGCGGATCGATCGCACGTCACCTGCGGCCTCCAGTGCCTCGACCAAAGCCGTGGCGTGCGAGACCACGATGATCTGCGTCGCCCGCGCCGCGCGCACCAGCAGCCGCGCGAGCGGGGCCAGCAGGTCGGGATGAAGGCTCGCCTCCGGTTCGTTGAGCACCATCAGTTCGGGCGGGCGCGGCGAGAGCAGCGCGGCGGCAAGCAGGATATAATGCAATGTGCCGTCCGACAGCTCGGCGGCGTCGAGCGGGCGGAGCAGTCCGTATTGGCGCATCTCGACGGTGAAGCGATCGCCGACCGCCAGCGTCGCGCCGTCGAACGCGTCGGCAATGGTCTCCGCCAGTGCCTCCCCCTCGCCCACCTCGATGATGGTCTGGATCGCCGCGCCGAGATCGCTGCCGTCTCCAGCAAGCACCGGCGTGTAGGTGCCGATCTGCGCGCGCCGCGCGGGGGCGTCGCGATCGGTGCGGAGATTGTCGTAGAAGCGCCAACCGCGCATCCGTTCGCGCAGCAGCAGCAGGTCGAGCCCGTCGCGCGGATCGGCGGCGTGGGTGACCATCGAGTCATGGGTGGCGAGCTGGTGGTCGAGATCCCGCCAGCGCCCATCTTCCAGGCTGCGCAGCCGCATATGGCCGCCGCGCCGCTCCGCAAAGACGTTCGCACGGCCGATGATCGGGCCGGTCCACGCGGTTTCCACCTTGATTTCGGGATCGTGCCCGAAGCGCGACAGCGACGGCGTTGGCAGCCCGAGGTCAATGGCATAGCCATAATCGTCGGCGGAAAAGCCCAGCCTGAGCGCGACCGGTGCCGATCGCTGCGTGCCCTGCACCTGCTGCTCGCCCTCGATCATCGCGCGGCTGAACTTTTCGGGACCGGCCCACAGGGTCGATTGCAGCCCGCCCTCCCCCGCCAGCGAGGCGATGGCACGGCCCTGCGCGATCTCCGCCAGCAGCCGCAGCGCGCGATAGAGGCTGGATTTGCCGACACCGTTCGCACCGGTGACGATGGTGAGCGCGCCAAGCTCGACGACGATGTCGCGCAGCGATCGATACCCCGCAATCGCCAGCCGGTTGATCATCTTTTCGCGTCCCCGCCGCTCAGCCGCAAACCGCCGCTTGACGTCGCCCATCGCGCTCAGCTTAGCAACCGCGATGTCCGCCGCCCCTTCCACCGTCCGCTTCGTGCTGATGACGATACTGATCGATGCGGTCGGCTTCGGTATCGTCATCCCGGTGCTGCCCGATCTGGTGATGACGGTGGGCAAGGTCGGGCTGGCCGATGCGACGCGGATCGGCGGCTGGCTGGCGCTGCTCTATGCGGTGTTCCAGTTCCTGCTCGGCCCCGCGATCGGCAATCTTGCCGACCGGTTCGGGCGGCGCCCGATCCTGCTGGGCTCGCTTGCCGGCTACGCCGTGGACTATGTGCTGATGGCCTTCGCGCCGACGCTCGCCTGGCTGTTCGTCGGCCGCGCGCTCGCCGGCGTGTTCGGCGGCACCTATGGACCGGCGCAGGCGGCGATCGCCGACATCACGGCACCCGCCGAGCGCGCGAAGCTGTTCGGCTATATCGGCGCGGCCTTCGGCATAGGCTTCATTGCGGGACCGGCGGTGGGCGGGTTGCTGGGCGCGTTCGGCCCGCGCGCGCCCTTCTATGCCGCGGCCGCGCTCGCCGCGTTCAACCTGTTCTACGGCCTCTTCTTCTTCCCGGAGACGCTGCCGGCGCAATTGCGCCGCCGGTTCGACTGGAAGCGCGCCAATCCGCTGGGCGCGCTGATCTCCTTTTCCGCCATTCCGGGGCTGCTGCCGGTCGCCGCGGTCTATTTCCTCTGGCAGGTGGCAAGCCTCGTCTATCCGACCGCCTGGTCCTGGTTCGCGATCGCACGCTTCGACTGGTCCAGCCTGATGATCGGCGCCTCACTCGCCTTTGTCGGCGTGACGATGGTGATCGTCCAGGTCGGCCTCACCGGGCGCATCGTCGCGAAGGTCGGGGAACGGCGGACGGCGGAGATCGGCATTGCCGGCGCCATATTGGGCTTCGCGTTGTTCATGCTGATCCCGCAGGGCTGGATGGCGTTTCCGGTAATGGCGGTGGTGGCGCTGCAATCGGTCGTCCAACCCTCGCTCTCCGCGATGCTGTCACGCCGCGTGCCGGCGGACCAGCAGGGCGAGTTGCAGGGCTTCGGCGGCAGCCTGATGTCGCTGGGGGCGATCGTGGCACCTGTAACCTACAGCCCGGCGTTGGCATGGTTCACCAGCGACGATGCGCCGTTCCGCTTTCCGGGGGTGGTGTTCGCGATCGCCATCGTCGCGGCGCTGTGCGCGCTGGCGGTGCTGGTGGCGACGCCACGCGCGCGCCGGGGAGAGGAGCAGGTTGCGGCGGAAAGCGAGAAGTCTCTCGGCGCGCCATAAGCGGCCCTCGAACCGCGTGTATTTCGGGGACACAATACCAAACTCGATCGCGAATAGAGTTCGTCTGAGTTTAGTATTATGTCCCCGAAACTCGATGTCCCCGAAACTCGTTCGCTGACGCCTACGCGGCCAGGCGGATCGTGGCGGCGACTGCTTCCACCTCAAGCGGGCGCGCGGCGCGGGTACGGAAGGAGGGGGCCAGGTCGAGGCAGCGCTGGCGGATCGTCTCGTCCTCGTAGAGTGCGCGCAGCGAGTCGGCGAAGATCTCCGGCCTGATCGTCTGCAGCGCGACCTGCCCGCCCACGCCCAGACGCATCACGCCATGGCCGGCGATGCGCTTTTCCAGATCATAATGCGTTACCGCCTGCGGAATGCCCGCGACCAGCGCGGAAGAGACGAAGCCGTTGCCGCCATGGCTGAGCAATATGCGCGAGCGTTCGGCGATGCGATCGAACCCCAGCGGACGCGGCTCATAGGCAAAGCCCGCCGCGGCGAAGCGCGCCTGCAGTTCGACCGTGGCATTGGGCACGTGCACGCGCACCGGCAGGCCGGTACGTGCGAGCCCCTCCCACAGCGGCGATTCGGCCATCGCGATCTCGAAACCGTAGACGAACAGTTCATCCCCGCGCCCGCCCGCCTGTTCGGGCAGGCTGCGCGCGATCGTGGGGGAGACCACCGCCTCCCGGCGCCATGCGGCATAGGGATCGAGCTCGGCGAAGCAGCCCGACAGCGAGACATCGGCGTGGAAGAGGTCCGGCAGCCCCGGCAGCGGCGCGACCCCCAGCCCGGCGAGCCCGCGGTTGACGCCGTCGAGCAGTGCCGCCTCGTCATGCGCGGCCTCGCGCCCATTGAGGCTGGGAAAATGGTCCATGCCGGCGGGAACGCGTTCGAACCCCGTGCCCACGCCGATCGTCGGCACGCGCCCGCGCGCGGCGGTGAGCAGCATCGGCGCATAGTCCGCGATCACCACCGCGGGCGCCACCGCAGCGAGGATCGCCTGCCAGCCGGCGACCATCCCCGCGGTCGTCTCGCGGCGGTCGAGGCCGACGCGTGCGAGGATGTCCCCCATCGTCGCGACGGGCCGGCCGTTGGGGCGCGCGGCATTGACGAGCAGCCGCGGCCAGACCGGCGCCTGCCACAAGGTGATGCGCGGGTGCAGCGTGCCCGCGGGCGCATCGAGCCGCTGGAGCACCAGCGCCACTTCATGTCCGGTCGCGGCCAGCGCCTCGGCGATGCGCGTGATGCGCTCGATATGGCCGCGATTGGCGCCGAGTTCCCAGCCGATCAGGATCCGCGCCATCGCCGGCGCTCAGATGCCGCCGTCGACCACGCCGTGCCCGGCCGCCGCAAGCTCCGCCGCAAGCCGCGCATAGCAGGCGTCGATCAGCGCCTGATCGGTGGAGCGGATGACAAAATTGGCGCCGGTGCGACCATCGCGGAAGAAGGGATAGCTGCCGATCTGCACGCCTTCGAACGCGCGCTCGGCAGCGCCCAGCATGTCCGCCACCTCGCTCTCGGCGACCCAGCAGCCCATCGTGCGCGACGCCAGCGGCCGGCCGCCTTCCAGCGTGCCGCCGAGCGCATCGAGCATCATCGCGGCGATGTGCGGCACGCCGGCCATGATGAAGATGTTGCCGTGGCGGATGCCGGGCGCGCCCGACAGCTTGTTTTCGATCAGTTCGGCGCCTTCGGGCACCCGCGCCATCCTCAGCCGGGCCTCGGTGAGCCCGCCGCGCGTCGCATAATAATCGGTCAGCGCCGCGCGCGCCTGCGGGTGAACGATCACCGGCACGCCCAGCGCCTCGGCGATCGCATCAACGGTGATGTCGTCATGCGTGGGGCCGATGCCGCCCGTGGTGAACAGATAATCGTTGCGCACCCTAAGCGTGTTGACCGCTTCCACGATCGCCTCCGTCCGGTCCGCCACGACGCGGACCTCGGCCAGCCGGATGCCCTGCAGGTTCAGCCACAGCGCGATCTGCGCGACGTTCCTGTCCTGCGTGCGTCCCGACAGGATCTCGTCGCCGATCACCACCACGGCGGCAGTCCAGATGCGCTCTTCGCTCACGATCCTCCGATCCGCGGTTCGCGGGTAGATGTGCGCCTGTCTCTAGCCGTTGCCGCGCGGAAGGGAAGTGGGCTTGGGACGAGCGGACGGTTCGCGCCCCCCTCGCAAAAGCGCGCCGGGAGCGCTATATCGCGCGCATGGACAGCTATGTGAACGTTACCGCCGACAGCCCGGTCGCCACCCGCACCGGTGCGATCAAGCTCCACGGGCCGGATGGGTTCGACGGCATGCGCCGCGCCGGCCGCCTCGCCGCCGAAGTGCTCGACGCGCTGGCGCCGCATGTGGTGCCCGGCGTCACCACCGGCGAGCTCGACGATATCGTGCGCGACCATATGCTGAAGGGCGGCGGCGTGCCCGCGACGCTCGGTTATCGCGGCTACACGCACAGCTGCTGCATCTCGATCAACCATGTCGTGTGCCACGGCATTCCCGGCGCCAAGACGCTGAAGGACGGCGACATCGTCAATATCGACGTGACCCCGCTGGTCGACGGCTGGCACGGCGATACCAGCCGCATGTTCCTGGTCGGCAATGTCGGCGTGAAGGCGAAGCGCCTCGTCGACGTGACCTATGAGGCGATGATGCTCGGGATCGAGCAGGCGAAGCCCGGCAACCGCATGGGCGACGTGGCGCATGCGATTCAGACCTATGCCGAGAAGCACCGCTACGGCGTGGTCCGCGATTTCTGCGGCCATGGCCTCGGCCGCCTGTTTCACGACGCGCCGGAGGTGATCCATGCCGGCCGCCCCGGCACCGGGCCGGAACTGCGCCCGGGCATGTTCTTCACGATCGAGCCGATGATCAACATCGGCCGCCCCGACGTGAAGGTGCTTGACGATGGCTGGACGGCGGTGACCCGCGACAAGTCGCTCTCGGCGCAGTTCGAGCATTCGATCGGCATCACCGAGGATGGCTGCGAGATCTTCACCAAGAGCCCGACGGGAATGGATCGCCCGCCCTATTGAGCGGCGCTGCGGCGCGCTTTTCGGCGGGGCGGAGCATTACCATCGCAACACGTAGCGTGACCGGACCGCTCGGCACGCTTCCTGCAATAATGTGTCGCGCCCCGGCGCCTTGCAGGCCCGCGGACTGGCCTCTGCCGCATCCGGGCGCACAATTGCTGCGCATCTCCCTGCCCATTTTTGAGGCATTATGGTTGCATCTGCCGCCTATTTCGGCATTGCAGCATTGGACGAATGGCGCAATTCTGCGGCATCTCGCGAATCGCGTGTTGGCATAAGACTTGAAAGCAGGTTCCGATGCGTTCGGGCCTCGGGGGTGAAAGACGCGGATGAAGAAGATCGAGGCGATCATCAAGCCGTTCAAGCTGGATGAGGTGAAGGAAGCGCTGCACGAAGTGGGCGTGAGCGGCATCACCGTCACCGAGGCGAAGGGTTTCGGCCGTCAGAAGGGCCATACGGAACTCTATCGCGGCGCCGAATATGTCGTCGATTTCCTCCCCAAGGTGAAGCTTGAGGTGGTCGTCGAGGACGGTCTGGCGGAACGCGTGGTGGAGGCGATCGCCGCCGCCGCGCAGACCGGCCGGATCGGGGACGGCAAGATCTTCGTGATCCCGGTGGAAACGGCCCTCCGTATCCGTACCGGGGAACGCGACGCCGACGCGATCTGATCGTTCGGCTCCACGCCGGAGCCGTTCGTGACAAGACATTTTAGAGCGAGGAAGGTTACAAAATGGCCAATGACGCCAGCACGGTTCTGAAGCTGATCAAGGACAAGGAGATCGAGTGGGTCGATCTTCGCTTCACCGATCCGAAGGGCAAGTGGCAGCATCTGACGATGGTTGCGAGCGTCGTCGGCGAGGATGAACTGACCGATGGCTTCATGTTCGACGGCTCCTCGATCGAGGGCTGGAAGGCGATCAACGAGTCCGACATGATCCTCAAGCCGGATCTCGACGCGGTGTGGGTCGATCCGTTCTCGGCCACCCCGATGCTGATCCTGGTGTGCGACATCGTCGAACCCTCGACCGGCGAGCTTTACGGCCGTGACCCGCGCTCGACCGCGAAGCGCGCAGAAGCCTATGTGCAGTCGGCCGGCTTCGGCGACACCGTCTATGTCGGCCCCGAGGCCGAGTTCTTCATGTTCGACGACGTGCAGTTCGAGACGAGCTATTCGACGAGCTATTACAAGCTGGACGATGTCGAGCTGCCGACCAATAGCGGCAAGGCGCTGGAAGGCGGCAACCTGGGCCACCGTCCGCGCGCCAAGGGCGGCTATTTCCCGGTCGCGCCTGTCGACTCCGCCGTCGACATCCGCGCCGAGATGGTCTCGACGATGATCGAGATGGGCCTGCCCTGCGACAAGCATCACCACGAGGTTGCCGCGGCGCAGCATGAGCTGGGCCTGACCTTCGGCACGCTGGTGACCACCGCCGATCGCATGCAGATCTACAAATATGTCTGCTGGCAGGTCGCGCAGGCTTACGGCAAGACCGTGACCTTCATGCCGAAGCCGATCAAGGAAGATAATGGCTCGGGCATGCACACCCACATGTCCATCTGGGACAAGGGCAATCCGCTGTTCGCCGGCAACGGCTATGCGGGCCTTTCGGACATGTGCCTGTACTTCATCGGCGGCGTCATCAAGCACGCCAAGGCGCTGAACGCGTTCACCAACCCGACCACCAACAGCTACAAGCGCCTGGTGCCGGGTTACGAAGCCCCCGTGCTGCTCGCCTATTCGGCGCGCAACCGCTCGGCCTCGTGCCGCATCCCCTATGGCGCCGGCGCCAAGGCGAAGCGCGTCGAGTTCCGCTTTCCGGACGCGATGGCGAATCCGTATCTGTGCTACTCGGCGCTGCTGATGGCCGGCCTCGACGGCATCGAGAACAAAATCCATCCCGGCGACGCGATGGACAAGAACCTCTATGATCTGCCGCCGGAAGAACTGGCGACCGTCCCCACCGTCTGCGGTTCGCTGCGCGAAGCGCTGGACAGCCTGAAGGCCGATCACAGCTTCCTGACCAAGGGCGGCGTGTTCACCGAGGACCAGATCGAAGCCTATCTCGAACTCAAGTGGCCGGAAGTCTACCGCTGGGAGATGACCCCGAGCCCGGTCGAGTTCGACATGTACTTCTCGAACTGATCCAACCCGGTTGAACGACAGAAAAGGGGCCGGACGGGAAACCGTCCGGCCTTTTTAAGCGCTCTTCCGCACTTCGCGGTGGGCGTATTGGGTGTTGCAGCCCGGCGCGAATGCCCGGGGTGCCTGCCGGGGGATGCCCCCCCCACCCGCCATCCGCGTCGGTACCGCGAGCGACCGGCAAATCAGCGGCATCCGCTTGCGCTCGCTGCGCGCCGCCAGATAACCCTTCATGATCAGCGCCGGGAAATCGGTGGCCAACGGCAGCACGCGGATGCGGCTGTCGGGCGGGCATTCCTTTTCGACAATCAGGCTCATGCCGATGCCCTGTGCCACCGCCTCGCGGTTCATCTCGCGGGTGCGCAATTCCATCGTCTGGCGCGGCACCACCTCCGCTTCCGCCAGCAGCCGGTTCATCGCCGCCAGTGTCCGCGAGTTCGCCTCGCGTACCAGCACCGCCCGGCCGGTCCGCCAATCTCGACCTGATGGTGGAATATTATTTCGGCAATGACGGGGTGATCTCGGCGGGTGCCTTCTACAAGCGCGTCACCGATCCGATCTATGACTCACGCCGCATCGGCACCTATCGCGGCATCGACGGCGTCGCCTTCCTCACCCCCGCCAACGGCATGGCCCGCGCTTCCCGCTGGGAGTGAAGGCGAATATTTTCTGATGGGAGGGGAAAGGGGGCGAAGTCGAATTGCCCCCAGCCGTGGTGGGGGTGGGATGCAGGACGGGCACGGCGGAAGGGGCTGGATACGCCCGCACGCGCTTCAATTCCGGATGGCCGGCAGCTCTATCGTCGATGCTGAAATCCACCGTTGATGAAATGCCGCGCGGCTGGGAAGGGCCGGGTCCGGAACCGACCCGACGTTCAACCTTCGCTCGACCGATGTCGCAGGAGGGCGGAAACGGGGCCGATTACCACCTGACGGCTCTTGGGCCTCAATTGCCATCGGCATCGACCATAAACACCATCGGCCTGCCGCGCGACATCGGCTCCCAACCGGCCGACATGGCGGCGCGCACGCACCGCGAGATCGTGGCGTCATCGAGTTGAAGACGACCGCGTGGCAACCCCTTCAACAGCCGCTTGGGAGGCGGAAATTCCACCAATGCTTCGCGCTTGGCATCCTGCTGGAGAATGGAAATCGTCATTCCCTTCCAGCCTTCGTCATCCGACATATGCGGTTCGCGTTGAAGGTGCCAGTCATATGATACGCCATCGACATCTACGGTGCCGGCATTGCTTCGGGAGTTCGACATGTGGCCGGCACTAGCATAGCAGCCGTGCCGAAGGACAGGTGCGGGGGCGGGGGCGGCGTCATGCCCAAGGAGCAGACGATGCCCGCGCTTGCCGGCCGGGCGCGATCGGGGCGCGCGAGGCCGCGTTATCCGGCGGCATGGCCCAAGACATGGCCCCAACCGAACGATATGAGCTCTGGATGGCCCGACTCCTCCTGTTCAACAAACCCTTCGGGGTCCTGTCGCAATTCACCGACCGCGGATCACCAACGGCTCGCTCGACATTGTCGGATTTCATTGCGGTGAAGGGCGTCTACCCCGCCGGGAGGCTCGATCGGGACAGTGAGGGCCTGCTGCTGCTATGCGATGATGGGCGGCTGCAGGCGCGCATTTCAGATCCACGCTTCAAGCTGCCGAAGACCTATCTGGTGCAGGTCGAAGGCGATCCGGAGGAGCCGGGACTGGAGCGCTTGCGGCGGGGCGTTCGGCTCAACGATGGCATGACCCTGCCGTCCGATGTTTCGCGCATCGACGAGCCGGACCTGTGGCCGCGCGATCCGCCGATCCGCCAGCGCAGGTTCATTCCCGACAGTTGGCTGAAAATCACCATCCGCGAGGGGCGCAACCGGCAAGTGCGCCGAATGACGGCGGCGGTCGGGTTGCCCACCCTCAGGCTGGTGCGCTGGTCGATCGGCGACTGGGCGGTCGCCGGGATCGCGCCGGGCCAATTCGAAGAGGTCGCCAGTCTTGGCGAGATCGGCAGCGGCACCTATGGCCGACGACGCCGTTCTGGCGGGTGATGGCGAACCGGCTGGCGAGATTGCGGATCGAAGCCGTACCTGCCGCCCGTCGCCCCGACCGCCAAAGTGGATTTGAGACTTCGCGCAGACGGGCTTTGAAGGGTTCCGTCTGGCTCATCCGAGCTCCGGACGGGTCGCCTAAATCGTCCCGCGTCTGGCGTCTCGCGCCTGGCCTCCGCGTCTCGCAGTTCGTACAAAGGCCGATCGGCAGAGTTTGGATTTCAATGAATTATCGCCATTCCTTCCATGCTGGCAACAGCGCCGATGTCGTGAAGCACAGCCTCCTGATCGCTCTCGTCCGAGCCCTGCAGATCAAAGAGGGCGCGCTGACCCTGATCGACACCCATGCCGGTTGCGGGCTCTACGACCTTGACGGCGACCAGGCGCAACGCACCGGCGAGGCCATGCAGGGCGTGCTGCGGACCTTCGCCGACCCAAATCCTTTACTGAACGATTATCGCGCCGCCGTGCAGGCGGTGAATGCGGGGCCCGAGCCGCATCTCTACCCTGGCTCACCGCTCATTCTCGCGCAGTTGCTGCGCCCGCAGGACGTGCTGATCCTCAATGAAAAACATCCCGAGGACGCCAGTGCCCTGCGCGGCGCGATGCGCGGCACACCCGCTGCCGTGCATGAGCGCGACGCCTACGAGCTTTGGTTGGCGATGCTCCCGACCCGCACCGGGCGCGGTGTGGTGGTGGTCGATCCACCCTACGAACAGACAGACGAACGCGCCCGTATCACGGCCACCCTCGCCGCCGCTTGCCGCAAATGGGCCCATGGCGTGACCGTAATCTGGTATCCGCTGAAAGAACGCGACACGCATCGGCGGTGGAAGGAGCAGTTGCGTAGGCTTGGCATCCCCAAATTCATGAATGTGGAGCATTGGCTTTACGACAGCGTTCAGCCTGGCTCCTATAACGGCGCGGGTCTTTTCATCGTCAACCCGCCATACGCCTTCACGCAGGCGCTGCCGCCACTGTTGGAAACCCTCCGCGCCGGGCTTGCGCCGGAAGGACATAGGGGCGAGATCACAGCGGATTGGTTGAACGATTAAAGTAGATGCACATTCGGCCTTAAACCGAAGGATGGACACACTGCAGCTTGTATATCGCGTCAGCGGTGCGCCCCTGCCCCCGGCCACGCCGTCAGCGCCTGCTCCACCACCGCCTCCAGCCGTTCGCGGCTGAACCCCGCCTTAGCCTGCACCGCCATGCCGTGCAGCACCGCCATCACATAAGCGGCCAGCACATCGGGCTTCGCGCTGGCCGGCAGATCGCCCTCCGCCTGCGCGCGTTCGAGGCGGTCGCGCAATTGCGCCTCGCCGGCCGCGCGGGCTTCGATCAGCGCTTGCCGGACCGGTTCGGCATCGTCCGATCCCGCCAGCACGCCGCTGATGCCCAGGCAGCCGGTATGGTCCGGATAACGGGTGTTGAGCGCCACGGCGTTGTAGAGGATGTGCGCCACCACTTCGCGCGCGGTGGGCAGCGCGAACGCTTCCGGAATATAATGGAGGTGGCGCTCGTAATAGCGGTCCAGCGCCTTGCGGAAGAGCGCTTCCTTGTTGCCGAACGCTGAGTAGAGCGCCGGGCGTTCGACGCCGGTCGCCGCGGTCAGGTCCGCATAGGAGGCGCCTTCATAGCCCTTGCGCCAGAACACGCTCAGCGCCGCGTCCAATGCCCGATCCACATCGAATTCGCGCGGGCGACCCATCAAACGCTCGTTCCGATCCGTTTCATAACGAGCGTTAATAAATAGCTTGACAGGCCGTGTCCAGGTTTCATACCGATCGTTACGTAACGACTGTTATGGAAAGGCTGTTCATGTCGAGACGTTTGGAAGGCAAGGTTGCGCTGGTCACCGGCGGATCTCGAGGCTTGGGCGCAGCGACCGCGGTTGCGCTGGCGGCGCAGGGCGCGGCCGTGGCGATCAGCTATGTCGCATCGCCGGAAAAGGCCGAGGCGGTTGTGCGCGAGATCGAGGCGACGGGCAGCCGCGCCATCGCGATCCGCAGCGACCAAGGGGATCCGCAGGCCGCGCAGCCGCTGGTCGATGCGGTAATCGCCGCGTTCGGCCGGCTCGACATCCTCGTCAACAATGCCGCGATTGCGGTACAGGGCCAGCGTGTCGACGATCCCGCGCTCGACGGCGACGCGCTCGACCGGCAGTGGCAGATCAACGTGCTGGGTGCGGTGGCAACCACCCGCGCCGCGGCGCCCCGGCTGGCGGACGGCGGCCGCATCCTCTTCATCGGATCAGCGCTCGCGTCGCGCGTCGCCTTCTCCGGCGCTGCGGACTATGCCGGCACCAAGGCGGCGATTGCCGGCTATGCCAAGGGCGTTGCGCGCGACCTGGGCCCGCGCGATATCACCGTCAACGTCGTCCAGCCCGGCATCATGCCCACCGACATGGCAGCGGAGGCGGCGCACAACCTGCCCCCCGCGATGATGGACTTGCACGCGATCCGCCGCATCGCGACCGTGGAGGAAGTCGCCGCCACGATCTGCTTCCTCGCCGGCCCTGACGCCGGCTACGTCACCGGTGGCGTGCTCGACATCGCCGGCGGCTTCCAGATCTGACCGGCGCGCGGTTGTCGGCGAACAATTAGCGGTTGATCGGGAGCGCTGTGTAGATCTCTCCTCCCCGACGCTAAGCGCCGGGGAGGAAAAACAGCGTCCTCACGCCGCCTCGACTGCGGCCTCCAAGGCTTCGCTCGCCGCCAGCCAGCGCGCCTCGGCGTCCTCAAGCGCGCGTTCCACGCGGCCGCGTTCCAGCATGAGCTGGCTGGTGGTCAGCTTCGCGTCCGCCGGGGTGGCGGTCGACCGGTCGAACATGGTGCGGTCGATCTGCGTGCGGCGATCGCTAAGCTTCTTCACCTCGGCCTCGGCGGCCTTCACCGCCTCGCGCAGCGCCTTGCTGCGCTCGCGCGCCTCGGCGGCGGCCTTGCGCGCTTCCTTGCCGGAAACCTTGGGCTTGCCCCCTGCCCCGGTCGTCGGGCCCTTGCCGAGGATGAAGTCGGTATAATCCTCGATGCTGCCGTCGAAATCGGTCGCGGTGCCGCTGTCGACCAGCACCAGCCGGTCCGCCGCCGCCTCGATCATGTGGCGATCGTGGCTGACCACCACCACCGCGCCCTCATAGGCGTTGAGCGCCTGGACCAGCGCCTCACGGGCGTCGACGTCCAGGTGGTTGGTCGGCTCGTCGAGGATCAGCATGTGCGGCGCCTCCCGCGTGATCAGCGCCAGCGCCAGCCGCGCACGCTCACCCCCCGAAAGCTTGCGCACCTCGGTGGTCGCCTTGGGGCCGGAGAAGCCGAAACGGCCGAGCTGCGCGCGCACAGCGGCCGGCGACGCGCCCTTCATCTGGCGCGTCATATGCTCCAGCGGCGTATCTGCGCCGTCGAGTTCCTCGACCTGATACTGGGTGAAATAACCGACGCGCATCTTGCCGCTGGCGTTCATCTCCCCTTCCATCGGCGCGAGCTGCGCGGCGAGCAGGCGGGCGAGCGTGGTCTTGCCGTTGCCGTTGCGGCCGAGCAGCGCGATCCGCTCTTCCGGGTCCAGCCGCAGGTTCAGCCGCTTGAGGATCGGCTTGCCGGCGGTGTAGCCGACCGCGGCCATATCCAGCGTGATCAGCGGCGGGCGCAGCGCCTGCTGCGGGCTGGGGAAGTCGAACGACAGGCTGGGATCTTCCGCCACCGCGGCGATCGGCTTCATCTTCGCCAGCGCCTTCACGCGCGACTGCGCCTGCTTCGCGGTGCTCGCCCGCGCGCTGTTGCGGGCGATATAATCCTGCAGCTTGGCGCGCTCGGCTGCCTGCTTCTCGCGCGCCGATTCGAGCTGCGCGAGCCGTTCGGCGCGCTGCGTTTCGAACGCGTCATAGCCGCCCGGATAGAGCGTTACCTTGCCCTGTTCGAGGTGGAGGATGTGATCGACGACATTGTTGAGCAGGTCGCGCTCATGGCTGACGATCACCATCGTCGCGCGATAGCTCTTGAGGAAATTCTCCAGCCACAACGTCGCTTCGAGGTCGAGGTGGTTGGAGGGCTCGTCGAGCAGCAGCAGGTCCGGCGCGGAAAACAGCAGCGAGGCGAGCGCGACGCGCATCTTCCAGCCGCCCGAATAGCTGTCGAGCGGGCGCTGCTGCATCTCTTCATCGAAACCGAGACCCACGAGGATCCGCGCCGCGCGCGCCGGCGCGGTGTGCGCGTCGATCGCGTTCAGCCGCTCATGCAGTTCGCCGAGGCGATCGGGATCATGGCTGTGCTCGGCCTCCTCCAGCAGCGCCGCGCGCTCGGTATCGGCGGCGAGCACCGTTTCGAACGGGGTCGCGTCGCCCGAGGGCGCCTCCTGCGCGATATAGCCGATGCGCGCGCCCTTGGGCATGTCGCAGCTGCCGCCGTCCGGCTCGCTCTGCCGGGCGATGACCTTCATCAGGGTCGATTTGCCCGCGCCGTTGCGGCCGATCAGGCCGACGCGCGAACGCGGGGGCAGCGCGGCGGTGGCGCTGTCGAGGATCGTGCGGCCGCCGAGGCGCACGGTGATGCCGTTGAGTGAAAGCATTGCGCGCCGATAGCAGCGACTTGGGCCGAAGTCAGCATGTCCGCGGATGCTTGCCGCGGCCTTTTCGCCGCCATAGAACCTTGGCCATGCCAACGCTGCTCAACTTCGGCCAGCCGGCCCCCTGGTTCCACGCCCCCGCGCTTGCGGGAAACCCGAACTTCGCATTCAACACCGCGGGCGGCCATTATGTGCTGATGCTGTTCTACGGCAGCGCCGCGCACCCCGCCGCGCGGCAGGCACTGGCGCTGGTCAAGGCCAACCGCGCGCTGTTCGACGATGATCGCGCCTGCTTCTTCGGCGTCACCATCGATCCGGGCGACGAGGCCGAGGGCCGTGTGGCCGCTGAAGTGCCGGGTGTCCGCCATTTCCTCGACTATGATCGCAAGATCAGCGCGATGTATGGCGCGCTGCCCGATGCCGAGAAGCCCGACGCCTATCTGCCGCACTGGGTTCTGCTCGATCCGGCGCTGCGCACGCTGGCGGTGATGCCGGTGGCGGAAGGCGAAAAGATCTTCGCGCAGCTTCGCGAACTGGTCGCCGAGCCGCTGGCGCAGGGCCATGCGCCGGTGCTGATGGTGCCGCGCGTGCTGGAGCCCGATCTCTGCCGTCACCTGATCGCGCTTTACGACGCCGGCGGCGGCACCGAATCGGGCTTCATGCGCGAGGAGGACGGGATGACCGTGCTGCGCCGCGACTATACCCACAAGCGCCGGTCCGACTTCGAGATCATGGACGAGGATCTGCGCAAGACGATCAACCGCCGCATCATCCGCACATTGGTGCCGGCGATCCAGCGCGCCTTCCAGTTCCACGTCACCCGCATCGAGCGCTGGACGGTGGCCTGCTATGATTCGTCGGTGGGTGGCTATTTCCGCCCGCACCGCGACAACACCACCAAGGGCACCGCGCACCGCCGCTTCGCCTGCACGATCAACCTCAACGCCGAGGACTATGAAGGCGGCGAGCTCCGCTTTCCCGAATTCGGCCGCGCTTCCTATCGCGCGGAGACGGGCGGCGCGGTGGTCTTCTCCTGCTCGTTGCTGCACGAGGCGCTGCCGGTGCGCAGCGGCCGGCGCTACGCCTTCCTGCCCTTCTTCTACGACGATGCCGCGGCGCGGATCCGGGCGGAGAACAGCAAGTTCCTGGGCGAGGATGTCGCGGGATATGCCGACAAGCCGCGGGAGGAGACGGAAGCGGCGGAGTAGCGCGGACCAGTCCCTCTCCCCTCGGGGGCTACGGCGTTCACACATCCCGATTGCGGCCGATTTTTTGCCCTCGCCCCTATGGGGAGAGGGAAAGGTCCGCGTAGCGGACCAGGGAGAGGGGCAGTCGCGCCAAGCGTAATGCTCTGATGAGTTCGTTCTAAAAATGGGCCGACCGGGCAGCAGTGCCAAGCCCTCCTAACCTTTACGCGTCGCGCGGCTCCCCCTCTCCCCGGCCCGTGCGGCAAATCTGACCGGTGCGGAATGCCCCCGGCATCCCGCAGATCATGCCGGGGGCATGATCGACCCGTCAGATTTACCGCACGCCCCCGAGGGGAGAGGGAGAAGGGTTAGCGCATCGCCCTTACCGCATCCGTATCGAGGCAGCGCACCACCTCCGCGCGTGACACGGCAGGCCGAGGCGCCGCTTCCGCCCCCAGCGCCGCCACCGTTACCGGCCTGCCGATCGCCACGGCGGAGAAGCTGCCAGCGATATCCGGGCGGCAGCGCATCACCGCGTCGAGCAGCCGCGGCGGCGTGTCATAGCCTTCGTAGCTCAGCCGGAAGGTGCCCCAGTGGACCGCAAGCCCGGTCGGCGCGCCGAGCCGCGCGAAGACCTCGGCGGAATCGATCGGGCCGACATGCGCGCCAGTTTCCATCTGTCCTTCGGAGAAGCGGAACGCGCCGATCGGCAGCAGCGCGAGGCGCACCCTGCCCCATTTGCGCGCCTCGACCGGCCATTGCAGGTCGCCCGCGCCGGTATCGCCGGCGAAGAAGATATTGCCGCCCGGCGCGGTGACGACGAAGCTGGACCAGAGCGCGCGGTTGCGATCGGTGAACCAGCGGCTGCCCCAATGATGGTTGCGCGTCACCGCCACGCCGACGCCGTTGCGCACGGCGACATGGCCGCCCCAGTCCAGCGCCGTCGCCCCGTCGATCCCCGCATCGCGCAGCAGCGTGTCGTTGCCGGGGCTCGTCACGATGCGCGGATGATCGCGATCCCACAGCGTCTTCAGCGTGGCCAGATCCATATGGTCATAATGATTGTGGCTGACGAGGATCAGGTCGATCGGCGGCAGGTCCGCCAGCCGGATGCCGGGTTCGGCGACGCGCGGCGGGCCGAAGCCGAACGGGCCGGCGGTTGGCGCCCAGATCGGGTCGGTCAGTATGTTGAGCCCGCGCGTCTGCACCAGCACCGTCGCATGCCCGACCCATGTGACGACCAGCGCATCGCCCTCCACGCGCGCGGCGGGCCGCGACGGGGTGACGGGCACGGTCGCGGGCCACGCAGGGCGACCATCCGCACCGGTGATCCAGCGGTAGAAGAAGCCGGCGCGGCCGCCGCGGTTCGACCCCGGCGGCCCCGCCAGATCGTCGCCATCCGGATTGAAGAAGCGCGCGCCATCGAAATGGCCGCTTTCGGGGCCGCGATAATAGATGCGATCGAGGAAGGGCGGCACGATCTGCACCGCGAGCAGCGCGGCGACGACGGTGAAGAACAGGACGCGCCCGGCGATCGCGGCGGTACGGCGGAGGATCGAGATGGTCATGCTCCCGGGCAGGCGGCGGGCGGATCTCTCCGCAATCGTCTTTTGAAATCAAGCACCACCTGTTCGGCGGCGTCGCGACCGCCTAGATAAGGCGCATGCTGAAGCGCGTCCTGATCCTCGTCGCCGTCCTGGCTGTCTTCCTGTTCGCCGGATGGTTCTTCTTCCTGCGCGGGCAATCCGCCACGCTTTCGGTGGAGGCGGTGACGGGCGCCAAGCCCACCATCACCCGCCCTTCCAACGAATCGATTCCGACGGTGAACATCGCCGATCCGGTCGGCTGGAAAGAGGGGCAGATGCCGACGCCCGCGGGCGGGTTGAAGGTCCAGCCCTTCGCCACCGGGCTCGATCACCCGCGCTGGATGACGTTGCTGCCCAACGGCGACGTGCTGGTGGCCGAATCGAACAAGCCCAAAAGCGAAGCCGGGGGCAGCGTCACCCAGCGGATCATGGGCTGGCTGATGGGCCGCGCCGGCGCCGGCGTGCCTTCCGCCAACCGCATCTCGCTGCTGCGCGACGCCAATGGCGACGGCATCGCGGAGCAGAAGTTCGCGCTGCTCGAGGGGCTCAACTCCCCCTTCGGCATGGCGCTGGTCGGCGACACGCTCTACGTCGGCAACACCGATGCGCTGATGGCCTTCCCGTTCAAGGTGGGTGAGACGAAGATCAGCGCCAAGGGCCGCAAGATCATCGATCTGCCCGCGACCCAGCCCAACAATCACTGGACGCGCAACGTGCTCGCCAACGCGGACGGCACGCGGCTGTATGTGACGGTCGGGTCGAACAGCAATATCGGCGAGAACGGCATGGAGACCGAGGTCAACCGCGCCGCGATCCTCGAGGTCGATCCCAAGACCGGCCGCCGCCGCGTGTTCGCCAGCGGGCTGCGCAACCCCAACGGCTTGGCGTGGGAGCCCGTGAGCGGCACCTTGTGGACCACCGTCAACGAACGCGACATGCTCGGCGGCGACCTGGCACCGGATTATCTGACCCAGGTCAACGAGGGCGATTTCTTCGGCTGGCCCTGGGCCTATTGGAGCGGCTATCCCGACAAGCGCGTCCAGCCCGAGCGGCCGGACATGCTCGAATATACCCGTCGCCCCGATTATGCGCTGGGGCCGCACACCGCCTCGCTCGGCCTCGCCTTCGCCGATCGCGCGCAGCTGGGCGGCCGCTTCGTGCGCGGCGCCTTCATCGGCCAGCATGGTTCGTGGAACCGCAAGCCGGCCTCCGGCTACAAGGTGGTGTTCGTGCCGTTCGGGCCGGATGGCTTCCCCGCGAAGAACGCCAAGCCGATCGACGTGCTGACCGGCTTCCTCGTCGAGGGCGACGCCCGCGGCCGCCCGGTCGGCACGATCATCGACGGCAAGGGCGCGCTGCTGGTGGCGGACGATGTCGGCAACACCGTGTGGCGGGTGAGCGCGGCGCGGTAAGGCTGGCTGGAAAGCGCATGACGAGCCCTCTCCCGCACTTCGCGGGAAAGGGCTTTTTGCTCATCCGGACGGACGGAGGGTGAAACACACCGCTTGACGCCGCATTGCCGCTGTGCGGCTATGCGCGCCTGAGCGAACGAGGGCGGAGATGGACACGACGAGCAGCCGAACCGCCGAGGCCCTGGTCGTCCGCCCCGTCGGCCGGATCGACGAGACGCAATGGGAGGCGTTTCGCGATGCGCTGACCGCGGCGCTGGCGGAGGCGCGCGACGCCGGCCTGGCGCTGGTCATCGATCTCGGCGCGGTGCCCTACATGTCGTCTCGCGGATTGCGGGTGCTGACGATCGCGCGGCGCGAAGCCGGCGAGAGTGACACGCCGATCGCGCTCGCCCGCCCCTCGGCGCCGATGCGGGAGATCCTGGCGATCAGCCGCTACGACAAGATCTTCGAGATTCGCGAGACCATCCAGCCATAGGAGCGACGTCCGTGCGCCTGCGTTTCTGGGGAACCCGCGGATCGCTGCCCGTCGCGGCCGATGCCGCCACCGTCGCCGGCAAGATCGCCCGCGCGCTGGTTGCAGCCGGCGGGCGGCGGTTCGACGACGAACAAGCCGCGCTCGCCTTCGTCACCGGCGAACTCCCCTTCTCCGTGGGGGGCGGCTATGGCGGCGCGACGAGCTGCGTCGAGATCGACCGCGGCACCGGCCCCTTCCTGCTGTGCGACCTCGGCTCGGGCCTGCGTGGGTTCGGCGGCAGCGCAATCGCGCGCTACGCCGAGGGGCGGCCGCGCGACTTCCGCATCTTCCTGTCGCACCCGCATTGGGACCATATCATGGGCTTCCCCTTCTTCGGGCCAGCCTATGACCCGCAGGCGCGCATCACCATCTATGCCGGCCATGCCGAGGCGCGCGAGGCTCTGGTGCGCCAGCAGGAGGCGATCTCCTTTCCGGTGCCGTTCGCGGCGCTGGGCGCCACGATCGAGTTCGTCACCTTGACGCCGGGCGAGCCGATCGAGGTCGAAGGGCTGACGGTTTCGGTGATCCGCCAGTTCCACGATCATGACAGCTATGGCTTCCGCATCGAGGGCGATGGCCGGACATTGATCTACAGCACCGATTCCGAGCATCCCATCGACGATATGGAAGGCGAGACGCGGTTCGAGCGCTTCTTCGGCGGCGCCGACACGGTGATCTGCGACACCATGTATTCGCTGGCCGACGCGGTTACGCTGCGCGAGGATTGGGGCCATTCGAGCAGCCTGACCGCGGTCGACCTGTGCCGGGCCGCGGGCGCGGGCCGGCTGGTGATGTTCCACCACGAGCCCGCCGCCAGCGATGCGATGATCGAGACGGTGCATCGCGAGACCATCCGCTATGAGGAACTGGGCCGTGGCGACGGCCCGCCGATCGAGGTGGTGTGCGCCTATGACGGACTCGAACTCGACGTCTGATCCCGGCATCCGCGCCGGCCGCGCGAGGCTGGCGGGCATCGTCGCGGGGCTGCTGGTGCTGGCGGCAAGTTTCGCGCCGCAGGCCGATGCGCTGCGCCGGCCGCTGTTCGACCTGTGGCAGCAAATGATGCCGCGCGACTTCACCGACACCCGCGTCGCGGTGGTGCTGATCGACGATGCCAGCATCGACCAGATCGGCCCCTGGCCCTGGTCCCGCTATGCCATCGCCCGGCTGGTCGAAACCATCCACGATCGCGGCGCCGCGGTGATCGGGCTGGACATGCTGCTATCGGAACCCGATCCGCGCGACCCGGTCGGTTTCGCCGCCTTCTATGACGAACTGCCCGCGCCGGTGGCGGAGGAGGTGCGCGGACTGCCCTCGATGGATCGCGTGCTCGCACAGGTCATCGGCCGTTCGCCGGTAGTGCTCGGCCGCGCTGGAATCGCTGCTGAAAAGGATGCGGCGGCGGCGCCGCTCGCGGTCGAGGCGCAGTTCACCGCCCCCCTCCCCCCCGGCGTCCGCGCATGGGACCGGGCACTCGCCAACATCCAGACGATCGACGATGTCGCCGAGGGGCATGGCCTGCTCAACGGCGCTGCCGATGCCGATGGCACCCAGCGCCGCGTGCCGCTGGTCGCGACCGTGGCGGGCATCCCCAATCCCGGCTTCGCGCTGGAACTGGCACGCGTCGCCAGCCGCACGCAGTCGGTGACGCCCGTCATCCGCAACGGGCGGCTGCACGCGGTGGAGATGGGTGGCCGTCGACTGGCGGTCGATCCTGATGGCGCGATGCGGATGCGGTTCGGTACGCTGCCCGCCAGCGCGCAATTCTCGGCGGCGAGCGTGCTCGGCGATCCGGCCCCCGCCGCCCAGTTCCGCAACCGCATCGTTCTGGTAGGGCTGGGCGGCGCGGGCACTGCCGACATGGTATCCACGCCGCTTGCGCCACAGGGCTATGGCGTCAGCGTGCAGGCGATGGCGGTGGACGCGATCCTCGCCGGCGACAGCCTGTCGCGACCCGGCTGGGCGCTGTGGGCGGAGCGCGCGGCGGCGCTGGCACTGCTGCTGCTGTTCGGCACCTTCTCGCCCCAGCGGCGGCCGTGGCGGGTGGCGCTGCTGGCGCTGACGGCGGTGCTGGCGACGATCGCAGCCAGCGCGGCAGCGTTCGGCCGCGGCGGGCTGTTGCTCGATCCGGTACTGCCGCTGCTCTCCGGCCTCGCCGCGGGCGGGGTGACCGTGCTGCTGCTCTACGCCGAGGGCCGCCGGCACCAGGCGGCGCTGCAGCGCGCCCTGTGGGCCGAGCAACTCGCCGCCGCGCACAGCGCTGGCGAACTCACCGCCGCGCGTGACATGCAGCAGGCGATGCTGCCCGATGCGACGCTGCTCGCCACACTTGACCACCGCGTCGAGATCGGCGGACTGATCGAGCCGGCGCGGGACACCGGCGGCGATTTCTACGACGTTATCCGCCTCGATGCCGACCGGCTCTGCCTGTTCGTCGGCGACGTTACCGGCAAGGGCATGTCGGCGGCGCTGTTCATGGCGCTATCCCGCGCATTGACGCGCAGCGTGCTGTCGCGCGGAGTCTCGGACCTGGCGCCGGCGCTCGAAACGCTCAACGCGGAGATCATGCGCGACAATGTCGAGGACATGTTCGTGACCATGGCGATCGCGCTGCTCGACTGTCGTACCGGCGATCTCAGCTATGCCGGCGTCGGCCATGAGGACCCTTGGCTTGTGCCCGCGGAGGGCACCCCCGCCCCGCTCCGCTCGGACGGCGGCCCGCCCTTCGGCGCGGCGGAGGACATGATCTACGGCACCGCCACGGTGCGGCTGAGCCCCGGCGACACGGTAATCCTGCTGTCTGACGGCGTCACCGAAGCACAGGACGCCATCGGCCGGACCTTCGGCAAGGCGGGTGTCGCAGAGACGCTGCAGGGCTGGGGCAATGCCGGCCCCGTCGACGACGCGTGCCACCGCCTTCATGCCGCGGTGCGTACGCTCGAGCATGGCGGCGAGGCCACGGACGACCTGACGGTTCTGGCGTTCCGGTATCGAGGGAGTGGGAGATAAGGGGTCGTGTATTGAGCTATTATTCGAGAGGTTATTCACGCCCGCCCGACCTATCTACCGAACGATCACCTCGACCCGCCGGTTGCGCCGTTCATGCCCATCGGGCGGATTGGGCACCAGCGGTTGGCGCTCGCCGCGGCCGACGACCTCGACGATCATCACATCGACGCCCGCTGCCTCGATGATCCGTGCGACCGCCTGGGCACGATCTTCGGAGAGGGTGTCGTTATAGTCATCCTCGCCCGCGGAATCGGTGTGGCCGACGATCGCGAGATCGGCGCCGGGCCAGTCGAGAACGGTCTGGACGAGCTTCGGCACCAGCGCCTGGGAGGCGGCGTCGAGCGCAACGTCATTCGTGTCGAAGGTCAGCACGAAGGGCTCGGGCGCGCGGGGCATTGCCGAGAACAGCGCGGCGTGGCGGGGCTCGAGCGATTTGCCGCTCGTGCGCACATCCGCGCTGCCGGGCCTGAGCTTCGCGCGGCTGTCCGCGCGGTCGACGAGGCCGATCTCCCGGCCCGTATCAGGATCGAGCACCGCGACCGCGCCGGCATCGCCGGGCGTGCCGCCCTCATGGTGCAGCAAGGTGAGCGTTTCGCGGTGCGCGCAACCGGCCAGCATCACCAGCGCCGGCAGGACCAGCGCCGCTGCGATGCGCGTCATTCCACCGTGACCACGAACCGCGTGCCCCGCACGCCGAGCAGCGCGGTGGGCGTGCGGACGCGCATCGCATCCCGCCTGCGCTTGGCGATCTGGCCGGAGATCACCGCAAGCGAGCCGCGATCGACCTTGGTGAGGAATTCGCCGTCATGCGTGCGCGGATCGAATTCGAAGCGCGCGAGATCGATGCGGCTGTTCGGCCCGGCGGCGAAGCGGCTGTTGTCGACGAACGTCACGCCGATGCGCCCGTCTCGTCCGGTGTCGAGGATGTCCCCGCTCTTGAGCGTCGCGCCCACCTTCGCGGGCATCGGCACGCCGGCGCGCAGGATCGAGGCTTGCCCACTGGCGATCTTGACGCGCCCGATCACCCGATCCGCGGGCGCGGCGCCGGTCAGCAGCAGATACAGCACGGCAAAAACGGCGAGACGGCCCATCACACCTCTCCCGATCTGGTCGCATTCACGATAGGCTGCCGCGCGATGCGATGCAATCCGCCACCCTCATACGGTCGCGCCCGGTTTGGGGGCGCGTGCAAGAGGGCGTCGTGCCGGCGATGAGCGGCCTGCATCGGCACGCGACCTGCCCGACGGGCATTGCGGATCTGCCGACCGACGGCAGCGCGATCGCCGCCGCGATCGACATGGCCGAACGCTTTGCCGCCGGCGCCGGCTGCGACGGCGAATGGTGCATGCGGCTGCTCATCCTCGTCGAGGAATTGGTCGCCAACCTCATCGACCATGGCGCGTTACCGGTGGACAGCAGCATCACGCTGGCACTGGCGCGCGCGGAGGATGCGATCCGGCTGGACATCGTCGATCGCGGCCGCCCCTTCGATCCGCGCACGGCGCCGCCCGACAATGACGACCTCCCGCCCGAGGAGGGCGGTGGCGCCGGACTGCGGCTGCTTGCGGCGTGGGCGGTGATCACCGGCTATGACAGTGCCGACGGCGCGAACCGGCTGACGATCGAGATCGCGCGGCCCGCCTAGAACGACGCGGTCAGGTTGAACGAGCCATAGCGCGTCCAGCGGCCGGCGGGCGCGTTGGGTGCGTCGCGGAGGAATCGGCCCTTGGCGAGCAGCAGGCCATCGAACTCGAAGCGCAGCCGTTCGCGCAGGATCCAGTAGCGCAGGCGCGCCTCGATCTGGTGGCCGGCGAAGGCGCCGGAGCCGCCGGTGGCGTCGCGCACGCCGGTGGTGGAGAAGGCGTCTTCGTCCGCCGCCAGCCACATCGCGCGATAGACCGCGAAGCCGTCGAGCCGCGGGCTCGGCGTCGCTTCCACCCGCACGCCGGGCGTCACGATGTTGGTCCGCCCGATTGCGGCATAGAGGCCCGAGGGGGCGAAATCGGCGCGGCGCATGCCATACAGCGTGTCGAACCGGCCATTGCGGCCGCCGCGACGATCGCCGCTGGCACGATCGAATTCGATCGACAGCCGCGGCTTCCACGGGCCCTTGAAGCTGTAGCCGACATCCGCATGGACGAAGCTGGCGCCCACCGACTGACGCGGCGCATTGGCGGCGAGGCCCGTGCTGACATGCCCCGTCTGGTAGAGCATCTCGACCTCATAATCGAACGCACCGGCATGCGGCTCGGCGACGATGCGGCCGCCGAACGTGTCGAGCGACCGGTCCCGCGTCGGCCGATCAGCGGCGTCGCGTTCGCCGAGGTGGAAATAGGTGAGTTCCGCCGTTGCCGGGCCGATCGCCCGCGCCTTTGTCACCTGCCCGCCCCACAGAACGGTGTCGAAGCCCTCGCGATCCAGCCGCACCGCTGCGCGGCGGATGCCGGCATCATCCTCCGGCCGGCGCTGCTGCGGCAGCATGTAGATGAGCGTCGCCGCCCAGCCGCCCTTGAGCGCCGCGTCCGCACGCAGCCCGGTATAGCTGTTGGTGGTGTTGCGGTAATCGTCGGCGGCGACCAGCCGCCGCGAGCCGAGGTTGAGCATCATCCGCCCCGCGGTCAGCGCCAGCCGGCTGCCGGGTCCGAGCGCGCCGTCGAAATCGGCGGCGACATAGGCCTGCACCGGCTCCAGCGCGTTGACCTCGCCGGTCGTTACCGGCGTGCCCGGATCATCCCCCCACACCCGGCTGTCATAAAGCTCGAGCCCGACCCGCACCCGGTCCGCACGGTACATCGCCAGAATGTTGGTGCGCAGGTTGAGCAGACCATCCTTGCGATCGAACCCGACCCGCGGCTGGCCGGCGATCGTCTCGTAACGCAGCCGCACCGCGCCCGAGAGCGACAGCCCCTCCTTCTGCGCCGCTGCCGGCGCGCTCCACAGCGCCGCACCGGCGCCAGCCGCGCAAAGCCAGAAACAAGCCGCCGACAATCTCATGATATAGCTATTCCTTATCCCTGCATCGCATGATATACCTATATCATCATGCCGACAACCCGCCCTGCTCGCTGGCTCGCGCTGCTCCATCAGTTGCCGACGAAGCCCCCTTACCTCCGCGTGAAGATCTGGCGACGTCTGCAGGCGATCGGCGCGGTGCCGCTGAAGAATGCGGTGCATGTGCTGCCGCGGACGAGCGCCAACGAGGCCGTGTTTCGTGCGCTGCTCGATGAGGTCGTCGCCAGCGGCGGGGATGCCACGCTGATCGATGGGGTGCTGCTCGCCGGGCAAAACGATGAGGATGTTCGAGCGCTGTTCGATGCCGCGCGGGATGCCGATTATGCCGACATCGTCGAGACCGCGCAGCGGCTGATCGAGACCGGCCCCGCCAGCGAGGCCGAGGTAGCCCGGCTGCACAAGCGCTTCGCCGAGGTGGGTGCGCTCGATCCGTTCGGCGCGCATGGTCGCCAGCAGGCGGAGGCCGCACTCGCCGAGCTCGACCGGCGGCGCGACCAGCATCCCGATATCGGCCGTACCATGGTAGCGCCGGCGACGCCGGGCGACCTCAAGGGGCGGGTATGGGTGACGCGCAGCGGCGTCCATGTCGATCGCATCGCCTGCGCGTGGCTGATCCGCCGCTTCATTGATCGTGACGCCCGCTTCCGCTTCGTCGCCGGCCGCAGCCATATGCCCGGCGCGAACGAATTGCGCTTCGACATGGCCGATGCCGAATTCACCCATGAGGAAGAACGGTGCAGCTTCGAAACGCTGCTGCTGCGCGCGGGGCTGACCGAGGATGCCTCGCTCGTCGCGATCGGCGAGATCATCCACGATCTCGACATCCGCGACGGCAGGTTCGGCCGCCCCGAAACGCCAGGACTGGGAGCGATGCTGCAGGCGATCTGTGCGACCAGCGACGAGGATGGCGAGCGCATCGCGCGCGCCAGCGACATACTCGACCAGTTCCACGCCTTCTTCAGCGCGCGAAAGGCCGGATGATGAGCAACACTGCGGACGATCATGGCATCGGCTTCGGCGAGGCCGTGGCGGTCTGGGCACGGATCGCGGCGCTGAGCTTCGGCGGGCCCGCGGGGCAGATCGCGGTGATGCACCGCATCCTCGTCGACGAGAAACGCTGGATCGGAGAGGCGCGCTTCCTCCACGCGCTCAACTATTGCATGCTGCTGCCGGGGCCCGAGGCGCAGCAACTGGCGATCTACATCGGCTGGCTGCTCCACCGCACGAAGGGCGGGCTGGTCGCGGGCGCGCTGTTCGTGCTGCCGGGGCTGATCGCGATCCTCGCGCTGAGCTATGCCTATGTGCTGCTCGGCCATCTGCCGCTGATCGAGGGTTTGTTCTTCGGGCTGAAGGCGGCGGTGCTGGCGATCGTCGTGCAGGCGGTGATCCGGGTGGGATCGCGCGCGCTGGGCAATGGCACGATGCGCGCGATCGCCGCCTTCGCCTTTGCAGCGATCTTCCTGTTCGGCCTGCCCTTCCCGCTCGTCGTGCTGCTGGCGGGACTGATCGGCTTTCTGGGTGGTCGTGCGGGGTTGGCGGCGTTCAGCGGCGGTGGCGGGCACCGGCGGGCGGGCGGCGCGGTGCTTGAGGATCGCGATTCCGCGCTGGGCGAAGCGCTGCCGGCGCATGCCCGCCCCGATGCGCGCTGGTCGCTCTCCATCTGTGGAGCGCTGCTTTTGCTATGGCTGGCGCCGGTCGCGGCGCTGGCGCTGCTGCGCGGCCCCGACGATGTGTTTTCGCGGATCGCGATCTTCTTCAGCCAGATGGCCGTCGTCACTTTCGGGGGCGCCTATGCGGTGCTCGCCTATGTCGCGCAGCAGGCGGTGGAGGGCTATGGCTGGCTGCGCCCCGGCGAGATGCTCGATGGGCTCGGCATGGCCGAAACCACGCCGGGGCCGCTGATCATGGTGACACAGTTCGTCGGCTTCCTCGCCGCCTTCCGCAACGCCGGATCGCTGCCGCCGCTGCTCGCCGCCACGCTGGGCGGGCTGCTGACCACCTGGGTCACCTTCCTGCCCTGCTTCCTGTGGATCTTCGCGGGTGCGCCCTTCGTGGAGCGGCTGCGCAGCAACCAGGCGCTCTCCGCTGCGCTGGCGGCGATCGCGGCGGCGGTGGTGGGCGTGATCCTCAACCTCGCGCTGTGGTTCGCGATCCACACCTTGTTCGGCCGGGTCGAGCCCGTCGCCTTTGCCGGCGGTCGCCTCGACGTGCCGGTGCTCGCCAGTTTCAACGCGCCGGCGGCGATCCTCGCGCTCGCCGCCGCGGCGGCGCTGTTCCGCTTCCGCCTCGGCGTGCCGATCGTGCTGCTCCTGTCGGCGGCGCTCGGCGCGATCATTGTGCTCGCCGGCGCCGCCTGATCCTCATGCCGCCGGCGGATCCAGCATCACCCACAGCCGGGCGATGCGGCCATCGACGATCTCGGCGACGTCCATGCCGGTGACGGCGACGGGGCCGTTGCGCGGCCCGGCGTGCCAGCGCAGCGCGGCAAGGCCGTGATGCGCCACCACGGGCGCCGCGGGCACGAAGGCGAAATCGGCGCCGAACTGTTCGAGCAATTTGCCGGCGACCGCGGAGATCGCAGCGCCGCCTTCGACCACCGCGTCGGGCTCATACATCACTGGCATCGCGACATAGAGTTCGGCAACGGCGCGATCCCGCAACGCCGTGTCGCGTTCGTTGAACACACGTTGCAGATTGGCGTGGAGCAACTGCTCGGGTTGGTTCGTGGACATGATCGATCCTCCTGAAATCAGCCGATGCGGACGAGGTTGAGCGCAGGCAGCGGGCCCCCTGGAAACTGGACGAGCCGGCCGCCGATAACCAGCAACCTGGGATCTATCCCGAAAAAACCCGACCGGTCGATCGGCGTGCCGGCCGCAAAGCACGGAGGATGCCCGCGCCGCCGCACCGGTCGTTACCACCGAAACCTGAAATCCAGCCGAAGCAACGCATGCGCAGTGCCGCCTCGCGAACCGGGCTCCTACCGAATAGCAGGAGTAGAATGTGCTTCCATCCGCCGTTCCCCAGACAGCGCCTCGCGGCGCGGGCAGCATCCGCCCGGTCGCCGGACCCACCGCGCCGAACCAGCGGATCGCGACGCTGGACATCCTCCGCGGCTTGGCGCTGCTGGGCATCCTCGTGCTCAACATCGATAATTTCAGCGGGCCGGAGGCGGTGCACGACGTGCCCGTGGGCACCGCGCTACCGGCCTTTGTCGGCTGGCATGCGCAACTGGACGTCGTGATCCTGGCGGTCAAATGGATGTTCTTCGAAGGCAAGATGCGCACCTTGTTCTCGATGCTGTTCGGTGCCGGTATCGTGCTGCTGACCGAGCGTTTCGAACATCGTGGACAGGGCGCCGAGGCGGCCGACATCTTCTACCGGCGCAATTTGTGGCTGCTGCTGTTCGGTGCCATCCACGGCACGTTGATCTGGGGCGGCGATATCCTGAGCCAATATGCGCTGGTCGCGCTGCTGTGCATGTATCCGCTGCGCCGGCTCGTCGCGCGTACGCTGATCATCCTGGGGCTGGCGATCGGAATCATCGGCGGATTGATCGGACTCGCCAACTTCGTCGGCGCGCCGGCCACGCTTGCCGCCGAGCAATTGCGGATCGAAGGCCGCGCCGCGCTTGCCGCGCACCGCACGCCGACGGCCGAACAGGCGGCTGCGATCGCCGCGGAGGCGAAGGAGAAAGCGGAGGCCCCGGCGCAGATCGCGCAGGCGGTTCAGACCGGCCGGCTCTCCTTTCTCGACAGCATCGGGCATCGGGCATCTGGCTATACAGGCTTTGTCACGGCCCTCTTCACCAACGGCCTCATTCTTGAGGTGGTGGGCAGCATGATGCTGGGCATGGGGCTGTTCAAAGGCGGTTATCTGACCGGCATGCGATCCCGCCGCCTCTACCTGTCTGTTGCGGCGACCGGCTATGCGATCGCGCTGCCGATCGCCTTCCTCGGCATTTCGATGGCGCATGCCGATGGCTTTTCCGCCCCCGCGGTCGTGCGCTGGTTGGTCCTCCCCTATAGTCTCCAGATATTTGCCGGGGCAGTTGCCAATGCCTCCATCCTGCTGCTGATCGTGCGCAGCGGCTGGCTGAAACCCGTCACCGGGCTGCTCGGCAATGTCGGGCGGACGGCGTTCAGCAACTATATCGCCACCAGCCTGCTGTGTCAGTTGCTGTTCGCCTGGGGACCGTGGAAGCTGTATGGCGCCATCGAATATTATCAGCAGCTCTATGTCGTCGCCGCGGTGTGGATGCTAAACCTCGTCTTCAGCGCGCTGTGGCTCCGCACCTTCGCCTATGGCCCACTCGAATGGGGCTGGCGCTCGCTGGTCTACTGGAAGCCGCAGCCGATGCTGCTCAGCCGGGTGGCCGGCTGAGGGAAGGGGGCTGGTCCGGCTTATGCCCCCAACGGCGGGGCTCAGTCGGCCAGCCGCAATTCCTGATGCGCCACGATCGTTCCGCCCGACAGCATCGCCGATCCCACGACGGTGAAGCCCAGCTTGCGATGGAAGGCTTCGGAAAGCCGGGTTCGGCGGGTGGGCGTTAATTTCGCAGACGATGCGGGTGTGGCCGGCCTGTCGCGCGCGGGCGATCAGATCCTTGCTGCCGCGCAAGACCTGCGCCTTCATCGACTGGGTTGCAGACGCCGTCCGCACGCAGCGGCTGGCAGAGCGGTTTGCAGGAAGTCTGTGGTGAGTGGGCGCGCGGGGAAAAAGCGACGGAGCCGAAGGCTCCGCCGCTGCAAGTTCCGGCGCATATATGCTGCGACGCGCGTGTGGGGCGCGCGCCGTCGAAATCACCGAACGCCAGATTCGTTCGGTGACGCGGCCTGGCGATGTGCGATAGGATTGTGCCAGACCTGCCGGGCATAAGCTCGTGGGGAGAGCAGCCCGGCTGAGCCCGGGATGCATGAAACGCAATCGTCGCGCATCAACAAACAGCAAGTTCACGCAACCCGATCCGAAAGACGCCGCCGCCCGCGTCGCATCCTGCGGATCGCGCGGCTGGCGGGCATGACGAAGAGGCTCGGCGGTACCCCACGATACCGCCGAGCCACCGCGCGAGCGATGCTCAGCAGCAGTGCGCGGCTCATGCAGCACAAGCCGGCGGCTGTCCCTAATCTTCATCTATCGGCTGGCCGCATATCCGGCCGGGCGACGAGTCGGCGCAGGATCTTCCGACACAAAAAGGGCGGCAGAGCCGGAGCCCTGCCGCCTATCAATTGGGATCCGCGGCGCCCGAGCGGGGGGGGGCAAAGGGGGCGCCGCAGATGTCGGGAAAATGGCCGAACCCGGCCGAAGGTTCCCATGTCGATGCGTGAAAAAAGATAAGCTGGTGCTGGCGGCGGCGCGCCTTCCGACCCTCGCACTCCGGCGATCCTCGGGATTGACTGGCGGAGCGGGAGGAATCCCGGAGCGTTTCGTAGCGAATTGATTTTCCAGCGGAATCTACTCCCCCACTGCTCGCTGCCCCACACTTTCCCCCACACTTCGGGCGAGATTTCACGGCACAATGCGGTACGGCCCGCGACCGCTTTGCGCCCAATCCCAGTCATGCGGAACCCGTCAGGTCAAGCCTGAAAGCCGCCGTTCGCTGATGCGACGGGGGCATGGCTGAGTTTGGGACTTAGCCCCCGTTCCCAAGCCAAAAGTCGATGTCAGCCCTTGTCAGAAGCCGACTTAGCGTTGTCGCTGCTTCAGCACGGCGATGACGAGACGGTGTGACGTCGACTGACATAGGGTTAGCAGGTCGCGGCGGTGATCCTTTCCTTGCCGCTGGCGACCAGGTGTGGGAGGAACAAACTGGAATTGAACATGGCTGGGTACGACCAGCAACGGAGACCAGCGTGGCGAGTAAGAGTCTGAACAGTAATCTTGCGGACGCGAAGAAGGCCAAGGAAGACGAGTTTTACACCCAGCTTCCCGACATTGAGCGCGAACTGCGACACTACAAGAAGCACTTCAAGGGCCAGGTTGTCTACTGCAACTGCGACGACCCTCGCGTCAGCAACTTCTTCCACTATTTTAGCTACTCGTTCGAGGAGTTGGGCCTCAAGCGACTCATCGCCACCTGCTACAAGAATCAGGATGCCGACCTGTTCAGCCAGAACAACTCGGAGAAGGCGATCTTCCTCGAATACAACGGGGACAAGAATCACAACATGGTTCCCGATCCTAGCGAGATCGGCGTTCAGCCACTTGAAGGTAACGGTGACTTTCGTAGCCCGGAGAGCATTGAACTTCTCAAGCAGGCTGACATCGTCGTCACCAATCCACCTTTCTCACTGTTTCGCGAGTTCGTCACGCTCCTGAACAAGCATGACAAGAAGTTCATCTTGGTGGGTAACCAGAACGCTATCAGCTACAAAGAAATCTTCCGCCTGATTCAGGAAGATAAGATGTGGCTAGGAAACCACAACGGCGACATGAGTTTCCGCGTGCCAGATTCCTATCCACCTCGCGAGACGCGCTTCTGGGTCGATGAGGAAGGTAAGAAGTGGCGAAGTCTCGGAAATGCGTGCTGGTTCACGAATCTCGACATTGCAAAGCGGCATGAGAACTTGATCCTCTACCGGACCTACTCACCGGAAGAGTATCCCACATACGACAACTATGACGCGATCGAAGTAGCCAGAGTCGCCGACATACCAGCGGATTACGATGGGGTTATGGGTGTCCCGCTGACGTTTTTGGACAAGTACAACCCTGAGCAGTTCGAGATACTGGGACTCAGCGGTTTGGATTATCCTAGAACAAAAAACTACGGGACGAAGGAGCGCGTCGTCGACGGTGTGCGACAGAAATCCAACACTGGGACGCTTGGTTGCGTTGTGCGGACGGACACCTTCGGCGCGGGCACTCATTTCGACGTGGGTTATCCGGTTCGAGGCATCTACAGGCGCTTGTTCATTCGGCGAAAGGGAGCGGTTTCGTGAAGATCGAGCTGGAGCGGATCACGATTGGCGACCTGACGGCCGACTATGAGGACAACGCCGAGAATGGCGTTGTCGGCTTCGGCGGAAAGCTGGACATTCGCCCTCCGTACCAGCGCGAGTTCATCTATAAGGACAAGCAACGCGCCGCGGTCATCGAGACCGTGTTTAAGGGCTTCCCCCTGAACGTAATGTATTGGGCGGTTCGCGAGGATGGCGACTTCGAGGTCATCGACGGCCAGCAACGCACCATCTCAATCTGCCAGTACGTGAACGGTGAGTTCTCGTTCAAGGGCCGCTACTTCTACAATCTCCAGCCCGACGAGAAGGCGAAGGTGCTCGCCTACGAGTTGATGGTCTATCAGTGCAGCGGCACGGACAGCGAGAAGCTGGACTGGTTTCAGACGATCAACATCGCCGGCGTCCAGCTGACCCACCAGGAACTCCGCAACGCCGTGTATGCCGGATCTTGGGTGACGGATGCCAAGCGGTACTTCAGCAAGAACGGATGCGCGGCCTACGGCCTGGGTAGCAAATACATCAACGGCGAACTGAACCGCCAGGCGTACCTGGAAACGGCGATCGGTTGGATCAACGATGGTTATGTCGAAGGCTACATGGCCAAGCATCAGCATGACCCGAACGCCAACGAACTATGGCTCTACTTTCAAGGCGTAATCGCGTGGGTGCAGGCGACCTTCCCGCATTACCGCAAGGAGATGAAGGGCGTTTCCTGGGGTGAACTCTTCAACCAGTTCAAGACCGTTCCCTTCGACTCCAAGAAGCTGGAGGACGAGGTCACGCGGCTCATGCTGGACGAGGACGTGGAGCGGAAGCGAGGCATCTACTCCTACCTGCTCGACGGCAAGGAGAAGCACCTGAGCATTCGCGCGTTCAGCCCAGCAATGCGGCGCGAGGCGTATGAGCGCCAAAAGGGCATCTGCCCCGACTGCGAGAAGCATTACGAGATTGAGGGCATGGAAGCCGACCACATTACGCCTTGGCACGCTGGCGGCAAAACGACTGCCGCCAATTGCCAGATGCTCTGCTTGGAGGACAACCGCCGCAAGGGTGGTCGCTGAATGTCCGTAATTGGGGCGCGTTGCTGCCACACAGCCTCGCTCTGAGCGAACGGCAGGTTCCGGTGCTAGCTGACGTTGAAAACGGCATCGCGAACGACGCATGTTGGTTGGAAGCCGTCATGCGTGGGTCAGTCGATTTCTGCGGCGGCTTTCCCGACATGGTCGGCTGAAACCTGCCAGTCCTGAACCGGCCCAATAGCTGCTATTGTAGAGTGCGGCGTGCCGAACAGGTAGTTTGTAAGGCCGCCCGTCCGGGCGGCCTTAGACGGGGTAGCTCCCCGGGCAATATGAGCGCCGCGCCTCGCGGAAAATCTCGGCGGATAAGCTCGGCCTGTTCACGGTCCGATTCAGGCGCTCTCGGTCCCCGTGAAATCGGCGATAGGTATCTCTTCGCCGTTGTCCTCGATTACGAGCAGCCAGCGCGAGAACGCTGCCCAATCCGCTCGCCAGCGTCCAACGGTCGGGCGACCGGTCGAAATGTTTATCAGAGCCCACTCCCGGAAGCCCTGAGGAGCGGCGACGAAGGCTTCGTTGCCGGCAACAAGGAACATGCCGGAGCGTACACTCGATGTGTGGCTCGTGGCCGTCAGCGAGGGCGCATCTACTCGGACGTGGACCTCAGGAAGGGCGACGAGCGGACCGTTGTGAGGGATGCTTTCGAGCGATATGGGGTACTGCGTGCCGGGCGAGAACCTCAGCGCCCGCAGGTCAGGCTCGCCATCGCCTGTCTCCCCAATCCTGATGCACTGAAAAAGCACCGACTCATCATCGTAGTGCGGCGCCAAGTAGAACCTTCCGGGCTCAATCTCGCGGTTGGGGACGACACGTTCGATGCCCAGTAACACACGCTTATCCTTTCGTGGGAGCCGAAGGCGGGAGCGCACCTTGCCGCGGCTGAGGAGCCGCAGGCTTGTCAATCGACTTCAGGATTGTCGACTCCACCGACGGCCGGTTGGAGAGATAGAGGATAGCGACGGCGATCAGAAGGGTGACGCCCCAAGCGGCCAAGTTCGTCAGAAAGGACGAGATCACTCCCGTGCGTGACGTGATGTGCCCCTCGATCCTCTGGCGCTCGCCTTGAAGGGCACTCAACAGCTCCTTCTGATTGCCATTGAGGGTCGCGATCATAGCGCTGTTCTGAATGTCGGGTGTTGCCTGCGCGATACCGTCGCTCACGACCTTCGTGAGTGTCTGCTCTGCGGAAGAGCGGAGCGCCGCAACCAACGCGGGCGGAAGGCTCCGCGCCGCCCTGTCAGGCAAAGCTTGCCCGGCCAGAGCGGCCTCTCGCACCGACTGCTTGTAGGTCGCGTACGCAAGAAGCCCCACAAGGTCATCTGGTCCCTGAACAAGTGCCTCGAAGGCTCGGCTGTGTGCTGGGGCTCGCGCCTCCTGATTAGGCGCAGCCTCGTTCATTTCTTCTTAAACTCGCCGCGGCCCAACGCTCGGTCCATCACGTCCTTGCGCACGGTGGTGATGTACTCGCCGTTCGGGAGAACAAAGCGCCCTGACACGCTGCTGCGATAGTGGGTGTTGCTGGAACGACCCTCGCTGCCGATTTTCTCGGTTTCAGTGGTTCGCGCCCTGTCACTTCCCTCCTTGGCTGTCAGAAAGGGACCTGAGGACCCGCTGCGCTTGGGAAGCCAACTCTTGGAGGGGGTCTTTGCCATACCGTCGATATAGGCTCTGATGGCCTCGTGGCCAACGACTTTGAGGAGGAGTATCGGACGGTAAAGGGGCTCGCGTGCGCCGACCTCACGCGCACGGCTCGCACATCCGGTTGCCTGGGCCGTGGCTGTAGAAGGCGCGGCGACACCGGAAGTAGGGCCGGCGGGTGATCGGCGGCCTTTGCCAGTCCGCGCCGTGGTAGATGCGTGACGGGCGGTGACTCACGACGGCAGGTCGGCGACCATCTGCGCGATGCCCAGCGCGGCCGCCTGCTCGCGCGTTGCCCGTTGCCGCGCCGTGTAGCTGGGCACCGAGGCCGCGCAGGGCGTCGCTCCAAATCGTGCGGCCTCCAAGGCGGTGACCGAGGAAGCCGAAGAACGGCGCAAGCTCGGCGCCGGGAACGCCGCCTTGCGTTCGACTGACAGTGGGATGCCGTTGCCATGCCGCTGACGGTAGCTGGCCACCGGTGTGAACGCGCTGGTGAAGGCGTAAGCTATGCCCGCCGTCTGCGCCGCAACCCAGAAAAAGACGAGTCCGCAGCCGTCACCGTCTGCATCGCAATACGAAAATCCCGGTCATGATTGACAGTTCGTCTGCGGAGTAGCATATGGATGCTGCTGCGGGTGCTGTGCTCGCGAATATTGGGAGGTCCGGGTGGCCGACACGGGCGACGAGTTCGAAGAATTGCTCGGTGGCGACGCTCCTCAGGAGGCGCCCGCGAAGCGGACGCGTGAGCGATCGACCATCGAGTTCCCCTACAGCGATCTTGAGTCCACCGTGGAGATGGTGCGCACCCTCCACACCAAGGCCGGCACCCAGGCCGAGGACGTCCAGCTTGCGGCATGGATGAATCAGACTGCCTCCGGCGGCGGCTTCCGCTCGCGGCTTTCGGCGGGGCGCATGTTCGGGCTGATCGAGACGAGCGGGCCGCACATTACGGTCACGTCTATGGGCCTCGACGCTCTCGACGGCGACCGCTCGGCGCCCGCGCTGGCTGAGGCGTTCCTTCGTGTGCCGCTTTACCGTCAGATGTACGAGAAGTACAAAGGTTACGCGCTTCCGCCCCCCGGCGCGATTGAGAGCCAGATGGAGAGCATGGGCGTTGCGCCCAAGCAGAAGGACCGGGCGAGGCAGACCTTCACGAAATCCGCTCAGTACGCTGGCTACATTGACGGGCAGACCGGTCGGCTCACCAAGCCCGCGTTTGCGGCGCCGTCGCCTCCGGCTGATCGCCCCGATGAGCGTCAGAACGGCGAGAGCGGCGGCAATGGAAACGGCAATGGTGGCGGCGGGAACGGCGGGGGGGCTGGTGGGGCTGGCTCCGAGCTCCCGCCGGGTCTGCACCCCTTCATCGTCGGCCTCTTGCACGAGCTGCCACCCGCGAAGACGGCATGGTCCGTAGACAAGCGCGTCGACTGGCTGACGGCGGCGGCGACGATGTTCAAGCTCATCTACACGGGCGAGGGAACCATCAAGGTGTCCGGCGGAGAGCCCGCACCGGCTGGGCCGCGTCCGCCCCTACAAGACAACGGCGGCTGATCGGATGACCAGCCGCCGTCACAATCTCCCTGACACCGCACGGCAGTCCTTGGCCGGGTTCGTGCGGATGTCCTTCCCGGAGGAAAGGAGGTGCGCCATGTGGTTCATGGCCCGAACAACAGCGGTTAGCTGAAGCCCGCTAGGCGCGTCGCGAGCGGCGCGCCTCGCGGGCTCCGTCTACGCTTCCCGCGTTACCAAGTCAAAAACGGAGCTTACACAATGTCGAAGTCGACGCCCCCGCGTCAGACGTCGAGCAAGGTCTCGACGCTGGCCTCCAACGTGCTCGCCGGGCGGGTGACCCCCACCAAGGCGCAGATCAACACCCTCGCAGCCACTGCTCTCGGGCAGGACCAGACCGCCGGACAGGCGCCGAAGAAGCGCTGACTAGCACAACGGACGCGGGCCTCTTCACGGAGGTCCGCGTCTTCTGCGCATATCCGCGTCCCCGGGCACTACCCCGAGTCACGAGGGTCGCGGAACGTCCACGAAGGTGTGGCTCGAACAGATCCGCCCCTGGAATAGCAAGGGTCGGCTTGGGCGGTCATCCGCCCTGGAGCATGCAACTTATTGCCCAAACGCCTTCTCCGGCAGTGGCAATGGCGGTGGTTACGGTCGAGACTGCGTCCGACCGGTTTTTAATTAAACGGATGACCGCTTCTGGCCAAACGAAGCTGGCGGCCGAACGGCGGGTGTCGGCTCAAAACTGCCGTCGCTCCGCTAGCGAGATGGCGCTGTGCCTACCTGGATAGCACAATCGACAGGTTTGCCCTTTCGTGCGATGCGTTCGCGGCAGTTCGTCAACGCCTCCGCGTTTTGGTCGACGATCCTGATGGCATCGACCATTTCATTCCACCGCGGGAGGTTCGAGACCTGGAGCAATCGCTCTCCGGCGCTCCAGCCATCACGTTGCAAAATGCGCGCGGCCCTCGCCTCCGGCCAATGCCAGCTCTCCGGCACGGCCTGCGCGATCCGGGTGGGCAGAACCGTTCCGAGGACAAACCCGACTGTCAGCGCGAGCGCCGCGGCGCCTGCAATCCACCGCCTTTGCGTCTCGGCCATCCGCGCGGAGGCCACGACGCCGTTCAAGGACCTGATCGCGCAGCCGAGTTGCTGATTAGCGATGTCCCATGCCTGGTGGTCGGCTGCGCGACCTTGCTCACCCGCGAACCTGATCTGCGATCCGATCTTCTCGGGCGTGAGCTGCATCGCCGGACGCTCGTTGAGCGTCAGGATTGCGTCTTTCATTTTCTCCAGCCGCTCGTGGATCGTGGCGAGATCTGGTCCATAGTCGCGCGCATGCAGCTCCTGCTGGCGTGCCGCAAACCCCTCAACCGCCGCAGTCAGCCCCGAAAGTTTCCGGCTCATCGCCGCGAATGCCACCTCCGGATCGTCGATCGCGTCCGCAGGTGGACTTGCGGTCTCAGCGGTCATAGTCCGATCCCCAGATCGCGCCCTCGTTCGATCGAGAACGTCAGTTGCTGGATTACTGCTCGCGTGCGCACCTGATCCCCGATCGCCATGCCGATGCCACCGTCGCGGCTGCCCGGCGACCATTCGGGGGACCATTGCCGGCCGAGCAGTTGGTTGCCCCGCTTGCTGAGCGCAGCGCCTAACGCCGGGTCCTTCTCCAAGCTCTTCGCCATTGCCCGCATGCGGTTCTCGACCGCGCCGCGAGCTTCCTCGTTTTGCCAGCCGTTCAGCTTGTCGCGCTGACTCCTGAGCTGCTGCCATGCCTGCACGAACCGGTCGGCGCGCAACTCGGGATTGATGCGCAGCTCGGTCTCGAGCTGCATCTGGCGAATGGCGATCGCTGTGCGGCCATTGGCGGCCTCGCTGACCAATGCGGGCTCGCGCGCGAATGCGGCGTCCAGATCGAGAGCGCCGTGCTGCTGTACAGCGTCTAGCGCCTGCGCTGCCTGCACGCGGGCAGCCTTCTGATATTCCAGCGCGGGAAGACGCTGCCCAGTCATTCGATCGATGTCCTCGAGCGCGCGGGCGTAGCGCTGGACAGCGGCAGCGAGCCCGCTGCCCCGCTCCACCGGCTGCGGCTCGGCTGGCGCCGACAGCCTGAGCCCGTCGAACCTGCCCCGCTTCTGCTCGACATCGGCAGCGGGCACGCGCAGGCGCAGTCCGTCGAACCTGCCTCGACGGCGTTCCGGCTCCGGCGCGGTATGGCTGCGGTCGACCAGCCGCTCCTGCGCGAGAGCGTCGAGGATTGCGGACCGGTCGAAACCCCGCCGCTCGGCAAAGCAGGTCGTGCTCTGTTCGTAATCGAGCGCGTTGTCCTTCGGCCGGTCACGCGACAGCGTGCGGGCGAGCCGATCGCCATCGGCAAAGTCGTCGCGGCCATAATGCAGATGAACGGCGTCGCGGTGCCGCGACAGCGCGACATAGGTCGCGTGCCGGTCGAGCCCGGGGGTGGCCAGCACATGGGTCCGGTCGACGGTGACTCCCTGCGCCTTGTGAATTGTGGCGGCGTAGCCGTGGGCGACGTCCGCATAGTCCTTGAGGTCGAAGGCGACGCGCCGGCCGTCATCGAGCAGCACTGCCATGCGGCTGCGATCCACCTGTTCAACGGTGCCAAGCGAGCCATTCTTCACGCCCAGTTCGCGTTCGTTGCGGAGGAACATGATGCGGTCCTCTGCGGCAAACAAGCGCTCGCCGCGCGAGGTTTTGACCGCAATATCAGTGACTAACATCCCATGCTGCTTCATCCGGTCCCGGGCCAACCCATTCAGTTCATCGCATTCTTCCCGGGTATGCGTCAGGATGATGCGCGAGAGCGCCGGATCGTCGGTGCGGTCGCTGTCCCAGCGGTCGATCAGTGCGCTTCGGGCAGCTTCTCGGGTCTCCGACTCGACCACCATCCCGGCGCTTCGGTAAGAGTCCAGCGCCTCTGCTGTGCGGCCGGTAGCGAGCTGGCGTGTGGCGTCGCGCTGCCAGTCCTCGCGCTGGCGGCGAATGCCGGTGATCTCGACACTGCCATGCCGCTCGGCAATCGAGCGGAACGCGGCGCCGGCCTCGATCGCCTGAAGCTGCTCGGGGTCGCCGACGAGCACGACCTTGGCGCCTCGCTTCTCCGCCTCGGCAATCACGCGCTCCATCTGGCGCGAGCCAATCATGCCGGCTTCATCAATCACCAGCACATGATCGGGCATCAGCTGTTCGCGGCCCTGTCCCCACTGATGTTCAAGGCTCGCGACCGTGCGCGAAGTTATGCCGGAGCCGTTCTCGAGATTCTCGGCGGCGATGCCCGAGAGGGCGAGTCCCTGCACCTGATAGCCGGCACTCTCCCATGCTTCGCGGGCAATGCCGAGCATCGCCGACTTTCCGGTGCCGGCGTAGCCAAGCACCACGCCGAGATCTTTCGAGCTGGTCACGTGTTCGAACGCTGACCGCTGCTCGGCGGAAAGGACGAGACCGCGCCGTTCCGCACCCATGATGGCGCGCTCGCGATCCTGCTGGGAGACGCGATGCCGGTCGCGCTCCGCGAGCATCTGCGCCTCGTGTGCGAGCCGCTGTTCGGTCTCGATCATGTCCCGGCTGGTGAAGCGATCCTGGCCGCGCCCGTCCTTGCCGAGCGCGATCAGGTCGGAAGAACCGTGCACCGCGGCCATGACGTGGTCGAACTGCTCCTTACCTACGCTATGCCGGTGTACGAACATCGCGAGGTCACGCGTCGTGAAGGTTGCCTGGTTGTGAGTGATCGCATCGAGTGCGATGCGCGGCTGCACGATGATCTTCGCGCCGTTCGAGCGGGCAATCTCGCGATGCTCGTCGACGCGTTCGAGTTCGAGCCCCTTTGCGGCCATGCGCGACGCCGCCGGGCCGATCTTATGCTGTGGTTCCAGGCCGATGCCTTGTGCTTCGAAGCTGCGATGATCGATGCGCGCATCGATATCGAGTTCGGCGAGCCGCTGGTTGGCATGTTCGGCCCAGCGCTCGCGCCATTTCTCCAGAAGGTCGGTGCGGTTCCAGTCGCGGTTCTTCTTGCCGAACCCGTTCTCGTCGACATCGCGCAGGGTTAGCATCACGTGCGCGTGCGGCTTGGGCTCGCCTTCAGCACCAACATCCCAATGCACATTGAGGTCGGCGATCATCCCGCGCGCCACGAATTCGCGTTCGACGAACTCGCGCGCCAGCCGAATTCCTTCGGCTTGGTCCAGTTCACGCGGGATCGCGAACTCCACCTCGCGCGACAGCTGCGCATCCTTGCGCAGCTCGGCCGCCTCGACCGCATTCCACAGCTTTTCGCGATCGGCGAAATGCTCCGGCGCGCCATCCGGCAGCATCACTTCGGAGTGGACGACGCCGGCCTTGTTCGAGAAGTCGTGGTGCCGGTCGAGCCGCTCGTCGTGCAGCCGCGACGCGGACCGGTAGGCCGCCGACGCTAAAGCCGACGAGCCGTTCGCGCGGCTGATGATCTTGGCGGAGAAGTGGTAGATCGCCATGACGGCAATCCACTTACACGATCCAAGCGACGTTGGCACAACGTATAAGCGCGCCCTCAAAAGATTTCATCTTCTTCGGGACACGGTTGTCCCACGATGTTTCAAGATATTTACGATGATCGACGCAATTACTAACTGAGTGCTTCTCAAGCAGCAATTGAGGTCGGTGCGATGCGTAAACCTCGCGACTATGATTCTGAACTGAAGGCACTCGGCGACAAGGCGAGACAGCTCAAGGAACGCAAGGTGCAGCAGCTCGGCGAGTTGGTCGCCGCCACCGGCGCCGATGCATTGTCGATCGAGCAGCTCGCCGGCGCCTTGCTGAGCGCTGTCCAAAGCAAAGACGCTGCCGTGAAGGAGGGCTGGCGCAAGCAGGGCGCAGCGTTCTTTCAAGGGTCGGGTCGGACTGGCGGCGGCGGTCGCCAGAACGCGCGCGGCGCTCAGGCGAGCGACAGCGGCGCATCACCGGCTGAACGCCAAGATCGCGCGTGACGACAGGCGGAAATGGGTTGTGAAACGCCGCGAGCGAACGCGCCAGCTGATCGAACTTGGGGGCTTGGTCGCCAAGGCCGGGCTCGTCGAACTAACCGACGACGATCGCGCCGTGATCTTCGGCCTACTGGACGAAGGAGCAGCGGCATTGCGTAGCGAACGACGCGACGAAGCGCTCGCGCTATGGCGTCGCCGTGGCAAGCGCGCCTTCGCGCTTGCGGACGATGCCGCAGGGGAGCCATAGCGCCGCGATGGCTGACGATCTGCAGGTGACGATCACCGCCATCATCGCGCGGGCGCCTGACTGGATTCGGCAGGAGTTGCTGTCCAAGGAAAAGAGTACCCGCGCCCGCGCCGAGGAAGCGCTCGGCGCCATGGTTGCGAAGGCACTGAAAGAGACCGGACGCTCCTGATGGATCAGGCGGCGGCGCTTTGCTCCAGCGCAGCAATGCGCTCTTCGCAGATCACCTGCACGGCCTGGCCGAGCACTTCGACACGCTCGCCGAGCCATGCGAGTTCCTCTTCACTGATCCGGTAGTGCTTCGAGTAGCGGGCCTTCACATAGGCTTCCTTGAGCTTCTCGAACCGCGACCGGTCGGCGCGATTGTCGCGCGGCCAAGCGTCGATCAGACGCGGATCGATCCGCTCGGCCTGCGTGCGGAGGAAGCCGAGATTGTGCACGTGCGGCGTGTAGAAGGTGCATACCAGCAGCACGCAATGGTAGAGCCGCTCTGTGGACTGGTGAAGCATGAACGCAGCTTCCTTCAGCCAGCCCCGCCTTAGGTCGTCGCCGAAGTTGATATGCGCGCGCATCGCGCTCGGATACCACTCCTCGAAATACTCCCGAGCCATCGCCAACGCCTGCGGCGGCGTCTTGGGCTTCGGCTTGTGAAACTCGGTATCCTCGCTCTGATACAGCGCGATCCCGTCCCGAGCGATGTCCATGAAGAAGTAGCGCCCGTGCGCCAGTCCGTCGTTCACCTCCGCGAGCGTGTGGACGATGAAATTGACCGGCGTGCGCAGCGTCTTCGTGATCGAAAGCTCGCGATTGAGTCGGTCCTCGGCGTTGACCCAGAACTCGACGCGGTCGGTCAGCTTGTCGTTGTTGACGATGATCAGCAGGTCAAAGTCTGACTGATAGCCCTTGGCGGTGTGTGGCTCATCGACCCAGCCCCCGCGCGCATAGCTCCCGTAGAGGATGACCTTGAGGATGCGCGCGTTCTTCTTCCACTCGGAGTTGGCGATGGCGGTCGCGTCGCCGAACTCCTCGAAGAGGATTTGGACGACGCGCTCCAGCTCGCGCTGCTTGGCCGGTGGCAGATGGTCGAGGTCGGTGCGCATGGCGAAACGATCCTATCGGGTGATTGCAGCAAAGCACAGCCTCGCGGCGCGCCCGCCGCGAGGCCAGGGCTCGGCTACCAGAAGCGCCACCAGCGGCGGCGCGGCGCACGGTCCATGTCGCGCATGATTGCGAACAGTGCCTGCGCCAGCAGCTGTTCTACTTCGCGGACGGTGAGGCCATTGCGTTCGGCGATCTGCTCATAGCTCAGGTCCTCGTAACGGGCGGCGCAGAACACTTCGTGCTGGTTGCGCGGCAGCCTGCGGATCGCGCGCCGAAGCCGCTTCAGCGTGCGGGGATCGGGTGTCTCGATCATCGGAGGTCTCCCTCAAAAGAGGAAGCTGGCGGCCTCGCGACCGCCAGCATCGCTCACGCGGCCGCACGCAGCGGCAGCGGTTCGGGGGTGATGGCGAGGGTCGCCACCTTTTCGGCGCGGGCAACGGTCGGAACGCCACCTCGCTCGGTGTAGGCGGCAGGGGGAAACGCCATCCACTTCGGCACCCAGCCTTTGACCTTGGCGCGCCCGTTCTCGCCGGTCAGGCAATCGCGCACGATCTTGCGCTTCACCTTGCCGGTCGCGCCGTCGTTGGCAGTGGCGACCGGCTCCCCCGCGACATCGGCCAGGACGCAGCCGATCACCTCGCGGTCGCGGATCAAGTCGAGCAAGGCGTCGTCGGCCTGCCAGACCTTGGCCATGTCGGTGCCGAGCAACGGCCCCAGCACTTCGATCAGCGCGCTCCCGGCTTCCAGCGTCTCGCCCATGACGATCGCCGCCACATCGAACAAGGCAGGATCGGGAAGCTGCAACAGCTGCACGAACAGACCGGCAATGGCAAGGTCGCCGTCAAAGCCGCCGCGCACCGTCGGGGTCTCGGGATCGAAGCCGAGCAGGGCCAGCACCGCCCGCCGCTTCTCATCGAACCGCGCTTCCGAAACGCAGCATTCGACGCTCTCCGCAATGGCATCGCTCGATGCACGCTGCGCCTCGACCCGAACATCCCACAAAGGCGAGCCGACAATGGCATGCGCCACCATCAGCCGCAGCGCCACCGAAGGCTGGCCGATCAGGTCGGCGCGCACCGCCGCGTGCCGGTGGAGGTCGACATAGTTCTGGAGCGGCGCGCTCATCTCGGGACGCACCGGCTTCACCAGCGCATCGCCCAATTCCGCCTTCCGCGCCTCGGCACGCGTGACATAGCCCTCGTGCACGGTCACCTCGCCCCGCGAACTGACCGCCACGAACACCTTACCGCCCTTCCGCTTGGGGCAGCGCTCATGTTCCCAATGCTGAAACGTCTCGCCGGTCGGCAGCACGATTACCTCGCGCCAGCCTGCATCCCGGAAACTCTCGGCCTTTGCCGCGATGGCCGCATTCTGCGCCGTCCAGAAGCTGGCGCTATCCGCGAACCAGCGCTCGTCGCCGAACAGGTCGCAGACCACTTCGCCCGGATAGTCGGATATGTCGAACAGCGCCGCGCTTACCGGGATCGATGCCCCGCCGAACAGCCACGCCTTCAACTGGTGCCCGGTCGGGCAATGCGCCGCCGGATCGTCAAACAGCGCCAGCCAGTCGCGCTGCCGAACCTTGGAGGCGAGGGTCAGATGCCGCACCGTCGCCGCATCAAGATCGCCCTTGCGGTAGAGCGAGCGGATGCGCGGCAGCAGGTTGCCCAACGCCAGCGTCCGCTTCACCTGCAGCTCGGTCAGCCCAAAGGTGAGGGCGATATCCCCAGGCGAACGCCCCTCGCGCACCAGCCGGGTGAAGCTCTCCCACAGCGTCACCTCGTCCGGGTCAAGCCGCGCGACATTCTCGATGAGCGACGCCTCCAGCGCCGCCGCGTCATCGCCTGCCGCCATGACGGCACAGGGAAGCGCCTCGTCCTCGCCGCTCTCCGCCGCAACCGCCAGCGCCGCATGATAGCGCCGCTTACCCGCCACGATCTCGAACCGATCCTCGTCCGCCGGCCGCACGATCAGCGGCACCAGCACGCCCCGCGCCCGGATCGACGGAAGGATGTGCGACAAGTCCGGCTTGCCTTTGGCCCGCATGTTGGTGCCCGAGATGCAGAGCTTTGCGGTATCGATATGCCTCAGTTCCATTGTCCCTACTCCTCAAAAACCACCGCAACCGGCGCCGGAATGGCGGGGTGGGCGGCAGGAGCGGACCGGCAGTCCCGCCGGCAGAGGCGGGCCGCACCCGAAGGGCCGCAACTAAGAGGAGGAGCTGGCGCAGCCAGCTTGCGGCACGCCGCGGCGCGACTAGAGGGTAGCGACGCCCACCCCGCCAGATCGAGTGCCGGAGGCCAAACGCCGCGCCGCGCAGCAGCGCGTCCGCAGTCATCAGCGCGAAGCGCGTCCGGCTCCGCCAGGAGCCCAGCAGAGTCGCTCTCTCGAATCCGGGCGGCCGTCGCGGCGGCGTGCGCGCGGGCCTGGGGGCCAGCCGCCGCCGCGCCTCCCGGCCGGATCGAGCGTGCCACGCGAAAAGCAAAGGTGCTGCGGACCCTGGCGGCTTCGCAGAAGCGGCCAGAGCACGCCCATCAATCGTCGCGTTCTGCTCGCGGCGACAGCCGCTCGCGTCATGCGATCGTTACCCAAAAGGGCCGAGACGCGCAGCGACTCGGCGTCGCGTTCGCGGCGTAGAGCGCGGCCACGCGCAGCGTGGGACGTCCTGAACCAACCCCTCGCAAAGCTGGAGGCTACGCTAACCTACCTTTGTACCGCCAAGCACCGCCAATGCCCCCACTGACCCCAGAGAGGCTCTTTTCTCCAGCCGCCATCCTGCACAACCTTGTCCGGGGAGCACCACCGACACGCACTCCATGCAAGGTGATACCAATGCAGACCGACACACCCGACCGAATCCTCCGGATCAAAACGGTCCTCGAACGCACCGGCCTCAGCCGATCGACCATGTACCGCAAGATGCAGAACGGCACCTTCCCGAAGAACGTCCAGATCAGCACCCGCTGCGCCGGCTGGCGAGAGTCCGCGATCGCCGAATGGCTCAGGAACCCGATGTTCTACCAACGCAGCGACGGCTAGCCGCTCGCGGTAACGGGGCCGTCCGCATGCAGGACTCGGCTCCGGCGGTGTTGGCTAGGAAGGGCAGCTGAGGCAACAAGACTCCCGTCCTGACGGAGAGTCGTATGTCGATCATCGGAGGCTCCAGCTCAACCTGGTGGCCGATGCAGCAGGCGGAAGTGCGGGTCAGCCGCGCTCGGCTGTACGACCTTGCCTGGTCCGGGCCGATGCGCCAGCTCTCGGCCGAACTCGGCGTTTCAGAACACCGGCTAACGACAGCGCTGCGGAAGCATGGCATCCCGCTTCCGCCGGCGGGCTATTGGAACAAGCTGCAGGCCGGAAAGCCCGTGCAGCGGACGCCGCTACCGGCGCGGAAGCCGGGGCAGGATATGCTCCTGCTGGTCAATGGCACACTCGCCGATCGTTTCCGCGAGGATCAGGGCCTAGCCGAGAGCCCGGAGGGTCCGTTCGCCACCGAAAACGTGCCGGAAGATCTGCATCAGCTGAGGCAGGACGCGCTCAAGCAGATCGGCAAGGTGTCTGTGCCGCGGAAGCTGGAACGGCCCCATCGCGCCCTGCAGACGTTGCTACGTCGCGATGAGCGGAGGCTCGACAAGATTGCCGCATCGCGCTTTCCCAAATGGGAGCTTGCCCTGGTGTTCGAGCCGCCAGAGCAACAGCGAAAGCTCCGGATCGCGGATGCGCTGATGCAGGTACTCACCCGGCTGGGCCACCATTGCGAGCTTTGGGGTGAAGAACCCGGCTTTCGCGTCACCATCGGCGATCATCAGGTGCAAGTGCATATCCGACACCCAAGCGAGACGTCGCTGACCCACCGTCGTCACGGCGACCCGTTTCCAGCACCACCCAAGGAACCCTTGCGCGTCGAGCTGTACCCGACGCTGCCCGAGGGGTTTCCGCGAATGTGGCAGGACGGAGAGGTCAAGCTGGAGGCGATCGTCGCCGATATTGCGGCAGCCATCATCGCCGCGGGGGAAGCGCGCTACCGCCTGAGCATCAGGGAGCGACTGAAGCAGCAGGCCGACATGGAGGCATGGCGCGAGGAGCGCCGGCAAGAGGCTCTCGCCAAACGCAATCAGGAGCGTCTCGCAGCCCTGCATCGAAGCGCCGAACTGCTGCGCACTGCGCAGGACTTGCGGGCGCTGATCGCTTCGGTGGGCGCGGCGATCGAGCAAGGGCGTCGCGATCTCGACCCGGCTGCTCTGGCCGAGTGGAAGCAGTGGGCGGCGAAAGAGGCCGACCGGATCGATCCGGTGATGTCAGGACAGGTGGACGAGCACCTGATCGTCAAACCGCTAGGGCAGTAGCGGCCAATGCGGACTTGGCGAGGCGGTCGCCCGGTCCGCACCGTTCAGGCGCAAATGCGCGAAAGCTTACCGTTAATTTCGAGCCGGCGCTCGGCCAGCCGATCGACCCGGCGAAGGGCCTCACGAAGGTCACCCTTGCCGAACTGGGCCTGCACCGCAGCAGCGATCGCGCGCTTCTGTTCTCGGTCGAACGCCTCGTCCGGATCGCCTTCCATGCCAATTCTCACAGGACCATCGCTCATACTTCTTCTATGAGTAGCTCAGTAGCGCTGCGAGCCTTGCACCTGCAAAGACTTGATTTGGATGGAGACCGGCTGCAGGCCTTCGTCCGAACAATACCGACCGGTGATTCTTCTGACTCTGCAACGCAAACCCCCGTCACGACGCAAGCAGGCCCGGTCAGCGGAGAACGATCCGCGTCGGCTGCTGGAACCGCCACCCTCTTCCCACGCCCGAACGCTGCTTGCCGCCAAAGCTGGCTTCGGTCCCTATTCGAAGCACAAGAGGCACCCGCACCTTTATAACCTTAAGCCCTACGAAGGCGAGGACGAGGATCCGACTTATTGTGACGAGCATGCGGATTTCGGACCTGCGGACATGCAGCGCGCGCTGCCGCTACTCAAACGGGGAATCGCCGCGGGCCTTTTCGGCAAAGGCGCGAAAAAAGGCGATCCGAGCCTGTTGTGGACGGTCGACGACAATGGCTGGATCTACGAAGCGCAGATCACCAATCCCGGTTACGGCCTGTACCATGCTTATCCAGTGCTTCCGAACGAGGCCATCGCCGGCAAGGTGTTGATGCGCTATGCTGACTATGTGACGCAACAGAATGACCCCATCCTCGATTCATCCCTCGTTGCTGCCAGGAAGCGCTATCAGTGATCGCAGAAACCTTCGTCGTTGACGCCCGCTGGCCGAAGAGTCCTGCCGTCGGCGTGCGAGACGTCGCGGAAATACGCATTGCAGCCGACGGAGAGTCGCTGACGCGTTTTCTCGACCTCGAGAAAGGCGGACAGCGAGATCATTTCCGAGCGTCCGCTGTCTCTCTTGCTTTTTGGCTCGCCGACAATTGGTGGCGGCTGCGCTACGAATCCCTCGACGGTTCGACGCCCTCAGTGAATTGGCGGCTACGCCACGAATTGAGTTCGGCGTCCGGGGGTACATTCTGGCCCCCGCTCATGATCCACAGCTCTGGCGAGAATGTCCAGCTGACACCGGCGTTCTCACGGCATCTAGAGAGCTCGCTTCTTCGCTACCTTGCGCCTGATACAACCTCGGTGTCAGGCCGAGCCTTCGAGAACGGGATCGACCACTTTTTGGATCAGGTTCGAGAGACCTGCGCTTCCGCACTCGACGGGGCTGCTATCGCCCAACTGATCGCGACCCTGCGTGACGAGCGTAACGATGAGCTCCTCGCCAGCTGGCGGCGCGTCGAGGCACGGCTCGGCTATGACCCCGATACGGTACCCGAGCCGATTATGAGGGCGCTCGGGCAATTGGAGCGTCGCGTGGGGTCAGCCGGGATCGAAGAGGCTGCATCCGCTGCCCCTGGTTCGCGTTCGGCGGTCGTCCTTGAGAATGCCCTACGCGCCGCGAATGCCTCGGACATCGTTGTCGACCTAAGCGCCGCCCATGGCCTCATGCCGCCTTCAAACGACGCGTCCCCTAAGGCCCCTTGGGAGATGGGCCGACAGGCTGCCCACTACCTGCGCCGCCAGCGGGACTTTGGTTTAAGACCGATACGTTTGAACGCCTTCTCAGACCTTCTCGGCGCCACGAAGGAGACGCTAGCCCGTCCGGCGACTGCGCGAAAGCTCCCCTACAGCGCGCGAATCGAACACAAGGCGAACCGGCACAAGGTGGCGGTCAGCTCTGTTGTCGCCCGCGACCGACGCTTCGAACTTTCCTGCGCGCTCGGCGACGAGATATGGTCGAAGTGTGGGTTCGGGATAATCAGCAAGGCGAAAACCGACCGTCAAAAATTTCAGCGCGCCTTTGCGCAAAATCTGCTCGCTCCCTTCGATGGCATCCGTCAGCACCTCGATACTGATAATCTCGACGATCTTGCGATTGACGGGGCCGCCAAGACCTTCCACGTCCACCCGAACGTTATCAAACGGGTACTGATCCTAGAACGGGTGCTGCCGCGGCAGACCCTCGAAGAACGTATTGAGGCCGCCTGAACCTAGCCATTCAGAGGGTAGGAGCTGTCATAAGCGCCGCCTAATTATGGATGCCACGATTGATGTATTCTCGGCTTTTCGCGTGCAGGTTCAATCCGAATGCATCTTTACCTCAACGTCAAATCGTCAACGTCGCTGCGTCGAACCGGCCATCTTGAACCGCGTCGCCTCTCGCTACGTTCGAGGCACTCGTGCAAAAGGCCGCCCAGTCCTGCATGAGGAGTTTCCGCTTCTCGAGGAAGTCGGTCCGACGATATGCAGCCTCAACCTTGTTGGCGACGGTGTGCGCCAAGGCCGCTTCGGCGACCTCGCCTGGATAGTCGGTTTGCTCAGCCACCCAGTCTCGAAAGGCGGAGCGAAAGCCGTGCACCGTCACGTTGAGATCCATGTCGCGCAGGATTTTCAGCAACGTCATGTCCGAGAGGACTTTCTTGACCCGCTGACCTGGGAATACGAGTTTGCCTTCGCCCACCTGAAACTTTGCGGCGCGTTCGAAGACGTCGATCGCCGCCGCTGACAGAGGCACGACGTGCGCTCGCCCCATCTTCATGCGCTCCGCAGGCAGCGACCAGAGGCTTCTCTCAAGGTCCAGTTCTGACCAGAGCGCGCCTCGGATTTCGCCTGATCGTGCCGCTGTCAGGATCAAAGCCTCAAGCGCCAGGCGTCCTACGGACTCACGTTCCCGCAAAGTCGCAACGAAATCCGGCACGTCGGCGTAGGCCATCGCAGCGAAATGTCCATCCTTCTTGGGCTGACGGGGCAGTCCCTTGGAGATCGAGCGGATGGGCGCCTCCGTGGCGCGAAAGCCCTTCGCACAGGACCAGTCGAGAACCGTGGCGATACGCTGGCGAACGCGGCGCGCTGTCTCCGGTTTGGTCAGCCAGATCGGCGCCAGCACATCACGGATCAGCGGCCCTTCGATGTCGCTGACGAGGAGATCGCCCATTTTGGGGAACGCGTAAGTCTTCAAGGTCGCGAGCCACTGCGCCTGATGTTTGCCGTTCTTCCAAGCTTTCTCGTGCTCTTCGTGGACGAGTTCGGCCGCCTTGCGGAAGGTCGGAATTACAAGGCGCTCCTGCCTCCGCTCGGCGACAGGATCGATGCCTTGCGCGATCTTCTTCCTCGCGAGGAATGCGGCTTCACGCGCATCCGCCAGTGAAACCGCGCGCAATGAGCCCAATCCTATGTCCCTGCGACGGCCACCCGACTGAACGCGCAGGAGCCAACGTCCCGAATCTTTACCGTTCAATTCGAGGAAAAGGCCTTCCCCGTCGGAATATCGCCCCGGCTCGGTCAAGGCCCGGACCTTGGATGCAGTGAGCTTTCCCATCGCGTCTCACCCAAAATTACCCCACACTTTGCCCCACACTTTTGTGGGATAGTGTCGGATCCTTTGAAATTCAGCGGGACAAAAAAACCGCTGATTTCTGCGGGTTTATAGCAGTTTTCAGGGGGTTTGGCGAGGCCTGGAAAAGGCGTAAATGGCGGAGCGGGAGGGATTCGAACCCTCGATACGGTTTTGCCGTATACTCACTTTCCAGGCGAGCGCCTTCGACCACTCGGCCACCGCTCCGCATTCGCTGGAAGGCGGCTCCCTATCGTGGCGGAGGCGGGGGCGCAAGCGGGTTCGCATGGCCCCTGCGCAACCGCTCAGCGCTCGCTGTCGAGATGCGCAAGCATCGCGGTCGGATAGCGGTCTCCCGCGGCCGCATCCGCTGGCACGGCAGCGGCGATCGCGGCGAGATCGTCGGTACCGAGCACCACGTCCAGCGCGCCAAGCGATTCGGCCAGCCGGTCGCGACGGCGGGCGCCGACCAGCGGCACGATGTCGTTACCCTGTGCCGCCACCCACGCGATCGCCACCTGCGCGACGCTGACGCCGCGGGCGTCCGCGATGGCGCGCAGCGCCTCGACCAGCGCAAGGTTGTGATCGAGGTTGGCGCCTTGGAAGCGCGGCCCCGCCTGGCGCCAGTCCGCGCCCTTCGCTTGCTGCTGGTCTTTAGACCAATGCCCGCTGATGAGCCCGCGCGAGAGCACGCCATAGGCGGTCAGGCCGATGCCGAGTTCGCGCAAGGCCGGCAGAATCTCGCGCTCCGGCCCACGCGAGATCAGCGAATATTCGATCTGGAGGTCGACGATCGGATGCACCGCGGCGGCACGCCGGATAGTCTCGGCGCCGACTTCGGAGAGGCCGATGTGGCGGACATAGCCGGCCTGCACCTGCTCGGCGATCGCGCCCACCGTCTCCTCGATCGGCACCGCCGGATCGAGCCGTGCCGGGCGGTAGATGTCGATATGGTCGGTGCCGAGGCGCTTCAACGTATAAGCGAGCGCGGTCTTCACCGCCGCCGGGCGCGCGTCATAGCCGATCCACGCACCGTCGGGCCCGCGCTGCGCGCCGAACTTGACGCTGAGCTGCACGCGGTCTCGCGGCAAGGTCCGCAGCGCCTCGCCGATCAGCATCTCGTTATGGCCCATGCCGTAGAAGTCGCCGGTGTCGAGCAAGGTGATGCCGGCCTCAACCGCCGCCGCCAACGTGGCGAGGCTCTCCGCGCGGTCGGCCTCGCCATAAAGGTCGGGCGACATGCCCATGCAGCCGAGGCCGAGGCGCGATACCATGGGGCCGGTGTTGCCAAGTCGAAGCTGTTGCATCGTTCGTCTCCTGAAGGGGTGACGGCGATATGCGCCTTGCCCGCCCGGTCGATAATCCGCACAATCGCGAATGACGCATCCGGAATATCGAACAATGGACATGCCCGACCTCGCCGATCTCGACCTGTTCGCAGCGGTGGCGCGTACGCGCAGCTTCCGCGCGGCGGCGCAAGCGACGCGGGTTTCACCCTCGCGCCTGTCCGAGCGGATCCGCGAGCTGGAGGCACGGGTGGGTGTGCGGCTGCTCAACCGCACGACGCGCAGCGTGAGCCCGACCGCGGCGGGCGCGGCGCTGCTGGAGACGCTGCAGCCGGCGCTGGAGGGCATCGCCGGTGCGCTCGCGCGGATCAACGCCGCGGCGGATGAGCCCGCGGGACCGCTGCGGCTGAACGTGCCTACCCCGATCGCCGAGTTCGTGCTGGCGCCGCGCCTGCCCGCCTTCATCGCCGCCTACCCCCGCATCGCGCTCGACCTGGTGATCGAGGAGGGGTTCGTCGACATCGTCGCCGCCGGGTTCGATGCCGGCGCACGCTATGACGAGGCGGTCGCGAAGGACATGATCGCGGTGCCGATCGGCCCGCCGCAGCGCTTCGCGCTGGTCGCCGCGCCGGCCTTGCTCGCGCGGGTCGGCACGCCCGGCCACCCGCGCGACCTGGTCGACCTGCCCGCGATCAACCACCGCTTTCCCAGTGGCCGTATTCCCGACTGGGAGTTCGAACGCGGCGAGGAATTGCTGGCGATCCGCCCCCGCCACGCGGTGCTGTGCGGCAGCCCGCCGGTGGAACTCGCGCTCGCGGAGGCCGGCGTCGGCCTGCTCGCCACCTTCGAGGAATGGGTGCGCCCCGCCGTCTCCGCGGGCCGGCTCGTCAGCCTTCTGGAGGATTGGCTGCCGCCCTTCCCCGGCGCCCGGCTGTATTACAGTTCGCGCCGGCAGATGCCGCCGGCATTGCGCGCGTTCGTGGATTTCATGCGCTGGCGCGGGTGAGCCAGAAGAAAGGGGCGCCGAAGCGCCCCTTTCCCTTGCCTGCCTTGAGGCAGATCACATCGTGATGCGGGCACCCGCATACATGTAGCGACCGACTGGGCTGATCGGATAGTCGGGCGAGGCGACCGACGGCTGCTGGTCGAACAGGTTATTCGCGCCAGCATAGAAGCGGAACCGGTCATTCACGTCATAGGCGACGTAGATGTCGTGCTGCCACTTCTCCTTGTAGCGGAAATACCGCGGATCGGAGAGGTCCGGATTGCCGCGCAGTTCCTCGATGGTGTAGCGCCGCGTCTTGCTGAACCAGCTGATGCCGTAGTTGACGGTGAACGCGTTGATCGACCAGGTGACGTCGCCGGTCGCGTTCCACTTCGGGAAGAAGCGCTCCTCGCGATCGATGTCGACATCCGCGCCCGGCGTGGGGATGAATTCCAGCCGATCGAGATAGCCGCCGACCAGCGCGATGTTGAATGCGCCGAAACTGCCGGTGTTGAAGTTGTAGTTCAGCTTCAGGTCCGCACCTGCCGTGCGGAAATTGGCGACATTCTGCGGCTGCACGAAGTAGCTGGAGATATAGCCGGTCCCCGTCGCGCGGGTGACGTTGGCGCAGTAGACATTGTCGAGCGTCGGCTGGTCGACGCACAGCCCGGCAAGTTCCTCCGCGGTCGGCGTGTTGATCGCGTTGTCGAGCTTGATGTCATACCAGTCGAACGAGGCGATCAGGCCGGGAATGAAGCTCGGCCGCACGACCACGCCCGCCGTCCAGGTCCGTGCGGTTTCTTCCCGCAGGTTGCGGTTGCCGCCGGAGAAGCCGGGCAGGCTGACCGTGGCGGTGGGATCATTTTCCGGATTGAAGGCGGAAATCTGCGCGGGCGTGAGCCCCGCCGCCTGCAGCGCCGCCTGGCAGTTCGCGGCACGGAATTGCGAGCCCTCGTTGATGAACACCGGATCGCAGGGATCGGAGATGAACGAGAAGCCGCCGTTGCGCGGCGCGAACAATTCGGTGACATTGGGCGCGCGCACCGCTTCGGACCAAGTGCCGCGGAAGGTGATGTCGCGGATCGGCGAATAGGTGCCGTCTACCTTCCACGTCGTCGTCTTCCCGACGGTCGAATAATCCGAAAGGCGAATCGCCGCGCCGAAGGTCAGGTTGTAGGCGAAGGGCAGTTCCTTCAGCAGCGGCACCGAAAGCTCACCGAACACTTCCTTCACGTCGAAATCGCCGCTCTCGGGAAGCTGGACCGAGAAATCGAGCAACGCGCCCTGCTGCAGCAGCTCGTCGGTCACGAAGCTGCTCTTTTCCTTGCGATATTCGGCGCCGACGGCGAAGCCGACCGGGCCGCCCGGCAGTTCGAAGAACTGGCCGAAATCGCCCGAGACCGAGCCGGACACGACATGCTGCTGCAGCCTGGCGCGGTTGACGACATCGGCATTGATCCAGTCCAGCGCCGCCTGATCGCGCACGCCGTTGCCGAGCAGGTTGAGCGGCCGGCAGCCACTGTTCGCGCCTGGCGTGAAGGTGGTGGCGGGCGCATCGAAATTGTTCGGATCGATATTGTCGCCCGGGAACAGGTTCGAACGGCAGACGATGTTGCCGGTCGCCGGATCGGTCACCGCATCGAGCGCGGCATAATAGCGATCGCCGATGCGATAATCTGTCAGCTTGATCTTCGATTTGGTCTGGCCGAACGTGTAGCTGAGTTCGTAGCGGGCATGATCGGAAATCCGGCCCTCCAACCCGCCGACGAAGCGCATCGTCTCACGATCATTCTCCTCGCCGCGCACGCCGAGATCATAATTGTCGCGGGAGAGCAGCGCGCCGTCCGCCGTCGCGTCCACGCCGAACCGGTCCTGCAGATAGGGATTGTCCGGGTTCAGATAGGTGAAAAAATCGAACGAAGGCTGCGCCAGGGTGAACGTCTTTTGCCGCACATATTTGGCCTCGAAGAAGGCGGAGACGGCATCGCTGAAATCATAATGCGACAGCAGGTTGACGTTGTGGACGCGGTTATAGGCCTGCAGATCGCCCTGATAGCCCGCGAGCGGCGTGCTGTCGCCGCCCTGCGTGAGGCCGCCCGAGGAGGGCAGCAGGCGGCCGCGATCATAGACCTTGCCCGATCCGGTGAAGTCCGGAATGCCATCCAGATCGAGATCCACCGCGCCGTCGATCGAGCTGTCGGCATAGCGCAGATTGCTGGTCAGCACCCGATCCGGGCGATTGGGATCGTCGGGAATGTCGTTGGGATCGCGGACCAGGCCATAGCTATAGAGCGGGTTGCCGGTGCGGCGGCGATCGGCCGACCCGAGGCGATCCTGGTCGCGATATTCATAGGCCAGCGCGACATTGCCGCGGCCGTCGGCGAAGTTGCGGCCATAGGTCGCCGAACCGAAACGCTGCCCGGCATCGCCCCGGCTTGAAACGCCGATCTGGCCGCGCGCGGTGAAGCCCTCGAAGTCGCGCTTCAGGCGGAAATTGACCACGCCCGACACGCCATCGGCACCATAGATCGCCGATGCGCCGCCGGTGAGCACGTCGACGCTTTCGATCAGGTCGGTGGGAATGGTGTTGGTGTCGACCGCAGCGGTGCCCGAGACCGACGACACGTGCCGTCGGCCATTCACCAGGGTCAAGGTGCGGTTTTCGCCGAGGCCGCGCAGATCGAGCAGCGAAACGCCGACCGCGCCGAAATCGCTGAGCGACCCCGAAGTGCGCGCACCGCTCAGCGAGTTTAGCAGCGCCGGATTCTGCGCGAGCGTGTCGATGACCTGGACGTTGCCCGACTGCTGCAAGGTTTCCGCAGTGATCGAGACCACCGGATTGGCAAGATCATAGTCGGTGCGCTGGATGCGGCTGCCGGTGACGATGATCTCGTCGCCCTCGTCAGTGGATGGCGTGGTGGTCACGGCATCTTGCGCGAACGCGGGCATCGCCCAACCCAGACTCATTGCGCTGGCGACGAGCAACGCCGTCCGCGAACGTCGATTATACATGCTTTCCCCTTTACGAACGCTGTTACGCGACTAACACGTCAGAAGGGGAACGGCGCGGGCGGGGCTTGTCAACGCGATTGAACCTGATTTGCGTTGCGATGCACCATGGACTTTCGGGGTGTCGCATATATGCCACAAGACTTGAGATAAGCCGTTCGCTGGACGCGATATTACGTTTGTAGCACTTTCAGGCGTACGCCACTGCCGCGAGGAATGCGTGATGCGCCGCCGCTTGATTTTCGCACCTCTTGCCCTGATCGCCAGCGCCCAGGCCGCACCGCCGCCACCTCCGTCTCCCGGCCAGATTGCCGAGGCCGCACCAGCGAGCGACTGGCGCGAGATCGCGTCAGACGATCTCGTGGTGATGACGTTGGCCGACGGGCAACGCGTGGTGATCCAGCTCGCGCCGCGCTTCGCGCCCGCGCATGTCGGCAACATCCGCGCGCTGGCACGGGCGCATTGGTGGGATGCGCTCGCAATCTATCGCGTGCAGGACAATTATGTCGTGCAATGGGGTGATCCTCCGCCCGATCCCGATTCCGAAGGCACCAAGAAGCTGCCCGCCGGCGTGCCAGCGCGTCTTGCGGCGGAATATGAGCTGCCCATAGCGGGGCTGCCGTTCCGCCCGCTGGGCGGCGGCGATGCCTATGCCGAGACCGGCCATGTCGAGGGCTGGCCCGCGGCGCGCAAGGACGGCAAGGCGTGGCTTGTGCATTGCTATGGGATGCTCGGTGCCGGACGCGGCTATGCGCCCGATACCGGCTCGGGCGCGGAACTCTATGCGGTGATCGGCCACGCCCCGCGCCACCTCGATCGCAATATCGCGCTAGTCGGGCGCGTGATCGAAGGCATCGAGCATCTGTCCGCGCTACCGCGGGGCACCGGGGCGCTGGGCTTCTACACCGATGCCAGGCAATTCACGGGGATCGTGACGGTGCGGCTGGCGAGCGAACTGCCCGCGGGCGAGCGGCCGCGGTTTGAATATCTGGTGACGGAAAGCGCGAGCTTCGCGGCTTATGTGAAGGCACGGCAGAACCGGGAGCCGCCCTTCTTCGAAAAGCCCGCGGGCGGTGCGGATGTGTGCAACGTCGCGGTGCCGGTGCGGCGGGTGAAGGGCTGAGGCAGCGATTGTCGTCCCCGGCGCGCAGCGTCGGGGAGCACATATCCGTTTACGCCGCCTTGGCGTCCACGTGCCGATACCACATGCCGCTGGTCGAGATCGGCAGCGCCGTCGCGCACCAGGCGCATTCGGCGGTGTGCCGGCCGACATGCCAGTGGCTCTTGCCGCAGTCGGGGCAGCTCGTGGCGTTGCCCGGGCGATAGGTGATGGCGGCACCAGGCAGGGCCGAGCCCGACGCTCGGGCGTAGACGATGTTGCTGCTGCCGATCATCACGATGCTCCTGTCGATCTGTTCCTCAAGCCGGGTTCGCGCTCTCTCCAAGCGTCGCGGCGTCATGGAGGAGACGGTGTGGAGACTCGCAGACCGCAGTGAGTCGGTCTGTGCCGCACGACACATGGACGCGAAAACGGCGGCGCTGGACCCAGCGCCGCCGCTCTCATGCTTCCGGCAATGAACGCTCGGGCTTACGCAGCGAGCTTGCGCAGCACGTAGTGCAGGATGCCACCGTTGAGGAAATATTCGAGCTCGTTGACGGTATCGATCCGGCAGCGCGTCTTGAACGTCTCGACGGTGCCGTCGGCGCGGCGCAGGACGACCTCGACCTCCTGGCGCGGGCGCAGGCCGCCGACGTCGGCGATGCTGAAGGTTTCCGAACCGTCCAGCTTCAGCGTCTTGCGATCGACGCCGTCGGCGAACTGCAGCGGCAGCACGCCCATGCCGACCAGGTTCGAGCGGTGGATGCGCTCGAAGCTTTCGGCGATGACGGCGCGGACGCCGAGCAGGTTGGTGCCCTTGGCCGCCCAGTCACGGCTGGAGCCTGTGCCATATTCCTTGCCGGCGATCACGACCAGCGGCGTGCCATCGGCCTTGTAGCGCATGGCGGCGTCGTAGATCGGCATCACCTCGCCGGTCGGCACATATTTTGTCACGCCGCCTTCGGTGCCCGGCGCCACCTCGTTGCGGATGCGGATGTTGGCGAAGGTGCCGCGCATCATGACTTCATGGTTGCCGCGACGCGCGCCATAGCTGTTGAAGTCCGCCTTGGTAACCTGGTGCGACTGCAGGTAGATGCCCGCCGGGCTGTCCGCCTTGATCGAACCCGCGGGCGAGATGTGATCGGTGGTGATCGAGTCCGCGAAGAGCGCGAGCGGACGCGCGTCGACGATGTCGGTCACCGGCGCCGGCGTCATCGACATGCCCTCGAAATAGGGCGGGTTGGCGACATAGGTGCTGCCCGCGCGCCATGTGTAGGTATCCGAACCCTCCACGTCGATCGCCTGCCAGCGCTCGTCTCCGGCGAAGACATGCGCATAGCGCGACGCGAACATCTCGCGATCGATGTTCGCGTCGATCATCGCGCGGACTTCCTCGTTGGACGGCCAGATGTCCTTCAGGAACACGTCGCTGCCGTCGTTGGCGGTGCCGATCGGCGTGGTGACGAAATCCTCGGTGACGGTGCCCTTCAGCGCATAGGCGACGACCAGCGGCGGCGAGGCCAGGAAGTTCGCGCGCACGTCGGGCGAGACGCGGCCCTCGAAATTGCGATTGCCCGATAGCACCGAGGCGGCGACGATGTCGTTGCCGTTGATCGCCTTCGAGATCGGTTCGGCGAGCGGCCCCGAATTGCCGATGCAGGTGGTGCAGCCATAGCCGACGAGGTTGAAGCCGATCGCGTCGAGATCCGCGGTCAGCCCGGACTTGTTCAGATAGTCCGTGACGACCTGCGAGCCCGGCGCCAGGCTGGTCTTGACCCACGGCTTGGGCTTCAGGCCCAGCGCGTTCGCCTTGCGCGCGACGAGCCCGGCGGCGACCAGTACCGACGGGTTCGAGGTGTTGGTGCAGCTCGTGATCGCGGCGATGACGACGTCGCCGTCACCGATGTCATGGTCGCGCCCGTCGACCGCGACGCGCTTGGGCGCGTCATGCTTGTAGACCTTGGTCAGATCGCCGTTGAAGACATCGTCGACCTCGCTGAGCACGACCTTGTCCTGCGGGCGCTTCGGGCCGGCGAGCGACGGCTCGACGGTGTCCATGTCCAGTTCCAGCGTGTCGGTGAACACGGGATCGGGGCTGTCGGCATGGCGCCACATGCCCTGCGCCTTGGCATAGGCCTCGGTCAGCGCGATCTGGCCCTCGTCGCGGCCGGTGAGGCGCATATATTCGAGCGTCTTGTCGTCGATGCCGAAGAAGCCGCAGGTCGCGCCATATTCCGGCGCCATGTTGCCGATCGTCGCACGGTCGGCGAGGCTCAGGCCGTCGAGGCCGGGGCCGAAGAATTCGACGAAGCGGCCAACGACACCCTTCGCGCGCAGCATCTGGGTGACGGTCAGCACCAAGTCGGTCGCGGTGATGCCCTCACGTAGCGCGCCTGTCAGCTTGAAACCGACGACCTCGGGGATGAGCATCGAGACCGGCTGGCCGAGCATCGCGGCTTCCGCCTCGATGCCGCCTACGCCCCAGCCCAGCACGCCAAGGCCGTTGACCATCGTCGTGTGGCTGTCGGTGCCGACGCAGGTGTCGGGATAGGCGATCGCGCTGCCGTCATCGGCGGTCGAAACCCACACCGCCTGCGCGATATGCTCCAGGTTCACCTGGTGGCAGATGCCGGTACCCGGCGGCACCACCTTGAAATTGTCGAGCGCCTTGGAACCCCACTTCAGAAACTCGTAACGCTCGCCGTTGCGCTGATATTCCAGCTCGACATTGTCCTCGAACGCCTTGGGCGTGCCGAACTCGTCGACCATGACGCTGTGATCGATCACCAGATGGACGGGAACCAGCGGGTTGATCTTCTGCGCGTCGCCGCCGAGGTTGTTCATCGCATCACGCATGGCGGCCAGATCGACCACGCAGGGCACGCCGGTGAAATCCTGCATCAGCACGCGCGCGGGGCGATACTGGATCTCGCGTTCGGAAACCCGATCCTTCTGCCAGTCGACGATCGCCTGGACATCCTCGACCGTCACGGTCACGCCATCCTCGAAGCGCAGGAGATTTTCGAGGAGCACCTTCATCGAAAAAGGCAGCCGGCTGACGTCGCCCAGCTTGTCCGCCGCCTTGGTCAGCGAATAATAGTCGACAGTCTTGCCGCCCGCTTCAAGCGTCGAGCGCGTTCCAAGAGTATCCTGGCCAATGGCGGTCATAATCGTCCTTCCCGTATGGCGCTGAGCCAGGATGGCTCGGCGCCAGTTCCCGCGGGGCGGAGATGTCTCATCCGACCGCCGCGGATGTTGCGGATGTGAGATCCGCGGCGGCATTAGCAAGGTGTTGCCCGCTCGAAAAGCGAGAGAAAAGTGAGAACGACTCGCACTTCGTCGCTGCTGTGCAGCACGCGGCGGTGCGTTGCAGCGAAGCGAGGATGTTAAGCTGAAGACATGGCCGGCGAACGGCATGTCCGTCGCATCTGCTGATCTTTTTTTCGCGCCCTTGCATCTGCAGCGCCTTAAGAACCGTATAAACGATATAACATCACCACACAGAGAGGGATCGGGCATGAAACGCTGGGTTGCTGTTGGAGGACTTGCCCTCGCCGCTTCGGCGGGAACGCTGGCATTGGCGATGAACGAGCGGTCGGCGCCGCTGGCCGAGCCTGCACCGGTCGACGCGCGCGTTGGCCCCAAGCTTGCCCGCTTCGCTTCGGCCCGCGCGTTCGCGGCCTATATCAATGCCAGCCTGGCGCGGGCCGCGGAGCATGAGGGTGACATGACGCTCCAGTCCGTTCCATCCCCTTCGGTGATGGCGGAACCCGCGGCGGACGCGGCCCCCGCTGTCGCGGACGCTGCCGCCAATCCGGAGATCACCAACAACCAGATGGTCGGCGTCGACGAGGGCGGCATCGTCAAGCAGATCGGGCGGCATCTGGTGGTGCTGCAGGATGGCCGGCTGTTCAGCATCGACCTGGGCGACCGCGCCAACGCGCCGATGCGGCTTGCCGACCGCATCGACGTCTATCGCAGCGCCGAAACCGCGGCGAGCTGGTATGACGAGATGCTGGTGCTTGAGGACCGCATCCTGGTCACCGCCTACAACTATCGCGAGCAGGCGAGCGAGGTCACCGTGCTGCGGATGGATCCCACGACCGGGCGGATGCGGCGCGAAGGCCGCTTCCTGATGAATTCCAACGATTATTACAGCACAGAGAGTTATGCGACGCGGCTCGTGGGCGACACGCTGGTGGTCTACACGCCGCACCAGTTGCTCGCCGGCGGCACGCAGTTCGCCTGGCCGCGGCTGCGCCGGGCGGATGGCGATGGCGAGGCCGATGGCGGCAAGGCGCTGATCGGCCCCACCGACGTCTACGCCCCGCCGGGCGAGGTCGATCATCCGGTGCTCCACACCATTTCCTTCTGCCCGCTGAAGGCCAGCCTGGAGTGCCGGACGACCGCGTTCGTCGGCCCTGCGATGCGCGAATTCTATGTCTCGCCGACCGACGCCTTCCTGTGGATCGGCGCGCCCGACGGCCTTCCCTGGGCGATCGACTATCGCAACCAACGGCGGCGGGCGTGCGGCGCCGGCGAATCCTGGCGGACGGCCAGCAGCAACCCCGCCCTGCTCTATCGCCTGCCGTTGGACGGCGGCACGATCGGCGCGCTGGCGGTGGAGGGCGTGCCGGCGGACCAGTTCGCGCTCGACAGCCGCGACGGCCGCTTCCGCGCCTTGCTCTCGTCGGCGGGCGCCGGCTGCGCACCCACCGATGCGACCGAACCACTCGCGCTGCTCGACGTGCCGCTGAGCGCGTTCGGCACCAGCATCCGCCACACCACCGATCGCGCCTATACGCGCCTCCCCGGCATCGACGGCGGGATGCTCGAAAACCGCTTCCTCGGCGACTGGCTGGTCTATGGCGGACGGTCGAGCTGGAGCGGGATGGAGGATGGCGGCGGGCGCCCCTCCCCCGCCTCGCTGTTCGCGGTGCCGCTGAAGAGGCCGGGCCAGTTCACCCGGCTCAGCCTGCCCCACAACGCGGTGCGCATCGAGCGCGCGGGCAAGGATGCGGTGGTGACCGGCTATCGCGACGCAGGCGGCCTCTCGCTCTCCTATCTCCGCCTCGGCCGTGATGCGGCGACGGTTGCCGCGACGACGCAGTTGCCCGGGCGCGTCGAGAGCGAGGGCCGCAGCCATGCGTTCAACGCCTGGCTGCGGCCGGACGGCAGCGGCGTGCTCGGGATCCCGACCAGCCGCAATGAAGGGCGCGCGGAACGCGGCTGGTCCGACAGCCGGGATTCGGATCTGAGCTTCGTTGCGATCGGCACCGACAAGCGGCTGAGCCCGGCGGGCGAACTCAGCGTCGCCGGGCGCAAGCCGGAGGACGGCTATCGCTGCGAGATTTCCTGCATCGATTGGTATGGCAATGCCCGGCCGATCTTCACCGGCGGGCGCATGTTCGCGTTGATGGGCACCGAACTGGTCGAGGGCCGGATGGCGGGCGGCCGCATCGCTCCCCTCCAGCGCGTCGATCTTACCGGTCGCGTCGCCTTGGAATCCGGCGCTCGACCGGCGGCGGCGCGCTGACCGCCGCTGCGGTGCCGGGCGCGGCGGGTTTCAGCCAGCGATCATACCAGGCGATGTTGCTGCGCATGCGGTGGACGAGATAGCTCGGCACCGTCAGCCCGTGATTCTCGCCAGGATAGACGATCAGCCGCGCCGGCACGCCGCGCGCCTTGAGCGCCAGATACATCTGCTGGGCACCGACGCAGGGGACATTGTCGTCCGCCTCGGCGCATTCGAACTGGGTGGGGGCGCTGATCCGTTCGGGATGGCGGAAGGGATAGGCGAGCCGCTCCCACGTTTCCGGCTTGTCCCACGGCGCGCCGAGTTCGAGCAGATATTCGCGGGCGTACATGTCGACGCCGAAGGTCGACTGCGCGTTGGAGACGCCGGCGCCATAGACCGCCGCCTTGATGCGCGGTTCGCTGGCGATCATGTAGCCGGTCAGGATGCCGCCATAGCTCCAGCCGCCGGCACCGATGCGATCGGGATCGGCGATGCCCGCCTCGATCGCATAGGTGATGCCGGCACTGATATCCTTCGCGTCGAGATTGCCCCAATCGGCATAGATCGCGCGGGCATAGTCGAAGCCGCGGCCCGATGAGCCGCGCGGATTGACCTTGAGCACCGCATAGCCCGCCGCCGCATAGAGCTGCGCGTCGAGATCGAACTCATGGCCATGCTGGTAGACCGGGCCGCCATGCAGATCGGCGATCAGCGGATAGCGCTTCGCGGGATCATGATCCGGCGGCAGCACCAGCAGGCCGTGGATCTCGGCATCGCCGCTCTTGAACGACACCTCGCGCACCTCGCCCAGCCGCCGCTTCGCCGCCCATTCATTGTGATGGGTCAGCGCGCCCTTTCCGCCAACGGCATGGAGTTCGGCGGGCGTACGATCGTCGCTGTCGAGCAGCACGATGCCGCCCTTGCTCGACATCGCGAATTCATAGCCGGTGCGCTCACCGCGGTTGAGCCAGGTCGTGGCGCCGTTAGCCGGATCGATCCGCGCCAGCCAGATCGCGCGATCCTGCTCGACCAGCGCGACGATGCCCCCGTCCGCCGCCCATTGCGGTGCATAATACCATTGGTCGGTGCGCGACGGCCGCGTCACCGCGCCGGTCGCGACATCGGCGACGGCAAGCTGGTGCGGCGCATAATAGATCCACTTGTCCTCGGCGCCTTCCAGCCAGACGAGGCGCTTCGAATCCGCCGACCAGACCGGGCCCGAACCCCAGGCGGGATCGCCATCCGCCCCGGGCGAGGTGCTGAGCTTGCGCGGCGCCCCGCCCTCCGGCGGCTGGACATAGATCTCGTAATTGAGATCGGCGTCGGTCGCACCGACATCCTTGGCGGTGTAGGCGATCAGGCTGCCGTCGGGCGACCAGGCGGGATGCCAATGGTCGCGCCCGGCGGCGGTAAGCTGCGTCGCCTTGCCCGTCGCCAGATCGACGATGAAGAGCTGGCGGGTGCGATCATCGATATAGCCGCGTCCATCCTCCTTGAAGAAGAAGCGCTCGGTCTCGACCGGCGGCGGCACCTTCGCCTTGCTGCCGACGGTGCGCCCGACCTCCGCCACGACCACCGCACGGCGGCCATCGGGCGCGAGTGCATAGTCGCTGATGCCGCCCGGCAGATCGGTCACCCGGCGCGGCTTGCCGCCCGCCGCCGGCATCCGCCAGAGCTGGGTGTTCTCTTCTTGCTCTTCCTTCTCGTCATCCGGATCGGCGCGCGGCGCCGATTTCGCACCGGCATCGCTGAGGAAGAACAGGGTCGCGCCATCCGCCGCGTAGCGCGGCTGCCATTCGCTGGAGTCGGTGCGGGTGAGTTGCTTCGGCGCGCCGCCGGCGAAGGGCACCGTCCAGATATCGGTGCTGGAGGCGTCGCTCTTGGCGTTCTTCACCGCCAGGCTGTAGGCAACGGTCGCGCCATCGGGCGAAAAGCTCGGCTCCGCCACAATTTGCAGGCGGCCGATATCGTCGAGCGTAACCGCGGTCGGCGCAGGCGCCTCCTCCCCCGCGGCAGTCAGCGTGACGAGCAGCAACAGCGCGGCGATGCGACGATCCATGCCGGTTTCCCCCTGTGAACCCCTTTGGTGCAGGGACGCAGGGCGACAGTCAATGTGACGGAACGAGCCCCTCCTCTGCAGAAGAGGGGCTACACCATTACGATCCTCAGAAGTTGAACCCGGCGTTCACTCCAAAATACCGGTCATTATCCCTCGGCACGAAGCGCGAGACGCCGGCGACCGCGCCATAGGCGATGAAGGGGGAATAATGGGTGTCGGTGATGTTCTTCACTACGCCGCGCACCGACCAGCGATCGGCGACGATGCCGATCGACGCGTTCCAGATGCCATAGCCTTCCTGGATCGTGTCCGGCGTCTGCGTGATCGAATATTGGGTGTCGGACTTGTAGCTGAAGTCGCTGCCCAGCTCGAGGCCGAGATCGTCGCTCAGCGGCACGGTGTAGGTCGCGTCGACATGGTATTTCCACTTCGGAGCGAAGGGCAGCGGCTGGCCGTTGACGAACGCCTCGCCATCCGCACCCGCGCAGCTTCCCACCGCTGCACTCTCCGGGCACAGGAAGCGGTCGATCTTCGCATCGGTGTAGGCGAAGTTCAGGCCGATGTTCCAGCGCGGGCTCGGCCGGATCGTCGCATCCGCCTCGAAGCCGCGGGAAGAGACGCGGCCGGCGTTGATCAGGCGCGTCACCAGGCTGCCCAGATAGGTGTCCTGGAAGTTCGCCTGGAAGCCGTTGAAGCGGGTGTAGTAGCCCGCCAGGCTGAAGGTGAAGCTGCGATCCGCGGTCGCGCCCTTCAGGCCGACCTCGTAGCTGTCCGACGTTTCGGGCGCGAGCGGTTCGGTATCGAACGCCTGCATGTTGAAGAACACGTTGTAGGCCGGGCCCTTGTAGCCCCGCGAATAGGTCGCATAGGTCTTGATGCGCTGGCCGAGATCATATTGCAGGCCAAGACGCAGGCTGTAGTCGGTCTCGCTGGTATCGCCTTCGCTTGCGAAGCTGGGGCGGATACCCGGCACGCCGGTCGTGGTCGTCGCGACGCGGGCATGGCTGTACTCAAGCTTGTCGTGGATCAGCCGGCCGCCGACGATGCCGCGGAAGCTGTTGGTGAAGTTGAGATTGGCCTCGCCGAACGCCGAATAATTGTCGAGCTGCAGCCGGTAGGTCGCCACGCCGTTATTGCGCACCGGCGCGCCGGCTACGATCTGGGTCACGTCGCGGCGATAGGTCTCATCGGTGACCGTGTGGAAATAATAGAGGCCGACGACATAGTCGATGAAGCCGCCCTTGGGAGAGGTCAGCCGCACTTCCTGCGAGAATTGCCTGGAATCGACGAGCCCCACATCCTCGCCCTGCGCGATCGCCGGCGTCGGTACGTTGACCGAATCCCAATCCTGATGCTGGCGGTTCTTCCACTCGCGATAGGCGGTGATCGAGGTGACCTGATAATCGCCGAGGCCAAGCTCGGCGGTCAGCGAGCCGCCATAGTTGCGGTCGCGGACGTCCGCGTCGAAGCTCGGATTGACCTCCCGGTTGTTCGACGACGCGGCAATGCCGCCGGCGGAGAGCACTGCCGCCAGTCCGGGGTTGGCGGTCACCGCGCCGCTCGGGAAGGCGACGCGATCGGTGGAGACGAACACGCCGGTCGGCACATCCTCGATGGTGCGCACATAATCCGCCGCCACCGTCAGCTTCAGCGTTTCGGTGGGATCGAACACCAGCTTGCCGCGCACGCCGCGCCGCTTGTAGCCGTTGACGTCCTCCCCGGTGGCGACGTTGCGCACATTGCCGTCGAAGCCGGCATAGAGCCCGGTCAGCGAGAAGCCGATCTTCTCCGAAAGCGGGCCGGAAACGCCCAGCCGGATGCGATATTCATTGCCCTCATAATAGCCGAGATCGCCATTGGCGCTGAACGTGGAGGACGGCGCCTTGGACACCACGTTGATGACGCCGGCCGACGCATTCTTGCCGAACAAGGTGCCCTGCGGCCCGCGCAACACCTCGATCCGCTCGATATCGAGCAGGTCGAGCGTCGATTGGCCGGGGCGCGCCAGCACGACACCGTCAATCACCGTCGCCACCGAGGGCTCGACGCCCGGCGAGGTGGTGATCGTGCCGACGCCGCGGATGAACACGGAGCGATCCTTGTTGGAGGAACCGGCACGGAAATCGACGGTGGGGACGATCTGCGCGATATCCTGCAGCGTGTTGAGGTTCTTCGCGGCGAGCGCATCCCCCTTCAGCGCGGTAATCGCGATCGGTACGTCGACCAGCGTTTCCGTGCGGAAGCGCGCGGTGACGACGATGTCGGCATTGTCCGCCGGCTCGTCGGCGGGCGCGGCCGCCGCGGCCTGATCCTGCGCGACAGCCGGCGCGGCCCACAGCGCCGCCCCGGAAAGCAAGGCGAGCGCCGATCGGCGTGCCCATGAAGTCTTGGCCATATTGTCCTCCCTAGCGTCGTACGGCTCTTTTTCCGCGAATAATCTAGTAGAGAACCAGACAAAGATAGAAATCCTTGCCGGCACCCCGTCGATCGTTTCGCGTATGGCATCGGCGACGCACCGTGCAGACGATCAGGTTTCGAGCGCCTCCGCAACCTTTGCGTGCGTGCGATCCACCGGCACGATGCGCGGCAGCAGTAGCTGGATCGATCCGAGCGCGAGCAGGTAGGACATCGCCGCGAACAGGAACATCGGGCCGTAGCCGAGCCCCGCGGTCAGCACCTGGCCAGCGATCCAGACGATGGCCATCCCACCCATATTGCCGCAGAACGCGCCGAAGCTGGTGACGCGGCCGACCTTGGCCCCGGGGGTGATATCCGCGATCAGCGCGAACAGGGTGCTGGAAAAGCCCTGATGCCCCGCCATCGTCAGCGCCAGGATCGCGGTCGCTATCCATAGCGCGTCCGCCTGCAGCGCAAGCGGCACCGGCACGACCACCAGCGCGGAAACCAGCATCACCGTCTTGCGGGTGCGCCCGACCGACCAGCCGCGCGCGAGCAGGCGCGAGGCGGCGGCACCGGCGATCAGCGAACCGGCCGCGGCCCCGCAATAGGCGATGGCGAGCGGCGGCCCGAGGCCGGTGCCCGCAAGCCCGAACTGCCGATTGAAGAAGTCCGGCATCCAGAACAGCATCAGCCACCAGGTCGAATCCGAAAACAGCTTGGCGGCGGCGACCGCCCAGGTTCGCCGTTCGGTCAGCAACGGGCGCTCGTCCGGCGCTTCCGCCGGCGCAGCGGCGACGCTGGGAGGCGCATCGAAGCGCAGCCGCCGCGTCGTCAGCAGCCACAGCCCGGCCCAGACGAAGCCGAGCCCTCCGGCGATGACGAACGCCATCCGCCAGCCCCACAGCGCCGCGAGCAGCGGGATCATCAGCGGCGCCACCACCGCGCCGATGCTGCCGACCGCGTTGAACAGGCCGAAGCCGATCGAGCGCAGGTGCGGCGGGAAGATCGCGGCGATCGTCTTGACGCCGTTGGGCGTGCCCATTGCCTCGGTCGCGCCCAAGGTCGCGCGCACGACGATGAACTGCGCCATCGTCGTGGCCCAGCCATGCGCGATCGCGGCGAGGCTCCACGCCGCGACGCCGATCGGGTTCGCCCATTTGACGCCCAGCCGGTCCGCGATCCAGCCGGTAAACAGGAAGGCGATCGCGGCCGATCCCTGGAACCAGGCGGCAAGCGCGCCATAATCGGTGTCGCTCCAGCCGAGCTCGGCGGAGATCGTCGGCTTGAGCACGGCGATGATCTGGCGATCGACAAGGTTGAGGATGCTCGCCGTCAGTACGAGCAGCATCAGCAGCCAGCGATGCGCGTTCGAGAGACCGGTCACGCGAAGGTCACCTGACGGCCCTGTTCGAGGAAGGCGATCGCGTTGCGGCGCAACTGACGCGTGCCCGGGTTGAGCATCGCCTCCGCCGTGTATTGCGCGAGATAGACGCGGCGCGGCCGATCGGTGCGGTTCGCGCCGGTGGCATGCAAGGTGAGGCTGGAGAAAGCGACGACGCTGCCCGCCGCCACCTCCACCGCAACGCCCTCCCCCTCAGCCACGGCCACGGCGAGGTCGTTGGTCGCGGCATCGCGGACGTGCGGAAGAAGGCCGTCGCGGTGGCTGCCCGGCACGAGGCGGACGGTGCCGTTCTCGATCGTCGCGTCGTCGAGCGGGCACCAGCAGGTGAGATAGGGGGCATGGTCCGCGGGGCCGCCATTGCCGACGACATAGCCCGAATCCTGGTGCCAGCTGAACGGCATCCCGCCATCGGGGCCCTTCACGACATATTGATCGAAGAAGAAATAGGCGGTGTCGCCCAAGGTCGCGCGGCAGATTTCGGCCATGACCGGGCTGAACAGCATCTGCCGCAGCACCGGCCGCTCGCGCTGGCATTCATTGGCGAAATAACGCTTGCCGCGATGGCTGATCCCCAGCGTATCGACCCCCGCCGCATCCATCCGCGCATCTTCCCGCGCGACGAAATCGTCGCACTCGGCACGCAGCAGATCGAGCATCGCGCCGTCCAGCACGCCCGGAAATATCACATAACCGTCGCGCCGGAACGCGGCGGCCTGATCCTCATCGCTCACAGGCTATCCTCCGACACCCTTGCTAGGCGCGCCGGGGAGCGAGGCACAGAGAGATTTTCTTTCAACTCTAGCCGCGAGGTAGGGTTAAGGTGGGAGGAGCGAGATGATGTCCGCCCCCTACCCCAGCGGCCCATGCTCCAGCCGCGGCAGCACATGGCGTGCGAACAGGTCCGCCTCGGCGGCGTGGGGATAGCCGGAGAGGATGAACGCCTCGATGCCTTCCGCCTGATAGGCCTGCAGCTTGGCCAGCACCTGATCGGGATCGCCGACGATCGCAGCGCCGCAGCCGGAACGGGCGCGGCCGATGCCGGTCCACAGATTGGCCTCGGCATAGCCCTCATTGCCTGCCGCCTCGCGCAGCTCGGCCTGGCGGCGCACGCCGGCGGACTGGCTGTCGAGCGAGCGCGCGCGGATCGCCGCGCCCGCCGCATCGTCGAGCCGCGAGAGCAGCCGGTCGGCGGCGGCGCGCGCCTCCGCCTCGGTCTCGCGAACGACGACATGGACGCGGTAGCCGAAGCGCAGCGAGCGGCCGTGCCGGGCCGCGCGGGCCTTCATGTCGGCGATCGTTTCGCGCACCGCGGGGAGCACATCGGGCCACATAAGATAGACGTCGGCACCCGCGGCTGCGGCTTCGCGCGCATCCTCGGACAATCCGCCGAAATAGAATTGCGGGCAGCGCGCCGAGGCCGTTGCGATCCGCGGCGGATCGAGCTTGAGCGACCAGAACTCACCCTGATGGTCGAGCGGCTGGCCGTCGAGCAAGGTGCGCAATATCGCCATCGCCTCGACCGTGCGCCGGTAGCGCGGGCCGCTCGCCACGGTTTCGCCGGGCAGGTCGCTGGAGATGATGTTGACCGCCAGCCGTCCGCCCAGCATCCGGTCGATCGTGGCGATCTGGCGGGCGAGCTGCGGCGGCCAGTTCTCCCCGATGCGCACCGCCATCAGCAGCCGGATGCGCTTCACCCAGGTGGCGATCGCCGCGGCGAAGGCGGTGGTGTCGATGCCCAGCGCATAGCCGGAGGGCAGCAGGATATTGTCGAAGCCGAGCGTCTCGGCCTGCAGCACGATATCGCGGCAATGCTCCCAGCTGGATTGCAGCATCGGATCGGGCTGGCCGAGAAACTCATAATCATCGTCGCACAGCGCCGAAAACCAGCTGACCTCGCACCCGCTCATGGCAGCCGCTGCCCCGTCGACGCCTCGACCACCGCATACCATTCGGAGCGGCTCCATTGCAGCCTGAACGCGTCCGCCGCCTCGCGGATGCGATCGGGCTGCTGGCTCCCGACGATCGGCACCGGCCGCGCCGGATGCGCCATGATCCAGGCATAGGCCGCAGCGGCGCGCGAAACGCCGGCCTCCGCCGCCTTGGCATCGAGCAGCGCCGCGACCGCCCCTTCGCCCGACAGCCGGCCGCCGCCCAAGGGGGACCAGGCCAGCACGGCAAGGCCCAGTTCCATCGCGAGATCGAGTTCGCCATCCCACAGCGGCTGGGTGTGCAGCGGCGAGAATTGCGGCTGCGTCGTCGCCAGTGCGAAGGGCAGATGCGCCTGCAGCGCACGGATCTGCGCCGGCGTGAAGTTGGAGACGCCCACGCACCGCACCTTGGCCGAAGCCACCATCCGCTCGAGCGTGCGAGCCAGTTCGGCGGGATGTGTCAGCATGTCCGGCCGGTGGACCTGCCACAGCTCGACATGATCGGTGCCCATCCGCTTGAGCGACGCGTCCAGCGCCGCTTCCAGATAGGCCGCACTCGAATCATAGGGCACGCCGGGAATGATGCCGCCCTTGGTGGCAAGCGTCAGGCGGTCGCGCAGTTCCGGTGCCTCCGCCAACACCCGCCCCAGCAGCGCCTCGGCCGCGCCGAACGGCTCGCCATTGTCGGGACCATAGACGTCGGCGGTATCGAAGAAGTCGATGCCGACCTCCAGCGCCGCCTCGATGCGGGCGCGCGCCGCGCTCACATCATCGCCGGCGAAGCGCCACATGCCCCATCCGATCGGGGCAATCGACAATCCGCTCTTGCCGAGCGGTACGGGATCGGGAGTAAGGGGGCTCATCCCCAAGCATTGGCACAGGCAAGATGGCAGAGACAATCCGCTACGGCATCGTCGGCACCGGCATGATGGGCTGCGAGCATATCCGCAACATCCTCCTCATCCCCGGCGCGCGAATCACCGCGATCGCCGATCCCGTCGAGGCCTCGCTCGGCTGGGCGGACGCGGCGCTGGGCGACGAACGCCCGGCCCGCTTCCGCAACGCCGAGGAACTGGCGGAGAAGGGCGAAGTCGACGCGGTCGTCATCGCATCCCCCAACAACACCCACCGCGACGTGCTGGTGCCGCTGCTCGACCGAGGCCTTGCCATCCTGTGCGAAAAGCCGCTGGCGACCACGATCGAGGATGCGCGCTGGATTGCCGAGCGCACCGACGATTATGCCCGGCCCTTCTGGACCGGCATGGAATATCGCTACATGCCGCCGATGCGCCGCTTCGTCAGCGACGTGCATGGCGGCCGCGTCGGCCGGCTGCAGATGCTGGCGATGCGCGAGCACCGCTTCCCCTTCCTCCACAAGGTCGGCGACTGGAACCGCTTCTCGCGCAACACCGGCGGCACGATGGTGGAAAAATGCTGCCATTTCTTCGATCTGATGCGGCTGATCGTCCAGAGCGAGGCGGTGCGCGTCTATTGTTCGGGCGCGATGGACGTGAACCATCTCGATGAGCGCTATGGCGGCGAGCGCCCCGACATCATCGACAACAGCTACACCGTCGTCGACTTCGCCAATGGCGTGCGCGCGATGCTGGACCTGTGCATGTTCGCCGAGGGCGCCGAGCATCAGGAGGAAGTGAGCGCGACAGGAGACAAGGCGCGGCTCGACGTGCTGGTGCCGCCGGGCGAGCTGGTCTTCTCACCACGCGTGCCCTTCCTGGCGCCCAAGCAGGTCGAGCGCGAGATGGTGGATGTCGATGCGGCGGTGCTCGCAGCGGGATCGCACCATGGCGCGACCTTCCACCAGCACGAAGCCTTCGCCCGCGCGGTGCGCGGCGAAGGCCCGGTCGAGGTTACCGCCCGCGACGGGCTGAAGGCAGTGGCGATCGGCGCTGCGGCGGAACTGTCCGCACAGGAAGGGCGCGCGGTGATGCTGGACGAGATTGGGGTGCAGTAATTTTCCTCCCCGAGCTCTGCTCGGGGAGGAAAAACCAGGCTTTCACTCCCCGCCGAACAGCGCGCCGCGGGCGAGGTTGAGCGCGGTCACCGCGTCCTGCTTCGCCTGCGCGGCGCGCATCGCGTCGAAGTCGAGCCGGTCGAGCGCGCGTTCGATGCGCTTGAGGAAACCGATCGCGCTCTTCGCCGCTTTCACGCTGTCTTCGCGGAACGGAAACTGGTCGAGCTGCCACACGCCTTCCCAATTGTTCCGGCGCAGCGTGTAGAAGAATTCGAACAGCTCGATCGGGTGGACCGAGCCGGCGATCATGTCGTCGTCCCAGCCACGCAGATTGTCGTTCACGTCCATGCCGAACAGGCGGCCATAGTCGATCGCGAGCTGCGCCGCGTCCGCGGGCGATTCGCCGCCATAGAGCGAGTGGCCGAAGTCGAGCAGGATGCCGACATTGGGCAGGCCGATCTTCTCGATGCCGAGCAAGGTGCGCGCGACGCTGTCGAAGCTCATATGGTTGCGCGGCTCGCGCGGCTTGTACTCGATCACGAACTGCAGATCGGGGTTCTGCTGCGCGAGTTCGCCGACGCCATCGAGGCTCTTGCGCCAGATGTCGCCATGATCGACCTGGAACGGATAGTCCCAGCCATCCTGCCCCGGCCACAGCTTCACATATTTGGCGCCGAAGCGGCGGACGACGTTGGCGGCGTCGTTGATCAGCTCATTGGCGCGGCGGCGCACGCCGGCATCGGGGTTAGTGAAGGCGCCCTTGGAGAATTCGCGGGTGTAGATCTCCGGCGTGATGCCGATGACTTCCAGCTTGTTGCGCTTGAGCGCCTCGCCCACCGCGTCGAGGCTGAGCGTGGGATCCGCGAACGGATAGTTGATGTCGACCACCGAAAGGTCGCCCACCGAACCCGCCAGATCGATCATCTCGATCAGGCTGCGCGGGGGGCCATAGCCATCGGTGGCATAGCGATCGACATAGGTCGCGAAATGCCAGATCCCTGCGCCGAACTTCTGTTCGCTCGCCATCATCCTGTTCCTTTCCGTCAGCGCCCGGTGAGGGCGAAGTCCTTGAGGGTGCGCGCATTGTCACGCGTGATCAGGAAGCACTCCATCAGCTGCTTTTCGGGCTGCCCGGTGCTTCCGGTCTTGAGGTAGCGGTCGGCCAGTTCGACCGCATATTGCGCCTGGCGAAACGCCGGCTGCAGCACGGTGGCGTGCATCCGCCCGGCGAGGATCGCATCGCGCGCATCGTTGGATCCGTCGAACCCGACCACGACGACGTCGCGGCGGCCGGCGCTTTCCAGCGCGGCGACAGCACCCAGCGCCATCGTGTCGTTGCCGGCGATGATCCCCTTCACATTGGGGTGCGCCTGCAGGATCGACTGGGTGACGGTGAAGGCCTGCGCCTGATCCCAGTTGGCGCTCTGGCGCGAGACCAGCTTGAGCCCGGGATAGCGATCCAGCACCGAATGATAGCCCTTGGAGCGGATCGAGGCGTTGGTATCCGATTCCTTGCCCACCAGCTCCGCATAGTCGCCGGCGCCGCCCATCGCCTCGGCGAAGCTCTCGCCGCCCAATGTCGCACCCTGATAATTGTTCGAGACGATCTGGCTCACCGCGGCGCCGCGGCTGGAGATCTCGCGATCGATCAGGAAGCTCGGCACGCCCGCAGCCTTGGCCTTCAGCACCGCCGCGACGCTGGCGTCCGCGCCGGCATTGTCGAGGATGATCGCCGCAGCGTTGCGCGCGATCGCGGTTTCGATCAGCTCGTTCTGCTTGAACGCGTCGTCGCCGTGCGAGAATTTCAGCGTCTCATAGCCAAGCGCGCGGGCGCGCGCCTCGGCACCCAGCGCTTCCTGCCCGAAGAAGGGATTGTCGAGCGAAGGGGTGATGATCACGACCAGCCGGCTGCCCTGCTGCCGCGGAACCAGCAGCAGCGCGGCAAGCGCGAGCACGACAAGCGCGGCGCCCCAGACGATCGGTCGTTTCATCAATCCGGTCACGCAATCACCACTTTCACGCCGGCTGCCTCGAAGCCCTGCCGATCCTCGTCGGTGATGCCGTCATCGGTCACCAAGGTGTGGACAAGCGCGATCGGGCCGAGCGCCGAGAAGGACCGGCGGCCGATCTTGCTGCTGTCCGCCACCAGGATCACCTCGGCTGCCGCCTCGGTCATCGCGCGCTTCACGCTGATGTCCGACAGTGAGGGGAAGGTGAGCCCGGCCTCGACCGAGACCGCGGCGGTGGCAAGGAAGAGTTTCTGGGCGAACAGTCCCTGGAAATAGTCCGCCGAGCGTTCCCCGCTCAGCGACAAGGTCGGCGCCTTGAAATGGCCGCCGGGCATATGGACCTCGAACGAGGGCAGCCCGCCCAGCATCAGCGCGATGTTGAGCGCGTTGGTGATCACCGTCATCCCCTCACGCGCGGTGAGGTTCGCCGCCACCTCGGTGGTGGTCGATCCGGAATCGAGGATCACCGTTTCATTGTCGCCCACCAGCGCCGCCGCCGCGCGGCCGATGCGCCGCTTGGGATCCATGTTGACCAAATGGTGCAGCGCCAGCGCGCGCACCTGCTGCGGCACCGATTTGAGGAAGGCGCCGCCATGCTCGCGCACGATATGGCCTTCGGCCTCAAGCTTCTCCAGATCCTGCCGCACCGTCACTTCGGACACGCCGAACGCTTCGGCCAATGCCCGCACGCGCGCGCTGCCTTCTTCCTGCAGCCATTCGAGGATCTTCATGCGGCGTGCTTCGCCGAGCAGGCCCTGTCCGCTCATTCGCGCCATTATGGTCATCTCCAGCTTCCCCGCGACATGCGGAGTTGCAGTTGGTCTAGCATGACGGCGCCGACAATCACGGCCCCCTTGATCACCATCTGCCAGAACTCACTGATCCCCAGCATGACCATGCCGTCGCCCAGCGCGCCGATCACGCAGGCGCCGATCAAGGTGCCGCCGATCGTGCCGCGGCCGCCCGCGAGCGAGGCGCCGCCCAGCACCACCGCGGCGATCGCGCTGAGCTCGAAGGTCTCGCCCGAGGCGGGATGCGCGGAGACGAGGTCCGACGCGACGATCAGCCCGACCAGCGCGGCGCAGCCGCCGGAGATCACATAGGCGGCGATCTTCACGCGATTCACCGCGATGCCCGACAGCATCGCCGCGCGTTCATTGCCGCCGACCGCATAGATGCGCCGGCCGAACGCGGTGTTGGCGGCGACGAAGGCGGCGACCAGCGCGAGCACGATGAGGATCAGCACCGGCAACGGCACGCCGAGCAACCGGCCCGCCCCCAGGAAGGGAAAGCCCTGATTGCCGAAATCGACGCTGCCGGTGAGGTTCGGGAAGGTCGCGCCGCCCGAGAGCAGCAGCGCCGCACCGCGCGCGACATAGAGCATGCCGAGTGTGGCGATGAACGGCGCCACCCCGAAGCGGGTGATCAGCAGGCCGTTGGCGAAGCCGATCGCCGCGCCGATCAGCACCACCGTCAGGATGACCAGCGGGATCGACGGGAAGATGACGACGCCCATCGGCCCCAGCTCGATGCCGTTGAGGATGAGCGCGCCGGCAATCATGCCGCCAAGCCCCGCGATCGATCCCACCGAAAGATCGATGCCGCCGGTCAGCACGACATAGGTCATGCCGATGCCGAGGATCGCGATCACCGCGATATGCTTCGCCATGATCAGCATGTTGGCGACCGACAGGAAGTTGGGCGCCATCGCCGAGAAGAAGGCGAGCACGACGAACAGCGCGATCAGCGCGCGCAGGCGGATCAGCAGGTTGAGCAGGCGACGCGAACCGCCCGGTTCGGCGGTGGCTTCGGCGGGGCTGGTCATGCGGCCTCTGTGACTGATGGGATTGGGGCGGTCGCGTTGGCGGCGCGGACCAGCCGGTCTTCGCTCGCCTGCTCCGCGGGCATGTCGTCGGTGATGCGGCCGCCCGCCATCACCAGCACCCGATCTGCGGCGGCGATCGCCTCGACGAGGTCGGAGGTGGAGAAGAGCACGGCGATGCCCTCGGCGGCGAGTTCGCGCATCACCTCGAAGATCTCGGCGCGCGCGCCGATGTCGACGCCGCGACCGGGCTCGTCGAGCAGCACCAACTTCGGGCCGGGCAGCAGCGCGCGGCCGATCAGCACCTTCTGCTGGTTGCCGCCCGAAAGCGCGCCGATCGCGATATCCGGCGAGGCCGCCTTCACCCCCATCCGCCCCATCATCGGGCGAACGGCGCCGCTCTCATGCTCGGCCGACAGGAAGCCCATCCGCCGCAGCCGATCGAGCACCGAGACGGACATGTTGCGGGCGACCGAGAAATTGGCGAACAGCCCCTCGGTCTTGCGATCCTCGGCGACGAACTGGACGCCGTGGCGCAACCGCTGGCGCAGCGATTTGCCGGTGAGTTCGACGCCATCGACGCGGATCGAGCCACGCGCGGGCAGCGCGCCGCAGATCGCCTCGAACAGTTCGGAGCGGCCGGCACCGAGCAGGCCGTAAAGCGCGGTGATCTCCCCGCAGCGCACGCTGAGGCTGGCGCCGGCGACAGCGAGATTGCCGTTGGCGCGCGGCACTTCGAGATCGGTGACGACCAGCATCTCGCTGCCCGGCGTGCAGGCGGTGCGCTTGGGCGCTGTCGTGGCGCCGCCCAGCATGTGATGGACGATCCAGTCGACCGAGAATTCGCCGCGTTCGGCATAGGCGACGCGTTCGCCGTCGCGCAGCACCGTGACATGATCGCCGATGCGGACGATCTCCTCCAGCCGGTGCGAGATATAGATGATCGCGACGCCGGCGCCGCGCAGTTCATCGACCACCTGGAACAGCCGCTCGGTCTCGGCGGCGCTCAGCGCGGAGGTCGGCTCGTCGAGGATCAGCACGGAGACGTCGCGGGAGAGTGCGCGGGCGATCTCGACGATCTGCTGCTCGCCGACGCGCAGCGCGCCGACCAGCGTGTCTGGATCGATCGTGGCGCCCAGCCGCGCGAGCAACTCGACCGCGCGCTCGCGCTCGCGGCGATGATCGATCGCGACGCTACGGCCGAGCACGCGTTCGAGGAAGATGTTCTGGGTAACGCTGAGATTGGGGCAGAGGCTGAGTTCCTGGTGGACGATGCCGATGCCGTGCGCCGCCGCATCCTGCACCGAGCGGATCACCGCCGGCTTGCCCTCGATCACCAGTTCGCCGCCATCGAGCGTCTCGACCCCGGCGATGATGCGCATCAAGGTCGACTTGCCCGCGCCATTCTCCCCGATCAGCACATTGACCGCGCCGGCATGGACGTCGAAGTCGACGCCCTTCAGCGCACGCACGACGCCGTACCGCTTTTCGACGCCGCGCGCGGCGATGCGGATCATCGCGCCGCTGCCGGGGCGCCGCCGCCGGCACGCTCGACCGTAACCGGTGTCACCACCAGCGGCGCGTCACCCGCGCTCGGACGGGCCGTGCCCAGGAAGCGGATGCGGTCACCGGGCTTGAGCGCGCCCAACGTCTTGCGCAGCGGCGTCACCGCGCGCTCGGTGAGTTCGGTGCCGACTTCGGCGAAGGCAATCTGATCTGGAAAGCCATCGAACGCGACGAAAGGCAGCGCGTCGCGGACCGTGGTGCCCGAGACCACCGGCCCGGCCTGGATCAGCGCCGGCCCCACCGCGGTCTGCACGACCACCGTGCCGCGCGGCTGACCGAGATCGACGCGCTCGACCTGCCCTTCCCCGCTGACGACGAAGGTCCAGGGGGAGCCCTCACCCGCGCGGCGGCCATGTGCGGCGCCGAGCTGCTCGATCGGTTCGGCGCGCAGCCGCTCGACGGGGATCGCGCTGTCAGCCAGCGCCTTCTGCGCACGACCACCCCAGATCGTCTCGACATAGCGTTTCGCATCGAAGGCGCCACTGCTGCGCTCGCGCAACGCGCGCGCCTCGTCGATGGGCAAGATCTTGCAGCCGGCGAGGAGGCACAGCGCAACGCCCGCGGCGGCCGCCCGCGTCCCTGCCCATCCGAGAGAGCCCAAGGCTCGTTGCATTACCGGCACCTTCTCCAACCCCAGCGGGCGTCATTGGCCGGCGGGGCCCCATGGTTAGGCAAGGCGCTGCCCGAATGTCAAACGAAGTTGAAACGCTAACGGAGAAAAAAGGAAAGAAACGAAAGAAAGCGTAACACAACCCGTTGCGCTCACCCTTGAGCGTGGTTATCTGGCGGCATAGGAGGATGCCTTGGCTAGCGAAACGAAACTCAACGACCGCGATGAAACGCGGGCTGCCGCCGTGCGGAAACGCGCGACCTGGATCCGGCGCACGGCGCTGACGATGATCCGCGCCGCAGGACAAGGCCATCCCGGCGGAGACATGTCGTCCGCCGACATTCTCGCCACGCTTTATTTCGACGTGCTGCGCTATGACGCCACCAATCCGAACGATCCGGCGCGCGACCGCTTCGTGATGAGCAAAGGCCATTGCACAGGCGCGCTCTATGCCGCGCTAGCGGGTGCAGGCTATTTCCCCGAAGCCGAGCTGGAAACCTATCTGAACCCGCGCTCGCGCCTCAACGGCCACCCCAACCGCACCTATCTGCCGGGCGTGGAGACCAACACCGGTCCGCTCGGCCATGGGCTGCCGGTCGCCGTCGGCATTGCCGTCGCGGCGCAGATCGACAAGGCTGATTATCGCGTGTTCGCGCTCACCGGCGACGGTGAGTTGCAGGAAGGCAGCATGTGGGAAGCGGCGATGTTCGCCGGCCATCGCGGCCTCGGCAACCTTACCGCGATCGTCGACCGCAACCGGCTGCAGCAGGGCGCGCCGACCGAGAACACCAATGCGCTGGAACCGCTGGCCGACAAGTGGCGCGCATTTGGCTGGGAGGTCGTCGAGATTGACGGGCATGACCATGCGCAGTTGCTCGACACGCTCTCCGCGCCCGTCACGCCGCGCAGCAAGCCACTGTGCGTGATCGCCAACACCATCAAGGGCCGCGGCATCAGCTTCATGGAGAATCAGGCGAGCTGGCACCATGGCGTGCCCAACGAGGCGCAGTTCGCGCAGGCGATGGCCGAGCTGGAGGGCGTGGCGTGAAGGAAGCAACCGGCAGCGGCTTCGATTGCCGCAACGCCTATGTCGAGGCGCTGGAAGCGATCGCCGCGGAAGACCCGCGCATCGTCGCCGTGGTCAATGACTCGGTCGGCTCGAGCAAGCTCGGCAAGTTCCGTGAGCGCTTTCCCGAGCGGCTGATCAATGTCGGCATCGCCGAGCAGAACATGATCGGCGTCGGCGCCGGCCTCGCCAATGGCGGCAAGATCCCGTTCGTCAGCGGCGCATCCTGCTTCCTCACCGGCCGCGCGCTGGAACAGATCAAGGCGGACTGCGCCTACAGCAACGCCAATGTGAAGCTGTGCGGCATTTCCAGCGGCGTCGCCTATGGCGAGCTGGGCTCGACGCACCACAGCATCGAGGATCTCGCATGGCTGCGGGCGATGAAGGGCCTCACCGTGATCGTCCCTGCCGACCCGTGGGAAACCGCGGAAGCGATCCGCTGGGCGGCGGCGCATGAGGGACCGGTGTTCATCCGCATCAGCCGCATGTCGGTGCCCGCGCTCGAGCGCACAAATCCCAGCTTCCAGGCCGGCAAGGCGGAGGTCCTGCGCGAGGGCGGCGACATCGCGATCATCGCCTGCGGCACGCTCGTCCACCGCGCGCTCGACGCGGCCACGGCCTTGGCCGCCGAGGGGATCGAGGCGAAGGTGATCAACATGGCCACCGTCTCCCCGCTCGATGAAGAGGCGGTGCTCGCCGCTGCCGCGACCGGCGGCATCGTCACCGCCGAGGAGCATGTCGTGCGCGGCGGGCTGGGCGGCGCGGTCGCCGAGTGCGTCGTCGCGTCGCGGCCGGTGCCAATGCGCATCCTGGGCTTCCCCGGCTTCCTGCCGACCGGTTCGGCGGAATGGCTGATGGAGGAATTCGGGCTGACCGCCGAAGGCATCGCCGCCGCGGCGCGTGACATCATCGCCAAGCGGTCATGACCATGGCCGGTCCTGCGATCCTCGCGGTCGACCAGGGCACGACCAACACCAAGGCGTTGCTGTTCGCGGCCGGTAACGGCCATGTGATCGGCCGCGCCTCACGGCCGCTGGGCGTGCTCCATCCGCAGCCGGGCTGGGCGGAGCAATCCGCCGAGGCGATCTGGAACAGCGTGGCCGGTGCCATCGCCGACCTGCTGGTCGCCGACCCCGGCGTCCCGGTGGCCGCCATCGCCATCGCCAATCAGCGCGAGACGGTGATGCTGTGGGATGCGGAGACCGGGTTGCCCGCCAGCCCGGCGATCAGCTGGCAGTGCCGCCGCACCGCCGCGCGTTGCGCCGCGCTGCAGGAGCATGAGGCGCTGATCGCCGCGCGTACCGGGCTTGGCCTCGATCCGCTGTTCCCCAGCACCAAGCTGGGCTGGCTGCTCGACGAGGTGCCGGGAATGCGCGCGCGTGCCGAGGCCGGCAGCCTGCGCGCCGGCACGGTCGACGCCTGGCTGCTGTGGCAACTGACCGGCGGCGCGGTGCATGCGACCGACCTCAGCAATGCCTCCCGCACCCAATTGCTGTCGCTCGACACGCTGCAATGGGATCCGGAGATGCTCGCGCTGTTCGGCATTCCGGCGTCATTGCTCCCCGAATTGCGCCCCTCGGATTCCCTCTTCGGCACCACGAATGCCCCCGGTTTGCTCCATGGAATCCCCATCCACGCGATGCTCGGCGATTCGCACGCGGCGTTGCTCGGCCACATGTTCGACGGCGCCGGCGAGGCCAAGGTGACCTGCGGCACCGGGTCTTCGCTGATGGCGATTACCGGCGATCGCGTCCGTTCGGCGCATGGCCTGTCGGGCACGATCGGCTGGGCGAAGGACGGCCAGGTGTTCCAGGCGCTGGAGGGCAATGTTGCCGTCTCCGGCCATGCCGCCGCCTTCGCGGTCGGCCTGCTCAACCTGAAGGACGAAGGCGAACTGACCGCGCTCGCCGCCAGCGTCGAGAGCAGCGACGGGGTGACCTTCATCCCCGCCCTCGCCGGCCTCGGCGCGCCGCACTGGAAGACGGACGCGCGCGGACTGCTGAGCGGCATGTCGCTGGGCACCAAGCCGGCGCATGTCGCGCGCGCGGTGCTGGAAGGGATCGCGCTGCAGATCGCCGACGTGGCGCGTGCGATGGACGCCGATCTCGGCCGGCCGTTCGGGCTGCTCTCGGTGGATGGCGGTGCCGCCGCCAACGACCTGCTGATGCAGATGCTGGCGGACGCGGTCGACCGGCCGGTGCTGCGCCCCCGTCAACTCGAACTCGGCGCGCGCGGCGCGGCGCGGCTGGCGGCGGAAGCTGCCGGTTTCCCGACAAGCGGCTGGCCCGCGCTGGAGCGCGACCGGTTCGAGCCGCGGATGGATGCCGGCCGGCGAGCGGCGATGCTGGCGCGCTGGCGCGCGGCGGTGGAGGCGGCAGCAACGCTCAAGACCTGACCGGCCCGACACCAAAAACCAAAAAGGAGAGGATCGCGGAATGACCATGCTGACCAACGGCATCCGCCTGATCGGCGCGGCGGCGATGCTCGCATGCGCGCCCGTCGCAGCGTGGGCCGCCGCCCCTGCGGTGGAAAAGCCGCGCGTGATCGTCCTCACCGATGTCGGATCGGATCCGGACGACATGGAATCGATGGTCCGCTTCCTGCTCTATACCAATGAGTTCGACGTCGAGGGGCTGGTGCCGGCGACCTCGCGCCACCTGCGCAGCTCGGTCCATCCAGAACAGATCACCAAGCGGATCGACGCCTATGAGACGGTGCTGCCCAATCTGCGCACCCACGCGAAGGGCTGGCCCAGCGCGGACTATCTGCGATCGGTGGTGAAGCCCGGCCGCCCCGAATTCGGCATGGCGGGTGTGGGCGAGGGCAAGGATACGGCTGCGTCCGACTGGATCATCGCGGTGGTCGACAAGCCCGATCCGCGCCCGGTGTGGATCACGATCTGGGGCGGCGCGGTCGATCTGGCGCAGGCGATGTTCAAGCTCCGCAAGACCCGCACGCCCGAGCAGGTCGCGGCGTTCGTCGCCAAGCTGCGGGTCTATTCGATCTCTGACCAGGACAATGCGGGACCGTGGGTGCGCCGCCAGTTTCCGGACATGTTCTGGATCGCCAGCATCACCGCGCACCGCCACTACAACCTCTCGACCTGGGGCGGCATTTCCGGCGACCGGATGTATTATTTCGACGGACCGGACTTCACGACCGTTTCCAAGGAATGGATCGAGGCGAACATCCAGCGCGGGCCGATGGGCGCGCTCTACCCCGATTATGAATTCATGATGGAAGGCGACACGCCGACCTTCCTCTATCTGATCCCCAACGGCCTCGGCAGCCCCGAGCATCCCGACTATGGCAGTTGGGGCGGCCGCTATGGCAAGGTTTCCGAGTGGGACGGCCTGTGGACCGACACCAGCGACCTCGTGCTCGGCATCGACGGCAAGCCGCGCCACACCAACAAGGCGACGATCTGGCGCTGGCGCGAAGCCTTCCAGAACGACTTCGCCGGGCGCATCCAGTGGACGCTGCAATCCAGCTACAAGGGCGCCAACCATAATCCGACGCTGGTGCTGAACGGCGTTTCCGGCAAGGCGCCGGTGGAGATCGCGGCGACATCCGGCGAAACCATCCGCCTCTCGGGCGAAGGCTCGCGCGATCCTGACGGCGACGCGGTCACCTATAGCTGGTGGCAGTATCGCGAGGCCGAGCAGGTCAACAGCAGCGCCAATCTGGAACTGCAGCGCGGCGACCCGCTCCATACCCGCTTCCGCGTGCCCGAGGTGAGCCGACCCACCCGCTTCCACATCATCTTCGAGGCGCGCGACGGCGGTGCGCCGGCGCTGACCTCCTATCGTCGCGCGATCGTGACGGTGACCCCGGGCAAGAAGGGCTGACGAATATGGTTCGGACGATCGCCAGCGGAGCCGCTCTTGGGACCGCGCTGATCTTCGCCGCCCCGGCCGCGGCACAACTCAGCGAGACCGCCGACGGGCTCGAACTGCAGACCGCGACCGACACCGTCGCGATCCGCTTCTGTGGTCCCAACCTCGTCCATGTCGTCGCGCGGCCCAAGGATCGTGCGGAGAGTGGGCTCGCGCGGCCGTGGGTGCGCAAGCCCTGTGCAGCGGTGAAGCCGCGAGTCAGCCGCGCCGAGGCGAGCGGCGATGGCGCGGGGGCGCAGGCGCCGGGGGCCGCGGGTGCTGCCGCCGCGGCGCCGCCGGTGTTCGCCGAGGCCGGCGGCGTGAAGCTGCAGATCTCCGAGGCGAACGGCAACATCGTCTTCATCGCGCCGGACGGGACGAAACTGCTCGGCGAGGTGGGCAACGACCCCCGCCAATATCGTACCGCCGCCGCCGAGCCCGGCCTGCTCGATGTCGAGCTGCTGTTCCACCCGATCTTGCGGCAAGGCATTTACGGCCTCGGCCAGCATCAGTCGGGGCTGATGAACTATCAGGGATCGGTGGTCGAACTCGCCCAGTCCAACACCGACATCGCCATCCCCTTCATGGTCTCGACCGCGGGTTACGGGCTGTTCTGGAACAGCGCCGCCGCCTCGCGCTTCGACAATCGCTTCCCGACCGAGCTCAAGATCAGCGCCGAGGGCAGCGACGGCATCGATTATTATTTCGCCTACGGGCCCGACATGGACCGGCTGGTCGGCACCTATCGCGACCTGACCGGCCAGGCGCCGCTGTTTCCGCGCTGGGCCTATGGCCTGTTCCAGTCGATGGACCATTATGCCGACGCGAAGCAGTTGGAGGGCGCGGTGGCGCTCAACCGCGACGCCGGCGCGCCGATGGACGTGATCGTGCAGGACTGGCGCTGGTGGCAGCGCATGGGCGACAAGGACTTCAAGACGGCCGAATATCCCGACGTGCCGGCAATGCTGAAGCGGCTCGCCGATCGCAACGTCCACACCATGATCTCGATCTGGCCCCTGCTCTCGACCAGTTCGCGCCAATATGCCGAGACCAGGGCGGCGGGGCAGCTCGTGCCGGGCACGCAGCTTTACGATCCGACCAGCAAACAGGCCGCCGACCGCTATTGGCAGTCGCTGGCGGGGCCGCTGCTGGAACAGGGCTGGGACGCGTTCTGGCTCGATGGCAGCGAGCCCGAACTGCATCTGCCGACGATGGCGCGCACCGATCGCACGATCCAGCAGCGCCGGCTCGCGATCGGGCCGGGCGCCTTCTATTCCAACTATTTCCCCTTCGCGCACACCGCCAACGTCCATGACCGCTGGCGGCAGACGCGTGACGACAAGCGCGTGTTCATCCTTTCCCGCTCCTCCTTCGCGGGGGTGCAGGCGCATGGCGCGGCGAGCTGGTCCGGCGACATCGCCAACGCCTTTCCCACTTTCGAGAAGCAGATCGCCGGCGGGCTGAACTTCGCGCTTTCGGGCATGCCTTACTGGACCACCGATATCGGTGGCTATTATCTGGGCGTGCTCGATTCCCCGCCCAAGGGGCCGGACACGCGCGCTCCCGCGTTCCAGGAACTCTATACGCGCTGGTTCCAATATGGCGTGTTCAACCCGCTGTTCCGCACCCACGGCAAGCGATCCAATGGCGAGAACGGCATTGCCAGCTATGGGCCGATGCAGCCGACATTGCTCGCGTTCGACCGGCTGCGCTACCGGTTGCTGCCCTATATCTATTCGCTCGCCTGGCAGGTGACCGCTGCCGATGGCACGATCATGCGCCCGCTGGTGATGGACTGGCGCACCGACGAGAATGTCTGGAACATCGCCGACCAGTTCCTGTTCGGCCCCGCCATGTTGGTCAACCCGATCACGAAGGAAGGGGCGCGCACCCGCACCCTCTATCTGCCCAAGGCGGGCTGGACCGACTTCTGGACCGGCGAGCGCCTCTCCGGAAGCCGCTGGATCAACGCTGACGCGCCGATCGAGCGCATCCCGCTTTATGTGCGCGACGGATCGATCCTGCCGCTGGGCGCCGCGGTGGAGCATGCCGGGCAGGATCCATTCGGCCCGACCGAGCTGCGCGTCTATCGCGGCGCGGACGGCGCCTTCACGCTTTACGAGGATGCAGGAGACGGCATGGGTTACACGCGCGGCGAGCGATCGACGGTGCCGATCCGCTGGGACGAGGCGGCGGCCACGCTGACCATCGGCGCGCGGCAGGGCCTCTGGAAGGGCTCGCCGAAGCGGCGGGACTTCCGGGTGATCTTCGTCACCCCCGGCCAGGGCGTCGGCATCGATGCGGGCAGCGGCGGCCAGATGGTCGACTATCGCGGCGCGCAGATCGTGGTGAAGCCGTGAAGCGTCTCGCCCTCATCGCTGCGCTGCTCGCCTCCGCCGCGCCCGCCAACGCCCAGCAGCCCGATCCGCTGGTGGCGGGGTTCGAGGAGCCGCCGGCGGACGCCCGCCCGCTCGCCTATTGGCAATGGATCAACGGCAATGTCTCCGAAGAGGGGATCCGCCAGGATTTCGCCTGGATGAAACGGATCGGGCTTGGCGGCGTGTTCGTGTTCGACGTCGGCTTCAACTCGCCGCCGATCCCGCAATATGTCGAGAAGCGCGTCGGGTTCGGCTCGCCCGAATGGAAAAGCGCGGTGCATGTCGCCGGCGTCGAGGCGAAGCGGCTGAACCTCAGCTTCGGCGCGCAATCGAGCGGCGGCTGGAGCGTCAGCGGCGATCCCAGCGTGACCGCCGAAGAGGCGATGAAGAAGCTGGTGTGGAGCGAGACGATCGTCGGCCCCGGCAAGGGCGTGGTGACGCTGGCGCCGCCGCCCGCGGTCAACGGCCCCTATCAGGACACGCCGGCCAGCGAGCGCAATCGCGAACCCCGCCTGTCCGGCGAGGTGGCGGTGCTCGCCTATCGCCTGCCCGACGCCGAAGCGGCCCCGGCGCCAGCCTTCACCGTAACCGGCACCGACGCGCCGGGGCTGCTGAGTGATGGCAAGTTCGACGCCGCGACCAAGCTGGTGCCGGACGCTGCGGGCAATATCACCCTCACCTTCCGTTTCGCGCAGCCGGTCGCGCCGGGCGCGGTCACCGTCTCCACCGATGGCGACATTCCCGGCGGCGTCGTTCTCGACGGCAGCGGCGCCACCCGCGCGACGCTCGGCGCGCCCGCCCAGCATGGCGCGCGGGTGCGCACGATCCTGCTCGGCGGCGCGCCCTCGCGCGACTGGACGATCCGCTTCACCGGCCTAACCCGCCCGGTCTCGGTACGCGAGGCGCGCTTCGCGATGGCGCCGCGGGTCAACCGCGTCGAGGACAAGGCCGGCTACGGCACCGTGTTCGACTATGAGAGCATCCGCACCCCCGGCGGCATCGCCGGCGCGCCCGCCGATAAGGTGATCGACATCAGCGATCGGATGCGGCCCGATGGCACGCTGGACTGGCGGCCGAAAAGCGGGCGCTGGGCGGTGCTGCGCTTCGGCTGGTCGCTGACCGGCAGCCGCTCCACCCCCGCCTCCCGCGAGAGCCTGGGGCTGGAGGTCGACAAGCTCGATGCCGATGTCGTGCGCGCTTATGCCAACCGTTTCTACGATCGCTACAAGGATGCGGTCGGCAGCGACGGCCGCATGAACATCGCGATCAGCGACAGCTGGGAGGCCGGCCAGCAAAGCTGGAGCCCCAAGCTGCTCGCCGATTTCAAGCGGCTGCGCGGCTATGATCCGCTGCCCTGGCTGCCGGTGCTCACCGGCCGCATCGTCGATGATAGCGATCGTTCCGAGCGCTTCCTCGCCGACTGGCGGCGCACGATCGGCGACCTGATCGCCGCCAATCATTATGGCGTGTTTGCCGAGGTGCTGCGCGCCCGCCGCCTGACCTATTATGCCGAGGCGCCGGGCACCGACCTGCCGACCGTGGCGGACGGCATCCAGACCAAGAGCCTCGTCGACGTGCCGATGGGCGAATATTGGTATTGGCCGGCGGGCGGCGCGCCCAAGCCCGAACATATCGCCGACATGCGCGAAGCGGCCTCCGCCGCGCATCTGACCGGCAAGACGATGGTCGCCGCCGAGGCGCTGACGACGATGGGCGACGAGCCCTGGGCGACCGGCCCGCGCGAATGGCGCCGCCCGGTCGACCGCTTCTTCGCGGAGGGCGTCAACAAGATCGTGATGCACACTTTCGCGCACCAGCCCTTTACCGATGGCCGCAAGCCGGGGATGACGTTGCGCCAATACGGCCAGCACTTCACCCGCAACGAGGCGTGGGCGGAACTGGCTGATGGCTGGACGAACTATCTCGCGCGATCCTCCTTCCTGCTGCAGCAGGGCAAGCCGGTAGCCGACATCGCCGTGTTCTATGGCGAGGACGGTGCGTCGGCAGCGCCGCATCATTTCGAGCGGCCGGTGGGGTTCGATTATGACTTCATCGATCGCACGACGCTGCTCGGGCTGGCTGCGGACGGCGACGGCTTCGTCACGCGGGCGGGCACGCGCTATCGCACGCTGATGCTGGCTTCCGGCGTCCGCCGGTTGAGCCTGCCGGTGCTGCGCCGGTTGAAGGGGCTGGCCGATGCCGGTCTGGAGATCGCCGGCGCGCGACCGGAAGGGTTGATCGGGCTGGGCGGCGACGCGGCGGAGTTCGAAGCGCTGGCGGATGCAATCTGGGGCAAGCCACGCCCTGCCGGGACGATCACGCCCGATGTGCAGATCGAAAGTGGCCGGCTCGACTGGAAGCACCGGATTGTACCGGATGGCGACATCTATTTCCTGTCGAACCCTGAGGGCCAGCCGTTCGAGGACGCCATCACCTTCCGCGGCGACGGATTGAGCTCCCCTCCCGCGAAGCGAGAGGGGGGTGTGACCGCGGAATTGTGGAATGCCGAGGATGGGCTGCGGACGGCGGTGCCGCTGGCCTCTTCGCCCACCGGCTACGCCGTCCGCGTCTCGCTGCCAGCCTATAGCTCACGCTTCATCCTGCTGCGCCGGGCGACTACCTCCGCGCCGACCGCCGCCCCCAGAACGAAAACCGAGGCAGTCGCGCTCGATGGACCGTGGCGCTTGTCCTTCCTCGACGGCATGGGTGCGCCACCAACCGCTACTTTCGATTCGCTTCACTCACTCACAGACTCGAAGGATCCCGCGGTCCGCTATTATTCGGGCCGCGTGAGCTATCGCCGGACGCTGAAGCTTTCGGCCCTGCCCAAGGGCAGTGCCTGGCTCGACCTCGGCGCCGTCGGCGATATGGCGCGGGTGATCGTCAACGGGAAGGATCTCGGCGTCACCTGGACGCAGCCCGCTCGCGTCGACATCCTGAAAGCGCTCAAGCGCGGCGAGAACAGCATCGAGATCATCACCGCGAACTATTTCCAGAACCGCCTGATCGGCGACCGCCAACCCGGTGCGAAGCCGCAGACCTTTGCGCCGATCACAGTCTATGCGGCGGGCGATGTGCTGCGGCCCGCGGGGCTGATCGGGCCGGTGACGCTTGAGATCGGGGAGTAAAGCAAGGGACGGCGGCAGGCGGAGCGCATGAGTCGGTCGCGGCTCAACCGAAACCACTCCAACGCCTCACCATCTCACCCCGGCCTTTGAGCCGGGGTCCCGCTCTTCTGCTCTGCCACGCGCGGGATATCGCGCCACGATCCGTTCGAAATCGAAAGCAACAAAAAGCGGGATCCCGGCTCAAGGCCGGGATGACGGAGGTTCCTGGTGGACAGGACGCGGGCCGCACCCCGAAAAATGGTGCGATTTCACCACATTGTGCCGAGGCGTCCCACCAGCGCCATCCCGTCTCCCTAATCACTACGAATGATTGCGATAACATTTTCGCTTGCTTTCATTTTGAGGTTATGGAAAACGGTTACCCACGCAAACCAGAAGATTTGCGAACCAACATATGGGGAGGATGACGATGGGGCTGTCCAAAATCTCGATGCGCACCGGCACGGCAAAGATTGCGCTGCGGTGCGCGCTTTTCGCCTCGACGGCGCTGATCGCCGCTGGCACCGCTGCGGCGCAGGAAACGCCGGCGGACGCGCCGATCGCCGACGATCAGACGCAGGATATCGTTGTTACCGGTTTCCGTGACAGTCTGGCCCGCGCGCTCGAGTTGAAGCGGCAAAGCTCAGGCGTCGTCGACTCGATCGTCGCCGAGGACATCGCCAAATTCCCGGACAACAATCTCGCCGAATCGATCCAGCGCATTCCCGGCATTGCCATCTCGCGCGACCAGGGCCAGGGCCGCTCGATCTCGGTGCGCGGCCTCGGCGGTGACTTCACCGCGACGCGCATCAACGGCATGGAAAGCCAGGCGACGACCGACGGCTATAATGGCGCCAACCGTGGCCGCGGTTTCGACTTCAACGTCTTCGCCTCCGAGCTGTTCAGCCAGATCGACGTGCGCAAGACCGCCTCGGCGGATCTGCCCGAAGGCTCGCTCGGCGCCACCGTCGACCTCACCACCTCGCGCCCGCTGAGCTTCAAGGACAAGGTCGTGCTGACCGTGTCGGCGCAGGGCGGCTACAACGATCAGGCGAAGAAGGTCGATCCGCGACTGGCCGCGGTGTTCGCGCTGCAGAACGATGCCGGCACCGTCGGCTTCCTCGCCTCGGCCGCCTTCGCGCGCCAGTCGGGCAATTTCCAGCAGAGCAATTCGGGCGACTGGAACCAGGGCACCGGCGACGGCGGCTTCTGCAACCCCAACACGGCGCCGGGGGCCTGCCCCGGCACCAACATCCCGGTCTTCAACCAGGTCAACAGCCCCAACGTCTACAACCCGCGCTTCCCGCGCTATGTGCAGGGCGTGGGCCGCACCGAGCGGCTGGGCATCACCACCAGCCTGCAGTGGAGCCCGCAGGACGACACCGACATCGTCCTCGACATGCTCTATTCGAAGTTCGACGTGAAGCGCGACGACTGGGCGCTGGAGCCAATCGGCTTCAGCCGCGCCGCATCGCAGGGCGGCAAGCCGGAATCGATCATCCGTGACGGCGTGATCGATGAGAACAACTCGCTGGTCTACGGCCTGTTCGACAATGTCGACCTGCGATCCGAACACAACCGCGACAATTTCACCACCGAATTCATGCAGGCGACGCTCGCCGCCAAGCACAAGTTCGGCGACCGCTTCACGGTCAACGCGCTGGCCGGTCACTCGCGTTCGGACTTCGATAATTTCGTCGACATCTCCACGCAGATCGACTCGTTCAACGTCGACAATTTCTCCTACGACCTTCGCCCGATGGGTCAGAACGCACCGGCGATCAACTGGGGCATCGACGTCACCAACCCGAACAACTGGTATTTCGGCCCGCGCGTGACGCAGCCGGGCGGCACCGGCCCGACCGGCCCGGAAATTCGCCTGCGCCCAAACTATATCGAGAACCGCAACACCACCGCGCGGCTCGACCTGACCTTCGAGGCGATGGACGCGCTGTCGCTTCGCGCCGGCGCCGAGTTCAAGAAATATGAGTTCAAGTCGCGCTCGCTGCGTTATGTGCAGGGCGAGTTCAACTTCCCGAACATTCCCGATGGCTACACGATCGGCTCGCTGACCGAGCAGTTCTGCGGCTTCGAGCAATTCAAGATGCCGGCCGGCAACACCAAGTGCTGGACGACGCCCAACATCAACGCGTTCAACGAAGCCTACAACATCTTCGGCAACAGCGGCCGCACCGAGCTTTCCAGCACGGTCTCCGCCGCGCGCGGCGACAATCGCGCGATCACCGAAGAGGATTGGTCCTTCTATGGCATGGCGCAGTTCGACACCGATCTGGGCGACATCCGTGTGCGCGGCAATATCGGCGGCCGCTACGTCATCACCAACCAGACCTCGAACTTCCTGACGACAGTGCCGACGACGGTCGATCCGTCCGGCGTGGTGCCGACGGTGGTTGAGCGGACCTATCGGAACTTCCTGCCTTCGTTCAATCTGGTGATCGAGCCGACCGACGACATCATCGTCCGCATCGCCGCGGCCAAGACGATGTCGCGTCCGCCGCTGGGCAACCTCGCGGGCGCGACGACGGTGAGCGTTTCGGGCGGATCGCGCACGGTGAACAGCGGCAACGCCTTCCTCAACCCGTTCAAGTCGGACAATGCCGATCTGTCGATCGAATGGTATCCGATGCGCGGATCGATCGTGTCGGCCGGCGTCTTCTACAAGAAGATCAATTCCTACATTCAGGGCAACACCATCACCGCGCCCTATTCGACCACGGGCCTGCCGACCGAGCTGCTGAACGGCACCGGCGTGACGCCGGACACCGACTTCGTCATCACCAGCGTGATCAACACGCCGGGCGGCCCGCTGAAGGGTGTCGAGCTCAACCTGCAGCAGCAGCTGAGCTTCCTGCCGGCGCCGTTTGACGGGTTCGGCGTGCTCGCCAACTACACCTATGTCGACTCGAACATCGATTACCGGGCGGGCACGGCGCTGTTCAACGCGACCCTGCTCAACCTGTCGAAGAACTCGATCAACGGCACGCTCTATTATGAGAAGGACGGCTTCCAGGCACGCGTCTCGGCCAACTACCGCGACCAGTTCCTGACCAGCGTGCCCGCCTCGTTCAATCAGGACGTCGCCGGCACCCGTTCGGCGACCTATGTCGACGCCGCGATCTCCTATGCGCTGACCGAGAACATCACGGTAAGCGTCGACGGCATCAACCTGACCAACCAGGCGGACGTGCAGTATACCGACTCCACGGCGCAGCGCTGGGTCAACTACCGCCTCAACGGCCGCCAATTCTACCTGGGGGTGCGCGCCACCTTCTGACGATCTTCCCAGCCCTGTCGTGTCACATTGGAATCCCTTCTCTCCGACACGACTCCTTGGGGGCGCTGCACGCGTGCAGCGCCCCCTGTTTTTTTTCAGTTCCCCTCCCGCTCAGGGGAGGGCATGTCAGGGTTCGTTGCGGGGACGGACAGGCCCTCCCCCAGCCCCTCCCGCAGGCGGGAGGGGAGTTGGAATCTGGAACCCCGCCCTCTCGCCCTTCACATAGGCTTCCCACGCCGCCCGGTCGGCGAACGTGCCCGCCTTGCTCCACGTCGCGCCCATATAATAGACGAACGGCTTGCCCGGCGTGACACGCAGCAGGACGAGGTAGTTCTCATTGTCCTGCACCACGTCCGCGATCATCGCCGGGTCGACGATCAGCGCGACGCCCATCGCGCCCTTGTCCGGATCCTCGGGGGTCCACAGGCTGAAGCGGCCGGCTTGACGGTCCGCCATGAAGGTGCCGGCGGCGTTGGCGGTGGGGCGTTTCTGGATGCCGATCGCGACCTGCAGCGGCCCGGCCTTGTCCGAGCCGATGGTCGAGACCATGCGGGTGAAGTTGGTACCCAGCGGCAGGGTGAATCGCCGGGTTTCCCACACCTTGCGATCGGTGCCGACCGGCCAGGGGGCGTAATCGACCTCGAAATCGGCGGTGTCCGGCCCGTCCTTGAGGATGCGATAGGCCTTCCAGTTGCGCGAGGTCCACAGCTTGCTGGCATCCCAGATGCCGAGCCCGCCAGCGCCGCGCGAAGTGCCCGCGTTGAAGAAGTCTATTCCCTCGCCATGATAGTCATGCTGCTTGCCGGTGCGCAGCTGGCGCTCCATGAACGGCCAGGCCACATGCTTGCCCCAGGCATCAATGCCCGAGGTCGAGGGCGGCTCCTCCCGCTCCAGCGCCGGGCCGTAGATCCGGTGGGCGGTGCGATCATTCTCCCACAGCAGATCGTCGAAGCGATAGGGCGCGAAGCGCACCGTCGCCCTCGGCGCACGCTCGCCCGGGGGCGGCGTCTCCAGCGCCGGCGCGACCAGCTTCGGCATGCCGGCCGCGCCCGCGGCCTGCGCGACGCGTGCGCTGCCCGGCGGGGCCGGATCAAAACCCAGATCGATCATCGCCTGCCGTTCCGCCATCACCCGTTCCCAGCCGCGAAGCTGCTCGGGCGAAGCTTTGGCCGGGCGGGGCCGATCGCGGATCGGCAGGCGCTGCGCGCCCGGCGGATCACGCTCGGGCTCGGCGATCGGCAGCGGCGAGACCGGCCGGCCGAGCTTCATCACCTCAAGTCCGGCCAGCAGCAACCCACCGCTGCCATAGAGGGCATGGTCGGCGGGCCCCGAAGGTTCGGGCTGATCGCCCGCCTGCTGCGCATAGCCGAGGCGCCCATTGGGCTGGACCAGCGCGGCCAGCCCCGCCCATGCCTTCAATGCATGCGGCTGATATTTGGCGCGATCGAGCAGGCCATGGTTGATCCCCCAGGCCAGCGCATAGGTGTAGAAGGCGGAGCCGGTCGATTCCGCGCCCGGCGGATCCTGGGGGTCGAGCAGGCTCGCGGTCCACAGCCCATCCTCCGGGCGCTGCAGTTCGACGATCCGCGCCATCATCGTCCGGAAGGTTTCCACATAGCGCGCGCGGCTGGGATAGTTGGCCGGCATCGTATCGAGCAGCCGCGCCAGCCCCGCGACCACCCAGCCATTGCCACGCCCCCAGAACACGGGCTTGCCGTTGCGCGAGGTGCGGGTGAGGAAGCGTTCGTCCCGGAAGAACAGGCGGTGTTCCTTCGACCAGAGCCGGTCGTAGGTGCGCCACCACTGCACGTCCATCGCCTGCAAATAGCTGTGATCATGCGTTTGCGCCGCCATCCGCGCGAACACCGGCGGCGCCATGAACAAGGCGTCGCACCACCACCACACCAGCTTGTCCGGCGCGGGATCCTTCTGGAGATAGGGCAGGTTGTAGTCGAGCCGCTGCCGCAGCGGTGCGATCTCGCCCGCCTCGCCGCTGCGCGCATACAGCTCTTCATACAGTTCGCCGATCGCGAGATTGTCGGCATCGAGCATGTTGCGCGGCGACCAGGCGCCGAGCATCCCGAAATTATAATGTTCCGCCACGCTGCGCAGATAGGCGCGTGCGCCCGACGCATCGGACTCGCGGGCAAGGCGACCGAGCCCGATATAAAAGGTCGCCGCGACCCAGTTGGCGGAGGCACCGCGCCAGTCGCGCGGCGGAATGTAGAGCGGCTCGTTCGACAGACGGCGGATTTCCGCGGCGGCGCTATGGTTGAGCAGTCGCAGAACGCGGTCGGGTGCCGGCACTCGCATGGCGTCGAAGCGCAGGCTGGCCGGATCGAGCGGAGGCAGCGCCGGTGTTTCAGCCATTGATGGCGGCGTCTGGGCGGTGGCACCACCCGCCGAAACGAGCATGAGGGACATGGCAGACACGACGATCCGTGTTCCGATGGTCTTGCATCCTCGCTTCATCTCGCGCTCTCTCCCTGTTGTCACACCTGTGGGCTGCATAATCCCACAATATGGCTGTGAATCGCTGTATATGGCGTGCAGCCTGTGCTATATATGGCGAAGTGATATGACAAGTTGTTCAAACGCGAAGGAACGGGGTTGATTGGCAAGGACGGTGAAGACAGCACGGGTTCGTTGACCGACATGCTGTTCGCCAGGCTGGAGGCCGGCATAAGATCGGGCATTTATCCGCCCGGCTCCAAGCTCCCCAGCCAGAAGGAGATCGCCGAGGATGCGAAGGTCAGCCGCACGGTGGTGCGCGAGGCGGTCGCGCGGCTGGCGGCGAAGGGCGTGCTGGTTTCCCGTCAGGGATCGGGCGTGTTCGTGGAGGAGGTGCCCGATTTCGGCGCCTTCCAGATCGCGCCCGAGGAATTGCACGAACTCGCGGACGTCATCCGGCTGCTGGAGATCAGGCTCGCGGTGGAAACCGAGATGGCGGGCCTCGCCGCCGCGCGCCGCACGACGGCGGACATCACCGCGATGAAGCAGGCGCTGGACGACATGGCGGCGTACCGTACCGACCCCACCGCCGCTGCAGAGGCCGATGCCCGCTTTCACGCCGCCGTCGCCCGCTCGACCCAGAATGATTATTTCCCGCGGATAATCGACTTCATCGGGGTGCGGCTCGTTCCCCGCCGTACCTTGCTGCTGCGCGGCAACACCGCGGGGGAGCAGGATGCCTATGCCGCCAAGGTGCTGGGCGAGCATGAGGCGATCTTCGACGCGATCGTCCGCATGGAAAGCGCTGCCGCGCGCCACGCCGCGCGCCAGCACATGCAGGAAAGCCTGACGCGCCACCAGATGCTGGCGCGCTGAGCATGAATGCGGCCGGCGGCGGGATTGGGCCGCCGCCGGCCAGACTCACACCCCGTACTGTCGCCGCAGAATGTCCGCCGCGCGCTCGCCCACGATCGCGCAGGGCGCCTGCGTATTGCCGGTCGGCACCTTGGGCAGGATCGATCCGTCGGCAATGCGCAGCCGCCTGATGCCCTGCACGGCGAGCGTGGCATCGACCACGGCCATATCGTCCTGCCCCATGCGTGCGGTGCCGCACTGATGCCAATAGGTCACCGCGGCATCGCGGATGAAGGCATCGTCTATCGCATTGCCGTCACCGGGAATGGCCTCCCGGCTGACATAGGGATCGAACGCTGCCTGGCCGCCGAGTTCACGGCAGAGCTTCACGCACGCGCGCGCAGCCTCCAGGTCGCGCGGATCGGACATCATGTTCGCGTCGACCACCGGCGCCGCCGCCGGATCGGCCGACTTCAGCCGCACCGTGCCACGGCTGTGCGGATGGGCGAGCCCGGCGAACATCGTCCAGCCATCGGTCGGAACGCCGCGTGCGGCCGTGCGATCGCTCGGCACCGGGAATTCCACCTGGCAGAACAGCAGGTCCGGCGCCTCAAGATCGGGCCGGCTCTTCCAGTACAAGGTCGCCTCGCTGCCGCTGTTGCGCGGCGCGATCGGCGCGCGATATTCCCAGGTGAGGCCGAAGGAGACATGATCCTGCAGGTTCCTGCCGACGCCCGGCACGTGCCCGACGAGCGGGATGCCGTGGCGATCCAGTTCCTGGCGATCACCGATGCCTGACAGCATCAGCAGCTTGGGCGTGTTGATTGCGCCGGTGCAAACGATGACCTCCGTGCCCGCGGTGATCGGCCACACCCGGCCCGCCCGCTCGACCTCGACGCCGGCCGCCTGCGTGCCATCGAACAGGATGCGGCGGACGTGCGTGTCGGTCAGGATCGTCAGGTTCGGACGATCGGCGACGGGGCGGACATAGGCGCGGTACAGCGAATGGCGCTGCCCGGCGCGCACCAGCATGTCGGTATAGGCCGCACCGCCGCCGCTTTCCATCATCCGTCCGTTGGGGCTGTCGAAGGTCGGAATGCCCATCGCCTGCGCCGCGTCCAGCAGCGCGCCGGCGATCGGGCTGGGATCATGCGCGGGCTGGACCCACACCGGCCCGGCGCTGCCGCGATAATCCGGATCGGGCCTGCCCTGCCAATTCTCGATGCGGCGGTAGATATCGAGCACCGCATCATAGCCCCAGCCCCGATCGCCGGATTGGGCGGCATAATCGTCCCAATCGCTGCGATGGCCGCGTGCCCAGACCATGACGTTGACGCTGGATCCGCCGCCGAGCCCCTTGCCCATCGACATCGAGAGCGCGCGCCCATCGAGATGCGGGTTGGGTTCAGCCGCGAAGCCCCAGTCGCGTTCGCTGCCGAGGTTCAGCGGCCAGCGCGCCGGGTCCGTCACCGTCTCATGCTCGTCGCTGCCGCCTGCCTCGATCAGCAGCACGGTGCAGGCGGGATTTTCGGTGAGGCGCCGCGCGATCACCGAGCCGGCAGAGCCGGCACCACAGATGATGAAATCATAGACCGAGCGGAGGCCGGCGAGGCGCTGCGCCTGGTTCTCGCGGACGCGGCGGTCGAAATCCCGGGCGTCGCCAAAGGGGGCGTGAGACATGATCTGGACCTTTCTGATGCTTGCGGCGCTGCGCCGCGATCGCGCCGATCAGCGCGCTGGTGTGGACTGGCGGGCGGCTTCGTCGATCACGTCGGCGACGGCCTTGGGCTGGGTGAGGAAGACGGCGTGGCTGGCGGCGACGTTGGTCACCTTCGCGCCGATCCGCTTGGCCATGCCTCGCAGCATGCGCTGGTCGAACGCCTTGTCCTCGGTGGCGATCACCGCCCAGCTCGGCTTGGTCCGCCACGCGGCGTTCTGCAGCCTGACGCCGAAACTCGCCATGTTGATCGGCACCTGCGAAGCATTGAGGAAGGCGGCGTCCGCAGGCGTCGCATCCGCCGCGAAGCCGGCGACGAAAGCGTCCGGCTTGATGAAGCCGAAGCCGTCCTTGCCGGTTTCGATCACGAACTCGGGCGGCGTCGTATAGCCTTCATATTGCTGCGCAGTGGTCTCACCCGCGTCGGGCGAGAGCGCGGAGACATAGACGAGCCCGCGGACCTTCGGATGGACGCCCGCCTCGGTGATGATCGTGCCACCCCAGCTATGCCCGACGAGGATGGCGGGCCCATCCTGGCGATCGAGCGCCCGCCGGGTGGCCGCGACATCATCCTCGAACGAGGTCAGCGGGTTCTGGACGACCGTCACGCGATAACCGCGCGCGGTGAGTTCCTGATAGACGCCGCGCCACCCGGATCCGTCGGCGAACGCGCCGTGGACCAGCACGACATTTTTGATCGCCGCGGCGGCGACGACGTGGCTTGGATGGCCGTTGGACTGCGCGGTCTGCGCATGAGCCGGCTGTTGGACGGCAGCGGTTGCGGCAGCGGCAGCGAAGAATGCGGCGGTACGGATCAACGTCTTCATGAAACCCTCCTTAGATATTGCAGTAACTGTTATTGCGATATCTTTATCTGCGATTCGGATCACCTTGTCCAGCAAAAATTATCGCGATATGTGTTACGGCATGAATGCGGAGGAAAATGATCGGATGTCAGATGCAGCGAACGCGCCCGTGCCGCTGGAAGACCAGCTTTGCTTCGCGATCTATTCGGCCGGGATCGCGATCCAGCGGGCGTACAAGCCGTTGCTCGACGGGCTTGGGCTCACCTATCCGCAATATCTCGTGCTCAACGTGCTGTGGCGGCAGGACGGGCAGACCGTGGGCAGCATCGCCCAGCAGCTCGCTCTCGAATCGAGCACCCTCACGCCCCTGCTCAAGCGGCTCGAAAGCGGCGGCCTCGTCGCGCGCGCGCGCAACCCGGCCAACGAGCGACAAGTCGTGGTGTCGCTGACGCCAGCCGGCGACGCGCTGCGCTTTCGCGCGGGATGCCTGGGTGACACGTTGCTGGCAGCGTCGGGAGAAACGCCCGCCGCACTCGCCGACCTCAACCGCGACCTCGCCCGGCTGCGCGATGCGGTCTATGGCCATATCGGCGGGTGGACGTCTCCCGACGGCGCCGCGTAGCCCTTACGCCGTCGGCACGGTGCCGCCGTCGACGGTGTATTCGGTGCCGGTGATGCTGCCCGCACGATCGGAGGAGAGGAAGGCGATCAGGCTGGCGACCTCATCCGGGCGGGCCGGCCTGCCGATCGGGATGCCGCCAAGCGCATCCATGATGATCTGCTTGCCGCGCTCGATATCGCCGCCATGGTCTGCCGCCAATCGCGTCGCGAGTTCGATCGAAGCTTCGGTCTCGATCCAGCCGGGCGAGACCCGCACCACGCGCACGCCCTTGGGCGACACCTGCTTGGACAGACTCTTGCTATAGGTGGAGAGCGCCGCCTTGGCCGCGGCGTAGGCCGTCGTCGCCTCCGGCAAGGGCATCACATGCTGGATCGAGGTGACGTGAATGATCACGCCGCTGCCGCGCGCCTCCATCTCCGGAAGCAGCGCACGGTCGAGGCGCACCGCCGGCATCAGGTTGAGGTTCAGTTCGTTTGCCCAGACATCCTCGCTGAGCACCGCATAACCGCCAGCGGGCGCGGAAGATCCGCCGAGCATGTGGACGACGATATCAACGCCACCCATCTGCTCCTTCACCGCCGCGGCAAGCTGCGCGCAGCCTTCTGCCGTCGTCAGGTCGGCGGCGACGAAGGCGACGTCCGTCAGTGCATCGGGCCGGCTGCGCGCCGTCGTCATAACCTCGGCGCCCAGTTCGCGGAACAGGCTGACCGTGGCGGCACCGGCGCCGCGCGTGCCCGAAGTGACCAGCGCGCGCTTGCCCTGCAAGCTGAGGAACGGGGTCATGCCGCGACCTCCAGCCCGGCGATCGTGCCGCCATCCAGCGTGAAAGCATAGCGCAGGTCGATCGGACTGCCGGGGAAGTTCCCCACGACAGGGCCGGTCACGACCGTCCGGTCGCCTTCCGTCGCGACCGCGACAGGCTCGAACGTGCAGTCATACTTCCGCGCGGTTTTCTCCTTCCACACCCGGATCGCGGTCCTTCCGGAATAAGCGTGCCCTTCATCCCGAACGATCGCTTCATCGGAAAAGCATCGTGCGACGGCACCGGCATCCTGTGCGGCGTCGGCGGCGAAATATTCGGCGATAGGCCCGGGTAGCGTGACAGCCATGTTCATCTCCTTTGCGCGCTTCCAATGCGCCGCAGCGCAGGTTTCGCGGTGCGACTGCATCTTGTGTCGGCACCGATTTAGCGATGGACCTGCCTGGCGATAATCGGGATGATATGGGATGCGATGTTGCGAAGTGCGGGACAATGAACCGACATAGCCCGATCGAACTCGATTCGGTGCTCGCCATTATGCGCATAGGCTCGTTCCGCGCGGCGGCGGTCGAACTCGGCATGTCGACGACCGCGCTCAGCGATGCAATCGGCAAGCTGGAGCCTGAGTTGGGCGTGCGTGTGTTCCACCGCACGACCCGCAGCGTTTCGCTGACGATGCCGGCCGCAATTTTGTCGAGAAGGTCGGCCCCGCGATGCAGGACATCCACGAGGCGATGGACGCCGCCCAATCGCAGCAGGAAACGCCATTGGGCGTGCTGCGCATCAACGCCTTTCCCACCGCGGCGCGAGATCCTGACGCCGCTGGTGCTCCAGTTCCTGCGGCGCCACCCGCGCGTGCATGTCGACCTGGTTACGGAGGGGCGGCTGGTCGACATCGTCGCCGACGGCTTCGACCTCGGCGTTCGCAGCGCCGATCTCGTCCCCAGCGACATGATCGCGGTGCCGGCAGGAGGCCCCCGGCGCTTCGCCGTCGCCGCGTCCCCCGCCTATTTCCGCGCCCATGCCAAGCCGCAGGTGCCGCCCGACCTTCTCGGCCACGCCTGCATCCCCGCCCGCCGGCCCAATGGCGCGCTCTATCGCTGGCATTTCGAGAAAGACGGGCAACCGGTGCAGATCGACGTCAGCGGCCCCATCACCTTCGACGAAGCCAGCCTCTCGCGCGCCGCCGTGCGCGACGATGTCGGAATCGGCTTCTTCATGGAAACGGATATGCGCGACGACATCGCCGCGGGCCGCCTGATCTGCGTGCTGGAGGATTGGACGCCGCCGCTGGCGCCCCTGTGCCACTATTATCCCAGCCGTCGAAACCCGTCCGCGGCGTTCAGGGCGTTCATCGACCTTGCGCGTGAAGCGACGCGGGAGGCGGAGATGAGCTGATATGCAGGAAGCCCACAAATCTTGGGAGGAGGCGCGCTGGCGCCTGTCATCACCGTTCCGGCAACAGAGTGCCGGTGGTGACCCCTACGGGAATCGAACCCGTGTTTCAGCCGTGAAAGGGCCGCGTCCTAACCGCTAGACGAAGGGGCCGCTCGGTGCGGGCCGTCCGCTTAGGGGCTTGTGGCGATGCGGTCAAGCGCTCGATTCAATCAATCTGCCCAGGCGGCATCATCGAGGTGAAGTTCTGCCGCCGGTCGCGCCGCCCAATCGTCGATTCGCGCGCGGCCGGCCAGCCACAGGCGGCGGTGCGGGCCAGCGCCGAGCAGCGCCTGCCCCAGCGCGGTCTCCGCGGCGCGGAACGCCACCGTCTTGAGCGAACGGCCATCTTCGCCCGCCACCACCGCGCGGACATGGCCGGTGCCGACGATGTCGGCGCGCACCACGCGCACCGGACCGGTCGCGACGCGCGGCGCCGGCCAGCCGACGCCATAGGGGCCGCCCGCCTCCAGCGCCTCGACGACCGCCGGCGTCACCCCGCCGGGTGCGAGCACCGCATCGAGCAGCAGCGCGCGTTCGCCCTGCGCACGGGTGACGTCCGCCGCGAGCCGGTCCTCCAGGAAGTCGGCGAAGGCATCGACGCCGGCGCCATTCACCGTCAGCCCCGCCGCCATCGCATGGCCGCCGCCCGCCGCGAGCAAGCCCATATCCTTTGCAGCGAGCACCGCCGCGCCGAGATCGACGCCGGTGATCGACCGGCCCGAGCCCTTGCCGATTCCGGCCTCGTCGAGCGCGATGACGATCGCGGGGCGGCCGAGTTTCTCCTTCAGGCGCCCGGCGACGATGCCGATCACACCGGGGTGCCACCCCTGCCCCGCGACCACCGCCACTGCGCGATTGCCCTGGCGCAGCGCGGCCTCCTCGGCCTCCGCCTGCACCGCCGCCTCGATGGCGCGGCGTTCCTCGTTCAGCCGGTTGAGTTCGAGCGCGATGCCGCGCGCTTCATCCGGATCCTCGGTGGTCAACAGCCGCACGCCGAGATCGGATTTGCCGACACGGCCGCCGGCATTGATTCGCGGCCCCAGCGCGAAGCCGAGGTCGGTCGCGGTCGGCGCGCGTTCCAGCCGCGCCGCCTCGATCAGCGCCGCCAGGCCGACATTGCGCCGCTGCGCCATGACCTTCAGCCCCTGCGCGACGAAAGCGCGGTTGAGCCCCCGGAGCTGCGCGACGTCGGCCACCGTGCCCAGCGCGACGATGTCGAGCAGTTCGAGCAGCCGCGGTTCGGCGCGCGCCGCGAAGAAGCCCCGCGCGCGCAATGTGCGCAGCAGCGCCGCGCCGAGCAGGAAGGCGACGCCGACTGCGGCGAGATGGCCGTGCTCCCGCCCCTCATCCTCGTCGAGCCGGTTCGGATTGACCAACGCATGCGCCACCGGCAGCGCAGTCGCGCATTTATGATGGTCGACGACGATCACGTCGACGCCCGCGGCGCGCGCCATCTCCAGCGCCTCGAACGCCTGCGCGCCGCAATCCACCGTCACGATCAGCCGCGCGCCGCCCTTTGCGATGCGCACCAGCGCCTCGCCCGAGGGGCCATAGCCTTCCATCAGCCGGTCCGGGATATAGGCGCGCGGATCGAGGCCGAGATCGCGCAGCAGGCGGATCAGCAAGGCGGCGGAAGTGGCGCCGTCGACGTCATAATCGCCGAACACCGTCACCGGCTCGCCCGCGATCACAGCATCGGCCAGCCGCCCGGCGGCGCGATCCATGTCTCGGAAGATCGAGGGGTCGGGCATGAAGGCGCGGATGCTGGGCGCGCGATGCGCCTCCAGCGCGTCGGGCGGGCAGCCGCGCGCGAGGAGCAGCTGGGTGACGAGATCGTCGCTGCCCATCGCATCCTCGCGTGCATCGGCAGCGCGCGCGCGCCAGCGCCAGGGTTGGCCGAGGATGGAATGGGCGATGTTGAGCACGGACGTCATGGTCGCGCGCTCATGCCATGTCCGGGAGTCGAGCGAAAGCGGCGGCGCGGCCCGCCCGCCGCTTTCGCCCGCAGCGGTGGCGGGTCAGACCACGCCGTAGGCCAGCATCGCGTCCGCCACCTTCTTGAACCCGGCGATGTTCGCGCCCTTCACATAGTCGACATAGTCGTCGCTCTCGCGCCCGTAGCGCAAGCAGCTCTCATGGATGCCGGCCATGATATCGAGCAGCAATTGCTGCAGCTCGGCTTCCTTCCATTGCCGCCGTTCGGAATTCTGGCTCATCTCCAGCCCCGAGACCGCGACGCCGCCGGCATTGGCCGCCTTGCCTGGCGCATAGAGGATGCGCGCATCCTTGAATACGTGCACGCCTTCCAGATCGGTCGGCATGTTGGCGCCTTCGGAGACGGCGAAGCAACCGTTCTTCACCAGCGTGCGCGCATCCTCGCCGAACAGTTCGTTCTGGGTCGCGCAGGGCAGCGCGACGTCGCAGGGAACGCCCCACGGCGTCTTGCCCTCATGATAGGTCGCGCCCGAATATTGCTTCACATAGTCCGACATGCGCCCGCGGGTGTGCGTCTTGTGGTGCTTGACCCAGTTGATCTTCTCCATGTCGATGCCGTCGGGATCATGGATGAAGCCGCCGCTGTCGCTGAGGGTCACCACCTTGCCGCCCAGCTGCGTCACCTTCTCCGCCGCGTGGGTCGCGACATTGCCGGAACCGGAGATTACCGCGACCAGCCCCTCCAGGTTGCGGTTGCGCGTGGCCAGCATGTTCTGGAGGAAATAGGTGGCGCCATAGCCGGTCGCCTCCGGCCGTATCAGCGAGCCGCCGAACTCCAGACCCTTACCCGTCAGCACGCCGGTGAACTGGTTCGTGATGCGCTTGTACTGGCCGAACATATAGCCGATCTCACGCGCGCCGACGCCGATGTCACCCGCCGGCACGTCCACATCCGCGCCGACATGGCGGTAGAGTTCGGTCATGAAGCTCTGGCAGAACCGCATCACCTCGCGGTCGCTCTTGCCCTTCGGGTTGAAATTTGCGCCGCCCTTGCCGCCGCCCATCGGCAGGCCGGTGAGCGCGTTCTTGAAGGTCTGCTCGAACGCCAGGAATTTGAGGACGCTTTCGGTGACCGACGGGTGGAAGCGGATGCCGCCCTTGTAGGGGCCGATCGCATTGTTGTTCTGCACGCGCCAACCGCGTTGTACGCGGATATTGCCGGCATCATCCTCCCAGCAGACGCGGAAGGAGATGATCCGATCCGGCTCGGCGATGCGGCGCAGGATCTGCTGCGAGTGATAGGCTTCCTTGTCCTCGATGAACTCGAAGATGTCCTCGGCCACCTCCTGGACGGCCTGGACGAACTCATCCTGCCCCGGATTGCGCTTCTTCACACCCTCGATGAACGTCGGAAGGTCGACGTGGTCGGTCACCGCCATTGCTCAGGTCCCTCTCTGCGTTTCTCATGCAACGAGCGACCCGCGTCGACGGCCCTCGTGATTCGGAGCCGTTCGTCACGTTTTTCTTAGCATAGCCCGCACGATGGCCCTATTGCGCGGACGCCTCCGCGAAGCGCTTGAGGCCTTCAAGCTGTTGCGCCAGCACGCCGTCCACAACCGGCGCGAGTGTCGCAGCATCGCCATCGATCGCACCGCCGACGATATAGCGCAGCACAACCTGGGTGCCGCCGGCCTGCGGCTTGAGCGTGATGTGAAGGTTGCCGGATACCGCCATCGCCTGCAGCGGACCGAGTGCGCCCATCAGGCGCAATTCCTTCCCGGGTCGCGCGAGCACCACCCGGCCATGCTCGACGCTGCCCTTCACGTCGGGCAGCAATTCGCAGAAGCAGCCGCCCGCCTGCGCGCTGAGATACATGTTCTTCGCGTCGCCCGACCAGCTGTGGTCGCTCGACCACCAGCGATTGGGCTTGATCAGCGCTTCCCACACGATCTCGGGCGGTGCCGCGATCTGCACGGTGCTTGCGGTCTCGAACCGGGTGGGCGACTGCGAGACGGTTTCGGCGTGGAGCGGCACGGTGCCGACCAGCGCCAGGACCCAGGCTGTGATGATGCGCATGGCGAGTCCCTCCCGCGGCGCATCACAGCAGATGACGGGGACGCTGACCAGCGGGCGGACGGACGGTTTTTCCTCCCCGAGCAAAGCTCGGGAAGGAAAACGTCACGGGTCACGCCGAGGCGAGAACGTCCTCGATCGCGCGGCTGACCTCATCGATGTCGGCCATGCCGTCAACGCGGGTCACGATGCCGCGCGCCTCGTAGATCGGCAGGATCGGCGCGGTCTTGCCGCGATATTCGGCCATGCGCGTGCGCACGGTTTCGGCATTGTCGTCCGGCCGGCGCTTGAACTCATGGCCGCCGCAGCAATCGCAGGTGTTCTCGACCTTGGGCTGCTTGAACAGGTCGTGATAGCCCTCGCCGCAGGTGGCGCAGGTGAAGCGGCCGGTGATGCGCTCGACCAGCGCATCCTCGTCTACGCCCAGCTCGATCACATGATCGAGCGTGCGGCCGCGCTCGGCCAGGATCAGGTCGAGCGATTCGGCCTGCGCCGCGGTGCGCGGATACCCGTCGAAGATCGCGCCCTTGTCGGCGCCCATCTCGTCCAGCTTGTCGCCGATCAGCGCCGAGACGATCTCGTCGGACACCAGTTCGCCGGCATCCATCACCGCCTTCGCCTTGAGACCCACCGGCGTGCCCGCCTTGACGGCGGCACGCAGCATGTCTCCAGTCGAAAGCTGGACCATGCCATGCTCCTCGACCAGCCGGCTCGCCTGGGTGCCCTTGCCCGCCCCCGGGGGCCCCAGCAGAATGATGTTCATCAGTGCGCGATCCTTCCCCTTTTGCGCCGCTGACCGCGTCAGCGGTTCTTTCCGCCCTTGAGCTTGGCCTTCTTGATAAGGTCGCCATACTGATGCGCAAGCAGGTGGCTCTGGATCTGCGTTACGGTATCCATCGTCACGTTGACGACGATCAGCAGGCTGGTGCCGCCCAGATAGAAGGGCACGCCCATGCTCGCGACCAGATATTCGGGCACCAGGCACAGCGCGGTCAGATAGGCAGCGCCGATCACGGTGATGCGCGTCAGCACATAATCGAGATATTTCTCGGTGCTCTTGCCCGGGCGGATGCCGGGGATGAACCCGCCATAGCGCTTCAGATTGTCCGCCGTCTCTTCCGGGTTGAACACGACCGCGGTGTAGAAGAAGCAGAAGAAGATGATGCCCGCGCCGTAGAGCAGCATGTAGAGCGGCTGGCCGTGGGCGATGTTGATGTTGAGCCAGCCCATGATCTGGCCCCACGTCGTCGAATCGTCGAACTTGTTGCCGGCGAACTGCGAGATGGTGAGCGGCATCAACAGCAGCGATGAGGCGAAGATCGGCGGGATGACGCCCGCGGTGTTGATCTTCAGCGGCAGGTGGCTGCGATCGCCCTGCATCATGCCGCGCGCGGTCTGGCGCTTCGGATACTGGATCAGCACCCGGCGCTGCGCGCGCTCCATGAAGCAGATGAACGCGATCAGGCCGAGCGCGAGGACGACGATCGCCGCGATCACCGGCGCCGAGAGCGAGCCGGTGCGGCCGCCTTCGAACAGGTTGGCGAGCGTCGTCGGCAGCTGCGCGACGATGCCGGCCATGATGATCAGCGAAACGCCGTTGCCGATGCCGCGGCTGGTGATCTGTTCGCCCAGCCACATCAGGAACATCGTGCCGCCGAGCAGCGAGATCACCGCGACGACGCGGAACAGCAGGCCCGGATCGACCACCGCCGACACGCCCTGCCCCGCACCCCAGGTTTCAAGGCCGATGGCGATGAAATAGCCCTGGATGATCGTGAGGCCGACCGTGCCGTAGCGGGTGTACTGGTTGAGCTTCTTGCGCCCGGCTTCACCCTCCTTCTTGATCGCGGCCAGCGTCGGCGAGAGCGTGCTCGCGAGCTGAACGACGATCGAGGCGGTGATGTAGGGCATCACGCCGAGCGCGATGAGGCTCATGCGCTCAAGGCTGCCGCCCGAGAAGGTGTTGAAGAAATCCAGCACGCCGCCACGGGTCGTGTTGAACAGCGACGCCAGCGCGCGCGGATCGATGCCGGGGATCGGCACGAAGCTCAGCAGGCGGAAGACGATGAGCGCGCCGATGGTGAACCAGATGCGCTTCTTGAGTTCGGTTGCCTGACCGAACTTGGCGAGACTGAGGTTGCTCGCGAAGTTGTCGGCTGCGGATGCCATGCGTCTACGATCCCGGAAAAACAGAGGCGGCGGGAATGCGCATCACGCGCCCCCGCCGCCCCATATAATGCCTCAACCGCGCTTGTCTAACCGCGCGGGGACAAAAGCGGCACGCCGATAATCGGCGTCAGGCCTTGGCGGCCTTGCGCGCCGCGATCGCGCTGCCCTTCTTGGCCTTGGCCTTCTCGGCGGCCGGAACCACCTCGATCACCTCGACCGAACCGCCGGCCTTCTCGATCGCCTCGCGGGCGCTCTTCGAAACACCGGCGACCTTGAAGCTGAGCTTGGCCGAGAATTCGCCCTTGCCGAGAACGCGAACGCCGTCCTTGCCGCCACGGGCGACACCGGCCGCCTTCAGCGCGGCATGGTCGATCGTGCCGTCGGTCGCCAGCGTGCCGGCATCGACCAGCTTCTGGATCGCGCCCAGGTTCACCTCGGCATAATCCTTGGCGAAGATGTTGTTGAAGCCACGCTTCGGCAGGCGCATGTGGAGCGGCATCTGACCGCCCTCGAAGCCCTTGATCGAAACGCCTTCGCGGCTCTTCTGACCCTTCTGACCGCGACCGGCAGTCTTGCCGACGCCAGAACCGATGCCGCGGCCGACGCGAACGCGGCTCTTGCGGGCACCCTGGTTGTCGCGGATGTCGTTCAGTTTCATGATATGCACTCGCTTTCGCTTTTGACGCGCTGAAAGAATCATTCCCGGCCCCGGTTGGGCGCGGGAAAGGGAGGCCTTTAGGCCCGACAGGCGAAGGGGGCAATGGCGGATCTACGCCACGCCCCCACTCCCTGGCCGCCAGGCGGCCGTCCCTCTCCCCAAAGGGAAGAGGGGATGGTCACACATCAGTCGAGAACTTCGACCATGTGCTGCACCTTGCGGATCATGCCGCGAACTTCAGGAGTATCCTGCAGTTCCGACACGCGGTGCATCTTGTTGAGGCCCAGGCCGATCAGCGTAGCGCGCTGATCCTGAGTACGACGGATCGGCGAACCCGTCTGCTTCACTTTGATGGTTGCCATCGAGCTTACTCCGTGACCGCTTCGGCCTCGGCCTGGGCAGTGGCCTTGTCGGCACCACCACGACCGAGCAGATCGGCGATCTTCTTGCCGCGGCGCTGCGCGACGGCCTTGGGCGAGGTCTGCTCACCCAGCGCCTCGAAGGTCGCCCGGATCATGTTGTAGGGGTTCGAGGTGCCGACCGACTTGGTCACCACGTCGGCAACGCCGAGGCTCTCGAACACCGCACGCATCGGACCGCCGGCGATGATGCCGGTGCCCTGCGGGGCGGAACGGACGGTCACGCGGCCGGCGCCGAAATGGCCCTTGCCGTCGTGGTGAAGCGTCCGGCCCTCGCGCAGCGGCACGCGGACCATCTTCTTCTTCGCCGAGGCGGTCGCCTTCGAAATGGCTTCCGGCACTTCGCGCGCCTTGCCATGGCCGAAGCCGACACGGCCCTTGCCGTCACCCACGACGACCAGCGCCGCGAAGCCGAAGCGCTTGCCGCCCTTCACCGTCTTCGAGACGCGGTTGATGTGGACGAGCTTTTCGATCAGCTCTTCGCCCTGCTCCTCGTTGTTGCCGCGACGATCGTCGCGACGACCACGGTTGCCGTCGCGGCCACGGCCGCCACGGTCACCGCCGGGGCCACGGCCACGACCGCCACGCGGGCCACGATTTTCACGCGGAGCGTCGGCGGGCGCAGCGGCTGCCTCGGGAGCGGCCGAGACCTGGTTTTCGGTTTCGTCAGCCATCTTAGAACTCCAATCCGCCTTCACGCGCGGCATCCGCCAGCGCCTTCACGCGACCATGAAACAGGAAGCCGCCGCGGTCGAAGACGACCTTGGTGACACCGGCCGCCTTTGCCTTTTCGGCAACGCGCTTGCCCACATCGGCCGCAGCCGTGAGGTTCGCGCCGCTCTGGCCACGGACGTCCTTTTCGAGCGTCGAAGCCGAGGCCACGGTGTGGCCGGCCGCGTCGTCGATGACCTGCGCGTAGATGTGGCGACCCGAACGATGGATCGACAGGCGGGGGCGCGTGCCCGCACGGGCGCGAAGCGCAGTGCGGACGCGCTGGCGGCGCTTCGCGAAGAGAGAGAGCTTTGCCATCTTACTTCTTCTTTCCTTCCTTGCGGAAGATGAACTCGCCGCGATACTTGATGCCCTTGCCCTTATAGGGTTCCGGCTTCCGCCAGCGGCGGATCTCGGCGGCGACCTGGCCGACCTTCTGCTTGTCGATACCCGTGATCTCGACCGTGGTCTGATCCGGCGTCTTGATCTCGATGCCTTCCGGCACCGCGAAATCGACGTCGTGGCTGTAGCCGAGCTGCAGCTTCAGGTTCTTGCCCTGCGAGTTGGCGCGGTAACCGACGCCGGTGATCACGAGGGTCTTCGAGAAGCCCTCGGTCACGCCGGTGACCAGGTTCTGCACCAGCGTGCGCTGCATGCCCCAGAAGGCACGGGCGCGCTTGGTCTCGTTGGCCGGCTGGACGGCGATCTGGCCGTCCTGCACTTCGTAGCTGACGTCGTCGGCCAGGGGAATGCTCAGCGTGCCCTTGGGGCCCTTCACCGAAAGCGTGCCCTTGTCGATCGTCGCGGTGACGCCCGCCGGTACCGTAACCGGCTTCTTACCGATGCGGCTCATCAGAAGACCTCCGCGAGGATCTCGCCACCGACGTTCTGGTCGCGCGCTTCCGCGTCCGACAGAACGCCCCGCGGCGTCGAGACGATGGTGATGCCCAGGCCGTTGCGGATGCGCGGCAGCTCCTTGGAGCCAGAATAGACGCGGCGGCCCGGCTTCGAGACGCGCGCGACGTGCTTGATCGCCGGCTGGCCCTCGAAATACTTCAGCTCGATGCGCAGGCCGCTGTGGCCGGCAACCAGCTCTTCCGAATAGCCGCGGATATAGCCTTCGCGCTTCAGCACGTCGAGCACGCGGGCGCGCAGCTTCGACGCCGGAGAGATCACGCTGTCCTTGCGCGCGCGCTGGCCGTTGCGGATGCGGGTGAGCAGGTCACCCAAGGGATCGGTCAATGCCATTATCGATTCCTCACCAGCTCGACTTCGTGACGCCCGGGATCAGGCCCTTGTTGGCCAGTTCCCGCAGCTGCACGCGGCAGAGACGGAATTTACGGTAGTAAGCGCGGGGACGACCGGTCACCTCGCAACGGTTGCGGATGCGCGTCGGGTTGCCGTTGCGCGGGATCTCCGCCAGCTTCAGGCGCGCGATCAGGCGCTCGGTCTCGTCCAGAGACTCGTCGTTCGCGACCGCCTTGAGGCGCGCGTAACGGCCCGCATAGCGCTTCACCAGCTGCTTGCGCTTCTCGTTCTTGTTGATCGAACTCAGTTTCGCCATGACTTAAGTTCTCTTCCTTATAATGCCATGAGCCGCATGAGGGCTCAGGCCGCCTTCTTCTCGGCGGCCTGGTCCTGCGGGAACGGGAAGCCGAACAGACGGAGCAGCTCGCGCGCTTCCTCGTCGGTCTTCGCCGTGGTGGTGACGATCACGTCCATGCCCCGGACCTTGTCGATCTGGTCATAGTTGATCTCGGGGAACACGATCTGCTCCTTGAGGCCCATGGCATAGTTGCCACGGCCGTCGAAGCTCTTCGGGTTCAGCCCGCGGAAGTCGCGAACGCGCGGCAGCGCGATCGTGATCAGGCGATCGAGGAACTCGTACATGCGCTCGCGACGAAGGGTGACCTTCGCGCCGATCGGCATGCCTTCACGCAGCTTGAACTGCGCGATCGACTTCTTCGCCTTGGTGACGACAGGCTTCTGGCCGGCGATCCGCTGCATTTCCTGCGCGGCGGTCTCGACCTTCTTCTTGTCCTGCGTCGCTTCGCCCACGCCCATGTTGAGCACGATCTTCTCGATCTTGGGCACCTGCATCGGGTTCGCATAGCCGAACTTCTCGGTCATCGCCTTGGCGATGCTCTCGTCGTACAGCTTGCGCATGCGGGGCGTATAGGTGTCAGCCATTGATGACCTCCCCGGACTTGACGGCGACGCGAACCTTCTTGCCGTCCTGGACCTCGAAGCGGACGCGCGTGGGCTTGCCCGGGTTCTTCGGGTCCTCAAGCGCGACCTTGCTGATCGCCATCGGCGCCGGCAGACGGTCGATGCCGCCCTGCGGGTTGGCCTGGCTCGGCTTGCGGTGACGGGCGGCGACGTTGACGCCGTCGACCAGCACCTTGCCGTCCTTCGGAAGCACCTTCAGCACTTCACCCGAGCGGCCCTTGTCCTTGCCGGACAAGACGACGACCTTGTCGCCCTTCTTGATCTTGGCGGCGGACATTACAGCACCTCCGGCGCGAGCGAGATGATCTTCATGTAGTTCTTCGCGCGCAGCTCGCGGACGACCGGCCCGAAGATACGGGTGCCGATCGGCTCCTCGTTCTTGTTGACCAGCACGGCGGCGTTGCCGTCGAAACGGATGGTCGAACCGTCGGGACGGTGAATGTCCTTGGCGGTACGCACGATCACCGCACGGTGAACGTCACCCTTCTTAACCTTGCCGCGCGGAGCCGCTTCCTTCACGCTGACGACGATCACGTCGCCAACGGTCGCGAAACGGCGCTTCGAGCCGCCCAGCACCTTGATGCACTGCACCCGCTTCGCGCCGCTGTTGTCGGCGACGTCGAGATTGGACTGCATCTGGATCATCGATCCGGTTCCTTCTCAATTGGCCTGCCGGGACCTGACGCCCGGTGGTTCCTGGTTTCCTCTTGGCCTCGCTTGCGCGAGGATCAGCCTTCGACCACGACCGGCGACTGGTGCGTATCGACGCGACCAATCACCTTCCAAGTCTTCAGCTTCGAGATCGGCGCCGTCTCTTCGATGCGAACGGTCTCGCCTTCGCGATAGTCGTTCGCCTCGTCGTGGGCGTGATACTTCTTCGAACGGCGGATGATCTTGCCGTAGAGCGGGTGCTTGACCTTACGCTCTACCTTCACAACCACCGTCTTGTCGGTCTTGTCCGACACGACCAGTCCGGTCAGCACGCGCTTCGGCATGGCTTCCCTATTCCTTACTTGGCCGCCGAGCGCGAACGCTCGGCCTGCAGCGTCTTGATCCGGGCGATGTCGCGGCGCACTTCGCGCACACGGGCCGGCTTCTCGAGCTGGTTGGTCGCCGACTGGAAGCGCAGGTTGAACTGCTCGCGCTTCAGCTCCGACAGCTGCGTCTGCAGCTCGTCATCGGTCTTGACCTTGAGATCGGCAGGCTTGGTCATCATGCGCCTCCCAGGTGGGTGAAGTCGCCGAGACGGGCGACGACCTTCGTCTTGATCGGCAGCTTCATCGCCGCACGCTCGAACGCTTCCGCGGCGAGCGGGCCGGGAACGCCGTCCAGCTCGAACAGGATGCGGCCTGGCTTGACGCGGGCGACCCAATATTCGGGCGCGCCCTTACCGGAACCCATGCGGACTTCGGCCGGCTTCGACGAAACGGGAACGTCCGGGAAGACGCGGATCCACAGGCGGCCCTGACGCTTGATGTGACGCGTGATCGCGCGGCGAGCCGCCTCGATCTGACGCGCGGTGATCCGCTCCGGCGCCATCGCCTTCAGCCCGTAGGAGCCGAAGTTCAGCTGGGTGCCGCCGGGGGCGTCGCCGTGGATGCGGCCCTTGTGGGCCTTGCGGAATTTGGTGCGCTTCGGTTGCAGCATTGTCTCTAATTCCTATCAGCGCGCCGGACGGACGCCGGAGGTCTGAGCCTCCATCATCAGCCGGTCCTGCGCCATCGGGTCATGGCCCAGGATCTCGCCCTTGAAGATCCAGACCTTGACGCCGCAGACGCCATAGGCGGTGTGCGCCTGGGCTTCCGCATAGTCGACGTTCGCGCGCAGCGTGTGCAGCGGAACGCGGCCCTCGCGATACCATTCGGTGCGCGCGATCTCGGCGCCGCCGAGACGGCCGCCGCAGGTGATCCGGATGCCTTCGGCGCCCAGACGGAGCGCCGACTGCACCGCGCGCTTCATCGCGCGACGGAAGGCGACGCGACGCTCGAGCTGGTCGGCGACCGACTGCGCGACGAGCTTCGAATCGATTTCCGGCTTGCGGATCTCGACGATGTTCAGCGACACGTCCGACGAGGTCATCGCGCCGAGCTTCTTGCGAAGCTTCTCGATGTCCGCGCCCTTCTTGCCGATGATCACGCCCGGACGGGCAGCGAAGATCGAGATGCGGCACAGCTTGGCGGGACGCTCGATCACCACCTTGGAGATCGCCGCCTGCGGGATCGCCTTCATGATGTACTTGCGGATCGCCAGATCCTCGAGGAGCAGACGACCATAGTCGTCACCCTCGGCGAACCAGCGGCTGTCCCAGGTCCGGTTGATCTGCAACCGGAGGCCGATCGGATTGCTCTTCTGACCCATTATGCTTCTTCCTGCTCGCGCACGACGACGCGGATACGGCTGAAGGGCTTGACGATCCGGCTCGAACGACCGCGCGCGCGGGTCGCGAAACGCTTCATCGACAGGCTCTTGCCGACGCTCGCCTCCGACACGACCAGCGCGTCGACGTCGAGGTTGTGGTTGTTCTCCGCGTTCGCGATCGCCGAGGCGAGCACCTTGCGGACGTCGATGGCCATCGCCTTCTTCGAGAAAGCGAGGATGTTCATCGCGTCACCGGCCTTGCGGTTGCGGATGAGCGCCGCGACCAGGTTGAGCTTCTGCGCGGAACCACGGATGGTGGTGCCGACGGCGAGGGCTTCCTTGTCGCCGACGCGGCGGGGGGATTTGGGCTTCGACATCGCTTACCTCTTGCCCTTCTTGTCGGCCGCGTGGCCGGGGAAGTAGCGCGTGGGTGCGAACTCGCCGAGCTTGTGACCCACCATATCCTCGTTGACCGAGACCGGAACGAACTTGCGACCGTTGTAGACGTTGAACGTCAGGCCAACGAACGTCGGAAGGATCGTCGAACGGCGCGACCAGGTCTTGATCGGTGCACGCGCGTTGGTGTCCTGAGCCGTCTCCGCCTTCTTCAGCAGATGCAGGTCGACGAACGGACCTTTCCAGATGGAACGGGCCATGACTTACCTCTTCTTCTTCGCGTGACGGGACCGGATGATCATCTTGTCCGTCGACTTGTTGTTGCGCGTGCGCGCGCCCTTGGTCGGCTTGCCCCACGGGGTGACCGGGTGACGGCCGCCCGAGGTCCGGCCCTCGCCACCGCCATGCGGGTGGTCGACCGGGTTCTTCGCGACACCACGCGTCAGCGGGCGGCGGCCCAGCCAGCGGTTGCGGCCGGCCTTCGCGAGGTTCTGGTTGGCGTTGTCCGGGTTCGACACCGCGCCGACGGTCGCCATGCAATCGCCGCGCAGGTAGCGCTGCTCGCCCGAGTTCAGGCGGACGATCACGAGACCGCGGTCACGACCGACGACCTGCACATAGGTGCCGGCGGAACGCGAGATCTGACCGCCCTTGCCCGGCTTCATCTCCACGTTGTGGACGATGGTGCCGACCGGCATCTGGCCCAGTTCCATGGCATTGCCCGGTTTCACGTCGGTCTTCTTGCCGGCGATCACCTTGTCGCCGACCGCCAGGCGCTGCGGCGCCAGGATGTAGGCGAGCTCACCGTCGTCATACTTGACGAGCGCGATGAACGCGGTGCGGTTCGGGTCATATTCCAGACGCTCGACGGTCGCCTCGACGTCCCACTTGCGGCGCTTGAAATCGACGATGCGATAGCGCTGCTTGTGGCCGCCGGCGATGCCGCGCGAGGTGACATGGCCCTTGTTGTTGCGGCCACCGGTCTTGCGCTTGCCTTCGGTCAGCGCCTTGACGGGCTTGCCCTTGTGCAGCGCCGAGCGGTCGACGAGGATCAGGCCGCGGCGGGCCGGGCTCGTCGGGTTATAGTGCTTGAGTGCCATCTATCCCGCCTCAAATACCGGTGGTGACGTCGATCGACTGGCCTTCGGCCAGCGTCACGATCGCCTTCTTGACGTCCGAGCGACGGTAGGCCTCACCCTTCCAGCGCTTGGTCTTGCCCTTCTGGACGATCGTGTTGACGCCCGTGACCGTCACATTGAACAGCGCCTCGACCGCAGCCTTGATCTGCGGCTTGGTCGCGTCGCCGGCCACCTTGAAGACGACCGCATTGTGCTCGGAGAGAAGCGTCGACTTCTCGGTGATGTGGGGCGCGACAACGACGTCGTAGTGACGAAGGTCGACGGCGCCCGCCTGCTTCTTAGCCATTGAACCGCGCCTCCAGCTTTTCGACAGCCGCGCGGGTCAGCACCAGCGTGTCAGCTTTAAGGATATCGTACACGTTCGCGCCGATCGCCGGCAGAACGTTGATCGCCACCAGGTTGGCCGACGCGCGGGCGAAGCTCTGCTCCACCGCGTCACCGTCGATCACCAGCGCGCTCTTGCCGAAGCCCAGCTTGGCGAGATCGGCTGCGAGCGCCTTGGTCTTGCCGTCCTGCACGGTCAGCGAGTCCATGATGATCAGCTGGCCGGCCTTCGCCTTCGACGACAACGCCATCTTGAGGCCGAGCACGCGGACCTTCTTGTTCAGCGACGGGTTGAAGTCGCGAACGCGGGCGCCGTGGGCCTTACCACCGCCGACGAAGATCGGCGCGCGGCGATCGCCGTGACGGGCGGTACCGCCGCCCTTCTGGCGACCCAGCTTCTTGCCGGAACGGGCAACATCGCTGCGCTCGCGCGTGCCGCGGGCGGTACCGCGACGCTTTTCGAGCTGCCAGGTCACGACCCGGTGGAGGATGTCCGCACGCGGCTCGACACCGAAGATCTCGTCGTTGAGATCGATGTCGCCGTTTTCGCTGGCATCCAGGTTCTGAACCTTGACCTTCACGACTTAGCCCTCCTGGCCTTCGGTCGCTTCAACCGCAGCCACATCCTCGGCGGGCGTGTCGGCGGGAGCGTTGGAATTGGCGGCCTTCAGGCCGGCGGGATACGGCGCCTCGGCATGGCGCGGCACCTTCACCGCATCCTTGACGAGCAGCCAGGTGCCCTTGTGACCGGGAACCGAACCCTTCACGAAGATCAGGCCGCGCTCGACGTCGGTCGAGACGACCTCGAGGTTCTGCTGGGTGCGCTGACGGTCGCCCATGTGACCGGCCATCTTCTTGTTCTTGAAGACGCGGCCCGGATCCTGGCGGTTACCCGTCGAACCGTGCGAACGGTGCGAGACCGAAACGCCGTGCGTCGCGCGCAGACCACCGAAGCCCCAGCGCTTCATCGCGCCGGCAAAACCCTTACCCTGGGTGTGGCCGGTGATGTCGACATACTGGCCCGACACGAAATGATCGGCCGAGAGCCAAGCGCCAACGTCGAGGAGCGCATCCTCGGCAACGCGGAATTCGGCAATCTCCGCCTTCGGCTCGACTTCGGCCTTGCCGAAGTGGCCGCGCTGCGGCTTGGCGACATTCTTCGCCTTGGCGACGCCGGCGCCGAGCTGAACGGCGACATAGCCGTCCGTGGCGGTTTCCTTGCGAGCGACGACCTGGCAGCCTTCGAGGCTGAGGACGGTGACCGGCACGTGCCGTCCATCGTCCTTGAACAGGCGCGTCATGCCCATTTTCTTCGCGATCACGCCAGTGCGCATGATCTGGTTCCCTTCTGCATAGGCTCGCGTTAGCGGCGAGCGTACCAACGAAAAAAGCTCCGGTTTCCCGAAGCCCAGCCCAATTCAACCGAGTGCCCCCACCTGGGCTGGATGCCGCTTTCCCGAAGGAGGCGGCGGTGGGGACTCGGACAACGTCGGCACCCTAAAGTGCCGCCGTTCGGTATCCCGTTATGCCGAGCCGGCTCAGGCCAGCTTGATCTCGACGTCGACGCCTGCGGCGAGGTCGAGCTTCATCAGCGCGTCGACCGTCTGCGGCGTGGGCTGCACGATATCCAGCAGCCGCTTGTACGTCCTCACCTCGAACTGCTCGCGCGACTTCTTGTCGATGTGCGGACCGCGGTTCACAGTGAACTTTTCGATGCGCGTCGGCAGGGGGATCGGACCGCGAATGAGCGCGCCCGTGCGGCGGGCGGTGTCTGCAATGTCGCCAGTAGCCTGATCGAGCACGCGGTGATCAAAAGCCTTGAGGCGAATACGGATATTCTGCGTTTCCATGTCCCAACCGATGCGAAAGAGCCAAGCCCGTCTCGAAAACCTCTTCGGTTTCCGATTCGGGCGAAAAACCTTAAAAGCGCAACCGCGCGACTCCCGTGAGAGAATCGCGCGGTAGCAGCCCTATATTACTTTGTGATCGTCGCCACAACCCCCGCGCCGACGGTACGACCGCCTTCACGGATGGCGAAGCGCAGACCCTGATCCATAGCGATCGGGGCGATCAGCTTGACGCCGAGCTGCACGTTGTCGCCCGGCATCACCATCTCGGTGCCCTCGGGGAGAACGACCTCGCCGGTCACGTCCGTCGTGCGGAAGTAGAACTGCGGACGGTAGTTCGCGAAGAACGGCGTGTGACGGCCGCCTTCGTCCTTCGACAGGACGTACACTTCCGAGCTGAACTCGGTGTGCGGCTTGATCGAACCCGGCTTGCAGAGAACCTGGCCACGCTCGACCTCTTCACGGCCGACGCCGCGGATCAGCGCACCGATGTTGTCGCCGGCCTGGCCCTGGTCGAGCAGCTTGCGGAACATTTCGACGCCGGTCACGACGGTCTTGCGGGTGTCCTTGATGCCGACGATCTCGACTTCCTCGCCAACCTTGACGATGCCGGTCTCGACGCGGCCGGTCACGACGGTGCCGCGGCCCGAGATCGAGAACACGTCTTCGATCGGCATCAGGAACGGCTTGTCGAGCGGACGCTCGGGCTGCGGGATGAAGCTGTCGACGGCGGCCATCAGCTCGAGGATCGCCTTCTTGCCGATCTCGTCGTTGCTGCCCTCGAGAGCGGCCAGAGCCGAACCCTTGATGATCGGAATATCGTCGCCCGGGAAGTCGCGCTTCGACAGCTCTTCACGGATCTCGAGCTCGACGAGCTCCAGGATCTCGGGATCGTCGACCTGGTCGACCTTGTTCATGAAGACGACCATGGTCGGCACGCCGACCTGCTTGGCGAGCAGGATGTGCTCCTTGGTCTGCGGCATCGGGCCGTCGGTGGCCGAAACGACCAGGATCGCGCCGTCCATCTGCGCCGCACCGGTGATCATGTTCTTCACATAGTCGGCGTGGCCCGGGCAATCGACGTGCGCATAGTGGCGGTCGGCCGTCTCATACTCGACGTGCGCGGTCGAGATGGTGATGCCGCGCTCGCGCTCTTCCGGCGCCTTGTCGATGTTCGCATAGTCGACGAACGTCGCGCCGCCCGTCTCGGCCAGCACCTTGGTGATGGCAGCGGTCAGCGAGGTCTTACCATGGTCGACGTGACCGATGGTGCCGATGTTCACGTGCGGCTTGTTCCGCTCGAATTTAGCTTTCGCCATGTCTGTCCTACCTTCTTCTCAACTCGATGTTCGTCGCGATTCGGGCGCGCCGCCGCGCGGCGGAACGGCGCCCTTAGCGATGATTTATGGATTACGCCAGCTTCGCCTTCACTTCGTCGGCGACGTTGGCGGGCACCTCGTCATAATGCGAGAACTGCATCGTGTACTGTGCACGGCCCTGGGTGAACGAGCGGAGCTGGTTCACATAGCCGAACATGTTCGCGAGCGGCACCATGGCCTCGACGACCTGTGCGTTGCCGCGGCTGTCGGTGCCCTGGATCTGCCCACGACGGCTGTTCATGTCGCCGATGACGTCGCCCAGATAATCCTCCGGGGTAACGACCTCGACCTTCATGATCGGCTCGAGCAGCTTGATGCCGGCCTTCTGGGCCGCTTCACGCATCGCGCCACGCGCGCAGATTTCGAACGCGAGCGCCGACGAGTCGACGTCGTGATACTTGCCGTCGATCAGGTGCACTTCGAAGTCGATGATCGGGAAGCCGATCAGCGATCCGGTCTCGGCGGTCTCGCGCATGCCCTTCTCGACCGACGGGATATATTCGCGCGGGATGTTGCCGCCCTTGATCTCGTCGAAGAACACGAAGCCCGAACCACGCTCGCCCGGCTTCACCTGCACCTTGACCTCGCCGAACTGGCCCGAGCCGCCCGACTGCTTCTTGTGGGTGTAGGTCAGCTCGACCGGCTTCGCGAGATACTCGCGATACGCCACCTGCGGCGCACCGACATTCGCCTCGACCTTGAACTCGCGCTTCATGCGGTCGACCAGGATCTCGAGGTGGAGTTCGCCCATCCCCTTGATGATGGTCTGGCCCGATTCATGGTCGCTGGTCACGCGGAACGACGGATCCTCGCGGGCGAGACGATTGAGCGCGACGCCCATCTTCTCCTGGTCCGCCTTGGTCTTCGGCTCCACCGCGACCTCGATCACCGGCTCCGGGAACTCCATGCGCTCGAGGATGATCGGCGCGTTCTGGGCGCACAGCGTGTCACCCGTCGTGGTGTCCTTGAGACCGGCAAGCGCAACGATGTCACCCGCATAGGCGACGTCGATGTCCTCGCGGCTGTTCGCATGCATCAGCAGCATGCGGCCGACCTTTTCCTTCTTGTCCTTCACCGAGTTCATCACCACCGACGCGCTCTCGAGCTTGCCGGAATAGATGCGGGCGAAGGTCAGCGTGCCGACGAACGGGTCGTTCATGATCTTGAACGCCAGCGCCGAGAACGGCTCGGCATCGTCAGCCTTGCGGCTGTCGGCGGTCTCGCCGTCCAGCTTCAGGCCTTCGACCGGCGGAATGTCCAGCGGGCTCGGCAGATAGTCGACGACGGCGTCGAGCAGGGGCTGCACACCCTTGTTCTTGAACGCCGAGCCGCACAGCACCGGCACGAACGAGAAGTTCAGCGTGCCCTTGCGGATCAGCTTCTTGAGCGTCGCCGCATCGGGCTCCTCGCCCTCGAAGAACTTCTCCATCGCGACGTCGTCCTGCTCGACGGCGGCCTCGATCAGCTCCAGGCGCGCGGCTTCCGCGGCATCCTTGAGGTCATCGGGGATGTCGCGATATTCGAACTTCGCACCCAGGCTCTCCTCGAGCCAGATGATCGCGCGGTTCTCGACCAGGTCGACGAGGCCCTTGAAGCCGCCCTCGATGCCGATCGGGAGATAGAGGACGAGCGGACGGGCACCGAGGCGATCCTTGATCATCTCGACGCAGCGCTCGAAATTGGCGCCGGTGCGGTCCAGCTTGTTGACGAAGCACATGCGCGGCACGCGATACTTCTCGGCCTGGCGCCACACGGTCTCGGACTGCGGCTCAACGCCGGCAACGCCGTCGAAGCACGCAACCGCACCGTCGAGCACGCGCAGCGAACGCTCGACTTCGATGGTGAAGTCGACGTGGCCGGGGGTGTCGATGATGTTGATGCGGTGGTCGTTCCAGAAGCACGTGGTCGCAGCCGACGTGATCGTGATGCCCCGCTCCTGCTCCTGCTCCATCCAGTCCATCGTCGCGGTGCCTTCATGCACTTCGCCGATCTTGTAGGACTTGCCGGTGTAGTAGAGGATGCGCTCGGTCGTGGTCGTCTTGCCGGCATCGATGTGCGCCATGATGCCGATGTTGCGATAGCGTTCGAGCGGATGGCTGCGGGCCATGACGTGGTTTCCTTAGCAATGTGGGGAGCCGGACGGTCCGGCTCCCCAGATATAGGTGTTCGCGGTCAGGCGGACCAGATCACCAGCGATAGTGGCTGAAGGCGCGGTTCGCTTCAGCCATGCGGTGCGTGTCCTCGCGCTTCTTCACGGCGTTGCCGCGATTGTTCGCGGCATCGAGCAATTCGCCCGAAAGGCGCGCCGACATGGTGTTCTCGCTGCGCGAACGCGCCGCCGAGATCAGCCAGCGGATCGCCAGCGCCTGCGCGCGCTCGACGCGCACTTCCACCGGCACCTGATAGGTCGCACCGCCGACGCGGCGGCTGCGGACCTCGATGCCCGGCTTCACATTGTTGAGCGCATCATGGAACACGCCGAGCGGCTCGCGCTTCGCGCGGTTCTCGATGGTTTCCAGCGCGCCATAGACGATGCCCTCGGCGACGGACTTCTTGCCGTCGAGCATCACGCTGTTCATGAACTTCGAAAGCACCACATCCCCAAACTTGGGATCGGGCAGGATTTCCCGCTTCTCGGGACGACGACGACGAGCCATCTGATTTTCCTTCTAAACTTCAGCCCTGGTGGCCGGACAATGCGCCGGCCGGCTTACTTCGGACGCTTGGCGCCGTACTTGGAGCGGGACTGCTTGCGGTTCTTGACACCCTGGGTGTCGAGCACGCCGCGAAGCACGTGATAACGCACGCCGGGAAGGTCGCGCACACGGCCGCCGCGGATGAGCACGACGGAGTGCTCCTGCAGGTTGTGGCCTTCGCCCGGAATGTAGCTGATGACTTCGCGCTTGTTGGTCAGACGGATCTTGGCCACCTTGCGAAGCGCCGAGTTCGGCTTCTTCGGGGTCGTCGTGTAGACGCGGGTGCAAACACCACGCTTCTGCGGGTTCTGCTCCATGGCAGGAACCTTCGACTTGACCTTCTGCAGTTCGCGGCCCTTGCGGACCAACTGGTTAATCGTAGGCATGAAGCCCTTCACCTTCTCTGGTTACTTTGCTGGAGCCCGTTCAAACCCAATACAAAAGCGCCCCGGCGGCCTTACGGCCCCCTTGGCCCTCACATGCACCCAGCAATGTTCAAGCTCAAAAGCCCGATTGGGAGTCGCGCGAACGCACACCCTCCTTCGGGCAGCGGCGCCTATAGCGACGGTGGCCCACCCGGTCAACGGGGGCACCCAAAGGATTCTAGAGGTCGAACCCCCTGCGCCGCAACCGTTCCGTCAGCATCGCGCGGTGCGTCTGCACCGCGCGTTCGCGCCCCGGCGAGCCTTCCGGCTCCAGCATCATCGATGCCGCCGTCCGACGCAACGCACGCTCGAGATGTTCCTCGGACAGCGCCCGGATCTGGTCGGATCGCCGCCGCTCGCGCCAGGCATCGAGCCGGCCGAGCGCGATCGATGCCCAACTCCTGTCATCTGTCGGCATCGCCCATTCCCTCGCCACAGTCCTTCTCCAGCGGCCTGTGCAAGGGCTAGCATCCGACTCGCGCGCGAGGCTGTGACCTGAATCACTTGCCGGCGGCAGAACATGAACCGCGGCTTGATGCAGCCGGCTCATCCGGCGCGATTAATTCGCCGCGGCGCCCCCATCATGATCGGGATCCCTCGCCGATTCGGCGGCGTCATCGCCCTGGTCACGCAGTTCGGCGGCGTTGGCGGCATAGTCGCTCTCGGCGCGCTCGTTGGTCGCGTTGGCGGCCATCGCATCCTGCTGGTCGGCAAGATTGTCGTACTGGCTTTCGAGATTCTCGGCGACCGCCTCGTCGCCCTTGTCACCGCAGGCCGAAAGCGAAAGCGACGCCGCGAGCAGCGCGGCCGAACCGACAAGCCTGATCATTCCATTCTCCTCGGCGACGGCATCGTCGCGCGGTGCTCAAGCCGCGGCGGGCGTGTTGGTTCCGGAACGGCGCTGGATCGAGGCAGCGAGCAGCGCGACGCCGCCTCCGAACAGCCAGCCTGCCAGGACGTCGCTGGGCCAGTGGACGCCCAGCACGACGCGCGACATGCCCACCAGCAGCGGCACGACCAGCGCGGCGGCCACCGCCCAGCGCCGGTTCGGCGCGAGCAGCAGCGCGCCGAGGAGCCACAGCGCCATGTTGTGCGCGGCATGGCCGCTTGGGAAACTGAGGCTCGTCACGCTGTCGAGATGGTCGAGCAGCGCCGGGCGCGGCCGGGCGAAGGCGAGCTTCAGCCCGCTCGTCAGCACCGTTTCGATCAATGTCGCCAGCGGCAGCAGCGCCGCGGCGGCCGCCCGGCGCCGGACCAGCAGCAGCACGACCGCGACGATCGCGAAGCCGATGCGCGCAGGCGCGTCACCGATCCTGGTGAAGGCGATCCACAGCTCGGCGTTCGCACGCAACGCCGAGCCCTGTTCGATCAGCCAGAGATCGGCCGACACGATCGGCGTCGCCCCGAGCGAAAAGCCGATGAGGAGCGACAGCGCGATGCAGAGCGCGCCTGCGACGGCGGGGGGAAGAGCAGGACTCATCCCCCCTTCAACCGGCTGCGCGGCCGCAAGGCAAGCGGCGAAGGGTTACGTCGCAAACATCCTATAATCTGCACCGCGAATCGGCGATTATCCTGGTCGCAAGCTTCAGACCCGGATCAACGGACAGCGCGCGCGAGCAGGTCGTCGCCGCGCAGGATGGCTTGCGCTCTCGATATGCCAGCCTGGAGGCCATCATGGCACAGTTTGCGTTTGACCGACCGATTCCCGACGCGCCGATTCCCCCGCTGCCGGATTTTCCGATCCCCTTCCCCGGCCTGCCTCAGTTCGAACGCCGTCCGCGCTTCGAATTCGAGCGCCCCGTCCACCTCAACATCCGTTACGGCCCCGCCAAGGTGCGCGTGCTGGTGATGAGCGACGGATCCGCCTACGACACCGCCAGCGGATTTTCGCTGGGTCTTGCGCTGCAGGACGCGTTCGACCCGTCGCATCCCGACCATCCGTCCTATGCCCGCTTCGAATTCGTGCGCGCCCATCGCAACAATGCGGCAGGCGTCACCCCGGGCTATGACGATTTCCATTTCAATCCCGGCAGCCTCGACGATTTCGACGAACTCTGGCTGTTCGGCTACACCCCGGGCAATCCCTATCTCTCGGCGGGCGAGATCGACGAGATCCACAAATTCATGGACGCCGGCGGCGGCGTGCTCGCGATGGGCGACCATGAGGATCTCGGCCTCGGCCTGTGCGGCGGCATCCAGCGCGTGCGCTCGATGCGCAAATGGTGGTTCGACTTCCCTGCCCCGCCTGCCGGCATGGAGCGCGCGCCGGACAATGCGGATCTTACCCGCAACGACACCCAGCAACCCGCCTTCCCCGGCGGCCCGCCCAATGGCGGATCGGAATCCGACGGCGCACCGCAGCCGATTCATCCCAACTACCGCTTCGGCCACCGGCTGTGGCGCCCCTGGGCACGCTACAAATTCCCGCACCCGGTGCTGTGCGGGCCGCGCGGCGCGATCAAGGTGCTGCCCGATCACCCGCATGAGGGCGACTGCATCAAGCCCAACGCCGCCTTCGCCAACGAGTATCCCGGCGGCGTCGAGGTGGAGATCATCGCGCACGGCCACAATGTCGTGGGCCGAACCAAAAGCGGCTACACCATCACCGACGATCGTGCCTTTGGCTTGATCGGCGCGTGGGACGGCCACAAGCCCGCGGCGGACCGCGGCCGCGTGCTGGTCGATTCGACCTGGCACCACTGGTTCAACGTCAACCTCAACGGCCTGCGCGCGGAAAATGGCGACGAGTACAAGGATATCCTCGCTTATTTCCGCAACGTGGCGGTGTGGCTGGCGCCGAAGGAACGGCAGGCACGGATGAAGAAGGCGGGGCAGCTCATCATCCTCGCCATCCCCCACTTCGTCGAGCGTGCCGCGACCTTGCGGCGGATCCGCCCCGAGCTGATCTATGTGATCGGCATCGAGGCGCGCGACGCGCTGGGCCGGATCGCGCCGCAATGCCAATCGGCGGCGTGGTTCATCGACATCGTCAGCCCGCATCTGCCGCGCCACGTGATCGAACTGATCGAGAAACCGAAGCTGGATCTGCCTTTCGACCCGTTCGAGGCGGCGGCGATCGACATCTATGCAACCGCAGTGTTCGGCGGCATCGTCAATGCGATCGCGGTGCGCGCCAACGAAGTCGGCCTGGAATCGCTGGAAAAGATCCAGGACGATCTCGACCGCATTGCCGCCGCCGGCGCCAAAGCCGGGCTGGAGGAAGCACGGCGGATGCTGGACGCGGGCCAGAAGCGGCTGGCGCCGTTCGTCGAGGCCCGCGAAGTGAAAAAGCAGCGTGCCTGCGAACCGGAAAGCGTGGCGTAACGTGGGGGCACCGGGGCGGCGCCGTGCCGCCCCGGCGTTCCCTCAATCCGCGCGGCGGATCAGCACGCCACCCTTGATGACGGCATCGACATCGGCGAGTTCGCCGACGTCCGCGAGCGGATCGCCGCCAACCGCGACGATATCCGCGTAGCGGCCGGCCGCGATCGCGCCGACATCCTTCTCACGCCCCAGCGCAATCGCGGCCTCGCGCGTCGCGGCCTGGATCGCTTCCAGCGGCGTCATCCCATAGTGCACCATCACCCGGAACTGGCCGCCCGCGGTGCCGTGCGGCATCACCCCGGCGTCGGTGCCGAATACCAGTTTCACCCCCGCCGCATGCGCCTTGCGGAAATTGTCGCGCTGGATCTGCGCCACCTCGCGGTCCTTGCGCAGATTATCCTCGAGCACGCCGTTCTTCTTGCCCTCCGACTGGGTGTAGTCGGTGTTGAAGATATCCATCGACAGCCAGGTGCCGCGCTCCTTCGCCAGGCGGATGCCCTCATCGTCGATCAGGCTGGCATGTTCGATCGTGTCGATGCCGGCGCGGATCGCCGCCTTGATGCCGGCCGCGCCATGCGCGTGCGCGGCGACCTTGAGGCCCCATTGATGCGCCTCGTCGGCGATCGCGCGCAATTCCTCCTCGCTCAGCTGCTGCTGGCCGGGTTCGGTGTTGCGCGAGAAGACGCCGCCGGTGGCGCAGACTTTGATCACCTCGGCGCCATATTTGCGCTGCTCGCGCACGATCCGCCGGAAATCCGCCGGACTGTCGCCCACCGCGACGCCCTTCGCCTTGAACGAGGGCGGCAGATAGGTGCTGTCGCAATGGCCGCCGGTCGCTCCCAGCGCGTGCGCCGCAGGGACGATCCGCGGCCCGGCCATCAATCCCTCATCGATCGCCTGCTTGTAGGCGACATCCGAATAATTTTCCGAGCCGACATTGCGCACGGTGGTGAAGCCCGCGTCGAGCATCGCCTTGGCATTGCCGACGCCCTGCACCGCCCAGAACAGGTCAGTGAACTGCAGCCCGGTATAGCCGCCGTAAAGCGGGTTCGAGTCGAGATGGACGTGCATGTCGATGAAGCCCGGCAGGATGGTCTTGCCGCTGAGGTCGATATGGCGGACGTCCGCCCCCCAGCGCACCGTGCGCGCATCGGCGATGCTGGTAATGCGCCCGTCGGTGACCATCACCGCGGGATGCTCGACGACCTTACCGGCGATGACGTCGATCATGCGATCGGCGGTGATGACGACGGTTTCGGCACTGGCCGGTGCGGCGCAGGCGATGGCGGCCAGGCAGGCGGCGGCGAGCAGCTTCATCTCCGATGTCCCCCATACGAACGAGGGCATGTGGTCGCAGGCAATGCGCGCGGCGGCAATCGGCTTTTCGACGGGGGTTGTGGGACCAATTGTCCTCCCCGAGCGAAGCTCGGGGAGGACAACCGGGAGTCACCCCCTCAGCACATCCAGATGTGCCGCGGCGAAGTCGATCGTGAAGCCGATCCACATCGCCATCAGCACCGCGCAGGACATCAGATACCAGCGGAACCGGGCCATCACCCGGTTGGTGCCGACATGCTCCCAGCTATGGAGCGCGCGGAAGACGACGTAGAGGCAGGCGAGGATGGTCTGTGCCACCGTCGCATGCCCCGTCGTCAGCAGCAGAGGCACCAGTGCGAAATAGAGCACCGGCATCTCGAACAGATTGGCCAGGTTGTTCGCCGGCATTTCCACGGGCTGGAAATAGCGCAGCGCCGCCTCGCTGGTCCTGAACTGGTCCTCGGTCGGCGGGTTCGCCCTCAGATGCGCGACGCGCTTCTGATACATGCGAAACCACACCGCCCAGGTCAGCATGACCAGCGCGATCGTCGGCCAGACGATCGAGAAGGCCGCCACTAGAAGTGCAGTGCCCGGTCGTAGGCGCCCAGCACGCTCTCATGCATCATTTCGGAGAGCGTCGGGTGCGCGAACACGGTGTGCATCAGCTCTTCCTCGGTGGTTTCGAGCTGGCGGGCGATCACATAGCCCTGGATCAGCTCGGTCACCTCGGCACCGATCATGTGTGCGCCGAGCAGCTCGCCGGTGGTCTCGTCGAACACCGTCTTGATGAAGCCTTCGGCCTCGCCCAGCGCGATCGCCTTGCCGTTGCCGATGAAGGGGAACTTGCCGACCTTCACCTTGTGCCCGGCTTCCTTGGCCTTCGCCTCGGTCAGGCCGACCGACGCGATCTGCGGACGCGCATAGGTGCAGCCCGGGATGTTCCAGGTCTCGAACGGGTGCGGGTTCTTGCCGGCGATCTGCTCGACGCAGACGATGCCCTCGTGGCTCGCCTTGTGCGCCAGCCACGGCGGGCCAGTGACGTCGCCGATCGCATAGATGCCCTCGACATTGGTGCGGCCGAAGCCGTCGACCACGATGTGGCCGCGGTCGGTCTTCACGCCCAGCGCCTCGAGGCCGATATTCTCGGTGTTCGGCACGATGCCGACCGCGACGATGACATGGCTGAACTTGGTCGTGGTGACCTTGCCGTCCTTGCCTTTGATCGAGGCGGTGACGCCGTCCTTGGCGACATCCAGCTTCTCGACGCCGGCACCGGTCTGGATGGTCATGCCCTGCTTGGTCAGCGCCTTGGTCATGAACTCGCTGACCTCGACATCTTCCACCGGCACGATTCGGTCGAGCATCTCGACGATGGTCACCTTGGCGCCCATGTCCGAATAGAAGCTGGCGAACTCGACGCCGATCGCGCCCGAGCCGATCACGAGCAGGTCTGTCGGCATCGCCGGCGGCACCATCGCGTGGCGATATGTCCAGATGCGATCGCCGTCCGCCTTGGCGAAGGGCAGGTCACGCGCGCGCGCGCCGGTGGCGACGATGATGTGCTTGGCTTCGAGCTGCACCTTGCCGCTGCCGCTGGTGACTTCCAGCTTGCCCTTGCCGGTGATCGCGCCGACGCCCTCCACGACGGTGATCTTGTTCTTCTTCATCAGCCCCTTGACGCCGGCATTGAGCTGCCCGGCGACCTTGCGGCTGCGCTCCGTGACCTTGGCGAGATCGAACGAAGGCTTCTCCACCGACAGGCCATAGGCGTCGGCATGGGTGATATAGTGATAGACTTCCGAGGTGCGCAGCAGCGCCTTGGTGGGGATGCAGCCCCAGTTGAGGCAGATGCCGCCCAGCTTCTCGCGCTCGACGATCGCCGTCTTCAGGCCGAGCTGCGCCGCGCGGATCGCGGAGACGTAACCGCCGGGGCCGGAGCCGAGCACAATGAGGTCGTAGGTGTCAGCCATCGAAGTCTCCGATACAGCCGCCGCAGCTGGCGGGGGCTGGCGTGGGGGGATGTAATGCGCACCCCCCGGGAAGAAAACAGGTGCGCGGGGCCGCGCACGGAACCGCCGCCGGCCGCGCTTCAGGGCGCAGCGCGGCGGCGGATTTGGTTCAGGCGATCAAAGCGAGCGGGTTCTCGACGAGGGTCTTGAACGCCTTCATCAGCTGGGCGCCATCGGCACCATCGATCGCACGATGGTCGAAGCTGCCGGTCGCGCTCATCACCGTCGCCACGCCCAGCGCGTCGTCGACGATGTAGGGGCGCTTCTCGCCGGCGCCGATCGCCATGATCATGCCCTGCGGCGGGTTGATCACCGCCTCGAACTGCTTGATGCCGAACATGCCCATGTTGGAAAGGCTGGCGGTGCCGCCCTGATATTCCTCTGGCTTCAGCTTGCCGTCCTTGGCGCGGGCCGCGAGATCCTTCATCTCGGTCGCGATCGCCGACATCGCCTTGGCCTCGGCGCCGACGATGATCGGGGTGATCAGGCCGTTGGGGATCGACACCGCCACCGAGATGTCAGCGCGGCTGAACTTCAGCAGCGTGTCACCCGAGATCGAGACGTTGCAGGCCGGCACCTCGGTCAGCGCGCCGGCGAGCGCCTTGATCAGCATGTCGTTGACCGACAGCTTAACGCCGCGGCTCTCCAGCGCCGCATTCAGCTCGGTGCGCAGCTTGAGCAGCGCGTCGAGGCGGATGTCGACGGTCAGGTAGATGTGCGGAACCTGCTGCTTCGATTCGGTCAGGCGGCGCGCGATCGTCTTGCGCATGTTGCTGAGCTTGACCGCTTCGTGCGGGATGCTGGTCTCGACGACCGGCGCCGGAGCGGCAGCCGGCGCGGGCGCTGCGGCGGGGGCCGGAGCGGAAGCGGGCGCCGCGGCGGCAGCAGCGGGCGCACCGGCCTTGGCGCCCTCGATGTCGGCCTTCACGACTCGGCCGTTCGGGCCGGAGCCGGTCACCCCGGCGAGGTCGACGCCCTTGGCGGCAGCGATGCGGCGCGCGAGCGGGCTGGCGTTGACGCGCTCCCCGGCGGCGCGCGCGGGCACCGGAGCGGCGGCCGGGGCGGGCGCGGCCGCCTTGGCGGGCTCGGCCTTGGCGGCGACTTCGGGTTCGGGCTTGGGCTCGGACTTGGCGGCGGGGGCGGCGGCAGGCGCGGAGGCATCCTCGCCCTCGCCGGCGATCAGCGCGATCACGGCGCCGACCTTCACGCCGTCGGTCCCTTCGGCGACGAGGATCTTCTGGATGGTGCCCTCGTCCACGGCTTCGAATTCCATCGTCGCCTTGTCGGTTTCGATCTCGGCGAGCAGGTCGCCGGACTTGACCGTGTCACCTTCCTTGACCAGCCACTTGGCCAGCGTCCCCTCCTCCATCGTCGGAGACAGGGCGGGCATCTTGAGCTCGATCGGCATTGGCTTGGACTTCCCTTGGCGAGTGCTTTGGTCGCGGCACCTCTCGACCAAAGCACCGTCAATGGTCAAGCCACAGGGTTGCCAGCAACGATTCGCTGCCGCATTTTTCATGCCCGTGAAGGCAAGGAACCCATGCGCACCTATCTGGTCGTGATCGACGAGACCGACGAGTCGGGGGCCGCGCTGCGGTTCGCCGCACGCCGCGCCGCGAAGACGGGCGGCACCGTAGAGATTCTCGCACTCGTGCCGCCTGCCGAGTTCGTCCAGTGGGGCGGCGTGCAAGCGACGATGGAACAGGAAGCGCGCCAACGCGCCGAGGCGCTGGTCGCCGGCGCCGCCGGTGCGCTGATGGAGGACGCCGGCGTGCAGCCCAAGATCACCGTGCGGCAGGGGGAACCCGTCGCGGTGGTGCGCGGCATGCTGCGCGACAATCCCGGCGTCGCCGCACTGGTGCTGGGCGCCGCCCCATCCGGTTCACCGGGCGTGCTGGTGAGCCACTTCGCCGGGGTGGACGCGGGCAAGCTCCCCTGCCCGCTGATGATCGTGCCGGGTTCGCTCGACAGCGAGGCGATCGACCGGCTGAGCTGAGGCCTGCTTTGTCCTTACCCCGCGATCCGCGCCCCGATCCGCGCGACGAATGCTTCCGCGCCCGCAGCATCCGCGGCGCTGAAGCGCGCCAGGCTGGGGCTGTCGATATCCAGCACGCCAATCAGCCGGCCATCGACCACCACTGGTACGACCAGTTCTGAGGCGGAGGCGGCGTCGCAGGCGATGTGGCCGGGGAAGGCGTGGACATCTTCCACCCGCTGCGTCTCGCGCGTCGCCGCGGCGGCACCGCATACGCCGGCGCCCATCGCAATGCGGATGCAGGCGGCCTTGCCCTGGAATGGCCCGAGCACCAGCTCGTCGCCCACCAGCCGGTAGAAGCCCACCCAGTTGATATCGGCCAGATATTCCCACAGCAGCGCGGCGAGGTTGGCCATGTTGGCAATGGTATCGGGCTCGCCCGCGGTCAGCGCATCGCCCGCGCCCGCGATCTCCTGCCAGAGTGCCGCCGCATCCTGATCTGCGGCGATGGTGAAGACGTGCATATCTCTTTCCTCAATCCATCGAGACCTTGCCGCGCCCGCGCTTGACGCCGGAGCGGATCGCCTTGCCTTCCAGTCGCTTGAGCTTGGCGGTGCGACTGACCTTCGTCTTGATCCGCTTCACCGGCCGTTCGTGCGCGCGTCGCAGCAATTCGCCGACGCGCTGCCGGGCATCGGCACGGTTCGCCTCCCGCGTGCGGAAACTGCGCGCGGTGACGACAATCGCGCCGTCATCGGTGAAGCGGCTGCCCGCCAGCACCTTGAGGCGGCTATAGGTGCCGGGGTCGAGCCGCAGCGCGAACACGTCGACGCGTAGCTGAACCGCGGTCGCCACCTTGTTGACATTCTGTCCGCCGGGTCCGGTGGCGGCGAGGAATTTCTCCTCGATCGCCTCTTCGGGGATCGGCCAGGGTTCAGGCGCCGGCATCGAGATAGCCCTCGGGCAACGCGAAACCTGCCGCGGCGAAGCGCTCGGGCAGCGGCGCCACCGCCTCCACCGGGCGCTTGCCCTCGCGCGGCAGCACCAGCTTGAGCGCGTGCAGCAGCATCGGCGTGCCGGCGCGACCATAGACCGGATCACCGACGATCGCGGCGCCCAGGCCGGAGGCGGCATGGACACGGATCTGGTGGGTGCGGCCGGTTTCGGGGCTGAAAGCGATCAGCGCGCGGCCGCCTCTGGCATCGAGCAGCCGCCAGCGGGTCAGCGCGGGCTTGCCGCCCGCCGCGGGCACCATTCGCCAGCCCGCCTCGCGGGTCGATTTCTTGTCGAGCGCGAGATCGATGACGCCTTCCTGTTCGGCGGGCACACCCTCGATCACCGCGACATAGGTCTTCTCGACCTCGCCCGATTCGAACGCCTGCGCGAATCGGCGATGCGCCTTGGGATGGCGCGCGAGCAACAGGCAGCCGGACGTGTCGCGATCCAGCCGGTGCACCGGTGAGGGCCAGCGCTTGAAGCCGAAGCTGAGGCTTTCGAGATGATTTTCGACGCTGAGCGATCCGTCACGCGGAGGATCGACCGGCAGGCCGCTGGGCTTGTCGACGACCAGCGCCTCGGCATCGATGAAGAGAACATGGTCGGCGAGCATCGCGCGCATATGGGCCGCGCGACGCGCGGGCGCAAACGTTGCGTGCGTTCCGGCCGGGCGAGTCGTCGCCTCGCGCGCCCCCAGAGGCCGGGGCACGGCTGGAGATGAACGACCTGCGTTCGCTGAAAGTGCCGGTTTTCGGGCACTTTCACCACCAGGTTGCAGGGAAATTAACCTTTTGTCTTCACATCTGCGTTGGTTAATGCATAGGTTGAGATGCGGCGAGACTCTGGCCGCACACAGGGGATGCCGGCATGCGCGTGCTGTTGATCGAGGATGATGCGACTGTAGCCAAGGCGGTCGGGCTGATGCTCACCACCGAAGGCTTCAACGTCTACACCACCGATCTCGGCGAAGAGGGCTTGGATCTCGGCAAGCTCTATGATTACGACATCATCCTGCTCGATCTGAACCTGCCCGACATGCACGGCTATGACGTGTTGAAGAAATTGCGCGTCGCCAAGGTGCTGACGCCGGTGCTGATCCTGTCGGGCATCGACGAGATGGATACCAAGGTGCGCAGCTTCGGCTTCGGCGCCGACGACTATGTCGTGAAGCCCTTCCACCGCGAGGAACTGGTCGCGCGCATCCATGCCGTCGTCCGCCGCTCGAAGGGCCACAGCCAGTCGGTGATCCGCACCGGCAAGCTCTCGGTCAACCTCGATGCCAAGACCGTCGAGGTCGATGGCAGCCGCGTTCACCTGACCGGCAAGGAATATGCGATGCTGGAGCTGCTCTCGCTCCGCAAGGGCACGACCTTGACCAAGGAGATGTTCCTCAATCATCTCTATGGCGGCATGGACGAGCCCGAGCTCAAGATCATCGACGTGTTCATCTGCAAGCTGCGCAAGAAGCTGAGCCTGGCCTGCACCGGCGACAACTATATCGAAACCGTATGGGGCCGCGGCTATGTGCTGCGCGATCCCGAGGATGTGCAAGTGCCGCAAGTCGCCTGATTTCGGGGCGGATCAATGCATTGCAGCGGCCGGCGGAGCGATCCGCCGGCCGCTTCGCGTTTGTCGATATGCCCCCCTTGTGCGCCGCAATAATCCGGCGCAGTCTGCAGGTCTCACGGGCGGATTTTTGCACACACGGGGGAGCATGGCGGGGCCAAAGGCGTTCGACGAAATCTGGGGCGACAGCGCCGGAGGCAGTGCAAGGTCGGGCTTCGCGCCGATCACGCGGTGGATGGAAGAAACGCCGGACGCCGAGTTGCAGCGCCGCCAGCAGGCGGCCGAGGCAGCCTTTCGCCAGTTGGGCATCACCTTCGCGGTCTATGGCGAGGAGGATGCGGCGGAGCGGATCATCCCGTTCGACATCGTGCCACGCATGTTCACGTGGAAAGAATGGTCGAAGCTGTCCGCCGGGCTGATCCAGCGCGTGCAGGCGCTCAATGCCTTTCTCGACGACATCTATGGCGAGCGCCGCATCCTCAAGGAAGGCGTGGTTCCGCCCGAACTGATCCTCACCAACCCGCAATTCCGCCCCGAGGCGGCCGGCACCAAGCCGCCGCACGGCATTTATTCGCACATCTGCGGCATCGATCTGGTGCGCACCGGCCCCGACCAGTTCTGGGTGCTGGAAGACAATGCCCGCACCCCTTCCGGCGTTTCATACATGCTGGAGAACCGCGAGGCGATGATCCGGCTGTGCCCCGAACTGTTCCGCCAGTTCCGCGTCGCCGCAGTGGATTCCTATCCGGACCGGCTGCTGGCGACGATGCGCTCGGTGGCGCCACGGGCCACGGCCGCCGATCCGGTCTGCGTGATCCTGACGCCGGGGCGGTTCAATTCGGCCTATTACGAACACAGCTTTCTCGCCGACAATCTCGGCATCGAGCTGGTCGAGGCGGCGGACCTGATGGTCGACGACGACATCGTCTGGATGCGCACCATCACCGGCCCGGTGAAGGTCGACGTGATCTATCGCCGGATCGACGATGATTTCCTCGACCCACTCGTCTTCCGCCCCGATTCGCTGCTGGGCGTGCCCGGGCTGATGGCCGCCTATCGCGCCGGCAACGTCACATTGGTCAACGCGCCGGGCACCGGCATCGCCGACGACAAGGCGATCTACAGCTACATGCCCGAGATCGTGCGCTTCTATTCGGGCGGCGAGGCACAGTTGCCCAATGTCGAGACGTGGCGCTGCCGCGAACCGCAGGCGCTCAAATATGTGCTCGATCACCTCCCCGAACTGGTCGTGAAGCTGGTCGACGGGTCGGGCGGCTATGGCATGCTCGTTGGCCCGACCGCTTCAAGGGACGAGATCGAGACGTTTCGCGCCGCGCTGGTCGCCGAGCCGCACCGCTACATCGCGCAACCGACATTGGCGCTGTCGACCGTGCCGACCTTGACCGACGAGGGGATTGCCCCCCGCCACGTCGATTTCCGGCCGTTCGTGCTCACCGGCGCCAATGGCGTCGACATCGTGCCGGGCGGGCTCACCCGCGTGGCGCTGAAGAAGGGATCACTCGTGGTCAATTCCAGCCAGGGCGGCGGCACCAAGGACAGCTTCGTGCTGCTCGACGAAGGGTCGGCCGACTGATGCTGTCGCGCACCGCCTCCTGCCTCTACTGGCTCGGCCGCTATATCGAGCGCGCCGATTTCACCGCCCGCCTCGTCGAGGCGACCGTCCGGCTCGATGCGCTCTCGGCGCAGCCCGCCGGAGAGATCGCGTGGATGAGCGCGCTGCTCGTCACCGATGCCGACGCCGCCTTCATGGCGACGGGAGAGAAGCTGACGCCGCAGAATGTCAGCCGCTTCCTCACCTTGTCGGCCGAGCATCCCGGATCGATCATCAACTGCCTCGATCGCGCGCGCGACAATGCGCGCTCGGTGCGCACCGCGCTGACCCGCGAGGCTTGGAGCGCGATCAACCGCGCCTGGATTATCTCGCACGGCCGCGCCAGCCCCGGCGGCACGCAGGCGACGCTCAACCTCGTCGACCAGACCAAGGCGGAGGTGCGCAGCTTCGAAGGCGCGCTGCACCGGATGATGCGCAATCAGGCGAGCTGGTTCATCCGCCTCGGCCAGGCGATCGAGCGCGCGGATAACACTGCGCGCCTGCTCGACGTCAAATATCACATCCTGCTGCCCGAGGGTGAATATGTCGGCGGCACGATGGACCGTGACCAGTGGACGACGATCCTCCAGACCGTCTCCGCCGTCACCGCCTATCGCTGGCTCTATTCGGAAGGGCTCACCCCCAGCCGCGTGACCGAGTTGCTGGTGCTGCGCCGCGAACTGCCGCTGTCGATCACCGGCGCCGCCGAAGAGGTGGTCGAGTTGCTGAGCGCGCTCGGCAAGCGCACCGGACTGCAGGGCGAGGCCGACCGCAGGGCGCGCGCGCGGTTGAGCAAGCTGGCCACGACCAAGGTCGGCGAGATCATCAACGGCGGCCTGCACGAATTCCTCGAGGCCTTTATCATCGAGAATGCCGCGCTCGATGGTGCGATCGCCCGCCAGTTCAGGTTCGTCTGATGCGCCTCACCATCGATCACCGCTCCCGCTACAGCTTTAGCGAGCCGCAGGCGCGCATCGTGCAATTGCTGCGCCTCACCCCGCAGGACCATGGCGGCCAGACCGTCGCCGGCTGGCGCATCGACATCGATCAGGATTGCCGCCTGCGCGAGGGGCTCGACGGCTTCGGCAACATCACGACGATGCTCTATATCGACGGGCCGCTGACCGAGTTCGAGATCAGCGTGCATGGCGAGGTGCTGACCGAGGCGTGCGGCGGACGCGTATCCGGCGCGCCCGATCCGCTGCCGCCGCTCGTCTATACCCGCCAGACCGTACTCACCCGCGCCGACACCGCGATCGAGGCGCTGGCACGCGAAGGCAAGACGCCGCAGGCGATCAACCGGCTGGTGCAGGAGCGGGCGCGCCTGTTCAAGTCCCGACCCGTGCTCGGCCGCACCGCGGCGCAGACACTCGCCGAGGGCCAGGGAACCGCGCGTGACATCGCCCATCTCTTCGCCTCCGCGGTGCGCGTCGCAGGCTATCCGGCCCGTTTCGTCGCGGGCCACTGCCTCGCGTTCAGCAGCGGCCCCGCCGCGCGGCCGCATAGCTGGGTCGAGGTGCTGCTCGACGATGAATGGATCGCGTTCGATCCGTGCGTCGGCGCGCTTGCCGAGGTCGATTATGTCCGCGTCGCCGCCGGCCTCGACGCCAGCGATGCCACCCCGATCTCGGGCGCACGTGAAGGCGGCGGCATCGAGATGCTCGACGTCGATGTCGACGTCGAGATCGAGGATGCCGGTCAGTCGCAACAGCAGCAGAGCTGAGCGCTTCGGCGATTCCGCTGCCGTTCCCGCGCAAAAGGCGCTAATCATCGCCTATAAAAGTCTGGCCCACGGACCGGAGAGGATGACATGACCTATTGCGTGGGGCTGCTGACCCGCGCCGGCATGGTAATGATCGCGGATACGCGCACCAACGCCGGCATCGACAACATCTCGATCTATCGCAAGCTGCACATATTGCAGGACAATGAGGATCGTCTGATGGCGATCGCCTCGGCCGGCAGCCTGTCCGTCACCCAGTCGATGCTGTCGATGCTGACCGAGGGGCTGCCGCCGCTCGAGGAAGGGGGCATCCCGCGGACATTGGCGGGGGTGCCGACGATGTTCCGCGCGGCGCAACTCGTGGGCGAGGCAGTGCGGGCGGCGAGCTATTCGGTCGGCGCCACGCTCAGCGGCACCGGCATCAACGCCGGCATCTCGCTGCTGCTCGGCGGCCGCATCCAGGGCGGGCCGCTGCACCTCTTCATGATCTATGGCGAGGGCAATTTCATCGAATGCAGCCCCGACAGCCCGTTCCTCCAGATCGGCGAGCTCAAATATGGCAAGCCGATCCTCGACCGCGCCCTGGCCTATGACACCGAACTGGACGAGGCGGTGAAGGTGGGGCTGATCTCGTTCGACAGCACCCTGCGCTCCAACCTGTCGGTCGGCCGCCCCTTCGACCTGCTCGTCGTGCCCTCGGACGCGACGAAGCCGGACATCCGGCTGCGGATCAGCGAGGACGATGCCTATTTCGACATGCTCTCGTCCGAATGGGGCCGACTGCTCAACGAAAGCCGCGCGGCGATTCCGGTGCCGCCGTTCATGAAAGAGGTTTGAGGGCGATCATTTTCCTCCCCGGCGCGCAGCGTCGGGGAGGAAGTTTCAGCCCTACTACCGCACCAGCTTTCCATGGTTCCCCGGCGCTGGCGCCCCGGACGGTGCAGCGCTCTCGTCACCCGGCTCGAAGCGCTGCCAGCCACCCTGCCCCAGCCGCTCGATCGGGCGGAAGCGGGTCTTGTATTGCATGCGCTTGGCGCCTTCGACCCAATAGCCGAGATAGACATAGGGCAAGCCCGCGGCCTGCGCGCGGCGGATATGGTCGAGGATGATGAAGGTGCCGAGCCCGGGGCGGCTTTCATCCTCGGCGTCGAAATAGGAATAGATCATCGACAGGCCATCGGCCTGCTTGTCGGTGAGGCAGGCGCCGACCAGCCGGCCGCGACCACCTTCGGGCGCCCGCTCGCGATATTCGATCACATAGGATTCGACCGGCGTTTGCTCGACCATGTCGGCATAGTCGATCTCGTCCATGTCGGCCATGCCGCCGCCGGGGTGCCGCGCCGCCAGGTAACGGCTCAGCAGATCGAACTGCTCGTCGGTCGACCAGGGCTTGCAGGTCGTGACCTCCAGATCGTCATGGCGGCGCAGCAGCCGACGCTGGGTGCCGTTGGCCTTGAACTCGCCGGCGACGACGCGCACGGAGACGCAGGCCGAACAGCCGATGCAATTGGGGCGATAGGCGACGCTCTGGCTGCGGCGGAAGCCGATCCGGCCCAGCGCATCGTTGAGCTCGATAGCGTTCGGGCCCTTCAGCTCGGTGAAGACCTTCCGCTCGGTGCGTCCCGGCAGATAGGGGCAGGGGGACGGGCTGGTAACGAAGAAGCGGGGAAAACGAAAAGGTGCAGTCAACGCCCGAATCCCCCCTCATCTACCTGCGCACAGTTGAGCACCGCCGGCCGAGCCGATGTAGAACGTCATCGGCGCGCGGCTGGGGGCATCGCAGCCCCCCGTTCCAGCGGCATGATCATCTGGCCATCATGCCCGGCCTCCCACAGGCCGATCGCGCGATGATAGCGCGCGGCCAGCCCGTCGTGAAGCGTCTATGCGGTCAGGCGAGTTCGACCGGGCTCACCTCATAGCCGCCGGCGCGCAACGCCGTGATCAACCGCTCGAGATGGGCGGAATCCCGCGTTTCGCACTCGATGTCGGTGATCAGGCCCTTGGCCGGCAGCGTGGTGAACACGCGCTGGTGATAGACCTCGATGATGTTCACGCGCTGCTCGTCGAAGATGCGCGCGACGTGGAACAGCGCGCCCGGCCGGTCCTGCAGACGCACCCGCAGGCGGGCGAGTCGGCCCGAACGGGCGAGGTCGCGCAGCAGCACGTTGGCGAGCAGCCGGGTATCGATATTGCCGCCGGTCAGCACGATGCCGACATTGCGGCCGCGGAACATCTCCGGATAGGTCAGCAGCGCGGCGAGTCCGGCAGCGCCGGCACCCTCGACCACCGTCTTCTCGATCTGGAGCAGCAGGCTGACCGACTCCTCCAGCCGCCGTTCGTTGACCAGCACGACATCGTCGACGAGTTGGCCGACCATGCGGCGGGTGAGCCGGCCCGGCTCCTTGACCGCGATGCCCTCCGCCAGCGTATCGCCCTCGCACGGCAGCTCGATCTGCTTCAGCGCGGCATAGGTGGAGGGATAGAGCTCCGCCTGGATGCCGACGAGCATGATATCCGGCTTCAGCCCGCGCGCGGCAACGCCGCAGCCCGAAAGCAGGCCGCCGCCGCCGATCGGGATCGCCAGCGTGTCGATCGCGGGCACATCCTCCAGCATTTCGAGCGCGACGGTGCCCTGCCCCGCGACGACATCGGGCTCGTCGAATGGATGGACGAAGGTCAGCCCCCGCTCCACCTCAAGCAGCCGGGCATGGGCCGAGGCCGCATCGAAGGTCTCGCCGTGCAGGATCACGTTGGCGCCATGGCCTTCGGTCTGCGTCACCTTCACCGTGGGGGTGAGTTCCGGCATCACGATCGTGGACGGGATGCCGAGTCGCGTCGCGTGATAGGCGAGGCCCTGCGCATGATTGCCGGCGGATGCGGCGATCACGCCCTTGCGACGTTCCGCCTCGCCCATCAGCAGCAGCCGGTTGAGCGCGCCGCGTTCCTTGTAGGCCGCGGTAAATTGCAGATTTTCGAACTTCAGCCACACATTGGCGCCGGTCAGCTTCGACAGCGTCTGGCTGTACAATGTCGGCGTGCGTACAATCGAAGGCGCAATCCTCGCATGCGCCGCGCGGACGTCATCGAGGGTTACGGGCAGGTCAGCGGCCTGCGGTTCGAGCTGTACGATGCTTGCCATAAGGCTGCGCCCCCTAGCCCATCTGGCGGCGGAGCGAAACACGCCTTATGCAGGCGCCCCATGGCGAAAGTAGCATTCATCGGGCTGGGCGTCATGGGCGCGCCCATGGCAGGGCATCTTGCGAAGGCGGGGCATGAGGTGACCGTCTACAACCGGTCTTCGGCCAAGGCCGATGCCTGGGTGGAACGCCATGGCGGCAGCAAGGCCGGAACCCCGCAGGAGGCCGCGCGTGACCGCGATGCGGTGATCGCCTGCGTCGGCAATGACGATGATCTCGCCGCCGTCACCATCGGCCAGCAGGGCGCTTTTCGCGTGATGAAGCGCGGCGCCGTGTTCATCGATCACACCACCGTTTCCGCCCGCATCGCCCGCCAGCTCGCCGTCGAGGCGAAGGATCTCGGCATCTACAGCGTCGACGCCCCCGTGTCCGGCGGCCAGGCGGGCGCCGAGAACGGCACGCTTTCGATCATGTGCGGCGCGCAAGCCACCGCGTTCGAGGCGGCGCAACCCTATATGACCGCCTATGGCGCGCGCATCGTCCATGTCGGCCCGCCGGGTGCCGGGCAGACCACCAAGATGGTCAACCAGATCGCGATCGCGGGCGCTGTGCAGGGCGTGGCCGAGGCGCTGCATTTCGCGCAGCATGCCGATCTTGACCTCGACAAGGTGTTCGAGGCGATCTCCGGCGGCGCCGCATCGAGCTGGCAGATGGTCAACCGCTGGAAGACGATGGCGGAAGACCGGTTCGATTTCGGCTTCGCGGTTGACTGGATGCGCAAGGATCTCGGGCTGACGCTGGAAGAGGCGCGGACCAACGGCGCCAGCCTGCCGGTCGCGGCGCTGGTCGATCAATTCTATGCCGAGCTGCAGGCCGCCGGCGGCGGACGGCTCGACACCAGCTCCCTCGTGCGCAGGCTGCCCAAGTGAAGATGAAGCGGTTGGCGGCGGCGGTCGGGGCGACCGCGTTTCTCCTCGCATCGCCCGCCTTCGCCGACGGCATGATCGACAATGTCAACGGCATCACCCTCGATACCGAGGGCAAGGTGGTGCGCTTCACCGGCATCGTCATCGATCGCGAAGGCAAGGTCGGCAAGCTGCTCAAGCGCGGCGACAAGCGCCCGCGTGACAAGCAGCTCGACTGGAAGCGCGACGGCAAGGGCGCGACGCTGCTGCCCGGCATGATCGATTCGCATGCCCATATCCTGCCTCTCGGCTTTTCGGCGCTGTCGCTGGACCTGTCGGACACCAGGTCGCTCGCCGAGGCACAGGCGAAGATCGCCGCCTATGCCAAGGAGAACCCGGCGCGCCCGTGGATCCTGGGCGCCGGCTGGAACCAGGAACGCTGGGGCCTCGGCCGCTTCCCGACTGCGGCGGAACTGGATGCCGTAGTGGGCGACAAGCCGGTCTGGCTGAGCCGCGTCGATGGCCATGCCGGCTGGGCGAACAGCGCGGCGATGCGCGCGGCGGGCGTGACCGCGGCCACCGCCGCCCCCGCCGGCGGCCGCATCGAGAAGGCGGGCAACCAGCCTTCCGGCATCTTCGTCGATAGCGCGATGACGCTGCTCGAAAAGGCGGTGCCGGCGCCGCTGCCGCGCGACCGCGACAATGCGCTGCAGAAGGCGCAGCAGATGCTGCTCGCCAACGGCGTAACCACCGTTGCTGACATGGGCACCTCGCTCGACGACTGGATGGCGCTGCGCCGTGCCGGCGATACCGGCCAGCTCCGCGTCCGTGTGCTCTCCTACGCGGGGGGTGCGGACGTCATGCAGACGATCGGCGGAAGCGGCCCGACGCCCTGGCTCTATTTCGACAAGCTGCGGCTGGTGGGCGTCAAGCTCTGGCTCGATGGCGCGCTCGGATCGCGCGGGGCCGCGCTCAAGGCACCCTATGCCGATGCACCGGGCGAGCGCGGGCTGCAGATGCTCGATGAGACCAAGCTGCGCAACCTCATCAGCCGTGCGTCGATGGACCGTTATCAGGTCGCCGGCCACGCGATCGGCGATGCCGCCAACGCGCAATTGCTTGGCGCGATCGAGGAACTGAGCAGCGATTTCACCGGCGATCGGCGCTGGCGCATCGAACATGCCCAGATCGTCGATCCGGCAGATCTGCCGCGCTTTGCCAAACATGGCATCATCGCCTCGATGCAGCCGATCCACCAGACCAGCGACCGGCAGATGGCCGAAGCGCGGCTCGGCCCCGACCGGCTGGGCGGCGCCTATGCGTGGCAGTCGATCCTGCGCGCGGGCGGGCGGCTGGCGTTCGGATCGGATGCGCCGGTGGAAACCCCAAACGTCTTCGCCGGCCTCTATGCGGCGATCACGCGGCAAGGGGCGGACGGCCAGCCCGCAGGCGGCTGGCACCCCGAGGAAAAGCTCAGCCGCGAGCAGGCGCTGGCGGCCTACACCACCGGCGGCGCGTGGGCGGGCTTCGCCGAGGATCGGCTGGGGTCTTTGCTGCCCGGCCGCCGCGCCGACTTCATCCTCGTCGACCGCGATCCGCTGACCGTCGCCCCCGAGGCACTGCGCGAGACGAAGGTGAGCGAGACGTGGGTCGGCGGCTACAAACAGTATCCGCTCGACGCCGCCCCCACGACACCGGCGCCCGCGCCAGCGGCAAAGCGGCAATGACCGCTCCCAGCCGCGCGCCGCGACCGGTCGATCCCGCCTCGCTTGCGCCGGCGCGGTTCAGCGCATAGGGCGGCGGGATGCGCCGCCTGATCGTCGCTTCGCTGCTGGTGCTCGCCGCCTGCGGTGAGACGTCCACCCCTACCGATACCACCGGGGACAGCCCCGATGAGCCTGGCCTTGCGCAGGGCGATGGCGGCAACGCCGCCGATGCGCCTGAACCGATCGCGCTGCAGAGCCGCGAGCCGGCCTGGTTCTATCGCGACGATCCCGGCGGCGGGCTGGCGCTCTATGGCGAATCGGGCGGACAGGGGCAGTTCGCGATCCGCTGCGACCGGCGCGGCCGCCGTCTGCTGCTGCAGCGCGCCGCCGGCACGACCGACGCCGCCGAACTGACGCTCGCGATCGGCGGCAGCGAAACCCATTATCCGGCGCGCGCGCTGGCCGGCGGCACGCCCCGGCTGCAGGCGGTCGCCTCGCTTGACGACGACGCGATCGAACAATTGCTCGGTGCCAGCACGCTTGCCGTCAACGCCACCGGCACGCAGCCGCTGCAGGTGCCGGTCAACGGCACCGTGCGCCGCGTGATCGAAGGCTGTCGCGCGCCGGTGCGCCAGGCGGCGGTAACCGATGGCGCGCGCTTCCGGGGCAGCCTGCCCTGCACCGACTGCGCGGGGATCGATCTGGTGCTGAGCTTCACCGCGCGCGGCCCCGAGACCGAGCGCTATCGGCTGGAACGGCGCCACCGCGGCGGCGGCACCGACCTCACCGAAGGCAGCGTCGAGCTTATCGGCGAGGGCGATGCTCAAAGCTATCAGCTCACGCCCGACAATGGCGACGCGCCGATCATCGTCACGCGCGGTGCGGATGGCGCGCTGTCGTTCCCGTCGGAGACGGGCGATGGCGGCACGGTGCGGCTGACGCCCGAATCCTGACCGTTCAGGGGCGGTCGATCGCGTCCAGTACCATGTCCACGGTCAGCAGTTGCGGAAGTTCCTTCGGACCCTCGCCGGGGCCGTAATAGAGGTAGAGCGGCACGCCGCTGCGGCCATGGCGTTCGAGGAAGCGGCTGATCGTCGCGTCGCCCTGCGTCCAGTCCCCCACCAGCACCGCCACCTTGTTGCGCGAGAAGGCCTCGACCACGCGCCGACGCTGCAGCACCGCCTTCTCGTTGACCTTGCAGGTCACGCACCAGTCGGCGGTGAAATAGACGAACACTGGCCGTCCCTCCGCCTGCAGCGCAGCCAACCGGCGCTCGCTGAAGCGCTCGTCCCCGGGCACGCCGCCTTCATCGACATGGACCGCGACATGCGGCAGCAACACCAGCGCGGCAACCGCAAGCGCGAGCGCCGGCACCATCGGCAACCAGCCGCGGCCGCCGCCCGTCCACTGCCGCCGCCCCGCCCACCATAGGGCGAGGCCGACTGCGAGTGCGGCGCTCAACCCCAGCGCCAGCCCGTCGACGCCCGCCTGACGGCCGAGCACCCAGGCGAGGCCGAGCGCGGTGATGAACATCGGGATCGAGAGGATCCGCCGGAACCGTCCCATCCATGGGCCCGGCTTCGGCATACGCCGGCGCAGTGCGGGCACAAAGGCGATGAGCAGGAAGGGCAAGGCGAGCCCGAGTCCGAGCCCGCCGAACACCGCCAATGCCGCCGGCCAGGGCAGCGCCAGCGCGGCGCCCATCGCCGCCGCCATGAACGGCCCGGTGCAGGGGGTAGCGACGAAGGCGGCGAGCGCCCCGGTCCAGAACGCGCCGGCAGCGCCACCCTGCTGCGCCAGCCGCTCGCCGCCGGCGATGCTGCCGACCTCAAACAGCCCGGCGAGGTTGAGCGCGATCGCCAGCACCACCACCAGCAGCAGCAGGATGATCCTCGGATCCTGAAGCTGGAACGCCCACCCGACCGCCTCGCCCCCCGCCCGCAGCGCGAGCAGCAGCCCGCCCAGCAGCAAGCAGGTGAGCACGACGCCGCCGGTATAGGCCAGCGCCTCGATCCGCGCGCTGCGCTCGCCACCGCCTGCGCGGATCAGGCTCAGCGCCTTCAGGCTGATGATCGGAAACACGCAGGGCATGATGTTGAGCAGCAGCCCGCCGAGCAGAGCGCCGCCAAGCGCCAGCAGGATCGTCATCGGCAACCCGCCGGCCATCTCGGTCGATTCGCCCGCGGTCAGCGGCGTCGCCGCGGCATAGGCGGCGGCGTTGACCGCGCCGGGCCGCGCATGGAGCGCCAGCCCCCGGCCGCCGCCGATCGCCAGCACGCCGTCCAGCGCGGCGGGCGCGCCGCCGCGCAGCGTCGCCTCGACGAACACCGTGTCGCCCTTGCGCCGCACCGCCTGCGGCGCGGCATAGTCGATCGCGCCCTCGGTCAGCGGGAAGAAATAGGTTTCGCCGATATCGGCGGAGGCCGGGATCGGGATCGCCAGCCGCAGCTTGCCCGCCTTCGCCTCGAACAGCGCCTCGCCGCCCAGCGGCCGGGGCAGCGCCATCCGCCAAGCGTCGAAACGCCCGCGCCGCGCGGCATCGACGATGCCGTCGCCCACCACAAGATCCAGCGCCAGTTCGGCGCGCTCAGGCACGCAGATCTCGTCGGTGCAGGCCAGCCAGTCGGCCTGGACGCGGATCGGCAACGTCGTGCCCGGCGTCAGCCCTGCCGGCACCTCAAGCGTCACCAGCTGGGCATAATCAGCCTCATAGACATAGTTCATCAGCCCGGCGACGATCAGCCGCTGTGGCACCGGATAGCGCAGCGGCGATACGGTGACGCCTGCGGGCAAGGTCCATTTCAGCCGCATGCCGAGGCCGGCATCGCCGGGATTGGCCCAATAGCCATGCCAGCCCGGCGCGGGCTTCATCTCGAACGCGAGCGCGACGACACCGCCGGCGGCCGGTCGATCCGATTCGGCGACCAGCGCCGCCTTGATGTTGGGCCGGCCGCCGGGGGCTGGAAGCTGCGCCTGCGCAAGCGGCGCAAACAGCATCAGAAGCAACGACGCGAGTGCGATCGTCATCAAGCGGAAACCGTTCACCGCCAACGAACCTGCTTGCCGCGCTGCCATCGCCGGTTTCATTAGCGGTGTGAGAGCCCGTTCGCCAAGGAGTCATTCGTGAAGTCAGCCCTTCGTTTCGCCGCAACCGTGTCGGCGTTGCTCTGCGCCACGCAGGTGCAAGCCCAGGCGCCCGCGCGGGCGCCTGCCCGGCAGAATGCTGCGAAGCCCGCGCCGCGGCTGGTTGTCGCCATTTCGGTGGACCAGTTCTCGGCGAACCTCTTTGCGGAGTATCGCCAGATGTTCCGGCTGGGCATGAAGCGGCTGACGCAGGGCGTGGTCTTCCCCTCGGGCTATCAGAGCCATGCCGCGACCGAGACCTGCCCGGGCCATTCGACGATCCTCACCGGATCGCGCCCGTCTCGCACCGGCATCATCGCGAACGACTGGATCGATCTGGGTGCGGGGCGCGCGGACAAGGTGATCTATTGCGCGGAAGATCCCACCGCGCCCGGTTCGAGCTCCAAGAAATATGTCGTCTCGCCGAGCCATTTGAAGGCGCTGACGCTGGGTGACCGGATGAAGGCGGCGGCCCCGGCCGACCGCGTCGTCTCGGTCGCCGGCAAGGATCGTGCGGCGGTGATGATGGGCGGCCACCAGACCGACCAGATCTGGTTCTGGGGCGGCAAGTCGTTCGTCACCCTACCCGATCGCACCGGCGCGGCGCCCGCCACCGTCGGTCGCGTCAACGCAGCCGTTGCCGCGACCATCGCGAGGCCGGAGAAGGTCGTGCTCCCTGCCGAATGCCGCAGCCGCGCGGTCGCGGTGCCGATCGGCGCCGGCAAGTCGGTCGGCGTTCCGGTCGATCGCAAGGCGGAGGATTTCAGCAGCTTCCGCGTCGCCGCCAGCTTCGACGCCGCCACCACCGACCTTGCCATCGGCCTGATCGATGAGATGAAACTCGGCCGGGGCCAGGGCACCGACGTCCTGACCATCGGGCTCTCGGCCACGGACTATGTCGGCCACGCCTTCGGCACCGAGGGTGGCGAGATGTGCGCGCAGCTGATGGGGCTCGACGCCAATGTCGGCCGCATCCTCGATGCGCTCGACGCCACCGGCACGCCCTATGTCGTCGCGCTCACCGCCGATCATGGCGGCCATGACCTGACCGAGCGCAACAAGGCCCGCGCATTCCCGGATGCGCAGCGCGTCGATCCGAAGCTGAACTCCGACGAGATCGGCAAGGTGATCGCGACCGAACTGGGCATCACGCTGGATGGCCCGCTGCTCTATTCGACCGGGCCGTTCGGCGACTGGTATGTCTCCCGCAAGCTGCCCACCGCTTTGCGCCCGCGCGTGATCGCGCTGGCGCAGGCGAAGCTGCAGGCGCATCCCCAGATCCAGACGGTGCTGACCGCCGACGATCTGCGCCGCATGCCCAGCCCGCGCCCGCCGGTGGAGGAATGGTCGCTCGCCGAGCGCGCCCGCGCCTCTTTCGATCCGGAGCGCTCGGGCGACCTGATCGTGCTGCTGAAGCCGCACGTGCTGCCGATCCCGGACCCGACCAAGGGCTATGTCGCGACCCACGGCTCGCCCTGGATCTACGACCGCCGCGTGCCGATCCTGTTCTACCGCCCCGGCACCACCGGCTTCGAGCAGCCGCTGGGCATCGAGACCGTCGACATCCTGCCCACGCTCGCCGCGCTGATCGGCCTCGACGTGCCGGCCGAAGAGATTGACGGCCGCTGCCTCGACCTCGACGCCGGCCAGGCCGACACCTGCGCGAAATAGGCATGAAAAAACCCTCCCGCTTGCGGGAGGGTTTGGGGAGGGGCTGTCAGACGACGGCGCCAATCCCGAACAGGCCCTCCCCCGCCCCCTCCCGCAAGCGGAAGGGGAGAAGGGGCAAGGCCGACAGCCTCAGTCGCCCGCGCCGGGCTCCGGCGAGAAATATTTCTCGAACTTGCCGGTCTCGCCCTTCATCGCGTCGGCGTCGTCCGGGGTCTGGTCGAGCTTGCGCGTCACGTTCGGCCATTGCGCCGAATAGGTCGCGTTGAGTTCCAGCCACTGTTCGAGGCCGCTCTCGGTATCGGGGAGAATCGCTTCCGCCGGGCACTCGGGCTCGCACACCCCGCAATCGATGCACTCGCTGGGGTTGATGACGAGCATATTCTCGCCCTCATAGAAGCAGTCGACCGGACACACCTCCACGCAATCCATATATTTGCAGCGGATGCAGGCGTCCGTAACGACGTAGGTCATTGTCTCAAAGCTCCCCGGGGAAACGTCCCGTGGCGGCCCCGCTAAGGTTCGCGCCCCGGCGCGTCAACATCTTCGCCCTTGCTGCAAGTCGTTCGCAGCACCGGCGGTGACAGATCGGCATAGCATTTTCCGGCTTCCGGCGCTGGTCCGCGCCGTGTCGGCAGCGCCTCGACGCGAATCACCCGCACCCGGCCGTTGAGCGCGAAGGTCAGCACATTGCCCAGTCTGACCGGGGCGTGCGCGCGATCCACCACGCGGCCGTCGATCCTCAGCCGCCCCTCCTGCGCGATCGCCTGCGCCAGCGACCGCGTCTTCACCAGCCGCACGAACCACAGGAAGCGGTCGAGCCGCTGGCTCGGCCCCGCAGTCCCGCTCGGCCCGGCCGGGTCAGTGGCCATCCGCCGTCCGCCATTCCGCCAGCACGGCAAAGGCATTGCCCGGCCGCTGGATCGCGCGACGGCGCGGCCGCTGCACCCCGCGCCACACCCAGCGCGGGCCGGTGCGGCCATCGTCCGCGGCATCCGCGGGGCGGAAGCCCAGCGCCAGCATCAGCTGCGCAAAGCTCGGCGGGCGCAGACCCAGCGACGTCGCCAGCCCCGGATCGGGGCTGAACGGTGCGCGGCCGCCGCTATCGCCGCCGGTGCGCGCCTCATGGGCGATTCGCGCCAGCCGCTCCACGAGGTCGATCCGCAGCATCTGCGCGCCGAGCGGACGGTAACCGGCGCGCACCGCCGTCTCGAACCGAACCGGATCGCCCGGCGTCGCCACCGCCGCGGCGCCCGCCTGCGGCAGTTCGGGCATGTCGCCCCCCTCGTTCGCCGCGATCAGCGCCAGCCGCCAGCGCGCGGCCTCTGGCTTCAGCAACACCGGGCAGAAGATGTCGAGCGTGCCGATCTTTACCCCGAGCCGCGCTGCCTGCTGGCGCATCGTGCGATCGAGCGCCGCCACCGTCGTATCGAGATTGGCGCGCGCGGCGATGCCCCCGGCGTCGGCGAGCGGCGCATAGAGCGCCCGCATCTGCGGCGGCACCTGAGGGTCGCGCGCCGCCGCCGCCAGCGCGGTCACCGGCTTCAGGTGGCGCCGCGTCTGCGCCTGCAGCCAACCCGCGAGCCGCTCGGTCACCACCGAGCGGTCATCGGCGGAGAGCGCGTCGAGCGCCTTGTAGAGGCGGACGTGCGGCTGCAGCAGCCCCCTGCCCTTCTCCAGCCGCGCGACGATATCGCCGCGCCAGAAGATCGCTACCGGGCGGCCGACATCGGTGGCGAGCGTGAACTCCTCGTCGGGCGCCGCGGCAAGCTGCGTCGCGCGGCGCGAAAGCTCACCGCCCAGCCGTCGCTCCGCCGCCGCCATCAGCCGCTTCATGTCGCCATGCCGGGCCTGGTGATCGACCCGGAAGCGGAAGCCTTCGAGATGGCCGATATGCTCGCCGCCCACCAGCACCGCGCCATCCGCTTCGACCGCCACCGGCAGCGCGTCATGCCCCTTGGCGCCCAGATCGCGCATCAGCACCGAGGTGCGGCGATCGACGAAGCGCTGCGTCAGCCGCTGGTGGAGGGCGTCGCTGAGCTTTTCCTCCAGCGTGCGCGTGCGTTCGGCCCAGCGGCCGGGTTCGGCCAGCCAGTCGGCGCGGTGCGCGATATAGGCCCAGGTGCGCGCCGCGGCGATGCGATCGGCAATCGCCTCGACGTCGCCCTGCACATTGTCGAGCCGCGCGATCTCGTCGGCGAACCAGGTCGCCGGGATATGTCCCTGCCCCTCGCTCAGATGCCCATAGATCCGGCTGACCAGCCGGCTGTGTGCCTCGGCGCCGGTCTTGCGGAAATCGGGCAGGCCGCATGCGGCCCACAGCCGGCGGACGGCGCGTTCGCCGCGCGCGCGGGCGCCGACATAGGGTTCGGCCGCCAGCCGCTTGAGCACCGCGAGGTCCACTGCCTGCGGTGCCGCGCGCAGTTGCGGCCGATCGGGCCGCGCCTCCAGCGCCTCGATCAGCCGGTCGACGCTCGTCATGTCGGGATTGCCGTCGCGCCAGAACAGATGGTCGAGCGGCGGGAAGCGATGCTCCTCGATCGCCTCGATGTCCTCGGGCAGGAAGCGCCGCCCCTCATTCCCCTCCAGCGCGAGCTCGCCGAAAGTGCCGTCGCGCTGGTGACGTCCGGCGCGGCCGGCGATCTGCGCCATTTCGGCGAGTGTCAGCCGCCGCCGGCGCCGCCCGTCGAACTTGGAGAGCGAGGCGAAGGCGACATGTGCCACATCCATGTTGAGGCCCATGCCGATCGCGTCGGTAGCGACGAGATAATCGACCTCGCCTGCCTGATACATCGCGACTTGCGCGTTGCGCGTGCGCGGCGAAAGCGCGCCCATCACCACAGCAGCACCGCCGCGCGTCCGCCGCAGCATTTCCGCCACCGCATAGACCTCCTCGGCGCTGAACGCGACGACCACCGAGCGCTTGGGCAGGCGGCTGAGCTTCTTGGCGCCGGCGTAGCTGAGCGTGGAGAAACGCGGGCGGGTGATGATTTCCGCATCGGGCACCAGCGCGCGGATCATCGGCCGCATGCTTTCGGAGCCGAGGATCATCGTCTCCTCGCGGCCTCGGGCGTGAAGCAACCGGTCGGTGAAGACATGACCGCGCTCGGGATCGGCGCCGAGCTGCGATTCGTCGAGCGCAACGAAGGCGAAGTCGCGCTCCATCGGCATCGATTCGGCGGTGGAAAGGAACCAGCGCGCGCCTTCGGGCACGATCTTCTCTTCGCCCGTGATCAGCGCGACTTCCTTGGGGCCCTTGATCGCGACGACACGGTCATAGACCTCGCGGGCCAGCAGGCGCAGCGGAAAGCCGATCATGCCCGACGAATGGCCGCACAGGCGCTCCACCGCGAGGTGGGTCTTGCCGGTATTGGTGGGCCCCAGCACGGCGGTCACAGCCGATCGGGCGAACGCGCTCATGCAATGATAGATCGGACCGATCGGCCTCAGGCGCAAGCGGCGATTTCGAGCCGCCGACCCGGTTCAGCCTCCCTCCGCCGACAAGCGCCGGCGGAGTGGGAGAGAGAACGGACATCAGGATGAATCATTTCCAGATCGGCGCTCAAGTGTCCGCGACCTGACAAAGCATTGCTGCAGCGCGCCAGGGAGCGCTAACAGCGGCGCGCGGTTGACCGGGGGCGCCCATCTATCTACCTCCCGATGCATGACAACGCCGTCGCGCTGCGTATATATCCGCTGATGACCTCGCCGAACATCGTTCTCGTCGAAGACGATCCGCCCTTGCGGACGCTGACTGCGCGCGCGCTTCAGGAAAATGGCTATCGGGTGCAGACCGCGTCCTCCGCACCGGAGATGTGGATCGCCTTCGAGAATGGGCATGTCGATCTGCTGCTGCTCGACATCATGTTGCCGGGCACCAACGGGATCGACCTGTGCCGCGAGATTCGCCGTCGCAGCGACGTGCCGATCATCTTCATCAGCGCCAAGAACAGCGAGGCCGATCGCGTAATCGGGCTCGAACTCGGCGCCGACGACTATCTCGCCAAGCCCTTCGGCGCGCGTGAGCTGGTGGCGCGCGTCCGCGCCGTTTTGCGCCGTGGCGGGCTCGAGCGCCAGCCGTCCGGCCCGCGCGACAATGAGGACAGGTTCGACGGCTGGGCGGTCAACTATCCGCGGCGTGAGCTGAAGTCGCCCGACGGCGCGATCGTGCCGCTGACCGGCGCCGAGTTCGACCTGCTGGCGAGCTTCCTCGGCCAGCCGCAGCGCGTGATCGCGCGTGAGCGGTTGATCGAGCTGTCGCGCACGCGGCTGGGCGATTCATCCGATCGCAGCATCGACGTGCTGGTCAGCCGGCTGCGTCGCAAGCTTTCGACCGAGGACAAGCCGGCGCCGATCGTCACCGTGCGCGGTGTCGGCTATATGTTCAACGCGACGGTCGAGCGCAGCTGAGCCGCTGGCGCAATCGGCGGCGCGGCGATACTGATCGCGTAGAACAACAACCCGGCTATCATCCCGTGTTCGGAACGACCCGGCATCATCTGGGCCTGCTCGGCCGGATCCTCGCGATCCTGCTGCTGACCGTCGTCATCGAGTTCGGCGCCAGCACCGTGCTCTATGAACGCGCGGCGCGCCTGTCGCTGCGCGAGGACGAGGCGCGGCGCCTCGCCGAGCATCTCGTGATCGCGCGCAAGCTGATAGACGAACGGTCGTGGAAGCAGCGACCGCAGATGGCTGGCGAGCTGACCACCGATCGCTACATCCTCCACTGGGGACCAACGCCGCTGGTACCGCCGCCGCTCTCGGCCGAACTGCGCGCGATGCGCCGCCAGATCGTGGCGTGGGAGCCTGAACTCGCCAAGACCGACCTCAGGCTCAAATTGCTTTCCCCAGGGCGCAAGGCGACGGTGATCGGCGACTTGCGGCTGCCCGATGGCAGCTGGATCCATTTCACGGCCAAGAACCTCGTTCACAGCTGGGATCTGGCGTTGGGCCGCGTGCTGTTGGCAATGATCCCAGCGATGGCCTTGCTGGTGCTGGGCGCCTTGCTGATCCGCCGCGCGCTCAGTCCGTTGCGCCGGCTGGCGCACGCGACAGAGCGAATCGGCCTCGGCGAGGAAGTGCTGGTTCGCGAAAGTGGTACGTTCGAGGTGCGCGACGTCATTCGCGCGTTCAACGCGATGCAGTTGCGCATCCACCGCCTGATCGACGAGCGTACCGAGGCGCTGGCCGCGGTCGGCCATGATATCCGCACCCCCATTGCCCGCCTGCAGCTTCGGCTCGATTCGGTGCGCGACGAGCAGGTCCGCGACGCGATCCAGGGCGATCTCGACGAGATGGACGGCATGATCGCCTCGCTGCTCGCCTTCCTCGGCGGAGAGCGCGACCCCGAACAACCCGTGCTGACCGACCTTGCCGTGCTCGCGGCAACAATCGCCGAAGAATGCGCCGACCGCGGCTATGATGCGAGCTACGAAGGTCCGGACCATCTGAGCTTCCGGATCAGGCCGTTCAACATGCGGCGCGCAATCGGCAACCTCGTCGGCAATGCGCTGCGCTATGGCGAACGCTGCGTGGTTTCGGTCGCGGTCGCGGAGAATGAAGTGCTGATCCGCGTCGACGATGACGGCCCGGGCATCGCCAAGGACAAGCTGGCGGAAGTGCTGCAGCCTTTCACCCGACTGGATACCGCGCGCCAGCGCGATACGCAGGGCCTCGGCCTTGGCCTCGCGATCGTCGTGCGCGCCGTCGACATCGAGAAGGGCCGGCTGACGCTTACGAACCGCCCTGAGGGGGGGCTGCGCGCGGAAATCGCACTACCTACCGCGTAGCAATGATTTTTAACGCTACCGCTGCGTCGCAGCAAACACGGTTTTCTAGCTCCATGGCAAGGCGCGCGCATCGCGCGCAAGCCAGTGGAGAATGTCATGAACGAGGTTATCGGGCGCGTATTCAGTTTTGAGAAACAGGTCTACCAGACCAAACAGGAACTGTACTCCCGTCTCGCCAACCATGGCCAGAGCCCCAAGGCGCTGATGATTTCCTGCGCCGACTCGCGCGTGGTTCCCGAAGAGATCATCCAGGCGCAGCCCGGCGACCTGTTCGTCTGCCGCAACGCCGGCAATATCGTCCCCCCCTTCTCGCAGGCAAATGGCGGCGTCTCCTCCACCGTCGAATATGCGGTGATGGTGCTGGGCGTGACCGATATCATCGTCTGCGGCCATTCGGACTGCGGGGCGATGAAGGCGCTGGGCGATGACGTCACGCTCGCCAAGATGCCCAACGTCGCCGCATGGCTCCGCCATTCGTCGGCGGCGCATCATGTCGTCACCACCGGCTATCCCGAGCTGAGCCGCCCGGAGCAGATCCGTGCCGTCTCGCTCGAAAACGTCGTCGCCCAGCTCGCGCATCTGCGCACGCACCCCTCGGTCGCCGCCGGCATCGCCCGCGGCGAGATCGCGCTGCATGGCTGGTTCGTCGACATCCATCATGGCCAGGTGCTGGCGCTCGACGGCGAGACCGGCCGGTTCGTCCAGCTCGACCATGACAAGGCGCTTCCCGTCGCTCTGCCTGCGCGTCAGCGCCTGGCATCCGACATCATCTATGCTCAGGCGGCAGAATAATGACTGACACCACAGCAACCCCCGCGGGGGGCAAGACGATCGGCCGGGATCTTACCGCCTCGATCGTCGTCTTCCTCGTTGCGATGCCCCTCTGCATGGGCATTGCCGTCGCTTCGGGCGTACCGCCCGAAAAGGGCCTGATCACCGGCATCATCGGCGGCATCGTCGTCGGTCTGCTGGCGGGTTCGCCGCTGCAGGTCAGCGGCCCTGCCGCCGGCCTCGCCGTGATCGTGTTCGAAATCGTCCAGGAACAAGGCCTCTCGGCGCTGGGCCCGATCCTCGTGCTCGCCGGCCTGTTCCAGGTCGCGGCCGGCATCTTCAAGCTCGGCGGCTGGTTCCGCGCGATCTCCCCCGCGGTGGTGCACGGCATGCTCGCCGGCATCGGCGCGCTGATCGTGATCGGTCAGTTCCACGTGCTGTTCGATGCCAAGCCGTTGTCGAGCGGCCTCGAGAATCTGGCAGCGATGCCGAGCCGTGTCTTCGGCCTCTCGCCCAGCAACATCGAGGCGACCGAGCTCGCGCTGCTGGTCGGCCTTTTGACCATCGGCGCGATGATCGGCTGGGAAAAGCTCCGCCCGCAGTCGATGCGGCTGGTGCCGGGCGCGCTGGTCGGCGTCGTCATCGCCACCCTCGTCACCGTCGCGCTCGGCCTCGGCGTCGCCAAGGTGGACGTGCCGGCTTCGATCGTCTCCGCGGTCGATACACCCAACGCCAGCTTCCTTTCCGGCCTGATGTCGCCGACCGTGATCATCACCGCGATCGCGATCGCCTTCATCGCCAGCGCGGAGACCTTGCTGTCGGCCGCCGCGGTGGACCGCATGCATGACGGTGTCCGCACCAACTACGACAAGGAACTGCGGGCGCAGGGCATCGGCAACCTGCTGTGCGGCCTGGCCGGCGCGCTGCCGATGACGGGCGTCATCGTCCGGTCATCGGCCAACGTGCAGGCCGGTGCCGTCACCCGCATGTCGGCGGTGATGCACGGCGTGTGGATCCTCGGCTTCGTGGCGCTGCTGCCCTGGCTGCTGCGTGCGATCCCGATGGCGTCGCTCGGCGCGATCCTCGTCGTTACCGGCTGGCGTCTGGTGAGCCTGAGCCATGTGAAGCACCTGTTCAGCCATTATGGCGCGATGCCGGTGGTGATCTGGCTGGCGACTTTCGTGATGGTCGTCGCGACCGACCTGCTGACCGGCGTGCTGGTCGGCCTGGGTCTCTCGCTGGTCGAACTGGCACCGAACCTGCGCCGTCTCCGCCTGCGGGTGAACACGGATCATCATCCGGAAGCCAGCCACATGTCGCTGGATGGTGCCGCCACCTTCGTCAGCCTGCCCAAGCTCAGCAAGGCGCTCGACGCCCTGCCCGAGGACAAGCCGGCGAAGATCGACTTCGCCCGCGTGCCCGCCGTGGACCACACCGTCGCCGAGATGCTTTCCGATTGGCTGCAGCGCAAGCGCCGCAGCGGCATGTCGATCGAGCTGGCGGGCGCACCTGGTGCACTGCGGCATCTTGATCACACCCGCTGACCAAAATGATCGCGAGCCTGACTGGCAATGTTTTGCAACAAATCAGCAACATTCCAGTCAGGTTTGGCGGCTATTTTCGATTTCACCTTAAGGCACCCGGCACGGCGTGTGGGCTCATAAGCGGATGAGGCCGGGACTTTAGGGGCGCAGGAGGAACGTTCTCACGGAAGGGGAATGTTCCATGATCAACCGTTTCGCCGTTGCAGCGCTCCTGATGTCGCTCTCGGCGCCCGCCTTCGCCCAGGAAGCCGCTGAAGAGCCGGCCGAACCCATCACCGTTTCAGGCAGCGTTGCGCTCGTCTCCGACTATCGCTTCCGCGGCGTCTCGCAGAGCGACAAGGAAATGGCGATCCAGGGCGGCATCACCGTCAGCCATGAGAGCGGCGCTTACGCCGGCACCTGGGGTTCGAACCTGTCGGGCTGGGGCACCTTCGGCGGCGCCAATATGGAGCTCGACCTCTTTGCCGGCTACAAGTTCGAAGTCGCCGAGGGCACGGCGCTCGACGTCGGCCTGACCTGGTACATGTATCCGGGCGGCTTCTCGGACACCGATTTCGCCGAGCCCTATGCGAAGCTCAGCAGCACCGTCGGCCCGGCTAGCGTTCTCCTTGGCGTTGCTTACGCGCCCAAGCAGGAAGCGCTCGGCAACTTCGAACGCACGGTCAACAGCCGCGGCCAGAAGCAGGACAATCTGTACATCTGGGGTGACGTCTCGGGCGGCATTCCGGATACCCCGCTGACGCTGAAGGGTCACCTGGGCTATTCGAACGGCAATCCGGGCCTCGGCCCGAACGGCACGTCGCTCGCGCCGACCGGCGAATATCTCGACTGGCTGGTGGGTGCCGATCTGGCGCTTGGCCCGGTGGTTCTGGGCGTCGCCTATGTCGACACCGATATCACCAAGCGTGAAGCTGCCTATCTGCAGCCGAACTTCTCGTCGACCAAGAACGGGTCGTCGATCGCGGCCAGCCAGGTCGTGTTCTCGATCAGCGCCGCGTTCTGATCGCAGCACACCCCTGAACGGACGGGAACGGTCAGGCACGTCGGCACTATGCCGGCGCGCCGATCGGTCCCGGCCGCGCGTTGCATGGCACCAAAAAATCGCGCGATTCTCAGAAAGACGACGTAACAATTCAGCAACGCCGTGCTAGGTCGAGAGCGATGATACCGCCTCTTGCCCCGCCGCCCGCACAGACCGCCTGTTGCAATGCAGCATGCCGGCGACCGATGTGCGCGTGAGCGGCGAGGCTTCATCCGACTATGTGTTCGCGCCGCATGAGCGGCCGATGCTTCCCGGTTCGCCGGCCACCCCCGCCCATCCTACCGGCCGCCGCTTCGCCTATTTCGGTATCGGGGTATTCATCGGCCTGACCGGCGGTTTCGGCAACGCGATGGTCACTGCCAATCTCGTCAACATTCAGGGATCGCTCGGCCTCTACAGCGATCAGGCGACGTGGCTAATCGCCGCCTACATCATGACGAACGTTTCGATGAGCCTGCTGCTCGTCAAGTTCCGCCAGCAGTTCGGCCTCGTCACCTTCGCGCGCATCTTCCTGCCCGCCTATGTGCTGGTCACCGCGGCGCATCTCGTTATCCACACCTATACCAGCGCGCTGATCGTGCGCGGCGCCAGCGGCATCGCCGCCAGCGCGCTTTCCACATTGTGCCTGCTCTACATCATCCAGTCGATGCCGGCCGCCTGGCGGCTCAAGGGGATCGCGCTGGGCATCGGCATTCCCCAGCTTGCCACACCTTTGGCCCGGCTGGTGTCGTCGGACCTGCTCGAACGCGGCCAATGGACGATGCTCTACGTGTTCGAACTCGGCCTCGCGCTCATCAGCGCAGCGCTCGTCTTCCTGCTCCGCCTGCCGCCAAGCGAGCGCATGAAGGCGTTCGAGCCGCTCGACTTCCTCACCTTCGCGCTCTACGCGCCCGGCGCCGCCCTGCTCTGCGCGGTGCTGGCGCAGGGCCGCATCCTGTGGTGGACCGAGGCGCCGTGGCTCGGCTACGCCGCCTGCGCCGCGATTTTGCTGATCGCCGGCGCGTTGCTGATCGAGCATAACCGCGCCAATCCGCTGCTCAACACGCGGTGGCTGGCGAGCCGCGACATCCTTCGCTTCGCGCTGGTCGCCACGTCCGTCCGCATCCTGTTGTCCGAACAGAGCTACGGCGCAATCGGGCTGATGACGGTGCTGGGCGTGGGCAATGATCAACTGTTCATGCTCGGTCTCGTCATGGTGCTGGCGACGATCGCCGGGCTTGCGGCGAGCGCGATCACGATCAACCCCGCCAATCTCGGCCGGCCGATCTTCTGGTCGGTCGCCCTGATCGCGATCGGCGCCTTCATCGATTCGCATTCGACGAATCTCACCCGCCCGCAGAACATGTATTTCAGCCAGGCGCTGATCGCCTTCGCCGCAGTGTTCTTCATGGGGCCGACCCTGCTGATCGGCATCCTGCGCGCACTGGTGAAGGGCCCCAACCACATCGTCAGCTTCGTCGCGCTGTTCAGCATCACCCAGTCGATCGGCGGCCTTGCCGGCACCGCCTTCCTCGGCACCTTCCAGGTGATGCGCGAAAAATTCCATTCGCACAGCATCATCCAGTCGCTGACATTGGCCGATCCGCAGGTCGCCGGCCGCATCCAGTCGCTGGGCGGTGCCTATGGCAAGGTGCTGGGCGATCCGACATTGCGGCAGGCGGAGGGCGCGGCCTTGCTCTCCCAGCAGGTGACGCGCGAGGCCAATGTGCTGGCGTTCAACGACATCTTCCTGCTGGTGGCGGTTCTGTCGCTCGCCGTACTGGTCTGGATCGGCATCCGCCAGCTCCGCATGTACATAACCGGGGTCAACCCGATGAGCGAGGTGCTGGCGGCGATGGCGCGGATGAGGGGGCAATGATGAGCGAACCGCAGGCACCGGCGGGTCAGGCGCGGGTCAACGAGCCGATCGAGACGCCCCCCGCCCCCGCTGCCGGCCCCGCCCCGCCGGCGCCGCCCGCCCCCACCGGCTGGGCACCGCCACGCAACACGTGGCGCACGACGTTGATCATCGCCGCGGTGGTGATCGCGGGCATCCTCGTGATCCTTTACGCCTGGGCGCTGCCGCCCTTCTCGCCGCGCATGCAATCGACCGACAATGCCTATGTCCGCGGCCGTACGACGCTGATTGCGCCGCAGGTGGCGGGCTATGTCGTGGCCGTGCCGGTGCAGGATTTCGAGCCGGTGAAGCCCGGCCAGATCCTCGCCAAGATCGACGATCGCATCTACGCGCAGAAGGTCGAGCAGGCGCGCGCCAACCTCAACGCGCAGATCGCCGCGCTCGCCAATTCGCAACAGACCCGCCGATCGCGCGAGGCGACGCAGGTCTCGCAGGGTGCCGCGGTCGCCAGTGCACGCGCGCAATTGCTGCGCGCGCAGGCGGACATGCGCCGGGTGGACGAGTTGGTCGGCCAGGGATCGGTATCGCTGCGCGAACGCGACCAGACATTGGCCGCGCTCCGCGCCGCCGAAGCCGCCGTGCGCCAGGCGGAGGCGGGACGCGAGATCGCCCGGCAGGATGTCGTCGCGGTCGGGGTCAACCGCGGCGCGCTGGAAGCCGCGGTCGAGGGCGCGCGCGCCGCGCTCCATCTTGCCGAGATCGACCTTGCCAACACCGTCATCCGCGCGCCCGCGGACGGCGAACTGGGGGAGGTCGGCGTGCGCGTCGGCCAATATGTCACCGCCGGCACACAACTGATGTTCGTGGTGCCGCGCCAGCTCTGGATCACCGCCAACTACAAGGAAGCGCAGACCGCGCGAATGGCGCCCGGCCAGCGCGCCAGTTTCCGCGTCGATGCACTGGGCGATGCGAAGCTGACCGGCCATATCGTCAGCCTGGCGCCAGCGACCGGATCCGAGTTCGCGGTGCTCAAGCCGGACAACACGACCGGCAATTTCGTGAAGGTGGCGCAGCGCATCTCGGTGCGTATCGCCGTCGATCCCAACCAGCCGCTCGCGCGCCGGCTGCGCCCCGGCATGTCGGTGGAGGTGAAGATCGATACCGACAGCGGCCCGCAACGATGATCCGCCGCACCGCCGGTGTGCTGCTCGCCGGCCTCCTCGCCGGCTGCACGCTCAACACCGCCGGCATTCCCCGCGAGGCTGCGGTAACGCCGCCAGAGGGCTGGCGCACGCCGGTGACGGCCGCCGCCGCACCGGTCGCGACCGACTGGTGGCGCGGTTACGGCGATCCGGCGCTGACCGCGCTGGTCGAACGTGCGCTCGCCAACAATCCCGACGTTGCGACCGCGCTGGCGCGGGTGCGTGAGGCGGAGGCGAACAGCCGCACCGCCAGCGCACAGCTTCTGCCCACGCTCAACGCCGCGGTCGGCGGTGCCTATTCACGCGCATTGGGTGCGCTCGGCACCGCCAACGATGCCGGCCAGATCCAGCCGCAACTTCAGGCGGCATGGCAGGCGGACCTATTCGGGCGGCTCGACGATCTCGCCGGCGCCGCCCGTGCGCAATATCTGGCAAGCGCCGCCGCGCATGATGCCGCCGCGCTTTCGGTCGCCGGTGCCACCGCCTCCGGCTATATCGCGCTGCGCGCGCTAGACGCGCGGCTGATCGTCGCGCGCGAGACGCTCGGCGCCCGCGCCGAGGCGCTGCGCCTCGCCCAGTCGCGCGCCGATGCCGGCTATACCTCGCAGCTCGAACTCAATCAGGCGCGCAGCGAATATGCCGCGACCGCGCAGATCATCCCGCAGGTCGAGCGCGCCATCGCGATCCAGGAAAATGCGCTGAGCCGGCTGGTCGGGGACAATCCTCGCGCGATCGAACGCGGCGCCACGCTCGCGGCGCTGGTCGTGCCGCCAGTGCCGCAGGGCCTGCCCTCCACTTTGCTGCGCCGCCGGCCGGATATCGCACAGGCCGAACTGACATTGGTCGCCGCCGACCGCAGCCTCTCGGCGGCGCGCAAGGCGTTCCTGCCCACGGTCCAGCTTACCGGATCGGCTGGCGTGCTCGCGGTGTCGCGGCTCGATCCAGTCACCGTCTTCTCGATCGGCGGCAGCATCCTCGCCCCCCTGTTCGACGCCGGTCGCGCGCAGGCGGGCGCCGATGCCGCCGCCGCGCGGCGCGACCAGGCCGCCTTCGCCTATCGCGCCACCGCGCTCACCGCTTTCCAGGAAGTGGAGAACGCGCTCGTCCGCCTCGACCGGATCGGTGCCGAACAGACCCAGGTCCGCGCCCAGCGCGATGCCTTGGCCGAGGCGCTGCGCCACGCCTCCAACCGCTACAACGCTGGCTATTCGGGCTATCTCGACCAACTCGACGCACAACGCGGCCTGCTCGCGGCGGAATTGGCGCTGGTCCAGATCGAGGCGGACCGGCTGTCGGCGAGCGTTGCGCTGTATCAGGCGATGGGCGGCGGCTGGGATCCGGCGGGGCTGCCGACGGATCGGTAGAAGCGGGTGAAAGCCGCCGAACCACTCTCTCCCCTCGGTGGAGAAGGAGTGGGCGCTTGACCAGCCGCCGCCACCGCTCGACGTTGGCGGCGATGACTTACCCGCGCCGTCCCACCATCCTCCTCTGCCTTGCGCTTGCCGCCTGCGCACCGGCCGAGCCCTTGCCCTCGCCGCGCGATCCGCCGTCCGCGGTGCAGGATCCGCGGATCCCCTTTGCCGATCCCTATCGCAGCGACCTGATCATGGCTGCCATATCGATGATGCGCGGGTTGAAGCAGCAGGGCGGCGCCTGCCTTGAGGCGCGGTTCCTGCGCGTGCCCGCGCAGCAGGCGCAGGCGGTGCTTCCCGCCTATCGCGGCCAGCTCGGCGGCTGGGCGCCCGCGACGATCAGCGCGCCGCCGTTCGACAGCGTTGCGGCGTTCCGGAAAGACGACGCCGTCTTCGCGGTGGCGGTGGCGGATCGTCCGCAAAAGGGATGGACCGGGGTGGTCATCGCCACCAACACCGTCTGGAGCGACAGCGCACGCGAGACGGCGGCGAAGTGCCGGGCGGAAGGCTGAGCGGGCTCAGTCCTTCACGGCGTCGGCGATCAACGGCGCGACCTTCCCGACGATTACGCCGACCCCCTTGGGATTGGGATGCATCCCGTCCGCGATCAGCAGCTCGCGCTTGCCGGCCACCCCGTCGAGGAAGAAGGGATAGAGCGCCACGCCATGCTTCTTCGCCAGATCGGGATAGATCGGGTTGAACGCCGCGGCATAATCCGCGCCGAGATTGGGCGCGGCGAGCATGCCCGTCAGCACCGTCTTGATGCCGCGCTTGTCGAGCTCGGTCAGCATCGCATCGAGGTTGGCGCGCGCTTCCTGCGGGGAAAGCCCGCGCAGCATGTCGTTGGCGCCAAGGCCCAGGATGACGAGGTCGGGCTTGCGCGGCTGGCCGTCGAGCGTGAAGGCGAGGCGCGCGCGGCCTTGCGCGCTCGTCTCGCCCGAAACGCCGGCATTGACGACCGTCGCGGGGACGCCCTGCGCACGCAACGCCCGCTCCAACGTCGGCGCGAAACCCTCGGTCGGGCCGAGCTGATAGCCGGCATAAAGGCTGTCGCCGAACGCCACGATCAACTTTCCGTCGGCAATCGGTGGAGAAACCGCCGGCGCGGCCGCCGCGCCACTCGTATTTTCCGTGGGCGTCGCCATGTTGGCGTTCGGCTCACCGTCCGCGCACCCCGCGGTCAGCGCGGCCAGCAGCAGTGCCGCGACTCCCAACTTCCTGTCGTTCAACGGAGCACCTCTTTCCTTATGCACGGAACCAGCGACCAAACGCATATTGCGATCCGCGCCCGCAATGTCACCCTGTCGCTCGGTTCCCGCGACGCGCCCGTCGAAATCCTGAAGGGCATCGATCTCGACATCGAGCGCGGGCAGAGCCTCGCCATCCTCGGCGCCTCGGGTTCCGGCAAATCCTCGCTGATGGCGACGCTGGCCGGGCTGGAACGGGCGAGCGGCGGCGAGATCCGTGTCGCCGGGGTCGATCATGGCGCGCTGGACGAGGATGCGCTGGCACGCGCGCGGCGCGGCCGGATCGGCATCGTGCTGCAATCCTTCCACCTGCTGCCGACGATGACCGCGCTGGAGAATGTCGCGGTGCCGCTGGAGCTCGCCGGCGCGGCCGACGCCTTCGCGCACGCCGAGGTGGAACTGCAGGCGGTCGGCCTCGGCCACCGCATAGATCATTACCCTTCCCAGCTGTCCGGCGGGGAGCAGCAGCGCGTCGCGATCGCCCGCGCGGTCGCGCCCGGCCCCGAGATCATCTTCGCCGACGAGCCGACCGGCAACCTCGACGCCTCGACCGGCACCACGATCATCGAATTGCTGTTCGCGCGGCAGGCGGCGCGCGGCGCGACCCTGATCATCATCACCCATGATCCTTCGCTTGCAGAACGCTGCGACCGCATCGTCGAGATGCGCGACGGCCGCATCGTATCGGATCGCATGTCGGATCGCCGCGCATGAGCCGTCCGCTTGGCTGGCGCGCCGCCTGGCCGCTCGCCCGCCGCGACCTCAGCGCCAGCCTGCGCGGGCTGCGCCTGCTGCTGGTCTGCCTGTTCCTCGGCGTCGCGACGCTCGCCGCAATCGGCAGCCTGACCTCGGCGATCACCGGCGAACTCGCCGAACGCGGCCAGACCCTGCTCGGCGGCGACATCGAGGTCTCGATGACGCAGCGTGAGGCGACCGCGCCGGAGAAGGCGGAGATGGCCCGGCTCGGCCGGATGAGCGAGACCATCCGGCTGCGTGCGATGGCGCGGCGCGAAGGCCCCGCCGCTGCCGGCACGCCCGAGGCGGTGCTGACCGAGCTGAAGGGCGTCGACGGCGCCTACCCGCTCTACGGCACGCTGACGCTCGCCAAGGGAGCGAGCACCCGCCCGCTCGGCGCGGACGAACTCGTCATCGGCCAGTCGCTGGGCGACCGGCTCGGCGTCAAGCCGGGGGACCGGCTGCGCTACGGCACCGCATCCTTCACGATCAGCGATATCATCGTCGACGAACCCGACCGCGTCGGTGAGGGCTTCACATTGGGGCCGGTGGCGATCACCAGCCTTGAAGGGCTGCGCCGCGCCGGGCTGATCCAGCCAGGCAGCCTCTACTACAGCAAATACCGCATCCGCCTTGCCCCCGGCGCCGACCTGGCGGCGACAGTCGATGCGCTCAAGAAACGCCACGACGCCGATGGCTGGGCACTCAAGGATCGCGATCGCGCCGCCCCCGGCGCCAGCCGCTTCTTCGATCAGATGGGCCAGTTCCTGACCTTGATCGGCCTTGCCGCGCTGGTGATCGCGGGGATCGGCATCAGCAATGGCGTCGCCTCCTACCTGCAGCTCAAGCGCGGCAGTATCGCGACCCTGAAAGTGCTCGGCGCGACCTCGGCAGATATCGCCCGCATCTATCTGCTGCAGATCGGTATCGTCGCGGGTCTCGCGATCGTCGCCGGCCTGATCGCCGGCGCGCTGCTGCCGCCCTTGCTGGTGGCGGCGGCGGGGGACGTTCTGCCGGTGAAGCCGGGCATCGCCATCCACCCGCTGCCGCTGGTCACCAGCGCCGCCTATGGCCTGCTCGTCGCGCTGCTGTTCACCTTGCCGCCGCTCGCCCGCGCGCGCACCGAGCCGGCGGCGGCGCTGTTCCGCGTGGTCGACGACCGCCGCGCACGGCTCGACCGGCGGACCTCGGCGCTGGTCGCGCTCGCCGGGGCGGGCGTGGTCGGCCTCGCGCTCGCCACCGCGCGCGATCCCCTGTTCTCGGCGATCGTGCTTGGCGCGACGGCGGCGGTGCTGGGGTTGCTGCTGGCGATCGGCGCCGGCGTGCGGCGGCTTGCGACGCGCGTGCCGCGCCCGCGGCGGCCGCTGTTGCGCCTCGCCATCGCCAATCTCCACCGCCCCGGCGCACAGACCGCGGCGCTGGTGGTCGCGCTCGGCCTTGCGCTGACCTTGTTCGTTACTTTGGCCGGCATCCAGACCAGCCTGGAATCGGAGATTCGGCGGACGGTGCCCGCCAAGGCGCCCAATTTGTTCGTGCTCGACATCCCGGTCGAGCAGCGCCAGCAGTTCGTCGACCTCGTCGAGCAAAGCGCGCCGGGTGCGCAGCTCAACATGGTGCCGGCGCTGCGCGGCACGATCACCGCCTATGGCAAGCAGCGGGTCGCCGACCTCAAGGAATTGCCCGAGGGCGCCTGGTTCCTGCGTGGCGAGCGCGGCGTGACCTACAGCGATGTCGTGCCCGAAGGCAGCGATGTCGTCGCCGGCCGCTGGTGGCCGCGCGACTATGCCGGGCCGCCCTTGGTCTCGCTAGACGCGGAGGCGGCCAAGATCATGAAGGTCGGCGTCGGCGACACGCTGACGGTCAGCGTGCTCGGCCGCGAGATCCCGGCGCGCATCGCCTCGCTGCGCAAGGTCAATTGGGACACGATGGGGTTCAACTATATCCTCGTCTTCTCGCCCAACACTCTGGTCGCCGCTCCGCACAGCCTGACCGCGACGGTGACGATGGCGCCGGCGCGCGAAGCCGTGGTCTCGCGCGCCTTGCTCTCCGCTTTCCCTGCCGCCTCGGTGATCGCGGTGGGGGAGATCATCGATCAGGTCGGCGGTCTGCTCCGCCAAATGTCGACCGCGATCCTCGTCGCCGCATCGGTCGCGATCCTCGCCGGCATCGCGGTGCTGATCGGCGCGATCGCCGCCTCACGCCAGGCGCGCAGCTATGACAGCGTGATCCTGAAGACCCTGGGCGCGACGCGCTGGCAGGTGCTGGGCGCGCAGGCGCTGGAATATGCGGTGCTCGCCAGCCTGCTAGCGGCCGTGTCGCTCGCGCTGGGGAGTCTTGCCGCCTGGTATGTGATCGTGCGCGTGTTCGAGTTCGGCTGGGCGCCGGACTGGTGGGTGGTGCTCGGCACGCTCGCGGGCGGCGCGGTGCTGACCCTTGGGATCGGGCTGGCCGGCTCGATCCCGCTGATGTCGGTGCGGCCGGCGCGGGCGCTGCGGGCGCTGTAGTCCCCCAAGCCCTCGCCCAGAAAACGTGGCGAGGGCTTGGGAGGAAGCGATCAGACGAACAGGAAATCGCCAGCGTCGAGGCTGGCCAGCGAAACGTTGAGCAGGGTCACCGAATTGCTCGCATCGAAGCGTATCACTGTGTTCGCGCCCGATTGCGACGCGACCGCCATGATCTCCTCGAAGCTCTCGAACGGCAGCCCGACGCCGATGCGCAGCACGTCGCCGGAGGCGGCGCCCGCAGCGAAATCGGTGATGGTGTCGCGGCCGCCACCACCGTTGAGGTAGAAGATGTCGTCGCCCGCGCCGCCGGTCAGCCGGTCATTACCGGCCTCGCCCAGCAGCCGATCATCGCCATCGCCGCCATGGAGCACGTCATTGCCATCACCGCCGCGCAGATCGTCGACCCCGGCATTGCCGTAGAAGGTGTTGGCGGCCGCATCGCCGCGCAGCAGATCGTTGAAGGCGGTGCCCTTGATGATCTCGATGCTGGAGAAGCTGTCCCCCGCGGCAGCACCGCTGACGACGCCGGTCAGCAAGTTGATCGCCGCCGCCCCCGTGGCCGTCTCATAGCTGGCGGTATCGGTGCCGGCACCGCCGTTGAGCACGTCCGCACCGGCCCCACCGATCAGCGTGTCATTGCCGCCGCCGCCGTTCAGCACGTCATTGCCGGCGCCGCCGTCGAGGATGTCGGTGCCGGCACCGCCGTTGATCTGGTTTGCGCCGACATTGCCGGTTCCGCGGAAGCTGGCATCGCCGACGCGCGTGATGTTCTCGACATTGGCGAAGGTCAGCGTGAACACATTGGCGCTGGTGAGGACGGTATCGATGCCCTCTCCGGCCAGTTCGACGATCGTGTCATAGGCGTCGACGGTGTAGCTATCATTGCCAGCGCCGCCGCGCAGCGTGTCGGCCCCCGCGCCGCCCACCAGCCGATCATTGCCGGCGCCGCCATCAAGCGTGTCGTTGCCCGCGCCGCCGACCAGCACATCATCATGATCGCCGGCTTCCAGCAGGTCGGCGCCGTCGCCGCCGTCGAGCCAGTCATCGCCGGTCAGGCCGACCAGATGGTCACCGGCGCTGCCGCCGATCAGGAGGTCGGTGGTGTTGAAATAGGGATGCTCGCCGGCTTCCTTGCCGATCAGTTCGACTGGCGCGGTGACATAGGCCGCGTTCTGCACGGTATAATATTCGAGGCCGTCGGAGATCGCGTCGCTCGAATCGGGAAAGCTTTCGAAGACGATCTCGAACGTGCGCACGGTGGGCGTCGGATCGAGAAGCAGGTTGAGTGGGCCGACGGTGGTGAATTGCGTGCTGCTGCCGCCTGAGAAGTTGCGCGACACCGGGCCACCGATCTCGGAGTAGGACAGGGACCAGTAGGACCCGTAGGTAACGATGACCTCGTCATCCTCGAAGAAGAATGTGCCCGAGGTGCTGTAACCGGTCAGCGCCAGCAGCGCGCCATTGGCGCGGTCGATCGTGAATTCCATGATATCACTCTCCGCTGTTTCTGGTTGTACGCAGTCCCACCACCGCCGGATAATCTAGACCTGCCGGGTCACAGACGTGTGACTGCGATCACTGCATGCGCTTTTTCAGAACGAGTCGCATTGGGAATTATGAGCGGCACGGAAGTAATTTGGATCAGGACCGGATGAGGACGCCCATTCTTCCTCTGTCCACCGGGAAAAGGGGTTGAAACAGGCCGAAGGTGACACGGTTTACAGTGAATTTTGCCCAAGCCTTGCTTCCCTGTTGACTATGGGCCGAGTCGCGAACCGATAGCGCAACACCGGCTGCGCTCCGCTTGCGCTCGGGTGTACGGGGAATGTGCGCTGGATTGAATCGCCGGGCGACGCGATTCAGGCCTCGCCAGGGGCTGGATATTTCGGGGACACAATACAAAACTCTAAGGCGAAGCCAAAGCAGATCTCTTCGAACCTATTTCCTATCGCGTCCCCGAAACGCACGTGATCGACGCGGCAATCATTCCCTCCCCGAGCGCCGCCCGGGGAGGGAAAAGCTGGTGTCACGCGAACAGGAAATCGCCGGCGTCGAGGGTGGCCAGCGAGACGTTGAGCAGCGTCACCGAATTGCTCGCATCGAAGCGGATCACCGTGTTCGCGCCGGATTGGGTCGACACCGCCAGGATGTCGGCGATGCTGTCGAAGGGCAGGCCGTGGCCGATGCGGAGCACGTCGCCCGTGGTGAAGTCCATCACCGTGTCGCGGCCGTTGCCCGGATTGAGGTAGAAGATGTCATTGCCGGCACCGCCGGACAGCCGGTCGTTGCCGGCCTCGCCAAGCAGGCGATCGTCGCCGGCGCCGCCATAGAGCACGTCATTGCCGTCGCCGCCGCGGACATCATCGACGCCGTCATTCCCGTAGAGCGTATTCGCCGCCGCGTCGCCGCGCAGCAGATCGTTGAACGCCGTGCCCTTGACGATCTCGATGCCTGAGAAGCTGTCACCGGCCGCCGCGCCGCTCACAACGCCGGTCAGCAGGTTGAGGCCGACGCCGCCGGTCGCCGCTTCATAGCTGACCGTGTCGATGCCGGCACCGCCGTTGAGCGAGTCGGCGCCGGTACCGCCGGTCAGCGTGTCGTTGCCGTCGCCGCCGTTCAGCACGTCGTTGCCGGCGGCGCCATCGAGATAGTCGGCACCGCTGCCGCCGTTGAGTTGGTTGGCGCCGGCATTGCCGGTGCCGCGGAAGCTGCCGCCGCCGATCCTAGAGAGGTTCTCGATGTTCGCGATCGTCAGCGTGAACTGGTTGGCGCTGACTGCGAGCGTGTCGTTGCCCTCTCCGGCGCGTTCGACGATCGTGTCCAGCCCGTCGAATATATAGGTGTCATCGCCGATGCCGCCGCGCAGGATGTCCGCGCCCGCGCCACCGTCCAGCCGGTCGTTGCCAACGCCGCCCTCGATCGTGTCGGCCCCGGCGCCACCAATGCCGGCGTCGTTGCCTTCGCCGCCCAGCAGCAGGTCGGCGCCCTCGCCGCCGTCGAGCCAGTCGTCGCCGATCATGCCGCTCAGCGTGTCTGCGGCGCTGCCGCCGATCAGCACATCGTTGATGACGATGTAGGGCTCTTCCCCGAACACCTGCCCATTGAGCGTGACGGCCGTCGTGAAATAGGCAGCGCTTTGGACGATGTAGGCGATATTGCCATCCGTGTAGCTGTCGCCGTAAAGCGGCTGCGTTTCGAACGACAGATAATATTGCCGCATGACGGGCGTGGGACCGAGCGGCGCGCCGACCACCACCGACGTATAGGCATCACTGCTGTAATTGCTGACGTAGATGCTGTCGCTGCCGCCGATCTCATCGAAGCCAAAACCCCAGCTCGACTCATAGACCTTGACGAAAACATGGTCGTCGACCTGCAGATAATGTTCGGTGGTATTGTATCCGGTGGAAAAGATCAGGGTGCCACTGGAACGATCGATCACGAACTCCGCCATGCTTGCACTCCCCTATGGCGGGCAGCATCGGCGCCCGCAGGATAAGTCGAAACGGAACGATGACAGGTCAGGCACGGCCGCTTGAACGCCGCCGTCGGGAATAGATGTTTCAAGCATATCCGCCTGCGCCGTTCGCCGAGACGCCCTATCGGACAGTGACGATCAGCGCCGCGAATCACACGCAAAGCGTTTATTCGAGTGACTTATAAGATGCAGCAAAGCATAGCGAGATGCCAATTGGCGGGCGACCCTGGCATGTCACCGTTTTTCACACGTTCTGCCAGGCAAATCACCCGGCGCGGACAAGCATGACAAACATGGATCAGTCACCCGCCGCCGGGCAGCGCCTTGCCGGCTAGAGCGCGGCGGCGATGCGTTCCTGCGCCTGCGCGTCGATCAACCGCAATTCGGCAAGCGTCTGGTCCAGCGCTTCGCGTTGATGTTCGAGTTCAGCGATGCGCTGGCCGACGCGTTCGGACAGCGCGCGCATCTGTTCGATGTGCTGGGGATCGGCATCATAGAGGTCGAGAAATTCCTCGATGTCGCGCAAGCTGAAGCCCAGCCGCTTGCCGCGCAGGATGAGCTGCATGCGGCCGACCTCGCGCCTGGTGTAGACGCGCATCGTGCCGATGCGGTGCGGCTGGATCAGCCCGCGATCCTCATAGAAACGCAAGGTGCGCGGGGTGATGCCGAGCGCGTCGGCAACATCCTGGATCCCGCGCAGATCGCCGCGCGCATCGGCTTCAACCGCTTGCAACCCCAACCTCCTTCGTCGCGCCGGCGGCCCCTGCTGCCGCCTTCGCCTTTTCCTCCTCGACCAGCTCCTTCTTCGAGAGCTTGCCGATCAACGTCTTGGGCAAGGATTTACGGATTTCGATCTCGCGGGGAAGCTCGATCTTGCTCACTTTGTCACGCAGGAAATCGCGCAATGCTTCAGGCGTAGCGCTGGCGCCCTCAACCAGTGTGACGAAGCCCTTCGCCGCCTGCCCGCGATACGCGTCCGGCACGCCGATCACCACCGCTTCCGCCACCGCCGGGTGCTCGTAGAGCGCATCCTCGATCACGCGCGGATAGACGTTGTAGCCGGAGGACAGGATCATGTCCTTCATGCGATCGACGATGAACAGATAGCCGTCCGCGTCGAGATGGCCGACATCCCCCGTACGCAGCGCACCATCGACGAAGGCGTTGCGGCTTTCGTCCGGCTTGTCCCAATAGGCGCCCATCACCTGCGGGCCGCGCGCGCAGATCTCGCCATTTTCGCCGAGCGGCAATATGCGCGTGGGCTCGTCCCGGTCGCGGATCTCGATCGTCGTGCCCGGGAAGGGCTGGCCGGCCGAGCCCGCTTTGTTGAGGCCGTTTAACGGATTGCAGGTGATGATCGGCGAGGCTTCCGTCAGGCCATAGCCCTCGACCAGCTTCGCGCCGGTGATCGTCTCGAAGCTCTGGCGCACTTCGGGCGGCAGCGGCGCACCGCCCGAGATGCAGGCGCGGATCGAGGAGAGATCGACCTTCTGCTTGGCAGCGGCCTGGTTGATCGCGTTGTAGATCGTCGGCACCGCCGGCAGGTAGGTCGGCTTGGTCCGCCCGATCGCGCGCAACAATTGCTGCAGCTCGAAGCGCGGCAGCAGGATCATCTCCGCGCCGGTGCGCAGCGAGAAATTGAGCACCGTCGTCAGCGCGAAGACATGGAACATGGGCAGCACGCCCATCACCCGATCCTGCTCTTCCCGCTCGCCGCCGACATGGATCACCATCGCATCGGCATTGGCGACGAGGTTGGCGTGGGTCAGCATCGCCGCCTTGGGCAGCCCGGTGGTGCCGCCGGTGTATTGCAGCACCGCCAGGTCATCCGGCTTCACCGCGACCCGATAGGGCTGGGCATTGCCCGCGACGAGGTGGGCGAAATCAGTGAAGCGCGCATTTTTGGGAGCCCGACCGATCTCTGCGCGTTTGAGCAGCCGGTAGAGGAGCCCGGTCGCGCGCGGCAGCGCATCGGCGATCGGACAGGTGATGACGTGGGGAACGCCCAATTGCTGAGCCACCGTCACCACGCGGGCATGATGTTCGGCGACGTCCGCGGTCGCGATGATCTCGGCGCGCGAATCCTTGAGCAGGTGGATCAGCTCACGCTCCGTATAGAGCGGGTTCACGTTCACCACCGTCGCGCCGATGCGCAGCGTCGCGCAGTAGAGGATCGGATAATAGGGCGTGTTGGGCAGGCACAGCGCCACCCGGCTGCCATGCTGCGCACCCAGCGCCTGCAGGCCGGCAGCGGCGCGATCGACCAGCACGTCGAGTTCGGCATAGGTCGTGCGGCGGCCGAGGAAATCATAGGCGATCCGGTCGCCGAAGCGCCGCACCGTGTCTTTCAAAAGATGGTCGATAAGCCGCGGCTGGGCCGGCATCGGCAGGCCATGCGCAATGCTGCGGCTAGTGGGTGCGATCCGATCGGTCGGCGCGTTGTTCATCCTCGCCTCTTGTTCTCACTTCGCGCGGCCCGGCCATTTTTTCGTAGGCCGTCACCACTTGACGTAATGGTTAAGTAGCGTACCTAAGCGACAGTCGGCAAGGGCCAATATCCCGAGGCCGAAGCATTCGAGAGGACAGACATGAGCGACGTCGTCATCGCGGGTTACGCCCGTTCCCCGTTCCACCTCGCCACCAAGGGCGCGCTCGCCAGGGTTCGCCCCGACGACCTCACCGCGCAGGTGATTCGCGGGTTGCTGGAACGGACCAAGGTCGATCCCGCCGAGATCGAGGACATCATCCTGGGCTGCGCCTTCCCCGAGGGGGAACAGGGCCTGAACGTCGCACGGCTGATCGGATTGCTGGCCGACCTGCCGCTGTCGGTGGGCGGCATGACGGTGAACCGTTTCTGCGGCTCCTCGATGAGCGCGATCCATATCGCCGTCGGCCAGATCCAGATCGGCGCGGGCGAAGCGTTCATCTGCGCTGGTGTCGAATCGATGAGCCGCATCCCGATGGGCGGCTACAACCCGCTGCCCAACCCCGCGCTCGCGAAGGCGCAGCCCGGCGCCTATATGGGCATGGGCGAGACCGCCGAGAACGTCGCCCGCAAATATCAGATCACCCGCACCGAGCAGGATGCGTTCGCGGTGAAGAGCCAGAAGAAGGCCGGCGCCGCGCGCGACGGCGGCCGCCTGGCCGACGAGATCGTGCCGATCCAGACCAAGGCCGGCGTGATCAGCGAGGATGGCATCATCCGCGCCGACACCACCGAGGAAGTGCTCGCCGGGCTGAAGCCGGCGTTCGATGCGGAAGGATCGGTTACCGCCGGCACCTCATCCCCGCTGACCGACGGCGCCTCCGCGGTGCTGGTCACCTCGGCCGAATTCGCCGCGAAACATGGGCTGACCGTGCTCGCGAAGATCAAGTCGGTCGGCGTCGCCGGCTGCGCGCCCGAGACGATGGGGCTCGGCCCGATCGCCGCCTCGACCAAGGCGCTTGCCCGCGCCGGCATCACCGCCGCCGACCTCGACGTGGTCGAGATCAACGAGGCGTTTGCGAGCCAGGCGATCGCCTGCATCCGCGACCTCGAACTGAAGGACGAGACGATCAACCTCGATGGCGGCGCGATTGCGATCGGCCACCCGCTGGGCGCCACCGGCGCGCGTATCGTCGGCAAGGCCGCAGCGCTGCTGGCGCGCGAGGGCGGCCGCTATGCGCTCGCCACCCAGTGCATCGGCGGCGGCCAGGGCATCGCGACCGTGCTGGAGCGTGCATGATGGCGGATGCGATCAAGAAAGTCTGCGTGATCGGCGCCGGCACGATGGGTGCGGGCATCGCCGCGCAGGTCGCCAATGCCGGGGTGCCGGTGCTGCTGCTCGATATCGTGCCCAAGGATGGCGCCGACCGCGATGCCGTCGCCAAGGGCGCGGTCGCCAAGATGCTCAAGACCGATCCGGCGCCGTTCATGTCGTCGTCGGCGGCGAAGCTGGTCGAGACCGGCAATATCGAGGATCATCTGGCACGCGTCGCCGAGTGCGACTGGATCGTCGAGGCGATCGTCGAGCGGCTCGACATCAAGCAGTCGCTCTATGCGCGGCTTGAAGAGCATAAGCGCCCCGGCACCGCGATCTCGTCCAACACCTCCACGATTCCGCTCGGCCACCTCGTCGAGGGTCGGTCCGAGCAGTTCCGCCGCGACTTCCTGATCACCCATTTCTTCAATCCGCCGCGCTACATGCGGTTGATCGAAATCGTCCGTGGCACCGAGAGCGATGGCGACGTCGTCGCGCGGGTCGAGGATTTCGTCGATCGCGCGCTCGGCAAGCGCGTCGTCCGGACCAAGGATACGCCGGGCTTCATCGCCAACCGCATCGGCACCTATTGGCTCGCGGTCGCGATCAACGCGGCGATGGATCAGGGGCTGACGGTGGAAGAGGCCGACCAGATCGGCGGCAAGCCGATGGGCGTGCCCAAGACCGGCATCTTCGGGCTCGTCGATCTTGTCGGCGTTGACCTGATGCCCTTGCTGTCGAAGAGCCTGACCTCCACGCTGCCCGAGGGCGATCCCTATTTCGCCACCGTGCGCCCGATGCCGCTGGTCGACAAGATGATCGCGGAGGGCTTTACGGGCCGCAAGGGCAAGGGTGGCTTCTACCGGCTGGAAAAGGGCGCGGACGGCACCCGCACCAAGCAGGCGCTCGACCTCGCCAGCGGCGAGTATCGCACGACGATCAGCCCGCAGCGCCTGCCCTCAGCCGCCGAAAAGGATCTCGCGGCGTTGGTGTCGCTGCCCGGCAAGGCCGGCACCTACGCGTGGACGGTGCTGGGCAACGTGCTTTCCTACGCGGCGATGCTGGTCGGCGAAGTGGCCGATGACATCGTCGCGATCGATGATGCGATGAAGCTCGGCTACAACTGGAAGTTCGGGCCGTTCGAGCTGATCGACCGCCTAGGGCCGGGCAAGTTGGCCGAGCGGCTGCGCACCGAGGGCCGGGAGGTGCCGGCGATCCTCGACACTGCGGGCGACCGCCCCTTCTACCGGATCGAGAATGGCCGCCGCCAATATCTGACCGTGGCCGGCGATTATGCCGATGTCGTGCGGCCGGATGGCGTGCTGCTGCTGGAGGATATCCGCCTCGCCGCCAAGCCGCTGGCGAAGAACGGCTCCGCCTCGCTGTGGGACGTCGGCGACGGCGTGGTCGCGCTCGAATTCACTTCGAAGATGAACGCGCTCGACGAGCCGATCATGCAGATGGTGCAGCAGGCGATCACATTGGTGAAGGCGCAATACAAGGCGCTGGTGATCTACAACGAGGGCAGCAACTTCTCCGCCGGCGCCAATCTCGGCCTCGCCATGTTCGCGGTGAACATTGCGGCGTGGAGCGAGATCGACAAGCTGATCGCGGCCGGCCAGCAGGCGTTGAAGGCGCTGAAATATGCACCCTTCCCGGTCGTCGCCGCACCCGCGGGCCTCGCGCTCGGCGGCGGCTGCGAGATCCTGCTTCATTCGGACGCGATCCAGGCGCATGCCGAAACCTATGCCGGCCTCGTCGAATGCGGCGTCGGCCTCGTTCCCGGCTGGGGCGGCAATGGCGAGATGCTCGATCGTCTGGCGAAATCGCCGATGGTGCCCAAGGGGCCGATGCCGCCGGTCGCCAAGGCGTTCGAGATGATCTCCACCGCCAAGGTCGCCAAGTCGGCCGCCGAGGCGCGCGAAATGCTGATCCTGCGCAAGGATGACGACATCACGATGAACCGCGATCGGCTGCTGGCCGATGCCAAGGCGAAGGCGCTGGCGCTGGTCGAGGGCTATGCCCCGCCCGAGAAACCCGGCTTCCGCCTGCCGGGCGAAAGCGGCCGCACCGTCATCGGCGGCGCGATCAACGATTTCCACAAGAAGGGCGCTGCGACCGACTATGACGTCGTCGTCTCGAACCGGCTCGCCGGGGTGCTGACCGGCGGCGACACCGACCTGGTCGATACCGTTACCGAGGACCAGCTTCTGAAGCTGGAACGCGCGGCGTTCATGGCCAGCGTCAAGGATCCCCGCACGCAGGCCCGGGTCGAGCATATGCTCGAAACCGGCAAGCCCCTGCGCAACTGATCGGGAGAGGACAAGCAATGCAAGTCTATCAGGCTCCGCTGCGCGACATGCGCTTCGTGCTGCACGAATTGTTCGCCGAGGGCGGCGCGTTCGGCGAGCAGCCCGCCTTCGCCGAATTCACCCCCGACCTGTACGACGCCATCCTCGATGAGGCGGCGCGGATGGCGCAGGATGTGCTCGCGCCGCTCAACGCCAGCGGCGATCTGGAAGGGTGCCGGCTGGAAAATGGCGTGGTCCGCACGCCGGAGGGCTTCAAGGCCGCCTATGACACGTTCCGCGAGGGCGGCTGGGCGGCGCTCGCCTCACCCACCGAATGGGGCGGCCAAGGCCTGCCGGAAACGATCAACAAGCTGGTCGAGGAGATGATCTGCGGGGCGAACCTGTCGTTCAGCCTCTATCCCGGCCTCACCCACGGCGCGACCACCGCGATCGAGGGCCATGGCAGCGAGGATCTGAAGAACGCCTATCTGCCCAAGATGGTCAGCGGCGAATGGGCGGGCACGATGTGCCTGACCGAAGCGCATTGCGGCACCGATCTCGGCCTGCTGCGCACCCGCGCGGTGCCGCAGGAGGATGGCAGCTACCGCATCACCGGCTCCAAAATCTTCATCTCGTCGGGCGATCATGACCTGACCGACAATGTGATCCACCTCGTGCTCGCCAAGCTGCCCGACGCGCCGGCGGGGGTGAAGGGGATCAGCCTGTTCCTCGTGCCCAAATTCCTGCCCAAGGATGACGGCACCCCCGGCGCGCGCAACGGCGTGTCGGTGGCGGGGCTGGAGCACAAGATGGGGCTCAAGGCCTCGGCCACCTGCCAGCTCGCCTTCGAGGATTCGATCGGCTGGCTGGTCGGATCGCCCAACAAGGGCATGCAGGCGATGTTCACGATGATGAACACCGAGCGGGTCTCGGTGGGCATTCAGGGGCTGGGCGTCGCCGAGGCGGCGTATCAGGCGGCGGTCGCCTATGCGAAAGAGCGGCTGCAGGGCCGCGCGCTGTCTGGCGCCAAGCGGCCGGACCTGCCCGCCGATCCGATCATCGTCCACCCCGACGTGCGGCGCATGCTGATGACGCAGCGCGCCTATGCCGAGGGCTCCCGCGCGCTCGGCCAGTGGGTGTCACGCGCGCTCGATGCCGAGAAGCATGGCGAGGATGCCGAGACCCGCGCCCGCGCCGGCGACTTCGTCGCGCTGATGACGCCGGTGGTGAAGGCGCTGTTCACCGACCTTGCCTTCGAATCCGCCAATATCGGCGTTCAGGTGCATGGCGGCCATGGCTACATCCGCGAGCATGGCGTGGAGCAGTATGTCCGCGACGCGCGCATCACCCAGATCTACGAGGGCACCAATGGCGTCCAGGCGCTCGACCTCGTCGGCCGCAAGATGCCCGCGAACATGGGCCGCGCGCTGCGCCCCTTCTTCCACGCGGTTTCCAACCATCTGGAGGAAGCGTCGGGCGCGCCCGACGTGACCGGGAACAAGGCGCTGGCCGCGCATCTGGCGGGGTTGCAGCAGGCGTTCGGCGCGCTGCAGCTCTCCACCGGAATGATCGCGCAGAAGGGCATGGCCGATCCCGAAGAGGCGGGCGCCGCCGCCACCGACTATCTGCGGATGCTCGGGCTGGTCGCGATGGGCCATTGCTTCCTGCGCGCGGAGCGGATCGCCGCGCGACGCGTTTCGGAGGGGCATGAGGATGCCGCCTTCTACAAGGCGAAGCTGGCCACCGCCGGCTTCTTCTTCGACCGCATCCTGCCCTTCGCGACGACGACCTTCCTCGTCATCAAGTCGGGCAAAAGGTCGCTGATCGCGCTGGAGGAAGACGCTTTCTGATGGTCGACGGCCGGCAATGCTTGACAGAGGGCAGCGCCGGCCGTTAGCGGAATATGCATTCCCTATACGTCAGATGATTGTCGTATAGGATCGAACGACAATGGCGGACCGCAACAATGCGGCCGCCATCCGGATCGCCCGGCAGGGCTCCGGATTTAGGAGAGGTCGCACATGTCCATGTTCCTCGCGGTGCTCGCCGGCGCCGCCGCACTTTCCCCCGACAGCGCCATCGGCACCTGGAAGACCGAGACCAAAAATGGTGTCGTCGAGATCCAGCGTTGCGGCGCCTCGATCTGCGGAAAGCTCGTCACCTCCGATCTGCTGCGCACCAATCCCGATCTGCGCGATGCCAAGAATGCCGACGCCAAGCTGCGCAGCCGCCCACTGAAGGGCATCGTGCTGCTGCGCGGGTTCAAGGTGGATGACGGCGCCTGGACCGGCGGCACGATCTACAATGCCGATGACGGCAAGACCTACAAGGCGACGGTAACCCCGATCAGCCCCACCCAGCTCAAGGTCCGCGGCTGCGTGTTCGTGCCGCTCTGCAAGACGCAGACCTGGACCCGCGTGCGCTAAGCGCGCGCAAACACCCCCTTAACGCACCCTTCCCGCCCCCCTTACGCACCGGTAAAATACAGGATCGTCGCTCATGTATATGCGTACCCAGCTTTCGCTCGCCGCCGCCGCGTCCGCGATCGGTTTCGCAGCGCTGCCCACCGCGGCGCACGCCCAGGCCTTCTATCTGCAGGAACAGTCGTCGCGCGGCGCGGGCCGGGCCTTTTCCGGCGAGGTTGCGGATACCGGTGCGCCGTCCTTGTGGTGGAACCCTGCGGCGATCGCCGGCATCGACCGGGCGGATGCTGCGATCTCGGTGAGCGCGATCCTGCCCAAGGGCGATGTGGTGGACAATGGCACGGTGATCCGCCGCCCCGGGCAGACCTTTGCGCCGATCGGCGGCGATCCGATCAGCAGCGATCCGATCAGCAAGGGCGTGCTGCCCTCGGGCGCGATCGCCTATCCGATCAACGATCGCATCGCGGTAGGCCTCGCCATCACCAGCCCCTACAGCTTCACCACCGATTATGACGATACCAGCTGGGCGCGCTATTCGGCGACCAAGACCAAGCTGCGCACCTTCGACATCCAGCCCTCGGTGGGCGTCGCGGTGACCGACTGGCTGCGCGTCGGCGCTGCGCTCAACGTCGAATATAGCGACGCGACCTTGAGCAACGCGCTGCCCAATGTGCTCGCCAGCCTGCCGGACGGGCAGCAGCGGCTGAAGGGCAATGGCTGGGATCTCGGCTGGACCGCCGGCTTCCAGATGCACAACGACGTCGTGACGGTGGGCTTCGCCTACAAGTCCGCGATCGAGCACAAGCTGAAGGGCGATGTCGAGATCAGCGGGCTGCTCGGCCCCCTCGCCGCCTCCAACACCACGCTCTCGGGCATCGAGGCGCGATTCTACACGCCGGCGCAGATCATCCTCGGCGCGCGGGTGAAGGCCACCGACAAGCTGACGCTCAACGGCCAGGCGGTGCGCTATACCTGGAACAAGTTCGACGCGATCCGCCTCGGCGCGCCGCTGAATGAGGAACTGCCCCAGAATTACCGCAACAGCTACAGCCTGGCGGGCGGCGTCGACTATGACGTGTCGCCGCGCTTCACCGTCCGCGCCGGCGTGCAGCGCGCGCTGACACCGACGCAGGATGGTCAGCGCGACGCGCGCGTGCCGGATTCCAACCGCTGGAACTATTCGGCGGGCGGCACCTTCAAGGCGACCGACAGCCTCTCCTTCGATGTCGGCGCGGCCTATATCGACTTCGCCGACGCGACGATCGACCGCGTGACCGCAGCCTATGTCGGCACCGCCGCGCAGACGCCGATCATCACCAACGGCGAATTGCAGGACGCCCGCGCGATCGTGCTGACCGCAGGTGCGCGGATGCGGTTCTGATCTTCTTCTTGTTCTCCCCGGCGCGCAGCGTCGGGGAGGACAAAGCAAATCCCTACCCGCCGAAGTTCACATAGACCGGGTTGGTCATCATCGCGCGCTTGTTGCCGTCGCGCACTTCGAAGCGGATCCAGTGGCGCTGGCCGTCCGAGGTCCAATCCAGCGGCAGATCGGCACGGGCGCCGTCGATCTTGTCCACGGATAGAGCAGGCGCCGGCTTACCGTCGAGCAGCCCGACAAGCTTGCCGCCGGCGCTGCCCGCCACCGTCACGGTCAGCGACAGGCGCTGGCCGGCGGGGACGGCGATCGCGTCGCCCATCATCGCCTGCGCGCCGCCGGCGCTCGCCTTAAGGTCGATCGCGCGGCCGGGCTTGCCGGTCATGTCGATCCAGACATGGCCCGCCTTCACCCCATCGAGCACCGCGCGCTCGGAGAGGTTGATGGCATAGACCACCGTCGTCGGGAAGCCGACGCCGAGGCGGCCCAGCTGCATGTCATGATTGTCACTGCCACCAAGCGCGGTCAGGCGCTTGCCGCGAGCGATCTCCGCGTCCCAGATCGTGATGTCGCCGCCGCCGTCGGCGCCCGCGAGTTGTTCCCACAGCCGCCCGGCATTGACCGCCTCGATCGCGTCGACCTCCGCCATCGCGTCGCGCGGGGCGATCCAGCCGCAGCCGCGGCAGCGATGGTCGTTGGGTGCGCCGGGATGGTTGATCGACACCAGCGCGCCGGCAGCATGCGCCGCGCGGAGCATCGTCTTCGCATCGGACACGCTCTTTTCGCCGAGGCGATAGTCGATGAACTCGGTGGTGCCGAAGATGTTGGCGTGGCCCTGTTCGGTAGTGAGCTCACGCCCCGGGATCAGCAGCACATCGTCATAATAGGGCTGCAGCTCACGCATCGCATTGTGATGGGCGATATTGTTGTGATCGGTGATCGCGATGAAATCGAGCCGGGCATCGGCGGCGGCCTGCACCGTCTTGAACACCGGGCACGGCACCTGGCGGCCGCGGCGGCTGTCGCAGAAACCGTCGCTGTCGCCGGTGTGCATGTGGAAATCGCCGCGATACCAGCCGGCGTCCGCCACCAGCGGCTCGGGCGAGAAGGTGGAGACCGCGGGGGTGTCGCCCGCGCGCCAAAACCAGATCTTCGCGGTGTAGGTCGCGGTCGTGTCAGGATCGATGTGCGAGACGCCGAGGTCGAGCGACCAGCGGCGGCCGCCGATCGGACCGGGGGTGAAGGAGGGCGTCGCGCTGCTCTCGTCGATCACCACCGCATGCTTGTTGCTGCCGCTCCAGCCGCGGAACCGCTCGCCATCATAGAGGCCGAGGTTGATGACGGTCTTGCCGTCCGGCCGTGTGTAAGTGAGCTCGACCGCGAGGCGGATGACGCCCTTGGGCACGTCGAACGGCACCGCGACGTTGCGCTGGAAATTCGAGCGGTCGACCGTTCCGGTGAGGATGAGGTCGGGCTTTTCCTTGTTCTGCGCGAGGGGGACGGCATCCCAGGCGGGGAGCGGCGCGGGCACGTCGGCAAGCGCTGCGACGGGTGCGAGCAGGGCTGCGGCGAGGATCGTGGGGAGAAGGCGGAGGCGCATGGGTTTCATCCGACTGGGTGTCTCGACTTCGCTCGACACGAACGGAAAATTCTGAGTCTTTTCCGTTCGCTGCGAGCGAAATCGAGGGGATGGCCGAGCGAAGCCGAGGCCCGCCCGGCCCGTTGCATCAGAACCGGAACGTCACCGCGCCGCGCACGCTGCGGCCGAAGATCGAGCGGGCGATGTAGACTTGGTCACCGACCTCATCATTCTCGATCGTGCCGGCGCGCGGATTGCCCTCGGTGAGGCCGATCGTGTTGGTGAGGTTGTTGACGTAGAGGTTGAAGCTCAAATTGTCGGTGGCATCGAAGCGCGCGTTGAGATCGACCGTGGCAAAGGCCGGCAGGCTGATCTGGTTGGCGACGTCGGTATAGCGCTGGCCGTAATAGGAGATGTCGCTCTCGATCCGGATCCGGTTGTCGAGCAGGTTCAGGCCCGGCGTGATGCGGAACTGGTGCTGCGGCGCGCGGATCAGCCGGTTGTTCGAATAGTCGATCTGCTGGCCGGCAGCATTGGTGTAGGCGAAGTCGGAGAATTTGCCGTCCTGGTAGGTGTAGTTCGCATGGATGTCGAACCACTTGACCGGGCGCCACGTGCCCTCGACCTCGGCGCCGAGCGTCTCGGTGTCACCATAGACGGTGTTCAGCACATATTGGCCCGAGCTGTTCTGGCGATAATCGCTGATCGCCCAGCTTTCATAGATCGTGCGGAAGCCGGTGACGTAGAAGGACAAGGTCGGCCGCTGGAACTTGATGCCGATTTCCTGGAAGTTCATCTTCTGGGTGATCGGCTTCTGCGTCGGGTTGCCGAAGAAGCTCGACACGCCGGGCAGCCGATAGGTGGAGGTGTAGCGACCGAAGATGCCGAAATCGCGGGTGAACTGATAATTCACGCCCGCCGTCCACGCGGCATGATCGCTCTTGCCGCCGAAGTTGGTGAACACGCCGTTGCCGACCAGCACCGCCTTGTCGGCGAGCGTCGCGGTCTGGCCGAGATTGACGGTGCGTGAGCCCTCGCTGACGCCGGAGACGTCGATCTGTTCCCAGCGCGCGCCATAGTCGAAGCGCAGCTTGTCGGTGATCTTCCACTCGTCCGACGCATAGAGCGCGATCGAGCGCGAATTGCCGGTCGAATTGCCGAACTCGGTGCCGTAGCTCATCACGCCATTCTCGGTGAGAACCGCCTGCCGGTTGCCGGCGGCATCGAGCAGATAGAGATCGAGCAGCCCGGCATTGCCGCGTACGTCCGTCAGGATCGAGGCGGAGGTCGCGGAATAATCCTCGGTGACGTAGGCGTAGTAGACGCCGACGGCGAGATCGTGCTGGCCCAGGAACTGCGCGGTCTTCTGCAGGCGCAGATCGCCGACCAGTTCATCCTCGGGCACGGTGAACGACCGGGCGAGGTTCATCATCACCAGGCCGTTGTCGTTCTGGTTGGGGCCGAACGCCGCACCGCCATTGTTGTAGAACAGGCCGAGATTGGCGTTGGCGGGCAGCGCTGCCTTGTAGGTATTCTTGTAGGAGGTCAGGAAGTCGGTGAGCGTATAGACGGTGCGCGGGGTGATGCTGTTGCGCTTGTTGTAGCTGTCGCGATAGCGGACGTTCGCAAGCAGGCTGAAATCATTGCCGAGATCGAGGTCGAGCGAGCCGGTAATCTGGGTAATGCGCGCAGTGTTGGCGACGCCGGCGTCGAATTCATAGATGCCGCCCGGGGTGCGGAAGTCGAAATAGCGGGTTTCCTCGCCCGCGATCGTGTCCTTCAGCGCGTCGAAGCCGGGCACGCCGGTCGGATCGCCATCCTTGCCGTTGACGAAGGGCGTGACCATGGCGTTCTCGACGCGATCGTCGAGATGCTTGACGTCGAGGCTGAACGAACCGCCCGACCAGTCCCGCGACAGGGTGGCGCGGATCTGGCCGCCCTCACCGAGCCGGTAGCCGGTGTGGCGCTGACCGTCCGAGATGCGATAATAGCCGCCGACGAGGAAGCGCCAATCGCTGTCGCCGAGCGGACCGCCGACCCAGCCGTCGACGCGGTGCGCGTCATAATCGGCATATTCGTAGCGGACGAGGCCTTCGAGATGGTCGCCGCCCTTGCGCGAGATGAAGTTGACCACCGCGCCCGGCGCGTTCGAATAGAACAGCGAGGACGGGCCGCCGCGGACGACTTCGACGCGCTCGAGGGTCTGGTCCATGCGGAAGGACTGGTCGCCGTTCAGCCAGCCGAGGCCGGCGTCATGCTGGATGGTGATGCCGTTTTCAAGAAGAGCGACCTGCGAATAGCCGTCGGTCGGGATGCCGCGGACGCGGACATTGCCGCTGGTCTCGCCCGAGGAGCTTTCCACCCAAAAGCCCGGGACGTTCTTCAGCGCCTCGCCGACGCCGATCGGCGCCTTCATGATCAGCTCTTCCTGCGAGATCGTCGAGATGGCGTAGCTCGCCTCGACCTTGCGCTGCTCGCCATTGCCGGCGCGCGCGGTGACGATGAGTTCCTCGCCCTGATCTTCAGGCGCGGGCGCCGCCTGATTGGCGGCCGGTGCCTGCTGCGCCCGGACGCTCGCCGGCAGGACAAGCGCGATCGTTGCTGCGGCTCCCATCAGGGATAGCCGCCCCATATGATTCTTCATGTGAAATTGACCCCTTTTGGACTGGGCTATGATGTCGTTGTGGGGGCGCCTATGATAGCGATAGATATCATTTTTATGACAGTCGCGACAAATGCCCCGACAGGCTATGAAAGGGGTGGGTCTTGGGGGGTACAAGGCGTTGACGACACACCGGAAACCTGTTCAGGCGCGCGCGCTGAAAACCTATGAGGCACTGTTGGCCGCTGCCGGCGCATTGTTGGTCGAGGTCGGCATCGAACGCATATCGACCAACCTCATCTGCGAACGCGCAGGCGCGACGCCGCCGGCCTTCTATCGCTATTTCGACGACAAATATGCCATCATCGCTGCGCTCGCCGAGCGGCTGATGCGCCGCCAGAACGAGGCGCTTGAGGCCTGGGTGGCCCGCTATGGCAGCACCGATCTGAAGACGATGGCGGATGCCACCATTGAATTGTTGCGCGTGATGCATTCGATCACCAGCGCGGAACCCGGTGCGCTGTGGATCATGCGCGCGCTGCACGCGGTGCCCAGCCTCACCCACATCCGGCTGTTCTCTCACGAATTCGTGACCGACCGGCTGACCGACCTCTACATGCCCCACCTTCCGCACGTCGATCGCGCGCTGGTGCGCCGCCGCACCCGGCTTTCCGTCGAGATTGCCTATTCGCTGGACGAGATGCTGAAGGAAGAGCCGCACGACGCAGAGGCGCTCTTTGCGGATGCGCATCATGTGTTCCGCGCGATGTTCGACTATCCGGATTATCGTGCACTGATGTAAACCTGCCACAGTGCGACATGTTTTTGACAGTCGACCGGAAGCGATGTGACGCATCCGCTGGGATCGGTTCGTGCCCGGAACAATTTCATCGTGCAAAAGTCTCACCTTGTGGCGGAACTTTGCGACCCCTGTTCCAGTTATCGCGACGCAAGCTGTTGATTCCTAATCTCTAAAGTGGGGTTTGCGTTAAAATGAAAACTGCCTTCCGCCCGATTTCCGGGCGCGCTTCCGCTCGTCTTCTGCTCAGCCTCGGCGCAGCCCTGATCGCGCTGCCGGGCGTCGCACACGCGCAGTCCGAATGCGGAACGCCCGATGCCGACGGCAATGTGACCTGCGGGACCGCGGGCAATCCCTATGCACAGGGCATCAATTATGTGCTGGCGACGGACGACCTCAACGTCACGCTTGAGCGTGACGTGCAGGTTCGCACGCGTGACGTCGCGACGGCGGGCGTCAACCTCAATGGCTTGGGATCGCTGACCCTCGCCGGCGAAGGCGCACGCGTCATCACCACCGGCGCAGGCAGCACTGGCGTGCTGGCGACCGCCGCCGACGATGTTGCGATCAACATCGACACCGTATCGACCAGCGGCACCGACGCGATCGGCATTCTTGCTGTCGGCAACGGCGTGAGCATCACCGCGCCGACGGTGACGACCACGGGTGCAGGCGCCTATGGTATCGCCGCACTTGGCGGCGAGAACGGCGTCGACGTCAACTTCACCAACGTGCAGACCCGCGGCGCCGACGCCTGGGGCGTGGCCGTGGCCAGCGCCGAAGGCGACATCCAGGTCACCGGCACCAACATCCTGGCGTCCGGCGCGAACAGCACCGCGCTGTCGGCCCTCTCCGGCAGCGGCAACATCTCGATCGTGTCCGACGGGATCATCCGCGCGACCGGCGCCGGCGGCACCGGCATCGTCGCGACCTCGACCACCGGTGATGTTTCGCTCAACCTCACCAACGTCATCACCGAGACGACCGACGACGCGGCAACCCTCACCAGCGGCAGCGCCATCATCGCCCAGGGCGCCAATGTATCGCTGGTCGCTACCGGCGGCATCCTGACCCGCGGCAGCGACGACGCAGCCGTCGTCACCGCGACCGCCGGCGATGCCGACGTCACCGTCAACGGCGTGCGCGCCTATGCCGATGGTTCGAGCGCGCTGGTCGTCAATGCGACCGGCAATGCCGCGGTCACCATCAACGGTGGCGTTGCGGCTGAAGGCGCCAATACCGACACCGTGGTGATCTCCGGCGACACGGCTTCGCTGACGGTCGGCGCCGATGGCGTTCTCGGGGCGCGACAGGGAAATGCGATCACCATCAGCTCGGTCGACGGCAGCACGATCGACAATGCCGGCCGCATTCCCAACATCGGTGAAGGCTATGCGATCGTCGCGCTGGGTGGCCCGGTCACGATCAACAACAGCGGCTCGCTGACCAGCGATCTGCTGCTGACCGGCGGCAACGACCGGATCAACAATTCGGGCGAGTTCCTGATGCGCACCGACGTCCAGTTCGGTGGCGGCAACGATCTGTTCGTCAACACCGGGCAGGTTCTGTTCGGCACCGGCACCCCCGGCGCCGTCCGCACGATGGTCGGGCTAGAGACGTTCGACAATCGCGGCCTGATCGAACTGCGCAACGGCACTGCCGGCGAAACCTTCGTCGTGCCGGGCAACTATGTCGGTTCGGGCAACAGCCGCATCGGCCTGGACATCGGGGCGACCAGCACCGACCAGCTCGTCATCGGCGGCGCCGCGACTGGCAACACCGTCGTGCTCGTCGACCTGCCGACGGGCAACGCCGCGACCTTCAACACCGGCACGACGCTGGTGCGCGCCGGCGCCGCTTCCGCTTCCGACGCCTTCGACCTGCAGGGCGGGTTCAGCGACGCCGGCCTGGTGCGCTACGAGATCGTCTACAATCCGCAGAACTTCTCCTACAGCCTGACCGGCGGGCCGAGCGACGCCGCCTACCGGACGCTCAACTATGTCGAGGGCGCCCGCAACCTGTGGCTGAAGTCGGCGGACGTCGTCTCGGGCCAGCTTCGCGCCCGTCGCGACGCGCTGTGGGCGTTCGGCGGTGGCGATCCTTCGGGCAAGTTCTGGCTGCAGATGCACGGCTCGGTGGAATCGCGTGACAGCGCCCGCGCGGTGAACGCGGTCGGCCAGGTGCGCAGCGTCAACATGGGCTTCCGCCAGGATTATTATGGCGGCCAGCTTGGCTTCGACATCAGCGGCGGCACCGGCGATCGTGGCGGCTTCGCGGTCGGCGTGACCGGCGGCTACATCAGCTCGAGCCAGAACTTCGCGGGCTCTGCCGACCGCATCGACTATGACGTCGTCAACGGCGGCGCCTATGCGAGCTTCACGTCGGGCAACTTCTTCGTCAACGCGCTTGGCAAATATGATTATTACTGGGCCAAGGCGACCAGCCCGCTGGGTGGTTTCCGCCACAAGGACAAGGGTGACAGCTACGGCGCCCGCGGCGAAGTCGGCATGCGCTTCGGCGGGGACAGCTTCTTCGTGGAGCCCGCGGCCAGCCTGTCCTGGGTGAAGACCTCGTTCGACGATTTCACGTCGCAGGGCATCGGCGTCAACTTCGACACGGACGACGGGCTGCGCGGTCGCGCCGGCGCGCGCATCGGCGGCCAGTTCGCGCTGGGCGAAGGGCCGGTGATGGCGTTCTATGCGGGCGGCAACTATGTCCACGAGTTCAAGGGCGAGGACCGCGTGATCCTGACCGGCGGTGGCCAGTCCTTCGACTTCACCAATCGTGCGATCGACGATTATGGCGAGGCCATCCTCGGCTTCACCATCGGCCAGACGCAGGGCGTCTCGGGCTTCATCGAGGGCAGCTATATCCGCTCGTTCAAGGACGGCGGACGGCGCACCGGGATCGAGGGTGCCGGCGGCCGCGCCGGGCTTCGGATCGCGTTCTGACACAGGATCCTGTCGTCAATTGACGAGAGGCCTGGAGGCCCTCCGGCGCAAGCCGGGGGGCCTCACGGCTTTCGATGCTGCAGAAAGAAGCGCAGCATCTCACGCGACGCGTCCGGCCCGGCCGGATCGGTATAGCTGCCGGCCGCATCGCCGCCGGACCAGGCGTGGCCGGCGCCCGCGAGCGTCCAGCGCTCGATCACCGTCCGTCCTTCGGCATCGCGGCTGAGGTCACGCCGATAGCGGCGGCCGGACGGACTGACGCCGGTTTCGTGTCGCACCTCCAGCGGTGTGCCGGCCGCCGCGGTGGCTGCGGCGACGATTTCGCCGGCGTTGACCTCATGCACCACCATGTCGCGGTCGCCATGGAAGCTGATCAGCGGCACGAAGGGCTGGCCGCCCGCCTTCATCCCGCCACCGCCGCGCTTCATCGCCATCAGCGCGCTCGGCAGATCGCGCGCGGCGCCGCAGGCAAGGCCCGAATGGATGCCGACCGCCGCGTAGAGGTCCGGATAAGTCGCCGCCATGATCGCCGCCGCGGCCCCACCGGCCGACAAGCCGGCGACATAGACGCGATCCGGATCGGCGCCCTCCTTCGCCAGTATCTCACGGGTAAGCCCGGCGATCAGCGCCGGCTCGCCGCGATCGCGCTGCTGGTCGCCGGGATTGAACCAGTTCCAGCATTTCTGCGCGTTCGCCGCCTGCGTCTGGCGCGGATAGGCGACGAGGAAACCCAGCTCGTCGGCAAGCGCATTCATGCCGGTGCCGGCGGCGAAATCCTCCGGAGACTGGGTGCAGCCGTGCAGCATCACCACCAACGGCATGCCCGCGGTGGCGCCCGCCGGACGATAGAGCCGGTAAGCAAGCACCCCGCTCCGCCCCTTGTGCAGCCGCTCCTCAAAGCTCGGCACGGCTTCGGGCTCGGCCGCGTGCCGGGGCGCAGGTTCGGTTTCGGGCGCGCGGGGCGGCGCATAGGAGACATGATGGGGTTCGAGATCGATCACGTCGCCCGCTTCCCCCGGCGGCGGGGCCGGCGCGGCGTGCGGTTCCGGCTGCGGCGCCTGCGGCATGGCCGGTCCCATGCCGATCGTCGAACGCAGCAGCACCGTCGCCTGGCCGATTCGGCCGGCGCGAACGAGGCGCAGCGCCTCAGCCATTGACGACTGGAACGCGGCCATCCCTTCCCCCTGCCGGCTCATGCGATGCGCTCCGCCAGCGCCGCCTTGACCGCAGGGCTGGCGTGAAATGCACCAAGCACCGTCAGCGATGCGATCGTGGCGCGGGCGAGTTCCGCCGACACGTCGGGCGCAATCGTCGCGAGACCGAGCACGCGGATCTCCAGCGTCTCGCCAGCGGCGCGCACCGCCTCCAGCCGCTCCCGCGAGAAATGGCTGATGCCGAGATCGAGCTGCTTGCGGACAACCGATTTTTCCGCGGCTTCGCGGTGACGCTCAAGCTGGTTGCGGATCGCGGTGCGGATGAAATCGGTGCGGTTCGAATAGAAGCCGTCGCGCACCAGCAGGTCGACATGGCCGAGGTCGACAAACCCCAGATTGATCGTGATCTTCTCACTGTCCGCCTTTGGGCGAAGCTCCTGTACCTGTCCCACGCACTGCTCCTTACCATCCGTGTGGATGGTATATGGATGTCAGGGCTCTCGGTTCAAGGCCTCTGTAAGCGGCAACCGCCGCCGGATTCAGGGATTCTGGCGCCGTTCCATTGTCATTAATCCGCCATCGCCTATCTTGACCGTTGAAGAGCGGAGATTCTGGCGTGAACGAAGACAAGGAACCGGAAACCAACCCCTGGATGAAGAGCCTGCTGATCTGGGTGGGCATCCTCGTTGCGCTGGCCCTGTTCGTATCGATGTTCGACCGGCCGACGCAGGGCGCGGGCAAGACGATCGCCTATTCCGAATTCCTCGCCAAGGTGGATGAGGGATCGGTCAAGCAGGTCGATATCTCCGAGGGTTCCGTCAGCGGCACGCTCTCGAACGGCGAGCAGTTCCGCACGCTCGCACCGAACGATCCGCAGCTGACCGAGCGTCTCTATGCCAAGAATGTGCGGTTCACCGCCAAGCCGGCCGAATCGCCGAGCTTCTGGCTGCTGCTGCTGTACCAGGCGCTGCCGTTCATCCTGATCCTGGGCATCGCCTTTTTCGTGATCCGGCAGATGCAGAAGGGCAGCGGCTCGGGAGCGATGGGCTTCGGCAAGAGCCGCGCCAAGATGCTCACCGAAAAGCATGGCCGCGTCACCTTCGACGACGTCGCCGGCATCGACGAGGCGCGCGAGGAATTGCAGGAAATCGTCGAGTTCCTGAAGGATCCGTCGAAGTTCGCGCGGCTGGGCGGCAAGATTCCGAAGGGTGCGCTGCTGGTCGGTTCGCCGGGTACCGGCAAGACCCTGCTCGCCCGCGCGATCGCGGGTGAAGCGAATGTGCCCTTCTTCACGATTTCGGGTTCGGACTTCGTCGAGATGTTCGTCGGCGTCGGTGCCAGCCGCGTCCGCGACATGTTCGAGCAGGCGAAGAAGAATGCGCCGTGCATCGTCTTCATCGACGAGATCGACGCGGTCGGCCGCAGCCGCGGCGCAGGCCTCGGCAACCAGAATGACGAGCGCGAGCAGACGCTGAACCAGCTGCTCGTCGAAATGGACGGCTTCGAGGCGAACGAAGGCATCATCATCATCGCGGCGACCAACCGCCCCGACGTGCTCGATCCCGCGCTGCTGCGCCCGGGCCGCTTCGACCGCCAGGTCGTGGTGCCGCGCCCGGACATCGAGGGCCGCATCAAGATCCTGCAGGTCCACATGAAGAAGGTGCCGCTGGCGCCGGACGTGGACGCCCGCGTGATCGCGCGCGGCACGCCGGGCTTCTCGGGCGCCGACCTCGCCAACCTCGTCAACGAGGCGGCGCTGCTGGCCGCGCGCCGCGGCAAGCGCCTCGTCGCGATGAGCGAGTTCGAGGCTGCGAAGGACAAGGTGCTGATGGGCGCCGAGCGCAAGTCGATGGTGATGACCGAGGATGAGAAGCGGATGACCGCCTATCACGAGGCCGGTCACGCGATCGTGGCGCTGCACGAGCCCGCTTCGGACCCGATCCACAAGGCGACGATCATCCCGCGCGGTCGCGCACTGGGCATGGTGATGCGCCTGCCGGAGCGCGACAGCTACAGCTATCATCGCGACAAGATGTACGCGAACCTGTCGGTGGCGATGGGCGGCCGCGTCGCCGAGGAAGTCATCTTCGGTTACGACAAGGTCTCCAGCGGCGCCTCGGGCGACATCCAGAGTGCGACCTCGCTGGCGCGCGACATGGTGACGCGCTGGGGCATGTCCGACGCGGTCGGCCCCGTGCAGTATAGCGATGATGACCAGAGCTATCTGGGCTATTCGATGGGCTCGCGGAACAGCATGTCCAACCAGACCGCGCAGCTCATTGATTCGGAGATCAAGCGCATCGTCGAGGGCGGCCTCGATCGCGCCAAGGAGATCCTGACCGAGCACATCGACGAACTGCACAAGCTCGCTATCGCGCTGCTCGAATATGAGACGCTGAGCGGTGACGAGATCAAGCGGATGCTGGCGGGCGAGGATATCGGTCGCGACAATCCCGGCGCCGCCGGCCCCGCGCTGGTCAAGCCGGCCGGCACCTCCATCCCCAAGACCCGCCGCCCCGGCGGCTGGGGCGATGCGAGGCCGCAGGGCGCCTGACGTTTCGGACAAGGTTGAAAAAGAACGGGCGGTGCCGAAAGGCGCCGCCCGTTTTCGTATGGGGGTGAGTGCGGGGAGCAGTTGGAGGTCGAAATATCCTCCCCGAGTTCTGCTCGGGGAGGAGATTTTCGATCACTCCCCCAGCAGCCTCCCCACCGGCTTGCCGTTCACGAACACCTGCTTCCGCTTGACCTCGCGCACCTCGATCCGGTCCGGCGCTGCCGTGCGAAGGGCCTCGCGGACGACCGCTGCGGGATCCTGGGAGTCCGCGGAGATGATGTTGTTCTGCAGCACCCACTTGCCGTCCGGGCTCCGCGTGACCGCCTGGGTGTTGGGCTGGCAATTCTCGCACTGGCTGCGGATCAGCACCGCCTGATCGTCTCCCGCGCGGTAGAGCAGGACGAACACGTCCTGATCGTCGACGCCGTATATGCCGCCGAACGCATCGAGCAGCCCCTCGGGCAGCGGCACCGGTGCGGGCACGACGCGCAGATGCTTGCGCAGCATCGCGCGGCTCGCCTGGTCCTGCTCGTCCTGCCTCAGATCATAGCGATTCTCCGACGCGAGCGCCTTCGCCGCGCGCTCCCGGATCACGGGCGGGTTGGGCGCCTTCGCCAGTTGGCGCAGCGCGGCGCGGCCGGGCTCGCCGAAATCGAACGCCAGCGCCGACCAACTGAATTCGCTGGGTGAGACCTTGCCCGCCTTGAGTCGTGCGACCTGGTCGCGCGTCGCCAGCAGGTTGAACGCGGCGAGCGGGGTCGAGAGGAACAGCGCCAGCCCGCACAGGCCGAAGGCGAGGTGCAGATTGGCGGGGCGCGCGAAGCCTGCCCAGAGCGCGCGCCCGCGCACCACCGCAACGAGATAGGCGACGCCATAGACCGTCGCGACGACCACGAAGGTCAGCGCCCACAGCCGTTCCGGCGTGAAGCCATATTGGCCGATGCGCGCGCCGGTAGAGACGGCGGCGATCAGCGCGAAGGGCAGCAGCACCACCGCGAGCGCGATCGCCGCCCAGCGCAAGGGCGGGAAACGCGATTCCTGATCCTCGCCATGGCCGATGACCGCATTGGTAAGGATCAGCGCGCCGATCACGCAGCCGAGCAGGATCGGCGTGGTCGAGCGCGTCGCCGCCCACAGCGGGGTGAGCCCGGTGAAGGGCAGGCTCAGCAGGAACAGCACCAGCCCGACGGCAAGCACCGGTGCCAGCACCGCGAGCACCGAGACGACGACACGCTCAAGCAACCCGACAACACGATCGCGCTCGCGCAGCAGGCCGGCGCCGCCGCCCAATGCGGTGCCGAGCAATGTGGACCAGAACCAGGACTTCTGGAGCGCTTCCTGGAGCAGATCGATGCCGATCAGGTCGAACAGCGCGGCGAGCAGGAAGGCGAGGAGGAAGACGATGCCGGCGAACAGCCACGCCGCGCACCAGATCACCACATTGGTCCAGGCATGGGCATGGACCTCGACATAGGGAAAGCGCCGCGCGCCCTGATCGCGCGCCGTCTGGAACAGGGGCGCGGCGATCGCCACTGCCAGCGCGACGCACACGCTTCGCCAGGTTTCCAGATCGCCCCATTTGTTGGTCGGCCCGTTCCAGTAGAGCACGAGGCCGACGACGAACCCAACCACCGCGATGAAGATCAGCGCCCAGCGCGCACGCAGCGGTTCATAGCAGAGCGCGAAGGCGGCGGCGGACGCGCCGATCGCGGCGGAGACCGCCACCCTGAGCGCCATCGCGTCGACCGATCGCGGCAGGCCATCCATCAGCATCCAGATCAGGAAACCGGCGAGCGCGCCGACCGCCGCCGTCACCCATGGCCGGATCGGCCAGCCTTCGCGTTGATCCCTGTCGTGCATTCGGATGCTCCTGCATGAATTGCCTTTGGGACTAGCAGCTTATCGGTTTTGCCAGGTGATCGCGGTCACCATGTCTTACCGATCCGGTGCATATCCTGTGCAGCGGTAGTGGCGATCGGGCTCCATCGCCGCGGCATAGTTTGCATGACGGGGCGGTTGACGGCTACGCACTTGCTCCAGGCGGCAATGTTGCTGCACTGCACAATGGAGAGGGGAATGGCCGCGCGCCGCTTCCTTTATGTCTTTGCGGGGTTGATCGTGCTCGCCATCGCCGGTCTCTTTGCCTATCGGCTGTTCGCGCCGCAATTGTTCCGCATGGCGTTCGTGCCGTCGGCGCCATTCGTCGAACAGATGCCGACACAGGCCGAGGCTTATGCCGATGCCGGGATGTGGCACGCTCGTCCGGGCATGGGCGCTGCCGATCCGGCGCAGTGGCTGCCGGAAGGGGTGGCACCGCGGACGGCCGACCGGGTCTCCATCTTCTTCATCCACCCCACCTCCTATCTCACCCGTGCGCAATGGAATGCGCCGCTGGACGATGCCGAATCGCAGAACCGCGCGAAGCTGTTCATTCGCAGCCAGGCGAGCGCGTTCAATCATCTGGGGCCGGTGTGGGCGCCCAAATATCGCCAGGCCGCTTTCGGCGCCTTCCTGACCGACCGGCCGGAGGCGCAGCGCGCGCTCGATGCCGCCTATCGCGACGTCGTGGCGGCGTTCGACCGCTTCCTCGCCGAGGCGCCGGCGAAGCAGCCGATCCTGCTGGCAGCGCACAGCCAGGGATCGCTGCACCTGACGCGGCTGCTGCGGGAGCGGGTGGCGGGCACGCCTCTCGCCCGGCGCGTGGTGGCCGCCTATGTCGTGGGTTGGCCGGTGTCGATGGCGGCGGACCTGCCGGCGATGGGGCTGCCCGCCTGCATGCGCGCCGATCAGTGGGGCTGCGTGCTTTCGTGGCAGAGCTTCGCCGAGCCGGCGGACCCGGCGATGGTCGTTGGCGCCTATGATGCCAGCGCTGGGTTCGACGGGCGCTCTCGCAAGGGCACGACGATGCTGTGCACCAATCCGCTGACCGGCGTGCCGGGCAGTTCGGCGCCGGCCACCGCCAATCTGGGCGCGCTGATCCCCAACAAGGATCTGAGCGACGCGACCTTGGAGAAAGCGACGATCCCGGCGCGCTGCGATCCGCGCGGCTTCCTGCTTATCGGGCCGCCGCCGGCCAGCATGGACAGCCCCTATGTGCTGCCCGGCAACAATTTCCACGTGTTCGACTATACGTTGTTCTGGTCCAACATCCGCGCCGACGCGGCGCGGCGGACCGCGGCCTATGAGGCCGCGCAGCCGCGCGGGATCGAAAAGCTGCTGCGCCGGCTGGGAGGCAAGGGATGATCGTCACCACTGCCGCGGCGATGCGCGAGGCGCTGCCGCTGGGCGGCCGGCTGATGGGGCTGGACGTCGGCACCAAGACGATCGGCGTTGCGCTGTGCGACGCGCAATGGATGATCGCGAGCCCGGCGGAACTGATCCGCCGTGCGAAGTTCAGCGCCGATCTGGCGAAGCTGACCGAGATCGTGGACAAGCAGGCGGTGGCCGGCATCGTCGTCGGCCTGCCGCTCAACCTCGACGGCAGCGAATCGCCGCGCACCCAGTCGATCCGCGCGTTCGCGCGCAACCTCGCGCCGCTCGGGCTGCCGGTGCTGCTGTGGGATGAGCGCTGGTCGACGCAGGCGGTGACGCGGACGCTGATCGAGGCCGATGCGAGCCGCGCGCGGCGGGCGGATCTGGTCGACAAGATGGCCGCCGGTTACATCCTCCAGGGGGCGATCGACGCGCTGGCGATGGGCAACTGAAACCGCGCGTTATCCCGCTTGGCGACGGCCAGAGGCTCGGCTAAGACCCCGCCATGCGCACGTCCCTGTTGAAGCCTGTTGCCGCCGCGGTGATCCTGTCATCCTTCGTCCCGCTGGCCGGCTGCGCACGCAACCGGGGCAAGGCCGATACCAGCTATGTCGCCCGCGACGTGGAGACGCTGTACAACGCGGCGAAGACCCGGCTCGACCGTGGCCAGTACAAGCTGGCCGCAGCCCTCTTCGACGAGGTGGAGCGCCAGCACCCCTATTCGCCCTGGGCACGCCGCGCGCAGCTGATGAGCGCATTCAGCTATTATCTCGCCCGCCAGTATAATGAGTCGATCTCTTCCGCGCAGCGCTTCCTGTCGATCCACCCGGGCAACAAGGATGCGCCCTACGCGCTTTATCTGATCGCGCTCGATTATTATGAGCAGATCGAGGATGTGACGCGCGACCAGAAGATCACCCAGCAGGCGCTGGGCGCGCTGGGCGAACTGATCCGCCGCTATCCCAATTCGCGCTATTCGGCCGACGCCCGGCTGAAGGTGGACCTCGTTCGCGATCACCTTGCGGGCAAGGAGATGGAGATCGGCCGCTTCTATCAGCGCCGTTCGCAGTGGCTGGCCGCTTCCGTGCGCTTCCGCGTGGTGATCGACCAGTATGACACCACCACCCACGCCCCCGAGGCGCTGATGCGGCTCACCGAAACCTATCTGGCGCTGGGCATCCCCGAGGAAGCCAAGAAGTCCGCGGCGGTGCTGGGGACGAACTATCCAGGCACCAAATGGTATCAGCGGGCGTATGAGCTGATCCAGAAGCACGGCGCCTGATTGCTGCGTCGGATGATTCCATCCGACACATTTCCGCACTAGACCCAAGGCGATGCTGACCGCCCTCGCCATTCGCGACGTCGTGCTGATCGAGGCGCTGGACCTCGAATTCGGTGCTGGCCTGACCGTGCTTACCGGTGAGACGGGCGCGGGCAAATCGATCCTGCTCGATGCGCTGGGGCTGGCGCTGGGCGGGCGCTCCGCGGCCGGGCTGGTCCGCCAGGGCGCGGCGCAGGCGGTGGTGACCGCCAGCTTCGAGTCGCCGGGCGCCGGCACCCCGCTCGCTGCGCTGCTCGCCGAGAACGGGCTCGAAGCGGATGCAGGCGAGCCGCTGATCGTCCGCCGCATCGTCAAGGCGGATGGCGGCAGCCGCGCTTATGTCAACGACCAGCCGGCCTCGGCGGGCATGTTGCGCGAGATCGGCCAACGGCTGATCGAGATCCATGGCCAGCATGACGATCGCGGGTTGCTCAACGCCCGCGGCCACCGCGCGCTGCTCGATGCGTTCGCGCGCAGCGATGCCGGCGCGGTCGAGGCGGCGTGGCAGCATTGGCGCGCCGCGGTCGATGCGCTGGAGGCCGCGCGTGCCGACGTCGCCAATGCCGAGGCAGATCGCGACTGGCTGGGCCATGCGATCGACGAGCTCGCCAAATTCGCGCCCGAGGATGGCGAGGAAGAAGCACTCGCCGCCGAGCGCACCGACATGCAGAAGGGCGCCCGCCTCTCCGACGATATGGAGACGGTGATGGCCGCCTTCACCGGATCGGACGGCGGCCTCGCCCAGTTGCGCCAGGCGGCGCGGCGGCTGGACCGGATCGCCCCCGAGCATCCTTTGCTCGCCGAGGCGCTGGAAGCGCTCGACCGCGCGGTGATCGAGGGATCCGAGGCGGAGGAGAAGCTGGCGCAGGCCGAGGACGCGCTGCGCTATGACCCCGCCCGGCTGGAGGCGGTGGAGACGCGGCTGTTCGAACTGCGCGCGCTCGCCCGCAAGCATCGCGTCGCCCCCGACGGCCTGTCCGACCTGCTGCGCGAGTTCCAGGCGCGCCACGCCCGCATCGAGGCGGGCAGTGAGGGGTTGGCGGTGCTGGAGAAGGATGCGAGCGCGAAACGCCGCGCCTATGAAGCGGCTGCCGATGCTCTGTCCAAGACGCGCCGCGCCGCCGCGAACCGGCTGGATGCCGCGGTCGCGAGCGAACTCAAGCCGCTCAAGCTCGACGCCGCGCGCTTCCGCACGGTTGCCGAGACGCTGCCGGAGAGCCACTGGGGGCCAGCCGGCAAGGATCGCGTGGAATTCGAGATCGCGACCAATCCCGGCGCGCCCTTCGGTGCGCTTGCCAAGATCGCCAGCGGCGGTGAGCTCAGCCGCTTCATCCTCGCGCTCAAGGTGGCGCTGGCGGAGGAAGGCGGCGCGGACACGATGATCTTCGACGAGATCGACCGCGGCGTCGGCGGCGCGGTCGCCTCGGCGATCGGCGAACGGCTCGCGCGGCTGTCGGACAAGGCGCAGCTGCTGGTGGTGACGCACAGCCCGCAGGTCGCGGCCCGGGGTGCCGGCCATCTGCTGATCGCCAAGCGCAGCGACGGCCTCGTTACCCGCACCAACGTCAACGCGCTCGACCCCGCCTCGCGGCGCGAGGAGATCGCGCGCATGCTCTCGGGCGCCGAGGTGACGGACGAGGCGCGCGCGCAGGCGACACGGCTGCTGCAGGCGGCCTGAGCGACAACAACAGGAGGAGGATGGCGATGGACGGACTTGAGCTGCGCTCGCGGATCGAGGCGGACGGACTGCTGGAAATCACGCTGGAGACGGTCGAAATCCCCGCCCCCGGCCCGCGCGAACTGGTCGTGCGCGTGCAGGCGGCACCGATCAACCCTTCGGACCTCGGGCTGCTGTTCGGCGCCGCCGACATGGCGACGATGCAGGCGGCGGGCACGCCCGATCGCCCGATCCTGCGGGCGCATGTGCCCGACGCGCGTGTCGAATCGATGGCGGGCCGCTGGGGACTGTCGATGCCGGTCGGCATTGAGGGCGCCGGCGAGGTGATCGATGCCGGCGCCGAGGTGGCGCATCTGGTGGGCCGCACCGTCGCGATGGCAGGCGGCGGGATGTACGCGCAATATCGCGTGGTGCCGGCCGACACCTGCCTGGTATTGCCGGAAGGCACCGATCCGGTCGACGGCGCGTCGAGCTACGTCAATCCGATGACCGCGCTCGGCATGGTGGAAACGATGCGACGCGAAGGGCATAGCGCGCTCGTCCACACCGCCGCCGCCTCCAACCTCGGCCAGATGCTGGTCAAGCTGTGCCAGGCCGATGGCGTGCCGCTGGTCAACATCGTCCGCAAGCCCGAACAGGAGGAACTGCTGCGCAGCCTCGGCGCGCAATATATCTGCGACAGCAGCAGCATCAATTTTCGCGACAAGCTCACCGAGGCGCTGGTGGCGACCGGCGCGACGATCGCCTTCGATGCGATCGGCGGCGGCCGGCTGGCGTCCGATATCCTGCATTGCATGGAAGTGGCGATCGGCCGGCGGCAGACCGGCGCCTACAGCCGCTACGGATCGGACGTGCGCAAGCAGGTCTATATGTATGGCATGCTCGACACGAGCCCGGTGACGATCAACCGCAGCTTCGGCTTCGGCTGGAGCGTCGGCGGCTGGCTGCTGATGCCGTTCCTGCAGTCGATCGGCAAAGAGGCGACGCAGGCGCTGCGCCAGCGCGTGGCGGACAATCTGACGACTATCTTCGCCAGTTCCTATGCGGGGCAGCTCTCGCTGCAGGAGGCGCTGCAACCCGCGCATGTCGCGGTCTATGGCCGCCGATCGACCGGCGAGAAGTATCTGATCGATCCGTCGAAAGGCTGAGGCAAGGCGGGGGTGCGAGCCGCCACGCCATGCTATGCTGATCGCGTGCGACGCACCCTCCCCTTCCGCTGGCTGCTGATCGCCGCATTGCTGCCGCTGGCGGCGTGCGGGCGCCTGCCCCATCCGCGCACCTTGGCCTGCGCGGCGGCGCCGCGCGCGCCGCTCACCGCGCTGCCCGGCGGCCGGATGAGCACGACGGTGGACGTGCTCACCTACAATATCGAGGGGCTGCCCTGGCCGGCGCGATCGGGACGCAGCGACAAGTTGAAGCGCATTGGCACGATCCTCGACGATCTGCGCCGCGCCGGCGAGGCGCCCGACATCATCTTGTTCCAGGAAGCCTTCTCGCACGCGGCGGCGCGCGCGGTGGAACGCAGCAACTATCCGGCGATCGCCCCGGGCCCGTCGCGCGTGCAACGCGCGCCGGTGCGCGCGGATACCGACCTGCCGGGCAAGCCGCGGCTGTTCAGGGGCGAAATCGGGCTGCGGCTGATGCATTCGGGGCTGGCGGTCGCCAGCCGCTATCCGATCGTCAAGCGCATCGCCGTCCCCTATTCGCGGCCGACCTGCGCGGGAATCGACTGCCTTGCCAACAAGGGCATCATGCTGGCGCGCGTCGTCATTCCCGGCGTGCCGGTGCCGCTGCAGATCGTCAACACGCACATGAACTCGCAGGGTGCCTCCGGCGTCTCGCCCGCGCGCCACCTCGCTGCGCACAATGCCGAGACCGCCGAACTCGGCATCTTCATGCGCCGCCACTGGGATCAATCGCTGCCGGTGATCTTCGGCGGCGATTTCAACATGCGCGACGCCCCCAAACGCTTCGCGCCCTTCTGGGATTCGCAGCGACTGGCACTGGTCCACCGCTTCTGCACCGATCCCGCCAACCGCTGCGACGTGCGGATGTCGTGGGACGGCGACGAGCCCTGGATGGACACGCAGGACCTCCAGCTCTTCGCCTCGGGCGCGCAGGTGACGGTGCGGCCGATCCGGGTGGAGGCGATGTTCGACGGCAGCGAGAGCAGCCCGATGCTCTCCGACCATGACGGATTCCGCGTGCTCTATCGCCTCGAATGGCGCGCAGAGACGCGGATGATGTCAGGATGCGAGCCGGCACATCCCGGCGCCGACGGCACACGCTGAATCCGCAACCTCAACTCCGCCCGTCTGGTTGATTGAATACCTTTATGCCACGATGCCGATGCGCGCATCGGCGGGGGCATTCGGATGAATACCGAAAACTATGTTCGCATGATGGAACGGTGGTCACAGATCGCGAAAGACTGCACGCAAGTCGCTGTTGCGGCGCTGGTCCTACCTGTCGTCTTCATCCGCACCGTCGTCGGCATAGAAGAGGGCAAGCCGATCATCGACGCACTCAATGGTTGGTTCTATGCCTCCTGGACGCTACTCGTGAGCGCGATCGCCATGGGGTTCCTGTATCAGATCAGCTCGGCGCGCCTGATCCAAGCGGCCCTGCTCGGCACGCCCGCCATGCCGCTTTATCCGGAATGGCAGTTCAGAATCATGTGCGCGTGCATCATATTCGGGATCATCCTGTTCGTGGTCGGCGTATTGCATCCAGCTGCCGCCTGACGCTTGTTCGCGACGCGAACTGCCGACTGACAACGATTTCCTACCCCGCCACCCGGTTCCGCCCGCCCGCCTTGGCGCTGTAGAGCGCTTGGTCGGCGATGCGGTAGAGGGATTCGAAATCGGCGTCGCGGTCGCCCGGGGCCATGCCGATACTCACCGTCAGGCGGCGGTTGCCGAGCAGGTCGGCGACGTCGAGCGTGCTGCAGCTACGCCGCATTTCCTCGGCGAACAGCCGCAGTTCGCCCAAACCGGTGGCGGGCAGTGCGATCACGAATTCCTCGCCGCCCAATCGCCCGGACAGATGACGGGACTGGCCATCCTCGCCCAGCCGTGCGGCGAGCCGGCACAGCACCTCGTCGCCCACATCATGGCCGAAGCCGTCGTTGATCGACTTGAAATGATCGACGTCGATCAGCAGCAATGAGATCGGCGTCGCCGAAGCCTTGCGCAGGGTTGCAAATCCTTGTGCGAAGCCGCGGCGGTTGAGCAGGCCGGTCAGCGGATCGCGGTTGGCGAGGTCGATCAGCATGCGTTCCGCGGCGCGCGCCGAATCGCGTTCCCAGCGGATCCGCGCCAGCCGCACGGTGGCCGCGATCGAGATCACCACGGTCTGCAGCGCCGAGGCGATCAGGATCGCGATCTGCGATCCGCCGCCCAGCACGTCGCCGAAATCGAAGAGGTGAACCATCGTCAGCGACAGGATCGGCAAGGTCCAGGAGACCGCGAAGTCGCGCGCCTCGCCCTGCCCGCGCCGCCAGCCGATCGCCACCAGCACGACCACCAGCAGCAGGTTGAGCAGCACCAGCGGATCGAGCAGCGCATCGACCAGTTCGAGCGGCCCTTCGCGCGCGAAGGCGAGCGGGAAGCCGAGCAGCAGCACGATCGTGGTATCCAACGCGAGCAGGCAGCGCAGCCAGCGCGGCGCCGCGGTGATGCTGAGCAAGGCCGCCATCGTCGCGGTGAACACCGCCACGCAGGCGAGCAGCGAGCAAATCTGCGACGCGAGTGTGCCCGCCACCTGCGGCACAGCGAGCAACGAAAGCTGCGACCAGAGCAGCCCCCACAACACCATGCACAGCGCCCAGCCGCCCTGCCAGACGAGATAGGCGCGGCGCATCGCGATCGCGAGCAGCAGGTTGTAGAGTGCGGCGAGCAGCAGCAAGGTCAGCGCACCGCCGACCAGCGCGGAGGCCGCCGCGGTCTCCTGCGCGGCGCCATCCCGATCGAGCAGCCGCGCGCGCAGCAGATTGTAGACCGAAAGCCGGTCGATCCGGATCGTCACGCTTGCCAGAGGCGCATCGCCCGCCGGTGCCGCAAAGGCGAGTTGGCCGCCGACACGCCAATAATCGCCATAATCGCCGCGCGTCACGGCATACCGCCGCACATGGCCGTCGCGATAGGCGAAGGCCACCTCCAGCCGATCGAACCGGCTCTGATGGATCAGCAGCGCGGCATCGCCCGCGGCGAAGCCCAGCGGTGCCGCGTCGGCGCGCAGCCACAGGCTTGCTTCCTGATATTTTTTCGGTTCGCCGCCGCAGCGATAGGAAGACGGCGGCGGCGGTGCGCTGCCGAGCGGCGTCACCGCGTGGCATAGCACCGGAACCAGGTTAACCTGGTTCACGCGTTCCGCCGACGCCGGCACCGAAACGATCCCGGATATCAGCGCGACCAGCAGAAAAACCAACCGGAACAACATCATGCTTCGCCACCACGCGGCATGTCGAATGCCGCCCCACGGGCGTGCGTTGGCAAAATTTTCGTCGATTGGCGAGTCGGCAGATGCTGCGCGGCGGCCGCCACTCAGCGGGTGCGCTCGAGGGTGGGGCGTCCGGCGGGCAAGGGCGTGAGACGCTGCGACGATGGCGGCCGGTTGCTTTCGATGACAAAGACGATGGCGGCGACCGCCACCGCAGCACCGATGAGGATGAGCAGCGCGACGCGCGCCGATCGCGCGGTGAAGCCGCGGCCCACGGGCATCGGCGGGCGGGCCATGTCCGTCGCTGCGGGTGCCGCCGACCGCATTGCGCGCATGGCAAGGGATGGCGCCTGGGCGATCGGTGCGTTCGCGGACGCCACACCCGCCGGCGCGACAATACGGCAGGTCGACGAAGCGAGGTCCAGCTCAAGCGTGGCACGGCCCGGCTGTGTGTAGCGGCGCAGGGCAAGCCGGACGGCGCCGCGGCGGGGAAAGCTGATCGCGGCGTCCCAGTCGTTTCCCCACAGATCGAGCAGAACCGCGTCATCGGCGACGCTGATGACACGCGGCGAGGCAACCCAGTGGGAGTTAGCCCACTCCGCTGCGGCGCACAGCACCACCATCGAACCATCTGGCGCGACGCGGCGATCGAGATACCTGCCCCGTCGCGTTTCGGCCTTTTCATGCGCGGCAGCGGCCGCAGCCGTCAGCCCGCGCAGTGGGTGCCACGCCTCGCGCTCGGCAAGGTCGCGGAACTGGCCGGTCGCAGGTTCGATCCGGAAGATCGTTTCATCCTCATGCATCTTGAGAACCAGCAGCAGAGCCCCGTCCGCCTGAGGCACGATCCGACTGCTGGTCCACGCATCGCCATCGAACAGCGGCGCACCATCGGCGGTTTCAAAAAGGCGCGCGACAGGCGCAACCGCATCATAGCGTCCGCCTGAGAAGGGGCCGAGATCGTGCTGGTAGCGCAGGCTGCCATCGGCCGAGCGTCCGGCCGCGGCATCCGCCGGCACGATCCAGCGATAGAAGCCCCACACCCCGTTGGACACTTCCGCCGCGGCGAAGGTGGTCGCCGTCCGCCCGTCCTCGACGCTGTGGATCGTGAAAAGATGCTGCTGGTCGGGATGGGCGGGATGCGGCAGCCAGCATTGCCCCTCCGGTGCGTCATGCCAGCGAAGTGCCCAGATATCGAGCCCATCGATCGTCAAGCCATCGCGCTCGGTGCCGACATGCACGGGTTGCCAGCCCCAGGGCGCCTGCGTTGTCGGATCGCTCGTCATGTGGACCAGGCGTTGCCCTCCGGCCGGCATCGCTGCGACGGATGCTCGTTCTACCAGCGATAGCAAGCCACAGGCGCGCAGGCCATCACCCCTTGGCGGCGTGTGCGCGGCAGACTATCGACCGCGCGTCAGGGAGTATCGATGAGCATCACCTATCTCGCCATCCTCACCTATGTCCGCCCGGTGGAGGAACTGGACGCGCATCTCGAAGGCCATCGCGACTGGCTGAAGCAGGGCATCGCCGCCGGCACGATCCTCGCCGCCGGCCGCCGCGTGCCCCGCACCGGCGGCGTCATCTTCGCTCGCGGCGAAAGTCTGGAAGCGGTTCAGGCGCTGATGGCGGCCGATCCCTTTCACCAGCACGGCCTGGCGACGGTGGAGATCATTCCGTTCGAGGCAACGCTTGCAGCGGATACACTGCAGGGGCTGCTGTAAAGACCCAGCTTGCCCGCCCCGCAAAAAACGCGGGGCGGGCAAGAGTCTCTCCTCAATCGTCGCGCAGCAAGCGATTGACGCGCATTCTGAGGTCGTCGATCGCGAACGGCTTGGTCAGCACTTCCATGCCATGTTCAATATGGCCGTGGTTGAGCACCGCATTCTCGGCATAGCCGGTGATGAACAATATCTTGAGGCCGGGCCGCTCGGCGCGCGCCTGTTCCACCACCTGTCGGCCGTTCATGCCGCCGGGCAGGCCGACATCGGTGATCAGCATGTCGATGCGGTCCGCCGCGCGCAGCATCGCCAGCCCTTCCGCCCCATCCGACGCCTCGGCACAGGCGTGGCCCATCTCGGTGAGCGCATCCGCCACCAGCATACGTACGGTGGGCTCGTCGTCGATCACCAGCACGGCCTTGCCCGCGGCCGACTTCAGCGGCGTCAGCCGTGCCGCGACATCCTCGACCTCGGTCACGTCGCCCAGGTGGCGCGGCAGATAGAGGCACACCATCGTGCCCTGCCCGACCTCAGAATAGATGCGCACCTGGCCATGGCTCTGGCGGACGAAGCCATAGACCATCGACAAACCGAGGCCCGTGCCCTCACCCTGGGGTTTGGTGGTGAAGAAGGGGTCGAACACCCGCGCCAATGTCTCGCGATCGATGCCGGTGCCGGTGTCGCTGACGCACACCGTGACATATTGACCGGGTTCCAGCCCGCGCTCGATCGCGGTGCGATGATCGATCCACTTGTTGGCGGTCTCGATCATGATGCGGCCGCCGCCCGGCATCGCGTCGCGCGCGTTGATGCACAGATTGAGGATCGCGTTTTCAAGTTGGTTGGGGTCGACCAATGTCGGCCAAAGCCCCGCTGCCGCGACCGTCTCGACGTCGATCGACGGGCCGACAGTGCGGCGGATCAGTTCCACCAGATCGCCGACAAGCCGGTTGATGATGATCGGGGTGGGCGACAGCGTCTGCCGCCGCGCGAAGGCGAGCAGCCGGTGGGTGAGCGCCGCCGCCCGTCGCGTCGCGCCCTGGCCGGCGGCAAGATATTTGTCGAGTTCGCGGACCCGGCCCTGCGCCAGCCGTACGCCGATCATCTCGAACGCGCCCGAAATGCCAGCGAGCAGATTGTTGAAGTCGTGCGCGAGGCCGCCGGTCAACTGCCCGACCGCCTCCATCTTCTGCGCCTGGCGCAGCACCTCTTCCATCTGCGCGAGCCGGGATTGCTCCTCCAGCCGCTCGGTCACGTCGTGCGCGAATTGATAGGCGCCGATCAGCCGGCCCTCAGCGTCGCGCATAGGGTTGAAGCGCAGTTCATAATGACGCCGGCCGCCCGCCGGATCGTCATAGCCGGTGACGTCCACAAAGGCCTCGCCCGCCAGTGCGCGGGCCCAGTGCGCGCGCACCTGTTCGCGCACCGCAGCCGTCGGCAGCGCATCGAACAGGCTGTCTCCCACGCGCGGCCGCACGCCGAACATCCGCTCGAGCTCGTCCGAGGCGGCGCCGTTGATCGCCAGCCAGCGCCCCTCGCGGTCGAGCACCTGCACGTAGGCATCGGTGCTTTCGATGATGTCGGCGAACAACTTGCGCTCGGCGAGCGCATCGGCGACGCGCGCCTCCAACGTGGCGTTGGATTGTACGAGCGCCAGTTCGGCCTGGCGCCGCGCCGTGACATCCTGAAACAGCACCGCCACCTGCTTTCGGCTGGGCGGCTCGATGCGGAAGGCGGACAAGGAGAGATAGCGGCCGGTCGCCTCCAACTCGCGTTCGAAGCGGATCGGCTCCCCGCTGCGCAGCACACCGCCATAGCGCGCCACCCAATCCTCCGCCTCGTCCCCCACCATTTCGCGCAGCTTCTGGCCGACGACATTGGGGATGCCCGCGTTCAGCGCATAGGCGGCGTTGGCCTCGACATGGATATAGTCGCTCAAGGGGCCGTGCGGACCATCGAAGAACTCGATGACGCAGAAGCCCTCATCCATGCTTTCGAACAAGGTGCGGTAGCGCGCGTCCTGCGCGTTGCGCTCACGCGCCGCCAGCCGGAGTTCGAGCTGGTTCATCAACTGGCGGGCAAGCACCCTGAGTGCCTGCACCTGCACGGCGCCGAGATCGCGCGGCACCGTATCGAGCACGCACAAGGTGCCGATCGGCAGGCCATCTGCGGTCTTGAGCAGTGCGCCCGCATAGAAGCGCAGCCCCGGGGCGCCGGTCACCAGCGGATTCATCGCGAAGCGGGCATCCAGTGCCGTATCCGGCACAAGCAGGAAATCTTCCTCGCGGATGGCATGGGCGCAGATCGAGGTTTCGAACGGCATCTCGCGTACGCCGAGCCCGACCTCGGCCTTGAAGAATTGCCGGCGATCGCCGACGAGATTGATGATCGCGATCGGCGCCGCGCACAGATCCGCGGCAAGCCGCGCGACCTCGTCGAACTCGGGCTCGGGCGCGGTATCGAGGATCTCGTACCGTTCCAGCGCAGCGAGCCGCGCGCTTTCGCGCGGATCGCTGACGGGCTGCGGGTCGGTCATTCCGGTCGTACTGGTCATCGCCTCAGACTGCCTGCCCCCGGTTGGCTGCCTATCAGGTGCCTGCGGCGAACGCTACAGAATGCGACGGATGCACAAGGACTTGTCCGGAATCGCCAGTCCCTCGGTTGGGCTCGCCGGTCAGCCGCATGGTACGGCGCGAGATAGCCACAGGGGCGGCGGGGCGCATCCATCTGCGGGAACGCCCCGCTCTCGGCACGGCCCGCTGCGGCGCCCTGTCATTCCCGCGCGCGCAGAAGGTTGGCGACGGCGGCGGCTGCCGCCTGCGCCGCCGCATCGGGCGATGCGCCGCGCAGCCATGCGCCGAGGAAGCGCCCGGCGAAACTGTCTCCCGCCCCTGTCGCATCGCCGCTTTCGACCGCAGTGATCGCGACGCTGTGCGTGCCCGCGTCGTCGGCAATGCGGATGGGACGCATGCCATCTGTCTCGACGCGGATCTGACCGGCCCGCCGCGCCGCGCCGAGGAAGCCGCGTTCGCCGGCATTGGCGAACACCAGATCGGCGCGCGCCGCCAGCCGCGCCGCAAGCACTGGTGGGAAGCAGGCCGGGTCCGCCTTGACGATCCATGCAAGCCGCTGGTGCGGCGCCAGCCGGTCGAGCAGCGAGGCGGTGATCGCGGGCTCCCCTGCCGCGACGACGACGAGCGACGCCCCCGTCAGCGCCGCAACCTGCGCGGCACTCAGCGTTTCCGCCGGGCTGCCGGGATCGAGGAAGCAGCGATAGCTGCCATCGTCATGATGGATGAGCAGGCAGGCGGTGCTGCGTCCGCCGGCGATGGTGGCGATGCCGTCCGCCGCCAGCCCCGCCATTGCGCAGGCGCTGCGATAGGCTGCGGCGTGGAGATCCTCCCCCACCGTCACCAGCGGCGTGGTGACGACGCCCATCGCGGCGAGCTGCGCGCCGGCATAGAGCGGCGCCCCGCCTGCGCGCGGCCAGGCGCCCGGCACCAGCCGTGCCGCGCTCGTTCCGCGCGCCGCGGGTTCGCCGCCGGCGGCCACGACATAGTCCAGTGTCGCATAGCCGCTCACCACCGCCTCGATCATTACGCGCCCTCTGCCAAAGCCCTTGCCGCAGCCTCGCCGGCATGCGAATGAACGTCAAGATTAAACGTTTCATAATCCCGTAATCTGGAGAGGCTAGCGGCATCGGCCAGCAACAGGGAGTGGGGAGAATGATGATTTGTAACCGATATCGCAGCGCGCCGATGGCAGCGCTGACGGCCGGCACCGCGCTGATCGCGGCGACGCCGGCCTTCGCCCAGCAGGCGGGCGGCGAACCGCAGGCGGAGGCGCCCGACGACATCGTCGTCACCGCCGAGCGCATCGGCGCGGGCCGCAGCCGCGCCACCGCGATCCTCTCCCGCGAGGATATCGAGGAACGGCCGTTGGGTGCTGACATCACCCAGAGCCTCGCCAAGGTGCCGGGCGTGCAGATCTCCACCGGCGATGCGCGCGGCGGCAGCTTCTCGTTCGAACTCTATCTGCGCGGGCTCAACAAGGAACAGATCGGCCTCACCGTCGATGGCGTGCCGACCGGTGACGCGCGCTTCAACGGCGGATCGCCGCCGCAGCGCTTCATCGAGCCAAGCAATATCGGCCGCATCACCGTGTCGCAGAGCGCCGGCGATATCGGCGCCCCCTCCCGCTTTGCGCTGGGCGGCTTCATCGATTTCCAGACCGATGATCCGCTGCCCCAGGCCGGCGGCCGGGTTGAGGCGGGCTATGGCTCCTATGATTTCCACCGCACCTATTTCCGCGTTGACAGCGGTGAGATCGCCAAGGGGCTGACCGGCTATGTCAGCTTCTCCAACCAGGCGAACGACGTGTGGGCGGGGCGCGACAGCCGTTCCTCCTATCGCGACCATGCCGAGGCCAAGCTGGTCAAGACCTGGGACGATGGCTCCTTCGTGAAGGCGCGGGTGAGCTACAACAACCAGCGCGACAATGATTTCAACATCATCACCTTGGGCGAATTCCGCGCCGATCCGCGCAACGATCGTGCGCGCGATGCGATCACCGGCATTCCCGCGCAAGACGTCGACTTTGGCGGCGCGCTTGGCGGCACACGCGAGGATCTGCTCGCCTATGTCAACGCGCGGGTGAACCTGACCGACCAGGTCTCGCTGTCGGTGAACCCCTATTATCAGGAGTTGAAGGGCGAATCCTATCGATACCAGGATCGCGCCCGGCAGCTCGCCGGCACCGATCCCTATGCGGTGACCGGCTACAACGCCAATGGCGGCGCGATCCGCCCGGCGCTGACCACCTTGCGCAACAGCAATGCGGTGGGTGGCCCCGCCGACATGCGCATCACCCCGCGCAACCGCGAACGCTATGGCGCGTCCGCCGAGCTGCGCGCCGACGGCCTGATCGCCGGCCACAATCTGCGCGTCGGCGGCTGGTGGGAAGGCGGCGATTCGGATGAGGAGCGCCGTTTCTACCGCGTGCTCGATCCGATCAGCGGCATCGCCTATGATCGCGCGCGCCTCAACTATGTCGAATATGCCCGCTCGGCGACGATCGAGACGTTGATGCTCTATGCGCAGGATCAGGTGGAGATCATCCCCGATCTGCTGCGCGTCGACGCCGGCATCACCTGGTTCGACATCCGCTACAAGGCGCGCTCACCGCTGGAATATGCCGCGTCGGTCAGCTTTTCTCAGGATTCGGGGATCAACCCCAAGATCGGCGTCAGCCTGAAGCCGATGCGCGGGGTGGAACTGTTCGGCGGCTATGCGCAGAACTTCGCGGGCATCCCCGAAGACGCCTTTCTCGGTTCCACCGCGGTGATCGCGCCGGGCGATCTCGATCCGATCGAGACCGAGAATTGGGATCTCGGCATCCGCTATTCGACACGGCATTTCGCCGCCTCGATCCAGGGCTATTCGGTCAAGCTGAAGAACAATATCGGCATCGTGCCGCGCGACCCGACCGTGGTCGATCCCGACGAGATCGTCCGCGGCAATGTCGCCACCCGCGCCGCCAACATCCGCGGCACCCGCACCCGCGGCGTCGAGGTGACGTTGCTGGGCGATGTCGGCCCGTTCGACGCCTATCTCGCCTATTCCTATGCCGACGCGAAGCATGACGACCCCGCCATGGGCAGCGCCGAGCGCGCGCAGCTGGCCGCGGTCGGCGTGATCGGTGGCGCGCGGGTTCGCGACATTCCGAAGCACAGCCTGTTCGGCCAGATCGGCCTGGCGCCGTTCGAGGGCGCCAAGCTGAGCGTCACCGGCCGCTATGTCGGCAAGCGCGTCGGCGGCCATATCGTGGCACCCACGACTTTCGCCGAAGTGGGGGTAGAGGAACTGGCCGACTATACCGTGTTCGGCGCGGTCGCGAGCTACAAGGTGCCGGGCTTCGGGCCGTTCAGCGGGCTGCTGCTACAGGCCAATGTCGATAATATCTTCGACGAGGCGTATATCGGGGCGGTCTCCAGCTCGACCGCAACGCAGCCGGAATTCGGGCTGCCGGGGCGGACCTTGGATCGGTATTTCATCGGTGCGCCGCGGACGTGGACGGTGTCGATGCGGGCGTCGTTCTGAGCCATGAAAGCTCCCTCTCCCCTCCGGGGAGAGGGGGAGTCGCGCCAAGCGTAGAGCGTTGTCAGGTCAGCTCCGGAATGCTGCGCATTCCCCAGATCGTGCTGCGCCCGATCTGGCCCTCACCCAACCTCTCCCCCTAGGGGAGAGGGGCGGTTCGGCGCCCTTCCCAAGCGCCCCGCTTACCGCCTCACCACCTCGAACATCAGCAACGTCGTCGGATCGCCCTCGACGAAATTATTGTCCGCCATCACCACCAGCCGCCCCTGCCGGTCGCGGCCCTTCGGCGCCCAGGCCAGCGCCTCGAGATTGCCCGGCGTGCCGCCGGGCACGCTGTCGAAATCGATCAGCAGCCGCTTCGCAACCTCCCCCGTGCCCGTGGTGTCGATCAGATAGAGCCGGCAGTGGAAGCCCCATTTGCCATCCACCCCTTCCGCCCCGGCGCGTTCCAGCACCAGCAGTTGGTCCTCCCCCAGCGGCAGGATTTCGGAGACGCCGATGTCCGATCGGCGGCCGCTGCCGGCCACCGGGTCGGGATCGGTGCGGTAGCGGATCTGGCGGGTCGTGCCGTCGCGGGCGATGCGGGTGAAGCGCAGCAGCGCGCCCTGCGTCGCGCTGGCGGCCGGGCCGTCTTCATAGAGCGGGCCTTCCATCGAGACCCACAGCGCGCCCGACGGGGTGAGCGCCAGCCCCTCCACCGTCTGGTTCTTGCGCGCGCCGTGGCGCTTGTCGGGATCGAAGCGCAATTCGGCGGGCAGCGCGATGCGCGCGCGTTCGCGGCCGTCGCGGCCCATGCGGCGCACGGCGGGGTCGGTGCCATTGGCCGGATCGCCCTCGCTCGACCAGATCAGGTCGCGCCCCCACACGCGGATCGATTCCGCATCGACCTTCTCGCCGGTGCGGCCGTCCGCGACGAACGGTGCCCCCGCCGCATCGCGCAACGTCACGCTGCCGCGTACGTCGAGTTGCGGCTGGCCGCGGCGGATGCGGAAACGCGCGGTGTAGAAGCGCGCCGGCGCGCGTTCGGAGCGGTCGTCGCTGATCAGATACCAGCGCCCGCGCGCGTCACGATCGACGCCCGAAATGCCGCCGAAATCCTTCGCCAGCACGGGATCGCGCGGCATGACCGTGCTGCGGCCGGCGAAGCGCAGAGCCAGTTCGGCGCTGGCGGGTGTCGTGGTCGCCAGCAGCAGTAGAACGAGCAGGCCGAGGCTCCTCACCGGCCGCGCGCCAGCAGCCGATCCATGAAGATCCGCTCGACCGCGCCCGGCACCACCGTGCTGCACACGCGCTGCGCGGGAAAGCCATCCCACGCGCCCGGCGGGAAGCTTTGGTCGAGCGGGCGCTGGATGGTCTGGCCGCGCGCGATGCCCTCGGTGGCGACGCGGATCGGGCCGGAGACCGTTTCGAACAGGTCCGGATCGCTCAGCCGCAGCACCGCGGCGGCATCGTGCATCGCGCAGCCATCGAACCCGTCGTGGCGGCGATACATGTCGGCATAGCCGCGCGAGATCGCGTGGAGGAAGGCGCCCGCATCGCCGCCCTCCGTCGCCAATCGCGCCGCGCTGGCGTCGCGCAGCACGCATTGCATGGTCACGTCCAGCCCGACCGCGGTGACCGGCCAGCCGGCGGTGAACACCAAGTCCGCCGCCTCGGGATCATTGGCGATATTGGCCTCGGCAACCGGAGAGACATTGCCGCGCCTGGGGCCATGGCCGAACGCGCCGCCCATCAGCACCACCTCCGCGATCAGATCGGGCAGGTCCGGCGCGCGCTGCAGCGCCAGCGCGAGGTTGGTGAGCGGCGCCACCGCGACGAGGCTGATCTCACCCGGATAGGCGCGCGCCATGCGGATGATGAACTCCGCCGCATCCTCGCCATCGGGCGCGGGCGCGGCGAAGCCGGTGAGGTCGACATCGCCGAGGCCGTTCTCGCCATGGACATGCGCGGGCGACGGCCGACGCGGGCTGGCGATCGGCGCTTCCGCGCCGCGCCGCACGGGCGCGGCGATGCCGAAGCGCTCGCACAGATACTGCGCGTTGCGCGTGGTGATATCGACATGGGCATTGCCGAACACGGTGGTGATGCCGACCAGATCGAGCGTGGGACTGGCAGCGATCAGCAGCAGCGCCATCGCATCGTCGATACCGGGATCGGTGTCGAAGATCAGCTTCGTCATCACGCCGCCCCCGCGCCATAGACGGCGCGGCACACCGCCTCGCACTTCGCGAGATCGAGCCAGCCATCGGTGCGGATGCGCGATTCCATGTCGATCCAGTAGAGCGCGCCGGCGGGCGCGGCGATCCTTTCCAGCACCTCCGCCACCGTATCCGGCCCGATTCCGCCCGAATAGCCGCAGAACGGCCCGTCCGCTGCGAGCACCGGCCATGCGTCGGGCCGCACACCGGTGCCGAACGACACGTCGAACAGCCAGTCGACACCGGGATCCGCCGGGAAGGCGCCAGTGCATTGCAGCACGGTGCGCACGCCGTGGCGGCGGCCGAAGCGCGCGGCGGCGGCGGTCTGCGCCGCGTCGCTGCCGCTGAAGCCGTGATTGACCTGCACGCGCTGGACGCCGGCAGGCGCGCGATCCGCGCCATCGGGATCCGCAACGATCGCACGGGCATGCGCGCCGCAGACATGCGCCGCCCAGCGCAGCCCGTCCGCCGCCAGCAAGGTCCGCCGCACGTCGCCACCGGGAAACAGCGCCTCGCCCTCGCGCGCGGGATCGACGAGCAGCCCCCATTCGATCGGGTAGCGCGCCGACAGGGCCTGGAGGCCGGGCAGCAGATCGGCGCGATCGACGCCGGTGAACGCGATGAAGGCGGGGGGCTGGATCATGCGGGCTCCGTCAGACGAGGGTGTGGAGGATGCCGACGATCGTCGCCGACAGGCAGGTGGTGAGGAAGGCGGCGGCAAGCGCGCGCAGGCCGAGCGAAACGATGTCGGCGCTGCGTTCGGGCGCCATCGCGGTCATCGCGCCGAGCAATATCGCGACGCTGCCGATATTGCCGAAGCTGCCCAGCGCATAGGTGAGCATCAGCACGCCCTTGGCACTGACCGCGTCGATCGGCATCGCGACGAGCTTGCCATAAGCGATCACCTCGTTGAGCGCGACCTTGGTGCCGAGCAGTTGCGCGGCGGTGGGCACGTCGCCCGCCGGAAAGCCCATCGCCCAGGCGACGGGGGTGAAGACCCAGCCGAGGATGCGGCCGGTGGCGAGCGGCGCGCCGCCGACGACGAGGTTGGCGAGGATCATGTCGATCAGCGCGACCGTGCCGATGAAGGCGATCAGCAGCGCGGCGATGTTCACCGCCATCTTCACCGCGCCGAGCGTGCCCTGCACCATCGCGTCGAGCCCGCTGCGATAAGGGCTGGTGAGCGCCACCGCCTCGTCCTCCGCCGCGGCCGGTTCCGGCGGCACGATCGCGCGCGCCATCGCGATCGCCATCGGCGTGCTGATCAAGGTCGCGGCCAGGATATGGCCGAACGCGCCGGGCAGCCGGCGCTCCATCAGCAGGCCGAGCACGATCATCATCGATCCGCCGATCACCGAGAGCCCGTCGACCATCAGGATGAACAATTCGCCCCGGCTGAGCCGCGGCAGCAGCGGCCGGATCAGCAGCGGCGCCTCGATCATGCCGAGGAAGATGCAGGCGGAGGTGGAGACGCCGACCGGCCCGCTGACCCCGAACAGCCGGGTGAACAGCCAGGACGATCCGCGCACCAGCAGCCTGAGCGGCCCCCAGTGCCACAGCAGCGCCGAGAGCGCGCCGACCAGCAGGATGGCGGGCAGCGCCTGAAGCCCAAAGACGAAGGTCGACGCCGCCGGGTTGGTGATCGCGAAGGGCGATGGCCCGCCGGCGAGATAGCCGAACACGAATTGCGCGCCGGTCGCCGAGGCGACCTGCAACGCCTCCACCCCGCCCGCCAGCGAGCGAAAGCCGCGCTCGACCGCGGGGATGCGGGTGAGCAGAGCCGCCAGCAGGATCTGCGCGAGCAGCCCGGAGGCGAGCAGCCGCCAGCCGAAGGCACGGCGGAACCCCGCCAGCGCCCACGCCGCGACCAGAAACAGCGCTACGCCCCCACCGGCCCGCAGAATCTCAGCCATGAAGCGCTTCCATTATGAAACGTTTCACTTTAATTGTCCCCGCTGTCAACCGCGCGAGGCTGCATCTTCTATTCTCGCGGTAAAGGCGAGCGTCTAATCCGGTAGGCGGCAGCGGAAGGAAGGCCGAGGGTGGAGCAGAAGAAGGCGACCAAACGTCCGACGCTGAAGGAATTGGCGAGCGAGGCCGGCGTCTCGGTTGCCAGCGCCTCCTATGCGCTGAACGGCACCGGGTCGGTCGGCGAGAAGACGCGCGAGCATATCCTCGAGGTCGCGCGGCGCATCGGCTATCGCCAGAACGCAGCGGCGCGGGCGATGAAGATCGGCCGATCCGGCACGCTCGGCCTCGTCGTGCCCGATCTCACCAACCCCTTCTTCCCCAGCCTCGCCCAGTCGGTGATCCAGACCGCGCGGAGCCATGGCTATGGCGTGTTCGTGACCGACACCGAGGGCGACGAGGCGCTGGAGGGCGCGGCGCTGGCGATGCTCGCCGATCGCGGCGTCGACGGGGTGATCTGGTTCCCGGTGCGCGACCACGACAGTTCCGGCGGCGCGCTCGAGGGCATTCCGACGATCGTCATCGATCGCAGCCTGCCCGGGTTCGACGGCGTCGTCGCCAATTGCAGCGAGGGCGGCCGCCTCGCCGCGCGCCACCTGCTCGATGCCGGCCATCGCCGCATCGGCATCATCTCCGGCCCGGACGACATCCTCTCGATGCGCCAGCGCTGCGAGGCAGCGCGCGTGCTGGTGGAGGCGGAGGGCGAGCTTGCCTTCTTCACCCACAACGCCTTCTCGATCGACCTCGAACCCGCCGTCGCCGCCGCGCTCGACACGTCCGGGCTGACCGCGGTGTTCGCGGGGGCGGACGTGATCGCCGTCGGCGTGCTGCGCCACCTCGCCGCCACCGGCCGCCGCGCGCCCGACGATCTTTCGGTGGTGGGGTTCGACGACATCCCCTGGTCCGAACTCACCACCCCGCCGCTGACCACGATCGACCTGCCGCTGCAATCGATGGCGAACGAGGCGGTCGAGGCGCTGGTCCGCAAGATCGAACGCGGCACCGGCACAAGGCGGACGGTGACGGTGGATACCGGCCTCGTCGAACGCGCGACGGTGCGGCGGATCTAGCGAAACGCCCAATTGTCCCGCCCGGGACATTCTTTGCCGGCGGTCCGTGCGATGCTCGGCGCACAACGAGACACCGGGAAAGGATCGAGACATGGCAACCGCGCTGAAGCCCACGCACGTGCGCGACACCGTATCGGCGGAGGAATGGGCGCTGCGCGTCGATCTGGCCGCGGCCTATCGGCTGGTCGCGCATTACGGGTGGGACGATCTGATCTTCACCCATCTTTCCGCCCGCGTGCCGGGGCCGGAGCATCATTTCCTGATCAACCCGTACAACATGATGTTCGAGGAGATTACGGCCTCGTCGCTGGTGAAGATCGACATCGAGGGCAACAAGGTGATGGACACGCCAGCACCGGTCAATCGCGCCGGCTTCGTGATCCATTCGGCCATCCACGCCGCGCGCGAGGATGCGACCGCGGTGCTCCACCTCCACACCCCGCACGGCCAGGCGGTATCGGCGATGGCGATGGGGCTGCTGCCGCACACCCAGACCGCGATGATCGCGGTCCACGACGTCGCCTATCATGATTTCGAAGGCATCGCGACCGAGCTCGACGAGCGCGAGCGGCTGGTCGCCGATCTTGGCGATCGCCACACGATGATCCTGCGCAACCATGGCACGCTGACGGTGGGCGCGACGGTCGCGCAGGCCTTCCTGCGCATGTACTTCCTCGAACGCGCCTGCGAGGCGCAGGTGATGATGCTGACGGTGGGGCGCGACGGGCTCAACAACCCCAACCAGGGCGTTGCCGAGAAGGTCGAGGCGCAGACCTCGGGCGAGGCGATGACGGTGGTGCCGGATCGACTGGCGTGGCCGGCGCTGCTGCGCAAGCTGGATCGGATCGATCCGGGGTTTCGGGATTGAGGTAGGGGATCTAAGCCCCTCCCCTTCAGGGGAGGGGCTAAAAGGAGAGCCACCCATGCCCCAATTCGGCGATTATCAGCTGGAAATCTACCTCGCCGGCCTGCAGGGCGTGCTGCCCAAATATCCCGTCGACGCTGCCACATTGGAAGCGCGCGCGGAGGCGGCGATGGCGCCGTCGGTGCTCAACTATGTCCAGGGCGGCTGCGGCGATGAGCGGACGCAGCGTGCCAATGTCGAGGCGTTCGATCATTGGGGCATCGTCCCGCGGATGATGGTCGATTGCACGACGCGCGACCTTTCCATCGACCTGCTCGGCATGAAGCTGCCAAGCCCGCTGTTCATGGCGCCGATCGGCGTCACCGGGCTGTGCACGCAGGATGGCCATGGCGATCTTGCTGCCGCGCGCGCGGCGGCGGTCACCGGGGTGCCCTTCACTGCCTCTACTCTCTCCAACGATCCGCTGGAGGATGTCGCGGCGGCGATGGGCGATACGCCGGGTCTGTTCCAGCTCTATACGCCGAAAGACCCCGAACTGGCCGCCAGCCTCGTCCACCGCGCCGAGGCCGCGGGCTACAAGGCGATCGTCGTCACGCTCGACACCTGGGTGACCGGCTGGCGGCCGCGTGACCTGAACGCCGCCAACTTCCCGCAACTGCGCGGGGCCGTGCTGGCGAACTACACGTCCGATCCCCGCTTCCGCGCGATGCTGGCGCGGCCGCCCGAGGAGGATATGCGTGCCGCGGTGATGGCGTGGGCCGCCACCTTCGGGCGCGTGCTGACCTGGGCCGACATGCCCTGGCTGCGATCGCTGACCAGCCTGCCGATCATCCTCAAGGGCATCTGCCACCCCGATGACGCCCGCCGCGCGATCGATGAGGGCGCCGATGCAATATATTGCTCAAACCATGGCGGACGCCAGGCCAATGGCGGCATCGCCGCGATCGACCTGCTGCCACGCGTCGTGGCGGCGGCGGGCGACACGCCGGTGCTGTTCGACTCCGGCATTCGATCGGGCAGCGACGTCGCCAAGGCGCTGGCGCTGGGCGCGGCCGCGGTCGGCGTCGGCCGTCCCTATTGCTACGGGCTGGCGCTGGGTGGGGCCGAGGGCGCAGCGCATGTGCTGCGATCGCTGCTAGCCGAGGCGGACTTGCTGATGGCGGTCGACGGCTTCCCGAGCATCGCTGCGCTGCGCGCCGCCGGGGCCGAGCGCCTCGCCTGACCAGGATGCGCTGACCGGAAAGCGCCGCGCGCGGCGCCTTCCTTGTCAATGACGCTGCGAGGCGTATCACGCGCACCGTGATCCCCTTCGACAATGGTCAGCATCCGTTCGCATGATTCGCCCGTTCCCCGCCGTCGCCGCCATCGCGGTCGCCGTCATCGCCACTCCCGCATGGGCCGGGGCGGAGGTGGAGATCCTGCTCAGCCGCGCCGATCAGCGCGATGCCGCTGGCCATGTGCTCATCGATGTCCGCCTGCTCAACAGCGGTGCAACCCCTCAGACGATCGCGCTGCCCGTGCGAATGGAAGCACGGCTGGAGAGCGCCGACGGCACCCGCTCGGTCTGGATCGAGCGCGCAACACAGGCGACGACCTCGATCACGATTCCGCCGCAGGGCTTTGTGCCCGTGCGCTATCGGCTGGCGGAGGCTGCGGGCGAGGGCGGCCGGCTTTCCGTGCCGGGCTGGAGCGTGCAGGAGGTGGCGCTGGCGCCGGACGGACCGGCGCCCGCGGTCGCCGAGCCGCAGCGGCAAGCGAACGCGTCATCCCCATTGCCGACGCCGCCGGCGGCGGATCGCACCGTCGGCAACGCCTTCGTCGGCAATCTTTCGGCCTATGAGCCGATCTATGCGGTCTACGGCCCCGGCACCAACACCGAGGCACGCATCCAGTTCAGTTTCAAATATCAGCTGTTCGGCAGCCAGGCGCGCGAGGACCGCCACGCATCGCTGCGCGACGGCCTCTATTTCGCCTACACGCAACGGATGTTCTGGGATCTGGGGGCGGACTCGCTGCCTTTCCGAAACATCGATTATCAGCCGGAAATCTTCTACCTGTCGCCGCCGGTTGCCGGCCGCAACGTCGCGACGCTCAGCGCCCAGATCGGCGCGCGCCACGAATCCAACGGCCGGGCCGGGCTCGCCTCACGCAGCGTCAACACGGTTTACGTCGCGCCGATGGCCGCCTTCTCGCTGGGCGGCGATCGCCGGCTGACCGTTGCGCCGCGCGTCTGGCTCTATGCCGGCAGCCTTTCCGACAATCCCGACATCCGGCGCTATCGCGGCAACAGCAGCCTGTTCGTGGAGATCGGCGATGCCGACGGGGTGCGCCTCTCCACCACCAGCCGGCTCAATTTCGGAAGCGGCAAGGGCGCTGTCACGGCCGACATCTCCTACCCGCTCCGCCGCATCGTCGGCGGCGGGCCGGACTTTTACCTCTTCGGCCAGACCTTTTTCGGCTATGGCGAAAATCTGCTCGACTATGACAAGCGCACGACGCGCATCCGCGTCGGCGTGGCGCTTGTCCGCTAGCAGCGGCTCGTGCCGGACTGCCGATGGCTGGCCGACCCGAGCCTGCATCAACCTGCATTTTTACGCTGTGGTCGCACCGGTTTGCCGGAGTATGAGGCGCGCCAGGGCAATGTCGAGGAAAGCAAATTGACGCGTTTCAATCCCTTGTGCGGCGGCATGACGGCCGCGCTGGCCGGGCTGCTGCTCGCCTGCCCCGCTCATGCGCAGCAAGGCGACACCGCGGCTGACGCTCCGCCGCGGCCAAGCAAGGACCGCGTGATCATCGGCATCGGCGCTGCGATCACCCCCACCTATCAGGGTTCGGATGAGTATCGTGTGCTTCCCTTGCCTGCGATCGATATCGTCTCCGGCCCGTTCTACGCCAATCTGCGCAACGGCGTCGGCATCAACGTGGTCGATACGGACATGCTGACGATCGGCGGCGGCGTTGCGCTGATGCCCGGCTATCGCCGGCGCGACGTGCCGGACGGTGTCGGCCGCGTGAGCTTCGGCGCGGGGAGCCGGCTGTTCGCCAGCCTCAAGGCGGGCGGCGTGGTCGCGACGGTGGGCGGTATCAAGGGGTTTGCCGGCAGCACCCGCGGCTTCATCGCCGATGCCAGCCTGTCCTACCCGATCCCGGTCTCGGCGCGCACGCTGATCATCCCGTCCGTTGCGACGACATGGGCGGATCGCCGCCACAATGACCGCTACTTCGGCATCCGCCCGGAAGAGGCGCTCGCGTCCGGCTTGCCGCAGTTCCGTGCCGACAGCGGCTTCAAGGACATCTCAGCCGGATTGAGCGTCAATTATCGCCTCAACGCCCGCCTCAACCTGACCGCCAGTGGCGGCATCACCACGCTGCTCGGCGCGGTCGACGACAGCCCTCTCGTGGTGAGGAAAACGCAGCCCACCGGCTTCCTCTCCCTGTCCTATCGCCTCGGCTCTTAGGGCCAAAGGCCGCGGCGTCGGTCGGGGTCGTTCCCGGCCGCCAAGCCCCGCGGGCGAGGGGAAGCGTCGAGCCGTGCCGCGGATGCGGCAGCCCCGGCCGATGCCTTGCGCCATGCCCTCGACGCGATCCGGGGCGGCCGCCCATAAGCCGGCTCGGTTCGGGCAGGCGGGGGCGCAATTCGTTGATAAGGCATATTTTCACGCTCGGTCTGGCGGGCGTCGCACTGATGGCGTGCGATAAGATCACCACCGGGCAGCCGGCCGCTGCGGCACGGCCCGCATTGCAGGCGCAGCGGGGCGGTGGCCTGCCCTATGAGGTCACCGACAGCGCGGTTTGGGACGTCCCCGACGCCGTGTCGGGGCGCGACTACCAGGTCTTCGTGGCGCTGCCGCCATCCTATGGCGCGGAACCGCAGCGCCGCTATCCGGTGCTCTATGTAACGGATGCCGATTATGCTTTCCCGCTGATCAAGCAGATCGCCCGGCGTCTCAACGTCGAGAAGCCGACGGTCGAGGAATTCATCCTCGTCGGGCTCTCCTACGCGAAGGGCGAAGGCGGCATGCAGAGCCGGCGGCGGGATTATACGCCCACGCCGGTCGGTCCGGATGGCGCACCGGCGGACGCGGTTCACGGCGAGGGCGCCGCCTATCAGGCCTATATCCGCGATCGGGTGTTGCCGTTCGTGGCGCAGCGCTATCGCACCGACGAGAACCGCCGCCTTTTCCTCGGCCATTCCTATGGCGCGCTGCTCGGCACGCAGATCCTGCTGAGCGATCCCGGCCTGTTCGCCGGCTACATCCTCGGCAGCCCATCCTTGTGGTACGATCGCCACCATATGGCGCGGCGGGAACGCGCTTATGCCGCCGACCATGACGATCTGCCCGCGCGCGTCTTCATCTATGTCGGCGAATATGAAGGCAGGCGAGCGGGCGACCCGCGCTTTTCCACATCGGCCGACATGGTCACGGATGCACGGGCGATGGCCGGGGCGCTGCGGTCACGCCAATACCGGTCGCTCGATCTCGAACTCGATGTCCTCAACGACGAGGATCATGTCACCGTCGCACCGCGCGGCTTCACGCACGGCCTGAAATATCTCCTGCCAGCCGACAGCGCTGGAAGAAGCGGGCGCCGGACCTCAGTCGCGGTGCCCCAAAGCGGGGTGGGAACAGCCGCTCCTTCCGCTTCCCCCTACCCCTCATCCCCTTCCGCCATTGCCGCCAGCCGCGCCGCATCAAGCACCGCGATCCGGCCATAGGCGGTCGCGATGATTCCCGCCCGGCGCAGCTCGGCGAGCATGGCGTTCAGCCTTTGCCGCGACGATCCCACTTGCGCCGCCAGTTCGTCCTGGCGGACGTGCAGCGTGCCATCGGCATCGCATTGCCAGGCGAGCAGCCGTTCGGCGAGCCGCGCGCGGCGGCCTTTCGACAGGCTGTTGGCGATGAACGCCAGCGCCGCGCGCTGGTGCGCGCAGGCGATCAGCGCGATGCGGCCGTAGATCGCCGCATCCGTGCGCGCATAGTCCTCGATCACCGCCAGCGGCACCACGAACAAGGTCACGGCGCCGGCACAGATCGCGTCATGCGGGCGCGGCTTGCGGTCGATGATCGACAATTCGCCGAACCAGTCGCCCGCGCGTGCGACGAGGTTGAGCAGTTCGCGCCCCGGCACCGGATAATTGACCAGCCGCACCTCGCCGGCGACGACGCGGTAGAGCGCGTCCGGCGGATCGTCGGTGGCGTAGACGCGGTTGCCCGCGCGATAGGTCTTCAGCCGCCCGCGCGCTCGGAAGAAGGCGCGCGCCGCCTCCGGCAATTCGCCGAACCAGCCATCATCGTCGGGCACTATGGCGCTGGAAATCGTCATGCCTGCCCGGTTGCTCCTACGCGACGCCGGCCGCCTTATGTCGATGGTCCGGGCTGCATCGAACCATGCGCCGGGCGCATGGCGACGGGCAAGCCGGATCAGCCGGCGTCGACGATCGCCGCGCGCAGCACCGCATCGATGCGGGGATCGTCCATCTGCGCGATGTTGAAGCGCAGGAAATGGCCCGCGCTGCCGCTGTGGCTGAAGGCGTTGCCCGGCGCCAGCACCACATCATCGCGCAGCGCCCGCCGCGCCAGCCAGGCCGAGTCGATGCCGCCCGGCAACGCGCACCACAGGAACATGCCGGCGTGCGGCCGATGCCACGGCACGAGGCCGAGGGCCTCCAGCCGCTCGATCACTGGCTCGCGGCGACGCGCCAGTCGGATGCGCAGCCGCTCGACATGGCGGCGATAGCTGCCATCGGTCAGCACCGCGGCGAGCAGTTCGGCATTCACCGGGTTGGAGCCGAGGCCTGTGGCGAGGCGCAGGTCCGCCAGCCCCGCGATCCAGTCCGGCCGCGCAGCGATATGGCCGCAGCGGATGGCGGCGGATAGCGTTTTGGAGAAACTGCCGATGCTGATTACCCGATCGAGCCCGTCAAACGCGGCGAGGCGGGTCGAGGGCTCTGCCTCGAAATCGGCGAAGATATCATCCTCGACGATGACGAGGTCATGCGCCTCGGCCAGCTTGAGCAGCCGGTGCGCGACGGGGGCGGACATGCTGGCGCCGGTCGGGTTATGGAGCGCTGCGTTTGTGATGTAGAGCCGCGGCCGATGCTCGACGAGCGTAGCGGCGAAGGCGGCGAGATCGGGGCCCGCCGGTGTGTAGGGCACGCTCACCACATTGGCGCGATGCGCGCGCAGCAAGGTGTGGAAGTTGAAATAGCAGGGATCGTCGACCACCACCGTGTCGCCGGGTTCGAGCAGGAAGCGGCAGACGAGGTCGATCGCATGCGTCCCCGATTCTGCCAGCATCACCTGATCGGGCGCGGCGTCGATGCCCTGATCGCCCAGCCGCCGCGCGATCACCGCGCGCAGCCGCGCATCGCCCTGCGGCGTGCCGTAAAGGAACAGCGTCTCCGCGTCGCCATCGCGCGCCAGCGATCGCAGCGCCTTGCGCAGCGCCTCGTCCGGCATCCAGTCCGCCGGCAGCCAGCCGCAGCCCGGCGCCGGGGCGGACGGACCCGGGCGCAGCGCCTGCCGCATGATCCACAGCGGATCGACGGTGGGATCGGTTTCGCCCCGCGGCTCGGCGACGTTGAGCGGGGCGAGCGGGGCGGCAACATAGAAGCCCGATCCCGCGCGCGGCTGCACCAGCCCCTGCGCCGTCAGCCGGTCATAGGCGTCGACCACGGTCGATTTGGAGACCGACAGGGTGTCCGCCATCGCCCGAACCGAGGGCAGGCGCATGCCCGGCGTGAGCTGGCGGGTGTCGATGCGCCGCTGCACGAGGTCCATGATCTGCGCGACCTTGGTGGAGGAGTGTATCGGCTGGTTGGCCATGACAGTTCGCCTGAATTGTACCGATCCGTCCGTGGTCATGGAGCGCTGCCTCTGTCAACGCCCAACGCATGGACCAGCACATACATGATCAGCGGCGGGGCATGATCCTCGGCCTTCTCGGCGTCCTGGTGTTCAGCGGCTCGATGCCCGCGACCCGCGCCGCGGTGGCGGCGTTCGACCCCGCCTTCCTCACCGCCGCGCGCGCGCTGATCGCGGCGGCAGCGGGCGCTGTGCCGATCCTGCTGCTGCGCTGCCGCCCGGCGCGCGAGGATATTCGGTCGCTGGCCTTGGTCTCGCTGTGCGTCGTCCTCGCCTTCCCGCTGCTGTCGGCGATGGCGCTGACCCATATCTCCTCGCCGCGCGCGATCCTGTTCACCGGGCTGCTGCCGGTCGTCACCGCGACCTGGTCGGTATTGCGCGGCGGCGAACGGCCGCGCATCGGCTTCTGGCTGTTCGCCTTCGCCGGTGCCGCGCTGCTGATCGGCTATGCGCTGTTCAATGGCGCGGCGACCAGTTCCGGGCTGCTCGGCGATGCACTGATGCTCGCCTCGATCATATTATGCGGGCTCGGCTATGCCGAAGGCGCTGTGCTCACCCGCCGGATGGGCGGCTGGCAGGTGATCTGCTGGGCGCTGCTGCTGGCCGCCCCGGCGATGGCGCTGCTCGCCTGGTGGCTGTGGCCGGCGACGCTCACCCACGTCACCCCTTCCGCCTGGGTCGGCCTCGCCTATGTCTCGCTCTTCTCGATGCTGATCGGCTTCGTCTTCTGGTATCGCGGGCTGGCGCTGGGCGGTGCCGCCACCGTGGGCCAGTTGCAGTTGCTCCAGCCGATCATGGGCTTCGCGGTCAGCGCAGTGCTGCTGGGCGAACAGATCGGCTGGCCCATCGTCGCCGCGGCCCTGTGCCTGCTGGCGTGCGTGGGCGGCGCGCGCCGTTTCGCCTGAGCCAAGCCCTTGAAAAATCTTTGTTGCGCTTGACGCCAGCGCACCCGGCAGTGCTCATGCGCGACCGGCCGCAGCGCCGGACCGCATCAGGAGAATGCCCGGCATGAGCATCGATCGCCGCACAATCCTCGTCGCCGCAGCGGCCACCGTCGCACTGCCCAAAGCCGTCTCCGCCACCGCGACGGCCGGTGCCGCGGTCAAGCCGGCGCGCCCTGCCCCCTTCGCGGCACCGACGAGCGGCGTGCAACTCGATCCGCGCAGCTTCGGCGCGAAGGGCGATGGCACGACCAAGGACACCATGGCGCTGCAACGTGCGCTCGATCGCTGCGCTGTGCTGGGCGGCGGCACGGTGGCGGTCGCCGGCGGGCGCTATCTCACCGGCGCGCTCGAGATCGGCTCCAACACCGTGCTGCGGATAGAGGCGGGCGCGGCGCTGCTCGGCTCACCCGACCTCGCCGACTATCCGGTCACCGAGATCCGGTGGGAGGGGCGCTGGGTGCCTGGCCATATCGGGCTGATCCATGCGCGGAGCGCGCGCAACATCGGCCTGACCGGCAAGGGTAGCATCATCGCGTCGGACGCGATCCCCGGCCGCGTCGCCGCCGACGGGCTGCGCCATCCGGCGCTGCTGGAGTTCGTCGATGTGGCCGGGCTCAGCGTCACCGAACTCACCACCCGGCAGAACGACATGTGGTCGATCCATCCGGTCTATTGCGAGGATGCGCTGTTCCGCGACCTGGTGGTGAAGGGCCGCGCCGACGGCATCGATGTCGATTCCTGCCGCCGCGTCGCGATCGAGCGCTGCGACTTCGACACGGTCGACGATTGCATCTCGCTGAAGTCGGGGCGCGGGATGGAAGGCAATCGCATCGCGCGGCCGACCGAGGATGTCTCGATCGCCGACTGCACCTTCCGCGACCATCGCTGGGCGTGCATCGGCATCGGCAGCGAGACATCGGGCGGGATCCGCCGCGTGACGGTGCAGCGCTGCCGCTTCCTCAAGGCCCATACGTTCAGCGTCTACATCAAGAGCCGGCCGGGCCGCGGCGCCTTCATCGAGGATATCGCGATGCGCGACCTCGAGGTGTCGGGTGCTGGCAACGGCTTCCTGCGGCTGAACTTCCTCGACAGCGGCAAGCAGGACCAGTTCCCGGTGCCCGGTCGCGACGGCATCCCCACCGTGCGCAACTTCCGTTTCGAACGGATCCGGGTAACGGATGTGCCGGTGCTGGTGGAGGCGGTGAACATCCACCCCGACAAGCCGCTCGATGGCTTCGTGCTGAGCGACGTGACCGGTACCGCCGACAAGGGCATGCGCCTCGCCAACATTCGCGGCGCGGTGCTGCAACGAATCGACGTGAAGATTGCGGAGGGCGCCAAGCTCGCCACCGCCAATGTCAGCGGCCGCGGGCTGGAGGGCGCGGATTTGCTCACCCCGCCGCCGCTGCCCGATCCGGTGGTCGCGGGCGCGGACTATCGGCTAGGGATGGAATCCGGCCGACCGAACTGAGGAGCCGGGTCGGTCGACAGCCGATGATTGCCCTTCGTCGAAGCGCGAATGTCGACGCAGGCGGCGTCAGCGTGATCCCGCCGCAGCAGGTTTAGAACCGGCCGTAAAATTTGCTGATGTCGAACCAGATCTTGCGAGTCTGTCCGTCGGCATCCTTGCCCTCCAGCACGTCATAGGGCTTGCGTTGAACGACCAGCGACTGGCTGGAGACCTCAAACCCAAGCTGCGCCATGATCTGATATTCGTCGCGGACGCTGGAGACCTTGTAGGCGGTCTCGGGCGACAGGCCGTTGCCGCGTTCCATGATCTTGGCAATATGTTTGGACGGAACAGGCCTGGCATCTTCCGCATGCCCCACAGTGGCGGCCAGCACCAGCATGGGAAACAGCAGCGAGCGTCTCATTCGTCCCCCATCGGTCATGCGAGCCCCCGCTCCCGCATGACCTTGTGGCGCATAGAAGCCTGGCCGGCAAGGACAGGTCTCAGTGCGGCTGGTAAGCGTTGCCGTTCATGCGAACTTCTACCCAGCCGCTTTCGCGGGCGAGCAGCGCAGCCTGGGTCCGGTTCTGGACTTCCAGTTTGCGGAAGATCGATTTGACGGCGAGCTTGACCGAGGGCTCGCTCATCCCGATGCGACGGGCGATCGCCTTGTTGGGTAGGCCCATGACCAGCCCGTCGAGCACATCGCATTCGCGGTCGTTGAGATCGAACTGCGGCGTGTCGTTGTTTCCCCGGTCGGCCACGGTGAACAGCGTGTCGATCAGGTTGGAGGGGATGACCCGTTCGCCGCTGGCGACAAGATCGATGTGGATGCGAAACGCCGGAAAGGCGAGGTCGGCATCGACGAAGCCATAGGCGCCCGCCGCCATCACCGCCGCGATCCGCTCGAGGCTGAAGCCCCGGCCGGTGACGACGATCCGGGGATCGCCCATCCGCTCGGCAATGCCGCTCAATACGCCGTGGCCGTCACCCTCGAGCAGAATGCCCTCGACGACGACGATCTCATTTGCTTCTCCGGCCCCACGCCCGAGTTGCTGGGGGTCGTCCACCGAAGCGACGACATGATACCCGTTTTCCGTAAAAAGACGCTGTAGTCCCTCGCGAAAGATATGATTTCGAAACACAAGGGATATCGAAAACGCTGACTCCATTGTCGAACCTCTCTGGTCAGTTCTTCGGCTCGCTGCGAGAGGCCAGCCTTCCCACGAGCTGAATCCCCCACATCTTCACCTGCTGCACTTCGATCATGGACAGAAGGTTAATGTCCACTAGCGCGGGATATCCAAACGCGCTCCAGCAACGTTAAGACATGGATTTACGACGAGTTGCGCGCGAAAACGGATGAGTAATCACGCGAAAAGAGCTTATCGCAGCGCAGAAACATATTGCTGGTGCGAATCGCTACCATCTTTGCCGCGATCCCGAGCCGAATCGGCAATGATTGCGCTACCGATTCGGATAAGCATTTCGTGCAGTGCAGCGAGCATCGGCCCGAATGAGCCGAGGGTCGCTGTTTTCAGCTAATGCAGGCTTGCCGCACCGCAATGACGCCCGCAGTTCGCATGCGCACCTCCGGGGCGGCAAGGCAGGTGGCCAAGGCTTCATGGCCATGCCCGCCGGAGCACGCCGCAGCGCGAAAGGGCGGCGCATGGTTCGCCGGGCAGTAGAGGATGGGCTCATCCGCGCCGACTTCGGCGAGGTTGAGGATGGCGGTTGATCGCGTCATCAGCCACAGCCGCCGCGCGGGCTGCGGCCGCCGCCGTAGATGCGCGATCAAGGCGCGCTGGGTGTCGGCATCGAGCCCTTCCTCGACGAGATCGACGACGAGCGCGGCGGGCGCCGCCGCCTCCAGCGCGACCATGAGCGTGCGCAGCGCCGGTGACCGGCGCGCGCCATCCGCTTCCAGCCGGGTCAGTGCGTACTCGACCTTGCCGGCGAGCACCGGATCCGCCGCCAGCCGCCTTGCCGCATCCGGATCGGCGAGGCGATCGAGCCCGAGGAAGGCGGCATCGGGCAGCGCCTCCGCCAGTCGCATTGCCAGCCGGGTCTTGCCGCTGCCGAGCGGCCCGGTGATGAAGCCGAGCGCGGGCGGGGTGCCGGGATCGAAACATTCGCCATCCCACGGCCAGGGCAAGGCGAACCCCATTCCGGAGGAGGCCACCGCGCCATCGTCTGCGCGCAGTCGGCGCAGCGCGGCATCGACCGCCCCGGCCTCCGCCCCCAGCCGCGCCGCCTGCGCGGCCAGCGCCGCATCGAGCGCATTTGGCGCGCCCGCCAGCACCGCCGCGATCCGCGCGAGCCCAAGTCCCAGTCGCCGCAACGCGACCACCTCCCCCGCCCGCGCCATCGCGTCGGCATCATAGAGCCGCCACCCCGCCGCCGAGCGGCCGGGCCGGATCAGGCCATGCCGTTCGTAGATCCGGAGCGCCTTGGCAGACACGCCAAGCTGCGCCGCGGCCTGCGCGGCGGTGAGGTTGCGGGGGCTCATGCAAGGCTTATCGGGCCTGCCCCAGGGGCCGGGTCAAGCATCCACTTTTCCTCCCCGGCGCCAAACGTCGGGGAGGAAAGGAAGAGGCTTACTTCACCTTCGCTTTCGCGAACCGTTCGGCGAAGCCGGCCAGCGGCAGATCGAACTGTTCCTCGCCGATGAAGGCCTGGTCGCTGAGGTCCGGCTTCTCCTTCCCCTTGTAGAAAGCCGAGGCGCCAGCGGATGCGGCGGCGGCGCTGATGCGGCTGGTGGGCAATGGGGTGCTGGCGCGGGAATAGATTAGCTGCTCAGCCGTCGTGCGGCAGATTCAACTTGGCCACGCGCTCATTATATTTCAGCGACTTGATCACCACCGCGCTTTCGACCGCAAGCACGCCGGGCATCGCGCCGATGCTGGCCATCGCGACCTCGGCATGACGATTTTCGTCCTCGAACAATGCGATCGCGAGAATGTTGAACGGACCCAGCATCATGATGGTGCTGCGGACATCCGGAAGGGCAGACACGGCCCGCGCGATTTCGGCGCCTGAGGCGAGGTCCGTGCGAATGCGCAGGAAGGTGAGCCGCGGGCTGCCGTGCTGGCGGTGATCCGTAATCGCCGTGAACCGCAACAGGCTGCGCTCGGTGAGCCGCTTCACCCGGGTACGAATGGTTCCTTCCACGAGCCCCAGCCGCCGCGCCAGCGCCCGGTTGCTCAGCCGGGCGTCGTCGCCGAGCAGATCGAGGATATGGCGATCGGTTTCGTCGAGATCGGGCGCGGTCATCGGGTGATCCCGACATCGAAATTATAGGAGACGATCTCGGTCGCGATGCAGACATCCACCTGCGCTATCCCGGCAATCTCGCCGAGGCGCGGCATGACCCGCGCCGAAAGATCCTCGAAGGCCTGAAGCGCGATCAGCGCCTCCACCTGGTGCGCACCGGTGACGAGGTGGACGGCGAACACGTCCGGCAGTTCGGCAAGATCGCGCCCGACGTCTTCCGCCGCGCGGCCGGCCACGCGGATCGCCAGTGCGAGCAGCACCGCATGGCCATAGGCATCGAAATCCACCGCTGCGACGATCCGGAGCGCACCCGCGTCAGTCATGCGCTGGATGCGCGCGCCGACCGTCGCGCGCGGCACCCCGATCTGGCGCGCGATATCACGATTGGTGACGCGGCCATTCTCCTTCAGCAGCGCCACGATCTGCCAGTCCAGCGCGTCGAAGCGATGGCTTGGCTGCTGCATCATCACTGCCCTTCCCGTTCGAGCACCCACGCGGCGTACATCATAGACACCGATCATTCGCGCATCAAATTGCATCTTGAAATACGCATCAGGCAAGAGCATTCAGCCTGAAAAATAATAATGCGTGATTCGATGGCGTCATGGCGAGCCTTTTGGCTCGCTTCCCGAGAAGGCCGGCCAGCCCGGTTTTCGCGGCAATCCTGAGCAACAAGCGAACCGGCCAACGAGCCGGGAGGAGGGGATATGACGATCGATCCGCGGCAGGCCGCCGCGCTGCTGGCCGTTTGCGCCGCACTGGCACCGATACCGGTTGCAGCGCAGGCGACGGATCCGGAAACGACAGTGACGACCGGCGGACTCGATGACATCGTCGTCACCGCGCGCAGGCGCGAAGAGGCGCTACAGGACGTTCCCGTCGCGATCACCGCCCTGTCGGGCGACACGCTCGCGGAGCGCGGCATCATCTCCACCGAAGCGCTGCGCCAGACCGCGCCGGCGCTCAACATCTACCAGAACAACCGGGACGAGGCCGGTTTCTACATCCGCGGCCAGGGGCCCGGCATCGTCGGTGGCGGCGCCCGCAACTTCACCAGCGTCGCCACCTATTTCGCCGAGGTGCCGACGACGATCGCGGGATCCGGCGTGTTCTACGACCTGGCCAATGTGCAGGTGCTGAAGGGCGCGCAGGGCACCTTGTTCGGGCGTAACACCACCGGCGGGGCAGTGCTGTTCGAGCCCAACCGGCCGACCTTCGACCTCGGCGGCTCGATCAAGGCGAGCATCGGCAATTATGATTTCCACGAGGTGGAGGCGATCCTCAACCTGCCGCTGGTCGACGATCTGCTCGCGCTGCGCCTCGCCGGGTCGCTGTCACGGCGCGACGGCTATACCCGGTCGATCGAGACCGGGCAGCGGCTCGACAGCCGCAACCATGATGCGTTCCGCGTCTCGCTGCTGTTCACGCCGGGCGACGCGATCGAGAATGTTACGATCGTCGACTATAATTTCCGCGACAATAGCGGCAGCGGTCTGATCCTGCGCGATATCAATCCTGCCGCGCAGCTTGGCGTGCTGCCGGTGCCGGATGCGTTGCAGGCCGGGTTCGGCCTTCCCGCTACCTTGCCGCTGCGCGCCGGCGCGCCGACGCCGATCGCCTGCCTGTCGGTGGCGCTGCCGGGATGCCCGACCGGGCCGTTCGGCGGCGCGGTGGCGGCGTTCCTGGGGGCCGCCAATGGCGGCTTCAGCCTCTCCGGGCTGACACCGCAACAGTTCGAAGAGGTGCTCGCGCGCCAGCGCGATGTCGGCATTCGCCGCGCGCTGACGCCGCGACGGCTCTACACGCGCAACAAGGCCTATGGCGTCACCAACCGCACCCAGATCGAGTTCAGCGACGCGTTCAGCATCAAGAATATCCTCTCGATCCGGCGCAACCGCACCGCGGACGCGACCGACATCACCGGCGGGCTCAACTATGCCGGCGGCGACTATCCCGGCACCGGCGATCGCCCGCCCTATATCCGCGGCGTCAACCAGTTCACCGAGGAATTGCAGCTTCAGGGCAAGCTGTTCGACGCGCGCCTGAGCTATGTGCTGGGCTTCTATCATGAGAAGGTCACGCCGGGGATCGACCAATCCTATCGCTCGGTCGTGTTCGGGCAGGCGACCAACACCGCCAATGATTTCCGCGACCAGAGCGATGCGCTGTTCGCGCATCTCGAATGGCAGGTGACCGATGCCTTCCAGATCTCCGGCGGGTTCCGTTATACGTGGGACAAGCGCTATCTGACCTCTTCGGTGACGGACGATGCCGGCGCGTGCGTGCAGATCAACACCGCCAACGGGCTGATCGAATGCCCGCTCGCCGGCAACGCGAAGTTCAGCGCGCCGACCTATGATGTGACGTTGCAATATGAATTCTCGCCCAATGTGCTGGCCTATGGCGCCTATCGGCGCGGCTACAAGAGCGGCGGGTTCAACCTCCCCTCCCCCTCGGCGGACTTCGCGACCTTCGACAAGGAGACGGTCGACGATTTCGAGGTGGGGCTGAAGGCGGACTGGGACATCGGCGTGCCGCTGCGCACCAACATCTCGCTGTTCCGCGACAAATATGAAGGCATCCAGATCTCGCTGCCGGTGCTGACCAACGGTACCTTCATCTCGCTCGTCCAGAATGCCGGCAAGGCGACCAATAAGGGCGGCGAACTCGAAGTCTCGCTCAAGCCATCGAGCCGGCTGACGATCGGCGCCTTTGCCTCCTATCTCGATGCCAAATGCGCGACCGATGTCGGCACCGCCTGCCGGGTCGGCCGACAGATCGCGTTTCAGCCGCGCTGGAAGTGGGGGATCAACGGCCAGTTCGTCATCGTCGAGAGCGATGCCGGCACGGTGACCCTGGCCAGCGACTATAGCCATACGGACAAGGTCAACACGTCGGACCCCGACGCGCCGATCGACACCTATCCGGCCTATGGCGTGTGGAACGCGCGGCTCGACTGGTCCGACGCGCTGGCGCGCGGCGTCGACATCAGCCTGTTCGCCAACAACATCGCGAACGAGGATTATATCGTCGGCGGCTATCCGCTCGCCTCCGCGCTCGGCTTCGACACCGTGCTCTATGGCGAGCCGCGCACCTACGGCCTCTCGCTGCGCTACCGCTTCGGCAACTGACCCCAAAATCCTGATCAAACCAACGAGGGAGAGAGACTATGGTAAGGCTGGCAGGAAAGACCGCGCTGGTAACCGGCGGCGGCGAAGGCATCGGGCGCGCGATCGCGACCTTGTTCGCCAAGGAAGGCGCGAAGCTGGTGATCGCGGAGTTCAACCCGGAAACCGGCGAAGCGGCGGCCGATGCGATCACTGCCGCCGGCGGCACCGCCCGCTTCATCCGCACCGACGTCAACGACAAGGCGCAGTTGCTCGCTGCCGTCGACCTGGCGGAGCGCGACTTCGGCGGCGTCGACATCCTCGTCAACAATGCCTGGGGCGGCGGCCATATCCGCCGGCTGGAGGACAAGACCGACGATGAGTTCGACCACAGCTATACGATGTCGGTGAAGGCGGCGTTCTGGGGGATGCGCGCCTGCTTCCCGGCGATGACGCGCGCCGGCTGGGGGCGGATCATCAGCATCTGCTCGCTGAACGGGGTCAACGCGCATCTCTATTCGGCCGATTACAATGCGGGAAAGGAGGGGCTGCGCACCCTCACCCGCTCTGCCGCACGCGAATGGGCCCGGCATGGCATCACCGCCAACATCATCTGCCCCGGCGCCGCCAGCGCCGCCTATCTGCGCTTCAAGGCCACCTATCCCGAGAATGCCGCGGCGATCGACGCGATGAACCCGATGGGCCGCACCGGCGACGTCGACACGGATATCGCACCGGTCGCGCTGTTCCTCGCCAGCGAAGACAGCCGCTACATCACCGGCAACACGCTCTATGCCGATGGCGGCGGCCACATCAACGGCGTCGCCTGGGCCCCGGAACCGGAGACTGTGGCGGCCTGATGTTGGGGTGACGCGCAGCCGAGGGCGTCACCGCCGGGTGCGCGTCACCGCACCAAGGTTCATCCTCGGTCGCGCCGCAAAGCGTTGCTTCGCCGCGCCTTTTCGGCTAGGCGCGCCGCGATCGTCCACCCGGCTCAGGAAAGGAGTGAGCAGATGCAGACCGCAACCGCACCCATCGCCACTTCCATTTTCCGGGTTCGGGACTTTTCGACATGGGCAAGCCCCCTGCAGGCGATCGTCTTCGCCTGATCCTTCTCCGCGGCAACGATGACGCCGCGGCACATAATCTCTTCACCCTCCGTCAGGCGGCCGTGCAATGAACGGGGCCGATATTCGCATCATCGCCTCGTCCGAAAGTTGGATCGACCAACTCGCGGTCGACCAGCTGCGCCAGACCGCGGCGCTGCCCGGCATCGACGCCGTCGTCGGCATGCCGGATCTTCATGCCGGGCGCGGCATCGCCGTGGGAGCTGCGTTCTGGTCGCGCAGCCATGTCTATCCGCATCTCGCGGGCAGCGACATCGGCTGCGGCATGGGGCTGTGGCGCACCGACATCGCGCTGCGCAAGTTCCGCGCCGACGCCGCCGAGCGGCGGCTGCACGGGCTGGACGAGACCTGGCCGGGCGACCGCGCCGGGCGCCTCGTCGCGGCCGGATTGCCGCCGGATGCCGGCGAAGCGCTGGGCACCATCGGCGGCGGCAACCATTTCACCGAACTGCTGCGGGTCGACACGGTGATCGACGCGGCGCTGTTCGCCGAAGCCGGGCTCGACGCGGGGGCAGTGCATCTGATGGTGCACAGCGGTTCGCGCGGGCTGGGCCAGGCGATCCTCGACCGGCACCGCAGCCGGTTCAACGTCGCGGGGCTGACCGCGGAAGATCCCGCCTGCGCCGATTATCTGGCCGAGCACGACGCCGCAACCCGCTGGGCGGTGCTCAACCGTGCGGTGATCGCGGAGCGCTTCCTCGACCGGCTGGCGACGCGTGGCGAGCGGCTGCTCGACCTGTGCCACAACAGCGTGACCCGCCACCGCGACGGCTGGCTGCATCGCAAGGGCGCGGCGCCGGCGGATGGCGGACTGGTCGTCATCCCCGGCTCCCGCGGCGACATGACCTATGTCGTGCGCCCGCGGCCGGACCGGGCGGAGGAGGCGCTCCAGTCGCTGGCGCATGGCGCGGGACGCAAGTGGAGCCGCGGCGAGGCGCGCGGCAAGCTTTCCCGCCGCTTCCGGATCGCCGATCTGGAACGCACCCGGCTGGGCAGCCGCGTGATCTGCGAGGATCGCGACCTGATCTTCGAGGAGGCGCCGCAGGCGTACAAGGATATCCACCAGGTCGTGCGCGACCTGCAGCAGGCGGGGCTGGTCGATCCGGTCGCGATGCTCTGCCCGCTGCTGACCTACAAGGTGCGCCGCGCATGACCGCGATCATCCTGCACCTCTCCTCCGGACAAGGGCCGAGGGAGTGCGAGTGGGTCGTCGCCCAGCTCGCGCGCGTCTGGGCGGCGGAGGCGCGCGCTGCGGGGCTCGCCTGCACGCCCGTCGAGCCGGTCGCGGGGCCGGCGGCTTCGCTGCTGCTCAGCATCGAAGGCGATGGTGCCGAGGCGTTCGCGGCGGCGCGCTCCGGCACAATCCGCTGGATCGGCAGCAGCCCGTTCCGCCCGCTCCACCGGCGGCGCAACTGGTTCGTCGGTGCTGCGCGCGTGGCACAGGCGGAGGACGGGCTCGACCTTGAAGACGCCGACATCCGCTACCAGACGCTGCGCGCCTCCGGCCCCGGTGGCCAGCATGTCAACAAGACTGACAGCGCGGTGCGCGCCACCCATCTGCCGACCGGGCTGACCAGCTTCTCGCAGGACCAGCGATCCCAGTTCGCCAACCGCCGCATCGCGCGGCTGAAGCTGTCGCTGCTGTTGGAGGAGCGGCGGCACGCGGCGGCAGCGGCCGGGCGGCGGGAGGAATGGAGCCGCAATCAGGGTCTGGAACGGGGCAATGCGGTGCGGACTTATCGGGGGGAGGATTTCCGGTTGGGTTGAGGCGGGAAACTGTGCGCGCAACCGCCGGACAATCACCAATGCCGCCGCCTCGCTGCGAAGCGCCATTGGCGACGCCCGTTGCGATTGCATCCACTGCATCTGCGATTTGCATCGCGATGCAAAGCCGTTGGTGCTAGAGGCACCGCGCTGTGATGCAGCCCCCTTCCGGAGCCCGAATGATGAGTGAGTCGATGTCCGCTGCCGCCTTGTCGCGGATCGCACCCGCGCCGGATGCGCGCGCGGCGCCGGTCGGGCTCATCCTGTTCGCGCTTGCGATGGGCGGGTTTGCGATCGGCACCACCGAATTCGCGACGATGAGCCTGCTGCCTTTCTTCGCGCCCGACCTCGGCATCGACGCGCCGACCGCCGGGCATGTGATCAGCGCCTACGCGCTGGGCGTGGTCGTCGGGGCACCCTTGATCGCGGTGCTGGCCGCGCGGCTGCCGCGACGGTCGCTGCTGATCGCGCTGATGCTGATGTTCGCGCTGGGCAACGGCCTTTCCGCGGTCGCCGCCTCTTATCATCTGATGCTCGCCGCCCGCTTCGTTGCCGGGCTGCCGCATGGCGCCTATTTCGGCGTCGCGGCGCTGGTCGCCGCCTCGCTGGTCGATCCCGCCAAGCGCGCGCAGGCGTTCGCACTGGTGATGACCGGGCTGACCGTCTCTACGATCATCGGCGTGCCGCTCGCCAATGCGATCGGCCAGCTCGTCGGCTGGCGCTGGGGCTTTATCCTCGTCAGCGGGCTGGCGCTGGCGACTGCGGGGTTGATCGCCGCCTTCGCGCCACGGACCGCGCCCGCGAAGGACGCCAGCCCGCTGACCGAGCTTTCCGCGCTCAAGCGCAAGCAGGTGTGGCTGACGCTGGCGATCGGCGCGATCGGCTTCGGCGGCATGTTCGCGGTCTACACCTATCTTGCCTCGACCGTGCTGACCGTGACGCAGGCTTCGCCCGCTATGATCCCGGTGCTGCTGGTGCTGTTCGGCATCGGCCTGACCGGCGGCAATTTCGCCGTCGCCTGGGCGGCCGATCGCAAGCTGATGCCGACGGTGGCGGGCGTCTTGATCTGGAGCTTCGTCGCGCTTGCCATCTATCCCTTCGCCACCGGCAGCCTCTGGACGCTGGCGCCGATGGTGGTGCTGATCGGTTGCGGCGGCGGCCTGGGTACCGCGCTGCAGACACGGCTGATGGACGTGGCGGGTGAGGCGCAGACCCTGGCTGCGGCGCTCAACCACAGCGCGTTCAACACCGCCAACGCGCTGGGGCCGTGGCTTGCCGGCATGGCGATCGCCGCCGGCTGGGGGCTGCCCTCGACCGGCTGGGTCGGCGCCGCGCTGGCGGCGGGGGGGCTGCTGTTCTGGATGCTGTCGATGCTCGCGGACCGGGAGGGGCGGCGCTAAATCTCGAGGGTGACTCGCCGAATTCCCAAACTCCTCTTCACCCCAGGTCGAGCCGGGGTGACGAAACAGCGTTCCATCCAGACGAAAGGACGTTTCGATGCAATACCGCACCCTCGGCGCCTCGGGCCTCAAGGTTTCGACGCTCATCCTGGGCACGATGACCTTCGGCGGCCAGGGCGCGTTCGCCAAGACCGGCAATACCGACATCGAAGGCGCCCGGCGGCAGATCGACATGGCGCTGGATGCCGGCGTCAACATGCTCGACACGGCGGATATATATTCAGCCGGCATGTCCGAAGAGATCATCCGCGAGGCGATCGCCGGGCGGCGTGACCGGCTCATGCTCGCCACCAAGGTGCGCTTCCCAACCGGTAGCAAGGGCCCCAACGAGCGCGGCCTTTCGCGCCACCACATCGTGCGCGCCTGCGAGGCGAGCCTCAAGCGGCTCGGCACCGACCATATCGAGCTTTACTGGTGCCACCAGTGGGATGGGCAGACGCCGGTGGAAGAGACGCTGCGCGCGCTCGACGACCTCACCCGCGCCGGCAAGATCGGCTATGTCGGCGTCTCCAACTTCTCCGGCTGGCACATCATGAAGATGCTCGCCGCCGCCGCGAAGGAAGGGCTCGTCCGACCGGTCGGCCAGCAGATCCATTACACCTTGCAGGCGCGCGAAGCCGAATATGAGCTGCTGCCGATCGCGGTCGACCAGGGCGTCGACGCAGTGATCTGGTCGCCGCTCGCCGGCGGGCTGCTCTCGGGCAAGTATCGCCGCAACCAGCCCGAGCCCGAAGGAACGCGCAAGGCCGCCAACTGGGACGAGCCGCCGGTGCGCGACGTCGAGGCACTGTACGATATCGTCGAGGTGCTGGTCGAAGTCGCCAAGGGCTATGAGGGCGCCACGCCGGCGCAGGTGGCGCTTGCCTGGCTGCTGGCACGGCCGGGCGTCGCCAGCCTCGTCGTCGGCGCGCGCACCGATGCGCAGCTCGCCGACAATCTGAAGGCGGCCGAACTGGTGTTGAGCGCCGAGGATGTCGCGAAGCTGGAGGCAGCCAGCCGGCCGCCGCTGCTCTATCCCTATTGGCACCAGAAGGCGACCGCGTCGGATCGGCTTTCGGCCGCCGACCATGTGCTGATCGGCTCACACCTCGCATGAACGATCGCCCGCCCACCTCGCGCGATGTCGCGCGGCGGGCGGGCGTCTCGCAATCGGCGGTATCGCGCGCGTTCACGCCCGGTGCCAGCATCTCACCGGAGATGCGCGAGCGGATCGAGTGCGCCGCCGCCGACCTCAATTACCGCCCCAACCTGCTGCCCGGCATGATGCTGAAGGGACGCACCGGCATTATCGCGGTGGTCGTCGGCGGCTTCTACAATCCCTTCTACGCGATGACATTGGAGGCCTTCACCCGCGCGCTGACCGCGGCAGGCCGCCAGATCATGCTGATCCAGATCGAGAGCGACCGCGCGCTCGACGATGCGGTGGGCCGGCTTGCCGGCTATCGCGTCGACGGCGTCGTCAGCGCGCTTTCGGTGCAGTCGCAGCCGGTGGCGGAGGCGCTCTCGGCCTATCGCGTGCCGATCGTCACGCTCAATTCCGCGGTGGAAACCGAGTGGGTGCGCAGCGTGCGATCGGACAATCGCGCCGCCGGCATGCAGGCGGCGCGATTGCTCCACGCCCGCGGCGGCACCCGCTTCGCCTATGTCGCGGGCCCCCTCGACAGCATCTCGCAGGTTGAGCGCGGCATCGGCTTTCGCGAGGCGCTCGCGGCGCTCGGCCTGCCCGCGCCGCTCGAACTGCCCGGTGACTATCACCATGCCGGCGGCCTCGCGGCGGGCCGTGCGCTGTTGTCGCAGGGGAGTCCGCCCGATGCGATCTTCTGCGCCAACGACCTGACCGCACTGGGCGTGATCGATGCGTTACGCGCCGGCGGGCGCAGCTGCCCGGCCGATTTCCGCATCATCGGCTATGACAATATCGAGGCCGCCTCCTGGCCCGGCTATGCGCTCGCAACCTTCGACCAGCGCGTCGACGAGATGGTCGCGATGGCGGTGGCTATGCTGTGCGATCCGCCCGGCGGCGATGCCATCCGCACCGTCCAGCCGCTGCTCGTCGATCGCGTCTCCGCAGGTGGCTGATCGCCGTCTGCGGAGAAAAGTCGGTCGCCACGGCTTGATCGCTCCCGCCGGCGCGCTACCGCAACTGCAACATCCGGGAGAATGAAGTGGTCAAGATCGTCGGCCTGGGCGGCACCGCCAAACCATCATCGTCCACCGAACTGGCGCTGAAGGTCGCGCTGGACGCCGCCACCGCGGCAGGCGCCGACGTGCGACTGTTCGATGGGCCGTTCCTGAGCGCACTGCCGATCTATGGCGTGCCCGGATCCGAAAACTCGGAAGCCGGCAAGGCGCTGGTCGCCGCGGTGCGCGAGGCCGACGGCGTGATCCTGGCGAGCCCGGGCTATCACGGCTCGATCTCCGGCGGCGTGAAGAATGCGATCGACTATCTGGAAGAAACCGCGCGCGACGCCCGCGTCTATCTGGACGGGCTGCCGGTGGGGCTGATCGCCACCGCTTATGGCTGGCAGGCGACAGGCAGCACGCTGGCGACGATGCGTTCGATCGTCCACGCGCTGCGCGGCTGGCCGACGCCGCTGGGTGCCGCGATCCGCACTGTCGGCGGATTGTTTACCGCCGAAGGCTGCACGGACGAGGCCGTGGCGGCGCAGCTGGCGCTCGTCGGCCGCCAGGTCGTTGAATTCGCGCGGCTGCACAAGACCAGCCCGTCGATCACCGACACCGGCGACGCAATCGAGGGGTGACGCGCGCGGGCGCCGCCGCTATCAGCGCGCCCAATCTGTTCATCGGAAAGCGTAAAGACATGGCCGACACACCGCCCGATCACCTCTGCAACGATCCCCGCAGCCCGCATTATGACGCGGATGTGCTCGCGCGCGGCATCGGCATCCGCTTCAAGGGCAATGAGCGGACCGACGTGGAAGAATATTCCGTGTCCGAAGGCTGGGTGCGCGTGGCGCTGGGCAAGAAGGTCGATCGCCGCGGTCGCCCGCTGACGATCAAGCTTTCCGGCCCGGTTGAGCCCTATTTCCTGACCGCTGGCGACGAGGCGGAGGCCGAGCCAGAAGCCGGTGACGCCGAAGCGGGCGAAACCCCGGACAAGGCCGACTGATCATGGCCGTGCCGGCGCTGGCCGCCCGATCGCTGGTGAAGCGTTACGGGGCGGTCCAGGCGCTGGCCGGTCTCGATCTCGATGTGCCCGCCGGCGGCGTGTTCGGGCTGCTCGGCCCCAACGGTGCCGGCAAATCGACCCTGCTGCGCATCGCGATCGACCTCGTGCGGCCGAGCGCCGGCTCGGTCGAACTGTTCGGCGCCCCGCCCAGCCCCGCCGTTCTGCGCCGAGTCGGCAGCTTCATCGAGACGCCGCGCTTCCACGCCTATCTCTCCGCGCGCGAGGCGCTGACCCATGTCGCGCTGGTCGGCGGCCTCAGGCGCTTCGATCCCGATCAGCTGCTCGACCGCGTCGGGCTGACCGATGCCGCAGATCGCCGGGTCGATACCTTCTCGCTCGGCATGAAGCAGCGGCTGGGTATCGCCGCCGCGCTGGTCGGCACGCCTGACCTCATCATCCTCGACGAGCCGACCAACGGCATGGATCCGGCCGGCATCAGCGAGATCCGCGCCTTGGTGCGCAACCTTGCCGACGTCGACGGCGTCACCGTGCTGCTTTCCAGCCATCTGCTCGACGAGGTGCAGCGCATCTGCGATCGCGTCGCCATCCTCGACCATGGCCGCCTCGTCGCGACCGGCGCGATCGACGACATGCTGGCCGCCCGCGCGCGGCTGCGGATCAGCGCCACGCCCGCCGACGCGGTGCTCGCGACATTGGGCGAGCGCGGCCAGCGCGATGGCGATGCCGTGCTGGCGGACATCGAGCGCAGCGAAGCGCCCGCGCTGATCGCAGCGCTGGTCGCGGCCGGCGTGGCGATCGAGGAGGCGCGCTGGGAGGGCGCCAATCTGGAAAGCCTGTTCTTCCAGCAGACCGGAGGCGCCCGATGATTGCCGACGCGATCCGCGCCGAACTGTTCCGCGCGCGGCGCAACCGCGTGATGCTGTTCTGGGCTTATGGCTTCGTGCCGCTGTTCGCGCTGCTGCTCGGCGTCGCGCTCGAAAATGTGATGCGGGTGACGGATGCCCAACTGCTCAGCGCGACCAATCCGGTGGCGCTGGCGCTGCGCGGGTTGAATGCCGCAGGCAATCCGATTGCGGCCTTGTTCTACGCGATCGGCGCGGCATCATTGTTCGCGGGCGATTACCGCTACGAAAGCTGGCGCCTCGCCACCCCGCGCAACCGCCGTGCCAATCTGATCCTCGGCAAGGTGACGGTGTTCGCCATCTTCGCGGCGGTCAGCCTGCTGCTGTCGATGCTGGCGGACGTGCTGTCCGGGCTTTACCAGCCACTGCTTCATGGTGCGCCGCTGGCCTGGCCCGCCGGCGCCGGCTGGATCGGCGCGCTGGCCGCCGGCTTTGCCGGATCGCTGCTGGAGATGCTGGTGGTGGCTGCGATGGCCGGCCTCGGCGCGGTCGCGAGCCGTTCGCTGCTCGGCGGCGCCCTCCCTGCCTTCCTGCTCGCGCTGGCGCAGACCATGGCGCTGGGGTTCGTGACGCGAGGGCCGGCGCTCGATCGCTATTTGCTGGCGCCAGCGCAGGCGGGCGATGCGGTGCGCGGCTGGGCGGTGGGCGGCATCCCCGGCGATGTCGCGCTGGCGGGGGCCGGCGTGCTCGCCCTGTGGGTGATCGCGCTGGTGGTGGCGGCGGTGGTGATCTTCGAGCGGCAGGATCTGGCGCGGGAGTAGACTGCTGCGCGAAAGGAGCGGTGCGGAAATCGGTCGAACCGTTCAGCCCCTCCCACGAACCGTTCCACCAGCGCCACGTCGTCCGCCATTTTTTCCGGCATATCAAGCGGATGGCGCCGGCATCGGCCGGCATCGCCCAAACATCGGGAGCATGCATGGCCCTCCTCGATTTCTTCCGCGGCGGCACCGAGCAGGATCGCTTCGCCCGTGAGGTGATGTCCCGCCTGCGCAAGGCAGGCTGGGAAGGCGCACTGAACTACGACAAGGATCGGTTCGAGATCGATACCGCCGGCGTCACCGGCCGCGTCTATCTGGGCAATATGTTTCGCGGCTGGCAGGAGGCCGATGGTGCCACCGGGCGCGAGGCGGAATTCGCCAAGATCACCGGCTTCCTGCTGGAAACCGCGGCGGGCGTGCCCGATCAGGTGCCGGGCGAAAGCCTGATGCCGATCATCCGCGCACGGCTCGATTTCGAGCCGATCGCAGCCGACCAACTCGGGCTGCCGGCGAACAGCTATGAAGGCGCGATGCAGCCGCTGTGCGACGTGATGGCGATGCTGATCGCGTCGGATTCGGAACATGGCATCCGCCTGCTCACCGCCGACGCTCTGCGTGACAGCGGGTTCGATTTTGCGGCGGCGACCGCGCAGGCGCTCGACAATCTGCGGGCGGCAAGCCCCTGCAAGTTCACCCAGGGCGAGGGTGGCTTCTACATCTCCGACTATCAGGACCATTACGACTCATCGCGCGTATTGCTGCCGCACCTGTTCGATCAGCTCGGCCTGAGGGGCGATCCGGTGGCGATCGTCTTCGAACGCCGTTCGATCCTGGTCGCGGGGGCCGACGACGCTGCGGCGCTGGAGCATATGGGCGCTGCCGCGACGCAATGGCTGGCCGAGGCGGATCGCCTGATCTCCTGCCTGCCGATCCGGCTGACCCACGGCACATGGGCGCCCTTCGACGCGGAGGCCGCCGGCCAGCCCGCACTCCATGCGTTGCGCGGGCAACAATGGGGCTGGGTCTATAGCGGCCAGAAGGAATTGCTCGACGCCCAGCATGAGAAGGACGGTACCGACATCTTCGTCGCCAGCCTGATGCTGATCGAACATGAGGGCTGGCTGCGCACCGCCGCGACATGGACCACCGACGCTCTCTCGCTGCTGCCGCGCGCGGATGTGGTGCTGATCGGATCGAGCAGCGGCGACAAGACGATCGCGCGGAGCTGGGAGTCGATCGAACGGGTGATGGGGCCACTTACGCCCGAGCCGGGGCTATGGCCGCCGCGCTACCGGATCGATGGACCGGCGCTGCTGGATGTCGTGGAGCGGTTGCGGACGGAGCATGCCTGCCCGCCCTGGTTCTTCGAGATATAATGAGGTGTCCTGTTCCCCTCCCCTGAAAGGGAGGGGCGAGACTCCTGCGCTCAAGCCGCTTCGAGCGCGCCTTCCAGCATCGCCGCCTGTGCCAGCGAGGTGCCGTCGAGCACCTTGGCGGTATCCTGCCGCACCATCGCCATCACGTGGCGGATCGCGCAGGTCGCTTCGTCATGGCAATCCTCGCAGCGGCGATAGCCTGTCAGCGAAGCGCAGGGGACAAGCGCCAGCGGACCATCCAGCGTGCGGACGACCTCGCCGAAAGAAATGTCGCTTGCCGGGCGCGCAAGCACATAGCCGCCGCCTGGGCCCCGCCGGCTCTTCACCATGCCGGCCTTCTTCAGATCGAGCATGATCAGTTCGAGATATTTGCGCGGCACCTGCTGGGTCTCGGCGATCTCGGTCAGCTGGATCGGCGAACCGTCATGGCGTTCAGCGAGATAGAGCAACGATCTAAGAGCGTAACGGGTCTTCTGCGACAGCATCGACGAATGTCCGGGTCCTGGTACGGGAAAAGGCCTTATCCCTGCTCGGGTAATCGAGACAAATGGCAGGATTGCGGCAGTCCGGCCTGATTCTCCGCCTTATTCGAGGTGAATTCCCGCGCATGGCTTGCAAGCCGGGCTGCTTTCCGATTGTGTGCGGGCCGAACGAAGCCCGTCAGAACGGGCTCGGGAGAGCAGGATGCAGCAACTGGGCGTCGAAGACGCGCGTTTCGTTTATCATGATGCGCCGGCGACGCCGATGCATGTAGGGCTGCTGTGCCTCTACGATCCTGCGACGGCGCCCGATGGCCGGGTGCGCTTCAAGCATATCCTGCGCCATGTCTCCGCGCGGCTGCGCCGCGCCGCCGCCTTTCGCCGCCGGCTGGTGCGCGTGCCGCTGGATCTCGACGCGCCCTACTGGATCGAGGATCCCGATTTCGACGTAGAGCATCATGTACGCCACATCGCGCTGCCGCAGCCCGGTGACTGGCGGCAGCTCTGCATCCTCGTGTCGCGGCTGCATGCGCGGCCGATGGACCTCAACCGGCCGCTGTGGGACTTCACGATCATCGAGGGGCTGGATGGCGTGGCCGGGCTGCCGCCGGGCGCCTTCGCGCTGTTCGCCAAAACGCACCTCGCCGCGATCGATCCGGTGGCCGGGGACCGCATGCTCGCCGCCGTGCATGATCCGCTGCCCGCCGGCTTCGACGATGATGGCAGCATCGACGACTGGCAGCCGGACAGCCGGCCTGGCATTCGCGACCTTCTCGTCAGCAGCTATTTCAACACGCTGCGCAAACCCTTCCAGTTCGCCGAGACGCTGGCCCGCGCGCTGCCTGACCTCGCCCGCCGCGGCGCGCAGCGCATCGCGCGGCGCGGAGAGCCCGTGCCGGCGCCGGTGGAGGCGCCCCCCACCCCGTTTGCCGGCGCGGTCGGCCCCCACCGCGTCTATGATGCGGTGACGCTGCCGCTGGCGGAGATCGCGCGGATCGAGGCGGCGTCCGGCGCGACGCGCGATGCAGTGATCGGCGCGATCGTCGGCGGTGCCATCGCCCATTATCTCGATGCGCGCGGCGAACTGCCCCATGCGCCGCTGGCCGCACTGCTGCCCGCGGGCGACAGCGCGATCGCGCTGCCGCTGGCGACCGATGCGGATGAGGATGGCATGCGGCTGCGGCTGATCACGCGCAAGCTGGATCGCGAGCCGGCCGAGCCGCCGTCCACCGCGACGACCCTGTTCGGCCCGGCGTTGGCCGGGCAGCGTGCGCGTCAGCAGCTTCGCCGGCTGGCGGATGTCGACGCGCCGCCCGTGGCGACCGCAGTGGCCAGCTTTCCCGGCGTCGATGGCGACGTCTATTTCGGCGGCGCGCGGTTGCTGGCGGTGCATGCGCTGGTGCCGCTGGCCGACGATCTCGGGCTGGCGCACACCGCGACCGCGCAGGGTGGCTCGCTGGTCATCGGCTTCACCGCCGACCGCGCCAAGCTGCCCGATCCCGCGACCTATACGGCAGCGCTGGCGGCAAGCGCGGAACGGCTGGCGCGCGCGGTGACGATGGCGGCGCCCGCACGGCGTGCAACGGATGCGACGCGGGATGTTCCCGCGGCGACAGGGGGGCCCGCGACGACGGCGGGCATGACAACGCACAGGAACAAGGAGCCCGCAAATGGCTAAGGATCCCGGCAAGGGCGGTATCGATGGGATGGCCGAACCGCTGAAGGCGGCAGGTGAGGCAATGAAGGCGGGCGGCCAGAAGGCCGCGGAGAACAGCGCCGCTATTGCTACCGCCGTGATCGACCATGCCGAGGCGAACACGCGCGAGGCGTTCGCCGCGCTGCGCGCCGCCGCGCAGGCAAGCAGCCTGCCCGAGGTACTGGAATTGCAGAGCCGCTACATCCAGGAACAGGGCAGCCGATCGATGGCGCAGGTCAAGGAGATCGGCGAGTTGATCGCTCGGTTCGGCCGCGAGTCGATCGACACTTTCAAGCGCTGATCGGGCAAGCGCTAAGAGCGCAAGCGTTGATCAGGCGGCGCGATACCACCAGACGCCGTCCGTCACCTCGCGCACCGCACGGCCGGTGACTTCGAGGTGGCGGAGGTGCGCCAGCGCCTCGCCGCTCGCCAGCCCCATTTGTTCGGCACCGATGCGGCGCGTGAACAGCAGGCCGAAACAGTCGATCGCACGCCGCGGCTCGGCAAGCAGTGCCACGAGTTCATCGAGCCGCGCATGATGTTCATCATGCAACGCCTTCAGCCGGACATGAAGGCCGCGAAACGGCTCGCCATGCGCGGGTAGCACGAGCAGGTCGGCGGGAAGCCCCAGCAATTTGGCGATTGAGCCCAGCCAGTCGCCCAGCGGATCCCCCTCGGGCTCGGTGACGCCGAGCGACACGTTGGAGCTGATCCGCGGCAGCACCTGATCGCCGGCGATCAGCAGGCCATCCGCCTCATTCATCAGGCAGGCATGTTCGGGGCTGTGGCCGCAGCCGGTGACGACATCCCATACATGCGCGCCGATCGTCAGCCGATCGCCATCGCGAATGCGGCGGTGGCCGAGCGGGAGTTGCGCCATGTAACGACGCAGCCGGCCCCAGCCCTCGGCGCGCGCCGCATCGATCTGGGCATCATCCCATCCGGCGGCGCGGCGCAGCGCGATCACCTCGTCCGGCACGGTCTCGCGCGCGTCGGTCCAGGCGAGCTGCGCGGTCATCCACTCGCCGCGCGTCATCCAGACCGGCGCGCCGAACCGGTTCGCGAGCCAGCCGGCGAGGCCGACATGATCGGGGTGGAAATGGGTGCCGAACACGCGCGTCACGCGCTGCCCTGCGAGCGCACCGGCGAAGATCGCTTCCCAATCGGCGATCGAGGGCGGCAGCATCATGCCGGTGTCGCAGATCGCGACCCCGCCCTCATCGTCGAGCACCCAGCAATTGATGTGGCCGAGCGAACCCGGCAGGCTGATCCGCGCCCAGCGCACCCCGCCCGACAGCCGGTGCAGGGCACCGGACGCGGGGGCGAATTCACCGAACGGATAGACCAGCCCCTTGCGGCTGGTCGGCACGAAGCTCTCGTCCTGCGTCAGCGACGCGTCGGGCGAGAGCGTTTCCAAGGCGTCAGCTCTTGAAGAGCGTGTCGCGGGTATAGTCGACCGGGCGCTCGCTCTCGCCGGAATGGACCGCATCGGCATCGCGCGATGCCGCATCGCGCTCGGCGCGGAGCTGTTCGATCAGCGCCTCGCGGTCACCCTCAAGCCGCTCGTCGACCGGCGCCTCGATGCCCGCCGCCTTGGCGGCCTTGGCAACCAGCGCGTCGAGTTCGCGCTGCGAGCAGAGCCCCAGCGTCACCGGATCTTTGGGGACGATGTTGGCGATGTTCCAGTGCGACCGATCGCGGATCGCCGCGATCGTGGTGCGCGTGGTGCCGATCAGCTTGCTGATCGCGCCGTCGGAGATTTCAGGGTGGTTGCGGATGATCCAGGCGATGCCGTCAGGCTTGTCCTGCCGCTTGGAAACCGGCGTGTAGCGCGGACCCTTGGTGCGGCGGACCTGCTCGGGGCCCTTGGTCATCTGCATGCGATAGTTCGGGTTCTTCTGACCCTTTTCGATCTCGTCCATCGTCAGCTCGTGCGCGCGGACGGGATCGCGGCCGGTAAGCTTGGTCGCGGCGGTATCGTCAGCAATCGCCTGCACTTCGAGGATGTGCAGGCCACAGAAAGCGGCGATCTGTTCAAAGCTGAGCGCAGTATTGTCGACCAGCCAGGACGCGGTCGCATGGGGCATGAGCGGCTGGGCCACGACGGAACACTCCAGATAAAAGAAGGGCCGCCCCGTCACGGAGCGGCCGCAATATCCACGCCGATTTAATCGCGCTTCGCCTCGAGGGCAAGCGGCATGCGCGGCAGCCCCGTCGTCGGACTGCCGTGACAGGGCACCGGCTCAGGCCGCGGCGCTGAACCGCTGCGGCGGAAACGGCGCCAGTCCGGCGAGAAACTGCCTGGCGCTGGCGGTCCAGCTGAACCCCTGGCCATAGGCTGCGCATTCGCCGCGATCGCGCGTCAGCGCCTGGGCGATGGCATCCTCGATCCGTTCGCCGATCGCGCCGACGCGGGTGTTGAGCACGTCGATCGGCCCCGTCACCGGATAGCCGGCCACCGGCGTGCCACAGGCCAGCGCCTCGATCATCACCAATCCGAACGTGTCGGTGCGGCTGGGGAAGACGAACACGTCCGCCCCGACATAGGCGCCGGCGAGGTCCTGGCCGAACAGCGGGCCCAGGAACAGCGCATCCGGATAGCGCGCCGCGAGGTCGGCACGCGCCGGTCCGTCGCCCACCACCACCTTGGTGCCCGGCACGTCGGCGGCCAGGAAGGCCTCGAGATTCTTCTCGATCGCGACACGGCCGACGGAGAGCATGATCGGGCGCGGCAGATCGGCGAAGGCAGCCGGCGGCGGCGCATCGGGCGTGAAATTGGCGAGATCAACGCCGCGGCCCCAATGGCGAAGCTGGGCGACGCCATGCGTGCGCAGCGCGCGGCGCACGCTTTCGGTGGAGACCAGCACCGACTGGGCCGGGCCATGGAACCAGCGGATATAGCGCCACACCCAGCGCGCGGGCACGCCGGTGCGCTTCTCGACATAGTCCGGGAAGTGGGTGTGGTAGGCGGTGGTGAAGGGAATGTCGTTGCGCAGGCACCACCGGCGCGCGGCGAGGCACAGCGGGCCTTCGGTCGCGAGATGGATCGCATCGGGCTGAAACGCCGCGATCCGCGCGCCGACCGAACGCGCGCGGGCCATCGCCAGCCGGATCTCCGGATAGGTGGGGCACGGCAGCGAGTAATAGAGGTCGGGCGAGATCACCTCGACGATATGCCCCTGCCCGCGCAGTTCCGCGCTGACCGACTGCAAGGTGCGAACGACGCCGTTGACCTGCGGGCTCCAGGCGTCGGTGACGATCGCGATGCGCATCTCTCGATCGTCCTCCGCGAGCATCAGGCCGCCAATCGGATGGACGCCGCCTCTTCGGCGTCCCGGGCCTTCATCTCGTCGGCCCAGTGGAGCACCTCCATCCGGCCGTCGAAATGCTCGACCAGCGCGGTGCAGCCCTCCACCCAATCGCCATCGTTATAATATTCGACGCCGGCGATCTCGCGGATCTCGGCATTGTGGATGTGGCCGCAGACCACGCCGTCGACGCCGCGCGTGCCCGCTTCATGCGCCACCACTTCCTCGAAGCGGCTGATGAATTCGACCGCGTTCTTCACCTTGTGCTTGGCGTGCTTCGACAGCGACCAATAGGGCAGGCCCAGCCGGCTGCGCACCGCGTTGACCACGACATTGGCGCGCATCAGCCATTCATAGGCGAAGTCGCCGATATGGGCGAGCCAGCGGTGCGCGAGCATGATCGTGTCGAACTCGTCGCCATGCAGCACCAGCAGCTTGCGACCGTCGGCGGTGGTGTGGATCGCCTTGCGGCGGATTTCGACGCCGCCGAAGTTCAGCCCGGTGAACTGGCGGAACATCTCGTCATGATTGCCCGGGATGTAGACCATCCGCGTGCCGCGCTTGGCGCGCTTCATGATCCGCCAGAGGATGTCGTTGTGCGAGGCCGGCCAGTAGAAGCGCTTCTTCATGCGCCAGCCGTCGATGATGTCCCCCACGAGGTACATCGTCTCGCTGTCGGTGGAATCGAGGAAATCGATCAGCATGCGCGCGTTGCAGCCCCGCGTGCCGAGATGGATGTCGGACACCCAGATCGTGCGGTAGCGGCGGCGCCGCCCCTCGCGCTCCGGATGCGCCGGCTGGGACGACACGAAGTCGCCGATGTCTCCTTCGAATGGCAGTCGCGCTATCGCATCCATGGCCCGTAACTCCCCGCATGGAGATGGGCGACCTCTGGCGACATGATGTTACAATTGGAATCACCTAGGCATGACGGTTCTGTGACGGTGGCATGCGGCATTTGACGTCAGCAGACCTGAGTGTATTGTAATACCAACACAGCGAGGAGACGTCCGATGCGCCCGGTTCTGGCAACCGCCCTCATGTTCGCGCTCGGTGCCTGCGGCGTCGGCGGCGAGACCATCGGATCGGCGAAGGCGAGCGGTGTCGACGGTGATCGCCGCTTCGATCTCAGCGGGTTCGAGGCGGTGTCGCTGACCGGGCCGGACGATGTGACCGTGCGCGTGGGCCCCGCCTTCGCGGTCAGCGCCCGCGGCGACACCGGCGTGCTCGACACGCTGGACATCAAGGTGGACGGCAAGGTGCTGGAGATCGGCCGCAAGCGCGGCGTGCGCATCGGCGATGGCGCGCGCAACAGCATCAAGGTGCTGGTGACGCTGCCCAGGCTTTCGGGTGCGACCATCGCCGGATCGGGCGACATGGCGATCGATCGTGTCGATGGCGCCTTCTCCGGCGATGTCGTGGGATCGGGCACCTTGAAGGTCGCCGCCATTTCCGCGCCCGAGGTGCGGCTGGGGCTGACCGGATCCGGCGACGCCGAACTGGCCGGCACCGCGGACCGTCTGAAGGTGTCGCTCACCGGATCGGGCAACGCCAAGGTGGCAGGGCTCAAGGTGGGTACGCTGGACGCGTCGGTCGCCGGATCGGGCAATGTCGAAGCGACGGCGGAAACCTCGGCGGATGTCTCTGTGCTGGGATCGGGAAATGCGATCGTCCATGGCCCGGCGACCTGCAAGTCGCGGACGATGGGGTCGGGGACAGTAAAGTGTAAGGCGTGACCAAAGCCCCTCTTGAGGGAGAGGGAGAAAAGCGTCAGATCAGCCCCAGCGCCTCCAGATCGCCAGCCAGCCCGGCGGGGAGTGCGGCGACGTCGCCGGCGCCGGTGCCCAGATCGGGCGGCGCGTCCTTTTCCTCCAGATAGCGCCAGCCCTGATGCGCGCGCTTCGGGCGCGGGCGGACGGGGATCAGCACCGGTTCCAGCCGGATGATCGTGTGCTTGCCGTCCTCCGCCTCGGCAAAGCCGATCAGAGGGCAGCGCGCGACGAGATTGTGGCGGATGATCCAATAGAGCGATCCGCCGAGCATCTCCGCATGGCGCTTGGGCAAATAGCGCGTCGTCATCTGCATCTCGCCCGCGCCGGCGCGCATCGCGATGCGCTCCGCGAGAATCTCGAGGCTTTCGCAGCCATAGGCGATCTTGGTCATGCTCAGCGGCATGGCGCTATCTTATCCGCCACAGCCGATAAGGCGAATCCGCGGGCAGCGGCACCGGCTCCAGCCAGTCGAACTTTTCGTCGCGGCTAAGGCGCGCATAGAAGCCCTTGGGGCTGCGCGAGCGATAGATCGTCGATTCGGACATGTTGGGGCAGACCAGCAGCAGCGTCGCGCCGTGGCGGATCGCGGTGGCGCGGGCATTTTCCGGCGTGCCGTCGAACGCGTGGTGGATATCGAGAATCGCATCGCCGTTGCGGTGATAGGGGCCGGCGATCGCCTTGTGGTGTGTCACCGCGATCAACCGCGGGCCGAGATCGACGAAGGTCATGACCGTCGCCGCGGGCATCCGCCCGATCGGCGCGAGCGAGCGGAGCTGCGGACAGCGCCCATTGGCGCGGTTCACCGTCTTGCGATATTCGCTGATCGGCGCGACGGTCGCCGGCAGGTTGCGGGTGATCCACGGAGTGGCGAGCGCCAGGATCAGCACCAGCAGCGCCGCGCCGGTGCCGATGAAGCGGACAGCGAGCGAGCGGTGCATCGCCGCCCAGGGCACGAACGTCCAGCCGATCGCCGCCGCACCGGGGATGGCGAGCAGCTGCGCGCTGGGGCCGGCGCGCGTTTGCCAAAGCAGCATCAGCGAGGAGAACAGGGTCAGCACCACCATCGGCAGCCAGGTGCCGAATGCCGGCGTCCCCCGCGAGCGCCACGCTGCCCACAGGGTGCCGATGATCCCCGCCACCGGCAGCGCGATCACCGGCAGGATCGTGCGCATCGGATGGCTGTAGAGCGGCTTGGCCTCCCGTACATTGGCCAGCCAAAGCTTTTCGAGCTCGGGCGAGACCTGTTCAGGCCGGCCGAGGCAGGTGGGCCACGCCAGCGCGAAGGCGCCCGCCAGCACGCCGCCGGCGGCAACTGCCAAGGCGAGCCGGCCGGCGCGGCTTTCGATGCGCAGCCGCGACAGCAGGAACAGCAGTGCACCCGCGACGAGCATGGTCGAGAGCCACACCGGGGTCAGCGCGTCGCAGCGGGCGACACGGTTCGCCTCCGACGTGAAGACCAGATAGCCCGCCGCGGTGCCGCCCGCGAGCGTGAGCGCATAGGCCTGCATCCGCTGGCGCTCCTCGCCATCCCACACCCAGCGCAGCGCGACGGTGGCGCCCGCAACGGCGAGATAGAGGAAGAGTTCGAGGCCGATCACCATCGACAGCGCGGTGCCGATGCCGACCGTGGCGCCGCCGCGGGTACGATCGGGATCGGAAAGGCCGGCGACGGTGACCATCAGCAAGGCGAGCTGCCAGCCATGATGGTCGATGCGCATCGGCATGAACATCATCAGCGCGGACTGGCCGAACAGCAGCAGCACCGCGCCGAGGAAAAAGGCCCGGGGATTGATCAGCCGGCGGACAGTCAGCGCGGCGGCCGCCATCGCGACCCCCATCGGCAGCAGCGGCGCGAGCCCCGCCGCCCAGCGCTCCGCCCACACCGCCCCGACGAAGGGCTGGAACAGCAGATAGAGGCCGGCGATCGGCAGGTCGACGAGCCGCGACCAGTGGATGTCGAAGCCGCCCGGCGGGTTGAGCTTGTACTGGCGCAGATCGAACCAGCCCTGCCCGTGCAGCCAGGCACGGACCTGGACGAGCCGCATATTGTCGTCGGTGTCGTTGAGCACGAGCCAATGGATCGAATTCCACCGCTCATTGACCATCCAGATCGCGGTGAGGGCCCAGACCAGCAGCACGCCCAGCCGCCAGTGCCGGCCCAGCCATGTGATCACCGCATCCGCCTTGTCGATCATGCAACGCCCTTAAACCTTTGCTCCCCGTTTCCCGACAGAGAGAAGGCGCCTTTAAACGGGGTGATTGAGAAGATGAAGCGCCAAGCCTAGAGGGCGCCGATGGATTCGACCGAACGCGCGCCTGCGGGCGTCCTTCATCTGCTCAATGGCGGCGGCGGGCTGATCGGGCAGCTCATCCGCTATGGCGTCACCGGCGGCTTCGTCACCGCGGTGGGCGCCGGTGCCTATTGGCTGCTCGCCACCTTCGCGCACATCGCGCCGCTGCTCGCCAATGTCGTTGCCTATCTGGTGGCGATGGGGCTCGGCTATGTGCTGCACAGCCGCTGGAGTTTCCGCGGCCATGGCAACCGCGACAATGTGGTGCGCACCACATCACGCTTCTTCATCGTCTCGCTGATCAGCTTCGCGCTGAACTCGCTGTTCGTCTGGGGGCTCACCGGCCCACTGCACGGCCCCACCTGGTGGCCGGTGGTGCCGATGCTGTTCGTTACCCCCGTCGTCACCTTCGCGCTCAACCGCCGCTTCGTGTTCGGCTGACGTGGATGCATTTCCCTTATCCTTCCCCGGGACTTGTGGCATGAACCGCGGAACCATGGTGACGGCCGACATCCAGCTATCGATCATCGTCCCGGTGAAGGATGAGGAAGAGGCAATCTTCCCGTTCGTCACGCGGGTTTCGGCGATCCTCGAGGCGCTGTTTCCCGGTGCGCGCCAGCCGGCGTGGGAAATCCTGTTCGTCGACGACGGATCGTCCGACGCGACATTGGCCGCGATCCTCGCCGCCAACCGCGCCGATCGCCGCGTTCGCGCCGTCTCCCTCTCGCGCAACTTCGGCAAGGAAGCAGCGCTTTCGGCGGGGCTCGACCATGCCTGCGGCCATGCGATCATCCCGATGGACGTCGACCTGCAGGATCCGCCCGAAGTGATCGGTGCGATGCTCGACAAGTGGCGGGAAGGCCATGAGGTCGTCTATGGCGTGCGCAGCAATCGCGAGACCGACAGCCTGCCCAAGCGGCTGACTGCCGACCTCTATTACCGCGCGCACAACTGGCTTTCTTCGGACAAGATCCCCGAACATGCCGGCGATTTCCGCCTGCTCGACCGCCAGGTCGTCGAGGTCATCAAGCGCATGCCCGAGCGCAACCGCTTCATGAAGGGCATGTTCGCCTGGTCGGGCTTTCGCCAGGCGGCGGTCTATTATGATCGCGCGCCGCGCGCGGTGGGCACCACAAAGTTCAATTACTGGAAGCTGTGGACGCTCGCGCTCGACGGCATCACGTCCGGCTCCACATTGCCGCTGCGCGTGTGGAGCTATGTCGGCGTGGTCATCGCGCTGTTCTCGATCGTCTATGCAATATTCCTGATGGTACGCACCCTGCTGTTCGGCGCCGACGTGCCCGGCTATGCCTCGATGATGACGGCGATCCTGTTCCTTGGCGGGCTGCAGCTCATTTCGCTGGGCGTGCTCGGCGAATATGTCGGCCGCATCCTCGTGGAGGCGAAGGCGCGACCGCTCTACGTCGTGCGCCAGACCATCGGCATGGAGGGTGATGCCGCGGTAGCGCCCGACCATGGCGCGGCGCAACCCGACCCCGCGGTGCTGCCCGGGCCGCCGGTGCGGGCGGCACGCTGATGGAGCGTGCAGTCTATGAGCGGATGGCCGAGCAGGATGCCGTCCACTGGTGGTATGTCGCGCGCCGCGCGATCCTTTCCGCGATCATCCGCCGCCATGTCGCGCCGCCCGCCGGCGCGCGCGTGCTGGAGATCGGCTGCGGCACCGGCCACAATTTCGGCATGCTGGGCGAATTCGGCGCGGTCGACGGTATCGAGATCGACGCCCCCGCCCGCGCCATCGCCAGCGAGCGCCTCGGCCGCCCGGTCGGCAACGCGCCGCTGCCCGAACTGACCGGCGTGCCCGACGGCCATTACGACCTGATCGCGCTGCTCGACGTGCTGGAGCATATCGACGGCGATCGCGCCGCGCTTGCCAGCATCCGCCGCAAGCTCAAGCCCGGCGGCAAGCTGCTGGTGACGGTGCCCGCCAACCCGTGGATGTGGAGCGCGCACGACGTGGTCCACCATCATCATCGCCGCTATTCGAGCGCGACGCTGAAGCGGGTGTTCGGCGACGCAGGGCTGAAGATCCGCATGCTCAGCCATTTCAACACATTGCTGTTCCCGCTGGCAGCGGCGGTGCGGCTGCTGGGCAAGGCGACCAACAAGCAGGAAGCCGACGACGCGATGCCCTCCCGCACGCTCAACCGGCTGTTCACCGGCATCTTCGGGGTGGAACGGCATCTGGTCGGCCGGGTACCGCTGCCGGTCGGCGTCTCGCTGGTCGCCGTCGTCGAATAAGCGGACCTTGACCGTCCCGCTTGGTCTCAGCCCTCCCGCACCGGCTGCGGGTGGTGCGGGACCAGGATCAGCGTTCGTCCCTCGACCCGCCACGATTGAAGGCGGCTGAGGAAATTCATCCCCAGCACATCGAGATCGCCGAAGCTGGGTGAGACGACCACAGGCAGTTCGCGCGCGGCGATGTTGCCGAGCTTGAGGTCGGCGATCTCGGCAGTCTGCGCGCGCACGGTGCCGTTGGCGGTGCGGATCAGCACCGGCATCGCCTCGTCGACCGGGCGCAGGCCGGCGGCGGCCGCGGTATCCGCCGAGAGCGCAGTGATGGTGGCGCCGCTGTCGATCAGCATGCGCCGCTCGACGCCGTCGATCTTTACATTCGCCCAGAAATGTCCGTCCTTCGCCATCGCGATGCGCACTTCCTTGCCGACCACCGTCTGCCGATCGAGCTTCAGCGCGTCAGCGAAATCGGCGAAGGCCGGGTTGAAGCGCTGATGCTGGCTGACCGCGACGAACAACAGGCCGGCGATTGCCAGCCAGGTCGCGATCGACAGCAAGGTGCCGATCACCGGCACGCGCCGCAGCAGCGCCGACAGGATCACCACCGGTACGAGCAGTAGCAGATAGACGGGCAGGTTCGCCGCGATCTCGGTGAAATCGGGCAGGCGCGAGGGCAGATCGAACTGGATCGAGCGTAGCATGACAGCGTCATAGCATGGCGCGCCTGTCTGCACGCTGACCGGCGTTGCCGCATCGGCCCGCCGCTGCTATGTGCGGCAGCGGTTCCACACGCGACGAGGGAGGGCATAGATGGCAGTTTCGACCGGCATGCAGCGCCTTCCCGGACTCACTTCGGCGTTCGGCAAAGCCCGAGCCTGAGTCCCTGCGGTCGCCAGGAGCGGCCCGAACGTCCCGATCTGAATATCGCCATTTTCTGGAGCCGGCGCCTGCGCGCCGTGAACGCACATCATGTCCGAACCACGCAAGAAACCGCCAGGCGGCCGGATCGGCGCCGTCCTGGGCTTCACCTTCCGCCACTGGCGCACCGAGCGTCGCCGCGCCGCGCTGATCGCGCTGGCGATCAGCATCGCGACAGCCACCGAGGTTGCGGTGCCGCTGTTCGCCGGCCGGCTGGTCGATGCGTTGTCGGCTGCCGACATCCGCGCAGCGATGAGCGCGTTCGGCGCGATGGTCGCGCTCGGCCTCGCGATGGTGGCGCTGCGCCATCTCGCCTGGATGGGCACGATCCCGTTCACGTTGCGGTTGATGGGCAATATTGCCGAGCAGGCGTTCCATCGTGTCCAGCGTTTCTCGACCGACTGGCATGCCAACAGCTTCGCGGGCTCGACCGTGCGCAAGATCACGCGCGGCATCTGGGCGCTCGACATCATGAATGACGTGCTGCTGCTGGCGTTGCTGCCCTCGCTGGTGGTGCTGCTCGGCACGATGGCGATGCTGGGGATCCAGGCGCCGTTGCTCGGCGCGATCATGGGCGTGGGCGCGCTGCTCTATGTCGGGCTGACCGTGTTGCTGGCGACGCGGTGGGTGGCGCCCGCCTCGACCCTGTCCAACGCGTGGGACACGAAGATGGGCGGGCTGCTCTCCGACGCGATCGGCGCCAATGCCGTCGTCAAGGCGTTCGGCGCGGAAGATCGCGAGGAACAGCGCTTCGGCATTTTGGTGGGCAAATGGCGCAAGCGCGCACGGCGCACCTGGACCCGCGCGACCTGGTCGGGCACCGCGCAGCTGATGGTGCTGTGGACGGTCCGCACAGGGCTGGTCGGCGGCGCGCTGTGGCTGTGGGCCGAGGGCAAGGCGACGCCGGGTGACATCGCCTATGTGCTGACCAGCTATTTCGTCGTCCACGGCTATCTCGTCGACATCGGCCAGCACGTCCATCACCTGCAGCGCGCGGTGAACGAGATGGAGGAACTGGTCGCGCTGCACGACGAGCCGCTGGGCATCGACGATGCCGCCGACGCGCAGCCCATCACCGTGAGCGCGGGCGAGATCCGCTTCGATCATGTCGGCTTCCGCTACGGCGGGCATGAAACGCCGCTCTACGACAATCTTCATGTCACCATCGGCGCCGGACAGCGGGTGGGGTTGGTCGGCCATTCGGGATCGGGCAAGACCAGCTTCGTCAAGCTGATCCAGCGACTCTATGACGTGACGGAAGGCGCCGTGCGGATCGACGGGCAGGATGTGCGCGATGCGACGCAGCAGTCGCTGCGCCGCCAGATCGCGATGGTGCAGCAGGAACCGATCCTGTTCCATCGCAGCCTGGCGGACAACATCGCCTATGCCCGCCCCGGCGCCACCCGCGCCGAGATCGAGCGGGCGGCGCGGCTGGCCAATGCGCACGACTTCATCGAGCGGCTACCGCGCGGCTATGCGACGTTGGTCGGCGAACGCGGCGTCAAGCTGTCGGGCGGCGAACGCCAGCGCGTCGCGCTCGCCCGCGCCTTCCTGGCGGATGCGCCGATCCTGATTCTCGACGAAGCGACGTCCAGCCTCGATTCGGAGAGCGAGGCGCTGATCCAGCAGGCGATGGACCGGCTTATGCAGGGCCGCACCGCGATCGTCATCGCGCACCGCCTGTCGACGGTGCGCGCGCTAGACCGCATCCTCGTGTTCGACCGCGGCCGCATCGTCGAGGATGGCGATCATGCGGCGCTGCTGGAGAATGCCGACGGCATCTATCGGCGGCTGTTCGACCGGCAATCGGGTGGTGTCGCGCCGATCCTCGACCCGTTGGGAGAGGTGTTCGATGGCGGCGATGCGAATGATGATGCGCCGATTGCGGCGTCGGGGCGGTAGGAGGGGCGCGATCGTTCGACCGACAGCGCTTGAACCCTCTGCCATTCCGCGCCATTTTGGCCGGGCAAGGGGTTGGAGGACGATTACTGATGGCAAGCACGGCAAAGGTCGCGGAACCCGACCTCGTCCTGAGCGCCCCCGATCCGGTTCCGGTCGTGTCGACCGCGAAGGCGGCTGGGCTGGTGCCGCTGGAGGATGAGAAGAAGTCGAAGCTCGACGCCAAGGTCGACAGCTTCGTCGAGGATCTGATCGCGCAGGACGTCAATTCGCCCGAGTTCGGCAAGCGGGTCGACGCGATCACCAATATGGGCCGCAAGGAAATTGCGGACGCGGCGGGACAGTCCAACCGCTTCCTCGATCGCCCGGTGAAGGCAATCGATACCGAGACCGGGATCGGCGCCGACCTCATCGAACTGCGCCGCACGGTCGAGAAGCTCGATCCGGCAGCGAACGGCAAGTTCTTCGCCAAGCGCGGCTTCCTCAGCCGGTTGATGGGATCGACGGTCAGCAACTATTTCGACCAGTACAAGTCGGCCCAGTCGCACATCAGCGGCATTCTCGGCGCGCTCGCATCCGGCAAGGACGAGCTGCTCAAGGACAATGCGGCGATCGCGGTCGAGCGGCAGAACCTGTGGGCCGCGATGGGCCGGCTGGAGCAGATGATCCATGTCGCCAAGGCGATGGATACGAAGCTGGAAGAACGCGCGGCCGAGCTAGAGGCGACCGACCCGGCGAAGTCCAAGGCGGTCAAGGAAACCGCATTGTTCTATGTGCGCCAGCGCACGCAGGATCTGCTGACGCAGATGGCGGTGACGGTGCAGGGCTATCTGGCGCTCGATCTCGTCAAGAAGAACAATGTCGAACTGATCAAGGGCGTCGATCGCGCCTCCACCACCACCGTGTCGGCGCTGCGCACCGCGATCACGGTCGCGCAGGCGCTGACCAACCAGCGGCTGGTGCTGGAGCAGATCACCGCGCTCAACACGACCACGGCGGGCATCATCGACGGCACGGGCGAGATGCTGAAGACGCAGTCCGCGGCGATCCACGAGCAGGCGGCGTCCTCCACCATCCCGGTCGAGACGCTGCAGCGCGCGTTCCAGAACATCTACGACACGATGGATTCGATCGACAGCTTCAAACTGAAGGCGCTCGATTCGATGAAGACGACGGTGACGACGCTGTCGAACGAGGTCGAGAAGTCGAAGGGCTATATCGCGCGGGCCGAGGGTGCGGCGCAGGCGGCGAGCGCGCCGGCGGCCAGCCCCTTCACGATCGAGGCGAGTTGAGGCCATGACCGATGTCGATCGGGCGGTCGCACGTGCGGGGGATTATCTCCACCGCACGCGCGGCAACGCGCGCCTTACCAAGCGCAGCCAGCAACGCCGGCGTGAGCGCGCGCGCGCGCGGCTGGGCCGCACCATCTTCGCCATATTGCTGATCGCGGTCGGCACGATCGGCTGGGGACTTATCGTCGGACCGATCGGGCTCGGCGGGCTGTTCCTCTCGCTGCTGCTGATGGTCGTCGCCGCGGGCGTGATCGTCGCCTGGCCGTCAGGCGCGGACGGCGCTCCGCCGACCGCGACCACCGAGCTTGCCCGGCTGCCGCTGCAGACCGAGGATTGGCTGGCCCGCCAGCGCCCCGCCCTCCCCGCGCCTGCGATCAACCTCGTCGACGGCATCGGGCTGAAGCTCGAAACGCTGAGCACGCAGCTTCATGCGCTCGACGAGCGCGAACCTGCCGCGCTGCAGATCCGCAAGCTGGTGGGGGATGACCTGCCCGAGCTGGTCAAGGGCTGGCAACGCGTACCCGAATCGATGCGCCGCGAGGAACGCAACGGCATGACGCCCGACCGGCAGCTGGTGGAAGGGCTACAGGTCGTCGACGGAGAGCTGAAGCGGATCAGCGAGCAGATCGCCGCGGGCGATCTCGACAAGCTGGCAGTGCAGGAGAAATTCCTGCAGCTCAAATATCGCGGCGATCCCGAACTCGAAGGCTGAACGGTCAGTCCGCGCGCCAGCGCGGGCGACTATCCGGCGCGGCCCGCCATCTTGCGGTCATGCGCTTCCACTTCCTGCGCGGTCGGCACGCGCCAGCCATCGATCGGATCGCGCACCAGCACGGTGCCGCACGATTTGCAGGTCGACCACCAATAGTCGAGGTCATGCCGCGCCTGCCCGCGATCGGGCGTGTGCCGCCCGAGCATGCACGATAATCGACTGACAAACCGCATCTTCGTGTACCCGCTCGATTTTTTCTGCAGTGCAGCATCACATCCATTCTGGATGTTGTCACGTGCGGAATCGTCAAGCGCGGGATGCTGCGGCGTCAGCCTCGTGCTATGGGTGGATGGGCCGGGCCACCGCCGCGCACCTTGGTGCCGCGCCATTCGAAATAGGCCGCCACCAGATCGGCATGCGATCGATCCAGCCCCTGCATCGTCAGATTGACATGCCCGAAGCCCAAGGTCTTGTTGGCATTGGCAAGCCGACCCATCAGCGATGTCGCCGGATGTTCCTCCGGCCGCCACAGCCACAGGCTCAGGAAGCGCTGCCCCATCATGTCGGTCTCGCGGGCCTCGCGGATCGCCGAGAAGGCGATCGGCTTTTCCGCCCAGCGCCGCCAATAGACGCCGCGGGCGTCGATCCGCACCTGCACCGCGCCGTCGAACAGAATGCGCGCGATCGCGAAGGTCGCGCCGAGAAAAAAGATGACGCCGATCGGCGCGATGATCTTTGCCATGAGCTTGTCGATGAAGAACACCGCGGCCGAAAGCGCCGTCATTCCCAGCGCGAGCAGCATCAGCAGCCCGGTACGCAGGCGCGAGGTGCGCGCTTCGAACGGCATCGTCGCACCGCTCATGCACCGACCCCACGGCCGCGCGGCTTGCGCGCGCGCGAAATCAGCAGCCGATCGATCTTGCGTCCATCCATATCCACCACCTCGATACGCCACCCCTGTGCCGTGAAATGCTCGCCGGTCGTCGGCAGATGCCTGAGCACCGAGAGCACATAGCCCGCCGCAGTCGCATAATCGCGATCCTCGGGCAGCGCGATCTCCAGCCGTTCCGCCAGCAGGTCCGCCGACATCGAACCGGCCACGAGCAGGCTGCCATCCTCGCGCTCGACAAGGTCGGGATCGGTATCCGCGTCCTGATCGGAAACGAAGGTGCCCACAATCGCGCGAAGCAGGTCGAGCGGCGTCACCAGCCCTTCGAAATGCCCATATTCATCATGGATCAGCCCCATCGGCACATCGGCAGCGCGCAACCGGTCGAGCGCGTCCATCGCATCGAGCTGGTCGGGGATCACCGGTGCATGGCGCATCAGCACGGACAGATCGAGCGCCTCGCCCGCGATCAGCGCCTTGACGATATCCCGCGACTGCACGACGCCGATGATGTTGTCGACCGAGCCCGACGCCACCGGCAGGCGGCTGTGCTGCAATTCCGCCAGCGTTTCGCGCACCGCGGCACGATCCGCGGTGACATCGATCCAGTCGACCTCGGTGCGCGGCGTCATCACCTCCCGCACCGGGCGGTCCGCCAGCCGGACGACGCCCGAGATGAACGCGCGCTCGCTTTCCTCGATCAGGCCAGACTTGCTCGCTTCCGCCACGATCAGGTGCAACTCCTCCACCGTGACATGCTGTTCCGATTCGCGGCTCATCCCGAACAGGCGGAAGATCGCGCTGCTTGAGCGGTCGAGCACCCATACGATCGGTGCCGTCACCCGCGACAGCCACAGCATCGGCACCGCCACCGCCGCCGCGATCGGCTCCGGATTGCGCAGCGCGAACTGCTTGGGCACCAGTTCGCCGACGATCAGCGAGAGGTAGGTGGTGATCGCGATGACGACCGCGAAGCCCGCCTCCCCCGCAATCTTCGCCGGCACGCCCAGATACTGCAGCCGTTCCGCGGTGGGCATGCCCAGGCTGGCGCCCGAATAGGCGCCGGCGAGGATGCCGATCAACGTAATGCCGATCTGAACCGTCGACAGGAATTTGCCCGGATCGGCGGCGAGATCGATCGCCGCACGCGCGCCGAACCGGTCCGCACGCGCCATCGCCTCCAGCCGCGGCTTGCGCGCGGAAACGACGGCAAGCTCCGACATGGCGAAAACGCCGTTGAGGGCGACCAGCACGATGATGATCGCGACGTCGAACCAGGGAAAGGGGGCGAGCGGCGGCATAAATGTCGTCACCACTGCTCTTGCGCGATTTCTGTCGTTTCTACAACCGCTCGATCATCGATCGTTCAAACCGGATGCGGAACAAGCCCGGCGCCGAGGACGTTCTTGCCGCGAACAGGCCAATATGATTGTTCGCGCCAATCGGCGACGGAACGTCCCCGGGAAGCAGGAAAGGAAGAACATGCAATACTCGGGTAGGATCCTCACCACCGCCGCGGCACTGGCCGCACTGCTTGGCACATCGGGCTGCATCACCGATCCGGTGACCGGCGAGCAGCGCGTTTCGAAGGCGGCGATCGGTGGCGCAGCGGGCGTCGTCGGCGGCTATTTCCTGGGCGACCTGATCGGCGGCCGGCGTGACCGCACCGAGAAGATCCTGGGGGCCGGCATCGGCGGCATCGCCGGTGCTGCAGTCGGAACCTATATGGACAAGCAGGAACAGGAACTGCGCCGCAAGACCGCCGGCACGGATGTGGAGGTGACGCGCGATGGCGACAATCTGATCCTCAACATGCCCTCGGGCATCACCTTCGGCTATGACAGCGCGGCGATCCAGCCGCAGTTCCGCAAGACGCTGGACGATGTCGCCGCGACGCTTTCCAGCTACGAAAAGACCTATGTCGACGTCTATGGCCATACCGATTCGGATGGCAGCGACAGCTACAACCAGGGGCTTTCGGAACGGCGCGCCAAGTCTGTCGCGGACTATCTTTCCAGCCATGGCGTTTCCTCGGCCCGGCTCGCGACACAGGGCTTCGGCGAATCGCAGCCCATCGCGGACAATGCGACGCCCGAAGGCAAGGCCGCCAACCGTCGCGTCGAGATCAAGGTCGTGCCGATTCCCGACACCGAAACCCGCCGCTGAGCGGCTTGCGGGGCGTTTCGGCAACATGAAACGCCCCGCCGCTATCCGGCCGCGTTGCATCGCACCATAGTTCGCAGCATCATGTTCTGAATGCTGCGCGATTTCGCAAACACCGCTCCGGCCCTGATCGCCTATATCGATCAAACGCTGACCTATCGGTACGCGAATGAGACTTATCGCCTGTGGCGCGGGATGGCGCCGGACGAAGTGGTCGGCAAGTCGATGCGCGAGATCGTGGGCGAGCGCAGCTATGCGATGCTTGAGGCGAAAGCGCGCGCTGCGCTGGGCGGCGAGCCCGTGACTTACGAGATGGAGCTGTTTGACGGTGATCGGCGCCGTTTCGTCCATGGCAATTATACACCCGATCGCGCCGCCGATGGCAGCATAGCCGGCTTCCACGTGCTCGTTACCGACATCAGCGACCGCCGCGCCCTGGAAGATCGGCTGATTCGGAGCGAGCGGCAGTTCAACGACGCCTTCCGCCACGCGGCGATCGGCATGGCGCTGGTCGCGCTCGACGGGAGCTGGTGCGACGTCAATCCTGCGCTGATCGCGATGCTCGGCTTCGGCGAGCAGGAGTTTCTGGCGCTGACCTTCCAGGATATCACCCACCCCGACGATCTCGCCGCCGACCTTGACCTCCTCGACGATCTCGTCGCGGGCAACATCCGATCCTACCAGTTGGAGAAGCGCTATTTCCGCAAGGACGGCGCGACCGTCCATGCGATCCTCGCGGTCTCGCTGGTGCGCGACGAGCATGGCGCGCCGCTGCACTTCATCTCGCAGATCCAGGACATCACCGCGCGCCGCCAGGCCGAGGAGCTGTTGTTCAACGAGCATGAACTCTCACAGGTGACGCTGCGATCGATCGGCGACGGCGTGATGACGGCGGACCAGGCGGCGCGGATCGCTTGGCTCAATCCCGCGGCGGAGCGGCTGACCGGCCGATCGAGCACGGAGGTGAAGGGGTTGCCGGCCGCGGAGGTCTTCCAGATCGAGACTGAGGACGGCGCACCGGTGCCCGATCCCCTTGCCCGCGCGATCGGCACCGGCGAGGCGCAGTTCATCGACACGATTGTGATGCTGAAGCGCGCCGATGGTAGTCGAATCCCGGTTTCCGATTCGGCGGCACCGATCCGCAACCAGGCCGGCGCGATCATCGGCGGCGTGCTGGTGTTCCAAGATGCGTCGGCGGAGCGCGCACGACGGATCCAGTTGCTCGCCCAGGCGCGCAACGACGCGCTGACGGGGTTGCTCAACCGTGCCGGGTTCGACGAGCGGCTGGCCGCGATGATGGTGCGCGCGAGCGCCGACCGGCAGGAACTTGCGCTGCTGTTCTGCGACCTCGACGGGTTCAAGCCGATCAACGACACCTATGGTCACAGCACCGGCGACCAAGTGCTGAAGGAGGTCGCGGCGCGGCTGCTGCGCGGCACCCGTCATGGCGACGTCGTCGCGCGCTGGGCCGGCGACGAATTCGTCATCATCATCCGCTTCGGCGCCGAGGAAACGCCGGACATCATCGCCGACCGGCTGACGCGATCGGTGCACGAACCGATTCTCGTTCCCGGCCTTGCCGAGCCGATCGTCGTCGGCATGAGTATCGGCATCTCGATCGCCAGCGCAGTTGGCTGGGATACCGGGGCGCTGCTCAACAAGGCGGATGCCGCGCTCTATGCCGCCAAGGCGCGCGGCGGCAACGCGGCGACCTTCGGATAGCGATAGCGATCAGGGCACTGTGTATTGCTCGCAGGGCGGCAGCGCGGCGTCGGCCACATAGCGGCCGGCGGCGGCATCGAAACGGAAGCGGCGCTCATAGCTGCAGCCCGCATCCTGCTCCCACACCAGATCCGCGTTCGTCAGCGGCGGGTTTTCGGACGAATCCTTGTCACGCCCCACCCCGCGCGGAAAATTGCCGGCCTTGACGGTCAGCCGCAGTGGCGGCGGCGCGTCTCCGGCGCCTGCCGTTTCGAGGCGGGCCTCGAGGCGATATTCATCATGACAGGCGGCGCGGCGCTTCTCGACATCCGCTTCGCTGAAGCAGGCGCGGATCAGCAGGTCGCCACGCAGCGGCGCCTCAAGCACCGTCACCGGCGCACGGCCGGGCACGAGATGCACCAACCGCTGCTCGGTATAGGCACCGCCACCGCCCGAATAGCCTGCCGTCCAGGTGGCGAGAACGCCGATCAGCACGCTGCCGTCCTTCAACCGCAGCAGCGCCGGCATCGGCGCCAACTTGGGCGTCTCACGATCTGCTTCCGCCTCGGCGACAAGCCGCGCCAGCTCACTACCCTTCGCGGTGACCACCAGCGCCTCGCCGTCCTCGGCTGCGCCGGCGATGCACCACGCATGATCGGCGGTGCAGAAGCGCGCATCCTTCGCAGCAGCGATCAGCGGCTCGAACCCGCCGGGCCGATCGTCGTCGATCGTGCGGACCTCCGCGGGCAAGGCGGGGCCGAGCGCCAGCGCACCAAGGGCGACAAGCAGGGCGAGCGAGCGACGGGTCAGGTTGCGTATCTTCATCGCTCTCCTCCTAAGCCGTTGATCCTGGCCTGTTTGTGATCCCCCGCACAATTGCGCAGCGGTGCATGACGGCGCGGCGCCGATCGGCTAGACTATGCGCATGTCAGACCGTTTCGAACGCCATCGCCAGCCCTGGACCCCGGACGAAATCCAGAAGCTCCACACCCTCGCCAAGAAAGGCATGGCATTGAAAGCTATCGCCAAGGCCCTCACCCGCAGCGAGGAATCGACCAAAGACCGCGCCAAGCTCGACGGGCTCTCCATCGCCAAGCTGCGCTGAGCTTTGGGCAGCCATGCACCGCGCGCATGACAGCCTGAAGCCCAGCTTGAAGCATTTCTTCTACGCCGCCCGCTGGAAGAAGTTCGAGCCGCTGTGGGACATGGTGATCAAGGCGCAAAGGGGGGCCACACTACCTTTGCCCGCCACTCACAGCTGCTCCGCCAAACACCCTGCTAATTTTCACGCGATCCTCCCGCCATATTGCCGACGAACGGCAAGGGAGATCGCCCATGGATTATCGCACGCTCGGCGCCTCAGGGCTCAAGGTGCCCGCGCTCAGCTTCGGCACCGGTACCTTCGGCGGACAAGGCCCCCTCTTCTCCGCCTGGGGCAATAGCGACGTCGCCGAAGCACGGCGGCTGATCGACATCTGCCTGGATGCCGGGGTCACGCTGTTCGACACGGCCGACGTCTATTCCGCGGGCGCGTCCGAGGAAGTGCTCGGCGCGGCGATCAAGGGCAAGCGGGACAGGCTGCTGATCTCCACCAAGACCGGCCTGCCGATGGGCGATGGCCCCGATGATGCCGGCACCGGCCGCCACCGGCTGGTCACTGCGGTGGATGCCGCGCTCAAGCGGCTTGGCACCGACCATATCGACCTGCTCCAGCTCCACGCCTTCGATGCCGCGACGCCGGTCGAGGAAGTGCTGCACACGCTCGACACGCTGATCCGGGCGGGCAAGATCCGCTTCATTGGCGCCTCCAACTTCGCCGGCTGGCAACTGATGAAGGCGCTCGCCGCCGCCGATCGCCATGGCTGGCCGCGTTATGTGGCGCACCAGGTCTATTACTCGCTCGTCGGCCGCGACTATGAGTGGGAACTGATGCCGCTGGGGATCGACCAGAAGGTCGGCGCGCTGGTGTGGAGCCCGCTCGGCTGGGGCAGGCTGACCGGCAGGATCCGCCGCGGCCAGCCGCTCCCCGAAGGCAGCCGCCTGCACGACACCGCGCAATGGGGTCCGCCGGTCGATGCGGAACGGCTCTATGCCGTGGTCGACGCGCTCGATGTGGTGGCGCACGAGACTGGTCGCAGCGTGCCGCAGGTCGCGATCGCCTGGCTGCTCGCCCGCCCCACCGTCTCGTCGGTGATCATCGGCGCGCGCAACGAGGCGCAATTGCGCGACAATCTCGGCGCGGTTGGCTGGACCTTGACGCCCGAACAGATCGCCCGGCTCGACGCGGCCAGCGATGTGATGCCGGCCTATCCCTATTATCCTTATCGAACGCAGGAGGGCTTTCGGCGACTCAACCCGCCGGTGGTATGAGACGGATCAGCCCGCGCGGCGCGGCGGTGCCGGGCTGATCCGCCATTGCCCGCCATTGCCCGCGGCGAGCAGCGCGCCGATGCTCGCCTTGCCGCCCGCTGCCAGCGCAGTGACGAGCCGGTCGATCTCGGGTCCACTCGGCTCGAGCCCCGGTTGCAGCCGCGCCAACGCGCGGCGCAGCAGCCTGCGCAGCAACTCCGCAGGCAGGCCGGCGGCATCGAGCAGCACCCCGTCCCCCTCGGCGCGAAGCCGCGCAGGTTCGAGCTGCACAACGCTCCAGTCGAGCGCGACCTCGGCATCGGCGAGATGCGATGCGCTGGCGGCGACCGCAGGCACGTCGATCCAGTCGGCCTCGGCAAGCGCGGCGCGCATCCGCGTGCGGTCGAAGCGCGGATCGCGGTTGGAGGGGTCGTCGACCGGCTCGACGCCCGCCGCCGCGACCACCGCCGCCAGTTCGTCACGCCGCCAGCCGAGCAGTGGCCGAACCACATGGCCGTTGACCGCGCGGATGCCCGCGAGGCCGCCGACCCCCGATCCGCGGTTGAGCCGCATCAGCAAGGTTTCGGCCTGATCGTCGGCATGGTGCGCGGTCAGCACCCAGTCGAGCGCCTCATGTCGGCGCCACTCTTCCAGCAATTCGTAGCGCGCCGCGCGTGCGTTAGCCTGGACAGATCCGGCGATCGGCGCTGATGGGCGCAGTGTCGCGTGGGGGATGCGGAGCTGCGCCGCGACGGTCGCGACCATCGCCGCCTCGATCGCGGCAGCGGGGCGCAAGCCATGATCGACGGTTGCCGCCGCGACCTCGTCCGCCCCCACGTCGCGCGCCAGCAGCAGCAGCGCGAGGCTGTCGGCTCCACCCGAAACCGCGATACCGATCCGCGCCTTCGCAACGGTGCCGATCAGCCGGCCGAGATCCTCGGCGAAGCGGCGGCTTAGGCCGCCCGGCACTTGGCGCTGGTGCGACCCTTGGCAACCTGCGCCTTCAGCGCCGCGGTCGCCGTGCCGCCATAGACCTCGTTGAACTCGTCATACACCTGGCAGGCCTTGGCGGGCTGCTTGAGCTGGATGAAGCTCTGCCCCAGATAATAGAGGCTGTCGGGCGCGCGCTCGCCGCGCGGGTTCTGCTGATAATTCTGCAGGAAGGCGCTGGCGGCCAATTCGGGCTTGCCACCATCCAGATAGGCGCGGCCCAGCAGGTTGCGGGTGAAGCTGATCCGCTTGTGCGAGGGATATTTGCTGGCTGCCGTCTTCAACTGCGCCTGCGCCTCGGCATAGCGCTTCGCTTCCCACAGTCGATAGCCATAGAGATAGGCATCTTCCCCGGCATCGCCGGTAGAGGGGCGCGCGATCTGCACTGCGGTATCGCCCGCAACCGGCGCGGCGTCCGCCGCCGGAGGCGGGACGGCACCGCCGCCTTCATCCAGCGTCGGCGCTACAGGCGGCGCGGTCGGCTCCAGCGCCTTGATCCGCGCATCGAAATCGGCCTGCGCCTTGGTGAAGGCCTCCTGAAGCAGCCGGATTTCGTTGGCATTCTGTTCGGCCTGGCCGGTCAGCGAGGCCAGCTGCGATTCAAGCGCGTCGACCCGCGCGGTCAGGTCGGCAAGCGGCGCGGTCGCGGGGCTGCCGATCTCCGGCGGTGGCGCCTGCGGAACGACGATGTCCGGTTCGACGGTCTGCCCGGAGCCCCCGGGAAACACCTTGCGCTGGACGGCGCGCATCTCGCGCTCCAGCTTGTCGACCCGGCGCGGCAGCGCATCGCTCTGCGCGAAGGCCGGCATCGCGGTGCCGGCGACGAGCAACAAGGTGGCGATCAGCGTCTTGCGCATGCAGTTAGGCCCCTACGGTCTGAAGATGGTGGATCATGCCTTCCTAATATGGCCGATCCACCCTGTCGCCCAGCTTAAGGCGTACCGGGCTCGGCGGACGGCACGGCGCCCGGCGCCGCCGGGTCCAGCGCGGGTTCGGTCGTTGGCGTCGCCGTGGGCCGCGGGCGGGCGGTGGCGGACGATGGCGTGGGCGATGGTTGCGCGCCGCCCGCCGGCGTGGCCGCCGCCGGAGGCGCCGCACCGCGCGCGGCCAGTGCCGCGGCACCGATGCCAATGCCCTCGACACGGCCTTCGCCCAGACCGGGCACGGCCACCCCGCCGACGCTGACGGTCAGCGCCTCGGCGCGGCCGGTCGTCAATGTCGGGGTGATCGCGTCGGGGGGCACTTCATAGCGCTCGCCGGTCGCCAATTCCTTTTCGAGCAGCCGCTTGCCCTCACCATCGGTGATGCGCAGCCACACCGTATCGACCGCGGTCAGCACCACCGGACCGGTCGGCACGGGGGGCGCCGCCGGAGTCGCGGCCGGCGCGGGTGCCGGCGTTTCCTGGCCTGATATCACGGCATCGGCGGCCTGCTCCGCTTCGCTGCGCCCCGATCCACCGACGAACACTTCCGACCGCCAGATGCCATAACCGACGAGAACGAGAAGCGCGATCGCCACCGCCGTCCAAGTCAGCAGGCGGGTCGGCACGCGCGCGGGATCAGCGGGTTCATAGGGCTGCAGTTCGACGCGCTTGGGCACAGAGGTACCGGCGACTTCCATTTCCTGCCGCAGCGACCGCGCGGTCTCGACCTCGTCGACGCCGACCGCGCGTGCATAGGCCTTGCCGAACCCCAGCGTGTAGGTGATCGACGGCAACGCCGAGAAATCGCCGGTCTCCATCGCCTCGAGATGACGAAGCTGGACGCGGGTGCGCGACGCGATGTCCGTCAGTTCCAGCCCCGCTGCCTCACGCGCCGCGCGGAGCCTTTCGCCCACGCGCCTCGGGAAGAGGTTACCGTCCTCATTCTCGCGATCAGTCATGCTGCTGCGCCCCGTCTCTGGGCTTGGATTTGTGCGGTGCCCGATGCGCGGCCTTCTCGCCTATCGCCTTGCTCTGTGTCAATCGCGCAACACTCGGAAATCTCGGCTTTTCGCCCGCTTCAGACCAATTCGACTCCATGCGCGGCGGCCCAGTCGGAAAGCGCGTCGCGGAAGGGGTGTGGCGGGGCGGCGAGCAGTGCCGCCATGTCCGTCCTGAGCTTGTTCACATCAAGCGAGCGGATCATCGCCTTGACCGGGCCGACCGCAGCCGGCGTGATCGACAACCGCTCGATTCCGAGCCCGATCAGCGCCATAGCCTCCAGCGTCCGCCCACCCATTTCGCCACACACCGCAACCGGCACGTCGGCGGCGTGCGACTGTGCGGTGACGCGTTTCAGGAAGCGCAGGATCGCCGGGCTCAGCCAATCGTAGCGCTCCGCCAGCTTGGGATTGGCGCGGTCGGCGGCAAACAGAAATTGCGTCAGATCATTGGTGCCGATCGACAGGAAATCGAGTCGGGGCAGCAGCAGGTCGAGCATTTCCGCCAGCGCCGGCACCTCCAGCATCGTACCATAGCGGATCGCATGCGGAAGCTGCCGCCCGCGCGAGGCGATCCAGCCGCGCTGCGCCTCGAACAGGGCCTTGGCCTCGTCGAACTCCCATGGTTCCGAGACCATCGGGAACATCACGTTGAGCGTGCGGCCCGCCGCCGCCTCGATCAGCGCGCGCGCCTGCGCCTTCATCAGCCCGTCACGCTCCAGCGCGACACGGATCGCGCGCCAGCCCATCGCTGGATTTTCCTCCTCGGCATCATGCGGGCGCATATAGGGCAACGCCTTGTCGCCACCGATGTCGACGGTGCGGAACACCACCGGCCGATTGCCCGCACCTTCCAGCACCTCGCGATACAGGCGCTGCTGGCGCTCACGCTGCGGCAAGGTGGCGGAGACGAGGAACTGAAACTCGGTGCGGAACAGGCCAATCCCGTCCGCCCCGGTCATGTCGAGCGCGGCGAGATCGTCCCGCAGGCCCGCATTGATCATCAGCGCGATCCGCACGCCATCCTGCGTCATGGCGGGATCCTGCTTCGCCGCCGCGAACGCGGCGCGGCGCTTCTGCGTGGTTTCCAGCTTCGCCTCGAACGCTTCCTCCATCGCCCCGGTCGGACGCACGAACGCCGCCCCCTCGGACACGTCGAGCAGCAGCTTGTCGCCTTCGGCGATCATTCGACGAACGTCGCGGACGCGCCCCAGCACCGGTACGCCCATTGCGCGCGCGACGATGGTGACGTGCGCGGTGAGCGATCCTTCCTCCAGCACCACGCCCTTCAGACGGCGGCGATCATATTCGAGCAGCTCGGCCGGCCCAAGGTTACGGGCGATCAGGATCGTGTCGTGCCGCAGGCCCATCTGCGCCGCGGTGCCAAGCTGGCCGGAAACGATGCGGAGCAGCCGGTTTGCCAGATCCTCCAGATCGTGCATGCGATCCGCGAGCAGCGGATCGTCGATCTGCCGCATCCGCATGCGGGTGCGCTGCTGCACGCGCTCGATCGCCGCTTCCGCGGTCAGCCCACTGTCGATCGCCTCGTTGATCCGCCGCGCCCAGCCCTCGTCATAGGCAAACATCTTGTAGGTCTCGAGGACCTCCTCATGCTCCCCGCCCTTGCCGAATTCCGACTGAGAGGTCATGCGCTCGATCTGTTCGCGCATCTTGTCGAACGCGGCATAGACGCGATGCCGCTCCGCCTCGGTATCGTCCGCCACGGTATGTTCGATGGTGACCCGCGGCTGGTGGTAGACCGCGTTGCCGCGCGCCATGCCCTCGACCAGCTTCTGCCCGCTCAGCCGCACCGCCGCGGTGCTGTGGGTGGCGCCGCGCTGCGTGACGGTCTCGTCGATCAGCCCGGAATTGTGGATCAGTTCGGCGAGCACCATCGCCACAGTCTGCAGCGCCTCGATCTCGAGATCGTCATAGGGCCGGGGATCGGCATGCTGCACGGCGAGCACGCCCACCGCCTCCTCGCGCCGCACGATCGGGACCCCGGCGAAGCTGTGATACAGTTCCTCGCCGGTTTCGGGCCGATAGGCGAAATCCGGATGGCTGGTCGCCTCGTCGAGGTTCAGCGTCGCGACATCCTCGGCGATCGTGCCGACCAGCCCCTCGCCCAGCGCCAGCTTGGTGACGTGCACCGCCGCCTGGTTGAGCCCGCGCGTCGCGAACAGTTCGAGCACGCCGTCACGCAGCAGGTAGATCGAGCAGACCTCGCTGGTCAGCGCCTCACCGATGATGTTGACGACCTGATTGAGCTTGGTCTGCGCGTTGGTGCGTGCCGCCATCACGTCGTGTAGGCGGGTCAGGATCTCGCGGGCAGCGACGGAGGACGAACTGACGGGCATGAACCGGCGCTAACAGATTGCAAGCGCCGCTGCCAATGTGGAACCGTCCACGTTGGCATATAAGCGATCAGTGCGCCGCGGAACGACGCTCCAGCGCGGTCGAAGCCTCGTCGATCAGGGTCGCGATGATATCCGCAAGCGGCTCTTCCTTGCGGACCATGCCGACCGACTGGCCGGCCATAAGCGAGCCGCCCTCGACATCGCCGTCGATCACCGCGCGGCGCAGCGCACCGGCCCAGTAATGCTCGATCTGGAGCTGCGCCTCGCCCATCTCGATCGTGCCGGCGTCGAGCAGGTTGGCGACCTCGCGCTGCTTGGCGGTGAAGCTTTCGGTGCCGGCATTCTTCAGCGCGCGCACCGGGATCACCGGCAGGCGCGGATCGATCTGCACGCTGGCGATCGCCTCGCGCGCAGATGCCCGGATGAACGCCTTCTTGAACGCGGGGTGGGCGATGCACTCGTTGGCGCAGACGAAGCGGGTGCCGAGCTGGACGCCGGCGGCGCCCATTTCGAGATAGCCTGCGATCGCCTCGCCGCGGCCGATGCCGCCGGCGACGAAGACCGGAAGCTGTTCCGCGATCTCCGGCAGCATTTCCTGCGCGAGCACGCTGGTGGAGACCGGGCCGATATGGCCGCCGGCTTCCATACCCTCGATCACCAGCGCATCGACGCCCGAACGGATCAGCTTCTTGGCGAGCGCGAGCGCCGGTGCGAAGCAGATCAGCTTCGCACCCGACGCCTTGATCGCATCGAGGCTGCCGGCCGGCGGCAGCCCGCCGGCGAGCACGACGTGGCCGAGCTGATGCTTTGCGCAGACCGCGATCAGTTCCATCAGGTCTGGATGCATCGTGATCAGATTCACGCCGAACGGCTTGTCCGTCAGCGCCTTCGTCGCCGCAATCTCGGCATCGAGCAGCGCCGGCGTCATCGCGCCGCACGCGATCACACCAAAGCCGCCCGCATTGGACATCGCCGAAACGAGGTTGCGCTCGCTGATCCACGACATGGCACCCGCCATGATCGCAACCTCGGAGCCGAGGAACGCCGCCCCCCGCGCCATCAGCGCAGAGAGCCGGGCGGATCCGCTCAAGCGGCCGGCTCCTCTTCGGCGTCGAGGCCGTAGGCGGTGTGCAGCACGCGCACCGCGAGTTCGGTATAATCCTCCTCGATCAGCACGCTGACCTTGATCTCCGAGGTGGTGATCGCGAGGATGTTGATGCCGCGATCGGCCAGCGCCTTGAACATCATCGAGGCGACACCGGCATGGCTGCGCATGCCGACGCCGACGACCGAGATCTTGCAGACCTTGGTGTCGTGGATCAGCTTCTGGAAGCCGATCGCGTCCTGCGACTTGTTGAGCGTGTCCAGCGTGCGCGCCAGCTCGGCACCCGGCACCGTGAAGGTGACGTCGGTCGAGCCGGTATCATGCGCGATGTTCTGGATGATCATGTCGACATTGATGTTCGCGTCGGCGAGCGGGCTGAAGATGTTCGCGACCGCGCCGGGGCGATCCGGCACGCTGGTCAGCGTGATCTTCGCTTCATTCTTGTCGTGCGCGATGCCGGTGATGAGCTGGCGTTCCACGTTGGTATCCCCGATCTCTTCTTCGCCGACGATCAGCGTGCCGCGGTGGCCGCCATCGTCCTTGCTATCGTCGAAGGAGGAAAGCACGCGCACGCGCACCTTCTCCTTCATCGCCAGACCCACCGAGCGGGTCTGGAGCACCTTCGCCCCGACGCTCGCCAGTTCCAGCATTTCCTCATAGGTGACCCGGCTGAGCTTGCGCGCGCGCGGCACGATGCGCGGGTCGGTGGTATAGACGCCGTCGACGTCGGTATAGATATCGCAGCGATCCGCCTTCATCGCCGCCGCCACCGCGACCGCCGACGTATCGGAGCCGCCGCGGCCAAGCGTCGTCACCCGACCATCGTCAGCCACGCCCTGGAAGCCCGGGATCACCGCGACCTCGCCGGTCGCCAGCGCGGCGTCCAGCGCCTGCGTGTCGATCGTGCCGATGCGCGCGGAGGCGTGGGCATCGTTGGTGTGGATCGGCAACTGCCAGCCGAGCCAGCTGCGCCCGGGCACACCGATCGCCTGCAGCGCGATGGCGAGCAGACCGCTCGTCACCTGCTCGCCCGAGGCGACGACGACATCATATTCGCGCGGATCATAGAGCGCTGAGGCCTCGCGGCAGAAGCCGACCAGCCGGTCGGTCTCGCCCGCCATGGCCGAAACCACCACTGCGACCTGGTTGCCTTCTTCCACCTCGCGCTTGACGCGCTGGGCAACGTTGCGGATCCGCTCGATGCCGGCCATCGAGGTGCCGCCGAACTTCATGACGATACGGGCCATCGGAAAGACGCTTTTCCTTCAAATATTGGCCGTTCCGGTGACGGCGGCGCCCTGATAGGGAGGCATCATCATGAACGCAACTGCGACGATCGACCCGCGCGAGGCCGCGCACTTCGGGGCCATGGCGGCAGACTGGTGGAATCCAAAGGGTTCTTCCGCGATGCTCCACCGCCTCAACCCCGTCCGCCTCGCCTATCTGCGCGAGCAGGTGAACCGCCACTGGGATCTCGATTCGGCCGGGCTCAAGCCGCTCGCCGGCAAGCGTGCGCTGGATGTCGGCTGCGGCGCGGGGCTGCTCAGCGAGCCGCTCGCGCGGCTGGGCGCGGCGGTGACCGGCATCGATGCCGCCGCGGAAAATATCGGCGCAGCGCGCGCGCATGCCGCCGGCCAGGGGCTGGCGATCGACTATCGTGCGGGCGAGCTCGACCAGCTGGACGATGCGGCCTTCGACCTCGTCGTCTCGATGGAGGTGGTGGAGCATGTGACCGATCCGGCGGTGTTCGTCGCCGGCCTCGCCGCGCGGCTCGCGCCCGGCGGGCTGATGATCCTTTCCACCCCCAACCGCACCGCGCTGTCGCGGCTGGCGCTGATCACGATCGGCGAAGGACTGGGCAAGATCCCCAGGGGCACGCACGACTGGAGCAAGTTCCTGACGCCGGACGAACTTGCCGCGCATGTTGCGGCGGCAGGGCTGACCGAGATCGACCGCCGCGGTCTCTCGCTGGCGCCGACCCGGGGCTTCATCCTCTCCGACGACCTCAGCATGGATTATTTCCTGGCTGCCATCGGCGCCTGATGGCCACGGGCCTGTCCGCGCGCTCGCTGGCGCTGCTCGTCATTGACGTCCAGCCCAGCTTCGCGCTGCCCGAGCCGATCGTCAACGGCATCCGCGCGCTGAGCCGGCAGCTTTACACCGTCGCGACGATCGAGCGCCATGACGAGGCGGTGACACCGTTCGAACGGCAACTCGGCTGGAAGCCCGCGCCCGACGATGACAGCCTCGTTCCGACGGACCGGCTGTTCATCAAGCATGGCTATCTGCCGCCGGCCGCGCTGATCGACCATCTGCGATCCCGCGCGGTGGAGCGCGTCCTCGTCTGCGGCATCCAGGCCGATACATGCTGCCTTGCCGCCGGCTTCATGCTTTTTGATGCGGGGCTGCACCCGACCTTGCTCAAATGGCTCAGCGTCGGCTCCTCGCTCGATCCCTCCGCCGATCTGGGCGCCCGGCTGTGGCAGCATCATTTCGGCAGCGTACTGCACGAACCGGCCGACCTGTCGCTCGCAGACTGAAACGCCGCGAGGCCAGGGATTAGAGGAAGTCGACCTTGTCGTAGTGCGCAGGCGGCACGATCACTTCCATCCGTTCGCCCAGCAGGGGGCGGAAGCTGGGCCGGGATTTAAGCCCCGCATACCAGCGGCTGGTGAGATCATGACCGCGCCAGTCGATGCCGCCGAGATAATCCGCGACCGAGATGTGCGCCGCCGCGGTCAGGTCCGCGAGACTCAGTGTCGCGCCCGCCAGCCAGTTGCGATGATCGAGCAGATAATCGGTATAGTCGAGATGGCTGACCGCGTTCTTCATCGCCTCACGCAACATCTTCGCGTCGGGCGAGGTGCGATCGACGAGGCGCTTGCGCATCTTCTCATGCATCAGCGGCGCCACGACATCGCCATAGAATTGCTGATCGAACCAGGTGGTCAGCCGGCGGATTTCCGCGCGATTCTGCGCGGTGCCGCTGATCATCGGCGACTTTTCCTCGGTCTCCTCGAAATATTCGCAGATCGCCTGGCTGTCGATCAGCACGAGGTTGCGGGCATCGTCCGCCATCACGGGGGTCTGCCCGGCCGGGTTCATGTCGACGAACTCGTCGCGGCGCTGCCATGGCGACTCGCGCACGAGTTCGTAACCCACCCCCTTCTCACCGAGAAGCAGGCGGACCTTGCGCGAAAACGGGCACAGCGGAAATTGGAACATCAACCACATGGATCGTTCCTGTTAGGACTGAAGCCGGCCGGGTGGAAGCGCTAAGATGCGGGGATTGCAACCGCTGCGATCAGTTTCCGGCGAGCACGCGATCCGCCACGAACGGATTGGTCTGTCGCTCATAACCGAAGGTCGAGGTCGGGCCATGACCCGGCACGAACGCGGTCTCGTCCCCCAGCGGCCACAGCTTCTGCGTGATCGCGTCCAGCAGATCCTGATGGTTGCCGAGCGGGAAATCGGTGCGGCCGATGGAGCCCTGGAACAGCACATCGCCGACGATCGCCGCCTTCGACGGCGCATGGTGGAACACGACGTGGCCAGGCGTGTGGCCGGGGCAGTGGATCACGTCGAGCACCAGTTCGCCTACCGTGACCGTATCGCCATCCTGCAACCAGCGATCAGGTTCGAAGCTGTGGCCATCGATGCCATAGGCGCGGCCATCATCCTCAAGCCGAGCAATCCAGTAGCGATCATCCTCATGCGGGCCTTCGATCGGCACACCGAGTTCCTTCGCCAGCACGCCGGCGCGCCCACAATGGTCGATATGACCATGGGTGAGGAGGATCTTCTCCACCGTCACCCCCAGCTTTTCCGCCGCGGCCTTCAGCTTGGGCAGTTCGTCGCCCGGGTCGGTAAAGGCGCCGCGCATCGTCTTGGTGCACCACAGAAGCGTGCAGTTCTGCTGCAAGCGCGAAACGGGCAACAGCGCAAGGCGCATCGGCGGCTGGGATTCGGTCATGCCGCCGCAAATGGCCGCTGACCGGCGCGGTTGCAAGCGCGGCTCAGCACTCGACCACGTTGACCGCGAGTCCGCCGAGCGAGGTTTCCTTGTAGCGTTCGGACATGTCGAGCCCGGTGCGGCGCATCGTTTCGATCACCTGGTCCAGGCTGACGCGATGGGTACCGTCGCCCAGCATCGCCAGCCGCGCCGCCTCCACCGCCTTGACCGAGCCGACCGCGTTGCGCTCGATGCAGGGCACCTGCACAAGCCCGCCGACCGGATCGCAGGTGAGCCCGAGATTATGCTCCATGCCGATCTCGGCTGCGTTCTCGACCTGACCGGGGGTGGCGCCCAGCGCCGCGGCAAGCCCGGCCGCGGCCATCGAGCAGGCCACGCCGACCTCGCCCTGACAGCCGACCTCGGCGCCCGAGATCGAGGCGTTTTCCTTGAACAACGATCCCACCGCCGCGGCGGTGAGCAGAAAATCCTCGGCGCCCTCCACCGTCGGCCGCGGCGCAAAGCGCTCATAATAGCGCAGCACCGCGGGGACGATGCCGGCAGCGCCGTTGGTCGGTGCAGTGACGACGCGGCCGCCCGCCGCATTCTCCTCGTTCACCGCGAGCGCCCACAGGTTGATCCAGTCGATCACCGAGAGCGGATCGACCAGCGCGCGTTCCTGCCGGGCGATGAGCTGCGCATAGATACCGGGGGCGCGGCGTTTCACGCTGAGGCCGCCGGGAAGGATGCCGCCCGCGGCGATGCCGCGATCGATGCACGCGCTCATCGCCGCGCGGATCGCGGCGAGCCGGGCGGAGACATCCTCCGCGCTCATCGCCGCTTCCTCATTGGCGCGCATCATCTGCGCGATCGTCAGCCCGGATTCATGGGCATGCGCCACCAGTTCGGCACCCGACGAGAAAGGATAGGGAACATTGGCGTCGTCGCGCGCCAGCGGCGGCCCCTGATTGGTGCCGAGTGACGCAGTCGTCGTCGCTTCGCGCGCCGTCGCCTGATCCTCATCGAGGATCGCGCCGCCGCCGATCGAATAGTAGGTACGAGTGAGCAGCGCCCCGCCATCGGCATCGAAGGCGGTAAAGGTCATCGCATTGCTGTGGAAGGGCAGTCGTTCACGCTGAAGCAGCCGCAGGTCGCGCGCCTCGTCGAACGCGATGCGGTGGGTGCCGTTGAGGTCGAGGCTGGCGGTGGTTCGCACATGCGCGACGATCGCATCCGCCGCGTCGGGATCGATGCCATCGGGGGTCTGGCCGGACAGGCCGAGCAGCACCGCGCGATCGCTGGCATGGCCCTTGCCGGTCAGCGCCAGCGACCCGAATAGCGCCGCATCGACGCGCGCGACGCGCGGCAGATCCTCCCCCAGCCGCCGCGCGAAGTCGGCGGCGGCGGTCATCGGCCCCATCGTATGTGAACTGGAAGGGCCGACGCCGATCTTGAACAGGTCGAATGTGCTGGCGACCATGATGTTTCCGATGCAACCAAATGGCCGTCTGCCCTGGCGCCGAAGCGCCGGGAAAAGCAAGCCCCCTAAGGCCTATGCAACGGATAACCGAATCGGTGGGAACGGCTCAGAAGGGCAGCCACTTCTGCTTTTCGCTGAACTTCATGTAACCGGCGCTGACCCCCAGCCGATAGCCGACGCCGAGGCGGATCGGGATCAGCACGGTATCGCCCGAACGCAGATAGGATGCGGTGAAGCCGCCGACGAAATAGGCATTACCCTCACCCGCCGGGAAGCGCTTGTAGAGTTCCTGGCTGTCATAGAGGTTGTAGACCAGCACGAAGGTCTTCGAGGCGTTGCCACCGACGTCGAAGCCCAGTGACGGGCCGGTCCAATAGGCCGCGCGCTCGCCCTCGACCTTGTGGAACAGCGTGCCCGAACCATAGCGCAGTCCGACGACGAACGCGCCCGAAGCCTCGCGGCCGGCGATATAGGCGTTGGGTTCGCCCTGATCCTTCAGCACCTTTTCGATCAGTTCGGCGAGGCCCTTGGCGCCCTTGCCGAAAACGCCCTCGGCGGCGCCGATCAGATCGTCCTTCTTGTAGGTCGGCGCATTGGTCTGCGGCCCGGTGGACGCGGTGGAGACCGGCGCGCGCTGGCCATCCGCCGGCGGCAGTCCACTATCGTCGACCGGCGCGCTATCGGCGCTGCCGTCCGCGAGATCGCCATCGATATCGGCGCCGTCGGCGCTGCTTTGCGGATAGGAAGAACTGGCCGGCGCGCGCGACACCCGCGTATCCGGCTCCGCCGCGCGCGATGCCGGGGCGCCGGGCACAAGGTCCGCGTCGATGCCGGCATCGGGATCGACTTCGCGAATCTGTGCTGCGGCCGGTACCGCGCCAACCAGCAGCGAAGCGGCCGCCACGACCGCAGTCATCCCCGATATGCGCGACAGCATGGCAACCCCCAAAAATCTGGCTCCGACAATTCGGGCGGAACTGGTTAACACGCGTAAACCTTAGCTGACAATGAACGGCGCGACCAGCCGAGTCCGCATCGCGCCGGAGCGAATCCGCAAAAGACGCTCACAGCGGATTGATCAGCGCGAACACCCCCGCTATAGGCCCCCTTCGCGCCGCATCCGGAGACGTGGGTGAGTGGCTGAAACCAGCGGTTTGCTAAACCGCCGTAGGGGGATTACTCCTACCGAGGGTTCGAATCCCTCCGTCTCCGCCAGCACCACATCGCTTCTGGTCTCACGCGGTCTCCCTAACCCTTGTTTTACCGCCATTTTCTGGCGATCGAATGGGCCACAACGTCGCCCGGAATCTCACGGAAGCGCCCCCCATCAGGGGGCATTTCCGGGGCATCATTTCGGGCATTTGGGGGCATTCGATGTTAACCGATGCACAGTGCCGAAAGGCCCGCTCGCAGGACCGGGATTACAAGCTCTCGGACGGTGGAGGGCTATACCTCTTCGTGACCGCGCAAGGCTATCGTTCCTGGCGCATGAAGTACCGTTTTGCGCTCAAGGAGCGCAGACTGGTCTTCGGACCATATCCAGAGGTTTCGCTGGCCGAGGCTCGGCGCCGGCGGGACGAGGCGCGGGCGCAACTTCGCGACGGGCTGGATCCGGGCCTTGTGCGGAAGCAGCGGGCGGCAGCTTCGGTGCTGGCCGAGGCGAACTCCTTCGAGTTGATCGCGCGGCGCTGGCATTCCACGCAGTTGCCGCGCTGGGTTCCGGTGCATGCGGCCGACGTGATCGAGAGCCTCGAGCAGCACGTCTTCCCGGAGATCGGGCGGTTGCCCATCACCGCGATCACCGCGCCAATGGTGCTCAAGATCGTGCGGACTATCGAGGCGCGGCCCGCGATCGAGACAGCGCGACGCGTTCGCCAACGGATTTCGGCCATCTTTTCGTTCGCGATCGCCAACGGGATTGCTGTGGCGGATCCCGCGGCGCCGATCCGCGGGGCGATGGCTCCGCTAATCAAGCGGCGACAACCGGCGCTCCGCAGCCTGGATCAGGCGAGGGCATTGCTCGAGGCCGTCGAATCGGCCCCGGCACATCCAACGACCAAACTTGCTTCGCGCCTTCTGGCGCTGACCGCCGTTCGGCCGGGCGTGCTCCGCAGCACCCCCTGGCACGAAATGCCGAATCCGAAAGCCTCGGAGCCGGTCTGGCAGATCCCTGCCGAACGGATGAAGCTGGTGGTCGAACGGAAGTCGGACGCGGCTTTCGATTTCCTCGTCCCGCTGTCGCGACAGGCACTGGAGGTGATCGAGGCGGCGCGCGATCTCAACGGTCGCTGCCCCTATGTCTTCCCGAACACGCGGCATGCCCATCGACCGATGAGCGAGAATGCCATCGGCTACATGTACAACCGCCTGCCCGACGTCCGCGGCAGGCACGTGCCCCATGGGTGGCGCGCGACTTTCTCCACGATCATGAACGAACGGGCGATCGAGCAGCAGAACGCCGGCGATCGCGCCGTCATCGATCTGATGCTCGCGCACGTGCCGCCTGGCGTCGAGGGCCTGTACAATCGCGCCGCCTATCTGCCGCGCCGGCGCGAGCTCGCCCAGGAATGGGCGGACATGCTGCTCGACGGCTTTCCGCCGGCGAGCGACCTGTTGGAAGGGCCGCGCCGCTAGGGCGCGCCGCTGTGCAGGAGGCTCGGTCGTGACCGACGCCTCCACCATGCGCGACGGCGCCCGCTCCTTCGGCGAGATCCTGACCGGCAGGTTGCAGAAACAGCGCCGAACCCATCAACCGGTTCGGCGCAACAGCTATAATGTCGGCGAACGCGAAGGACGCTTCTGGCGGCCGGTCAACCCGCGCGAGATCGCCGCGCGCATGCGCGCGGCCGAGCAGTTCAACCTGAGCGGCAAGAAGGCCGGCAAGCGCAACGGGCCGTTAGGCCACATCGGCCTTGAGGTGCTGCGGGAGCTCTATCGGCTGGTCTGTTACAAGACCGGGCGCCTGGACCCGTCGATTGAGACGTTGATGACGCGGATCAAACGATCGCGCGCCGCTGTCGTACGCGCGCTGGCCGCGTTGAAGGAGCATGGCTTCCTCGAGTGGATCCGACGAACCGAGCCGACCGACAATGAAGGTCGCGGGCCGCAGGTCCGCCAGATCTCCAACGCCTATCGATTCGGTCTGCCGAAGGTGGCCGCGCAGCTGGTCGCCCGGCTGGTCCACCGCGGTCCCGTGCCTGACGACTTTGCACATCGCCGCGAATCGGAGGCGGCCGAGCTGGCAGAGATGATCGCCAGGCTACCCGAGGCGGAGCGGCTGCGCGCGACCATCTCTGATCCGTCCCTCGCGGAGGCCCTTATCCGCCTGGGCCAATCACTTGGCACGAACGCGAGTTCACTAAACGGTCAGAATCCTGCCTGAAGTCTAAAACATAAAAGGACGGCCTACGGCCGGCGCAGATCTGATCGACAGAGCCTCGCTCACAGGCCGCAACATCATCCAAAGCTTGGATGGTGGCCCCAGGGGCACGCCGCTCACGCGGCGCGAGTGCTCCCCGGCGGGAGCATGCGGGTTGCCGAAGCGCGAAACGTCAACCTTCAGCACCGCTTGGTAATCCGTAACCGCAGTTATGAGGCAGTCAGCTCGCCTCGGCATCCGATGGCTTAACCAGAGAGCCAATTCACAAGGCGCTCCATGGCACGGTGCCAAAGCCGGATTATCAACGCGCCAACTACGATAAGTGGTGCTCCTAAGAGAATTTCCCGATCCCAGCCCCAACCTAAGCCGAACGCTACGTCGACGAGTGTCGCTGCAAACATTATGCTGGCGCCGATGACTGTCAGCCAGATCGTCAGGCTGGCATGTCGCTTGAACCATTTTTCAAATCGTGCGTCGCTCATGGTGAGACAGTGCATCCGCCAGCCAATGTCCGCAACTGGAGCACGTGATCGATAGCTTTTCCCAACGCAGTGGTCGCTGCACGATCAATCCATCAGCGGTGCAACGTTGGCGCATCAACGTGCATCAAAATGCATGCGGGCTTATCGCTCTCAGCTGCGTGAAGCCTCGGCTATCTGCATCAAAACCGACACGAAAAGCGGGCTGGCGAGGCGCGGGGGCAAGCGCGGCGCTCAGGATGAAATGGCGCAAGGCTCCGCACGCGACCTCATCCTCACTCCGCTGATGAGCAACTCGTAGGCCAGAGGCGCAACGCCTGTTGCTCACCGCGCCAGGAGTTTACAGCGCTCGCTGCTAAGTCGCGTTGAGGTCATCGCTTGGACCATCATCGCAAAGGGCTCTGATCCGCTGCCTCTGCTGTCGCACGATCCGGGATCTGTGCTCATAGGTGTTATGATGCCGGCCAATCCGGCCGCTGGCGACCAGATCGCTGAGTTCCAATTCCATGCGCAAACAGTGCGCTTGGAGCAAGGCAAGGTCAGCATCGGTGCACTCGGCACGGGCATCCCCTGACAGTGATGTGCTTCGATGTGAAACGTCCTGCTCGCGCCCTCGTACCCGCCTCCGGGCTTCGAAGTCGTGCGCCGCACGTTTCGGAAACTCCGTTTCGTCAATGAGGGAGCGAACATCACGCGCCTCGTCCTCATGAGCGTGTCTCAAAATGCTGTCGCCGGCTGCTTCCGCCCTCATTATCGCGCTCTGCTCCTCGAACAGCAGCCGATTGAGATCCGGATCTGACGCCTCGATCACTTTCGCCGATCTATCGTCGCTGGTTTTCAGAAGGCTGATCAATGGACGTCTCCTACTTTCAGCGGGAGCACAACGCATCTCTCAGCCGCGCCTACGCTGACAGGAGGGGCGCGATAGCTGACATATAGGAACACGCTGGGACTTTACGAGGTCCGGCAGGCGGCGCGCGCCGACCCTCCTGTCTGATCAAGTCAATATCGCACCGGCACGATGCGAATCCGGTCGATCGCGGTGGCACTTGCATTCAGTCGCGCGACTGCGGAACTGCGCAACCTTTCCAACAGCAGCGGATCAAATCCCGGCTCGCCCGCGCACATTTCGGCGTCGGTCTCGATCACCAGGATCACGGTGCGGTCCCGACCGTTGATCTCCCACTCATGCCATGTACGCAAAATATGATCTGAGACGTCGTATGGGGTACTCATTGCGCGATGCTCCCGTTGCAAGCGGGAGCACCAGTCAGTCTCTCAGTCGTCAGCAGCTTGCTGGATACGCGCCGACAATGCCCGCTTTTAGGACAATTTGTGCAGCAGGCCACCAGGGATTTGGGCCGGCCGCGCGCGGAGCAGGTGGACGATCGCCGCGCGACACACCGACAAAGGCATTGGCGCTGCACGGGTTCGGCCTTATGCCCCTTTTGGCGTCACTCATGCTGGGGCGCGACCAGCTAGGATATTGGTGCCAGATTCCCCACACGACGAAACCGTCGCGGATGAGGAAGCGATTAGCAGCATTCGGCAGGTGATTGACGAGGTCAGTGCCGAGCTCGCCCTCATTCGGCAACTGACCGCCGATTGTGATGATCCTGCCCTGTCCGGCGGCTACGCCCACATCGCCGCGCATTGCGAGTTGCTGATCACGGGCTACCTGAATTCGCTGATCGCGCCAGCGCAGGACGAATCCATTTCCACCCTTGAGATAAAGCCGCCAAATGCAGATTGATGCTCCGCCATCCGCAGAGCGCGATTTCTCCACACCGCCTGCAGATGGAAGGGGGCCGCACAGCCCCCTCCCAACTTCACAAAGCAAAGTTCGAAATTAGCAACTCGCCCACCCGCTTCGCGCCGGCCCCGTTCACCGTGGCAATGCTGTAGCTCGTCTCCAGCTCCCGCATGTGAAACCGTTCGAACGTCTCCCGCACGCCGGCGACGTCGTTCAGTGACAGCAGGAAGCGGCCGCGGATCCCCGCCAGCTGCCCGGCCATCCGTTCGAAGTCGTCACGGCTAAAGACGTCCTGGCCGTAATCGGTCTCGCACCCCCAATAGGGCGGATCGAGGTAGAACAGCATGCCGGCGCGATCGTACCGGGCGATGAAGCTGTCGAAGGGAAGCTGCTCGATCGTCACGCCGGCGAGGCGATCATGGATGTCAGCCAGCACAGGCTCGAGCTTCGTCACATTGAACCTCGCCGGCGACGAGTTATCGACGCCATAGGTGCGCCCCTCGATGCGCCCCCCGAACGCGAGGCGCTGCAGGTAGAGGAACCGCGCCGCGCGCTGCAGGTCAGTGAGCCGCGTCGGATCCTGTCCGAGCAGCCGCTGGAATTCCGCCCGGCTCGCCACCCGAAACCGCAGCATGTCGAGCAGGTAGGGATAATGCTCCTGCAGCACGCGGAAGAAGGTGGCGACGTCTCCGGAGATATCGTTGATCACCTCCACCCGCGGCCGCCGGCGCCGGCGGAAGAAAATTCCGCCCATGCCGACGAACGGTTCGGCATAGCCGTCATGCTCCAACCCGTCGATGATCGCGCAAATCCGGCGCGCGAGGTTGCGCTTGCCGCCCTGATAGCCGGCAGCAGGCGCCACCGGCGCGACGGGAACGGTTGACGTAATCATGTTTCGATCTCACTCACGATGAGCCCCGCCCGGTTGCGGGAGCGGGGCGGCCGATGCGGCCGGGCTAGGTCGTGGCGAGTGGCAGCTCGTCGGTTTGCCGGGTGGCCGCCCGGCTTCCCCCGCTCCGCTATCCGCGGGCGGGTGAAGGGCTGGCGATCGGCTGATACGGATCGAAGGCCACCGCCTCCACGCCCAGCCAATCATTGAGTTCAAGGCAACGCGCCATCAACGGCGCGATCTCGCTCACGAAGAACACGTCCGCCGCCTTGCCGACGTCGCCGAAGCCGCCGCTGTTCTGCGGCACCACGCCGAGCAGCTGGGGCGGCACGCGGTGGGCGGCGAGGATGTCATCGCGCGTCACATTCTTGATGCCGAGGAATTCGTCCTTGGCCGCCACCTCGGCGATCGGGATGATCTTCACGCCCTCGGCCTTCCCGTTGGGCGCATGGATGAAGAGGTTGCGGAAATTGCCCGGCCCCTTGCTGTCCTTCAGCGCCTGCCGGATCGCGTCCGCATCCTCGTTATTCATCGTCGGTTCGTTGAGGTAGAACACAAAACCGGCATGGCTGCCGTTGAGATAATAGCGGCGCCGGAACAGCGTGGCATTCTCGTTGAGGAAGGCGCTCTGCAGGCAGGCCAGATATTCCGGCAGGCCATAGATCTCCTGGGCGAGATCCGGCTCCCACAGGTGGAACACGCGGTCGGGCTTGAATTCCTGCTCCTGCTTATAGCCAGGCACCCACCAGTAGCGCCCCGCCTCGATGCCGCGGCGCACGTACAGCGCCGGCGCGTTGACCAGGTTCAACGGCCGCTGCGCCAGGTTGTCGCGGCGCTCGAGATAGCCGTTGCCCATGGTGAGGAAGTTCAGCACCCATTCGCCGAAATTGCGACGATCGAGCCACCGGCTGGGCCGGAAGTGGCGCAGCAGCTGGTTGCGTTTGTAGATGATCGCGCTCGAATGATGCGGCGACACCCGATAGGCTCTGGCGAGGTTCACCGGCGCGATCGGCGGCTCATACCAGCGCCCGTTGTGGTGGCACTCGATGTGGTAGAGCATTTCCCGCCGGTTGATCACCGGCTCCGCGTCACCGAAGGCGAAGGCCTGGATCGCACTGCTCGGCGCCTCTGGCGCGGCCGACATGAGGCGGACGGACATCAATACATCTCCACGGTGGCGCGGTTGTCGGAAGGATCGCCGCCCTCGAGCGGCTCGTTGTCGATCGCGTGCATGATCGCCCAGGCCACGTCGGCATGGCCGGTGTCGCCGGCACGGCTGGCGGTATAGGTCAGCTGGCGCTGGCTGGGCGTCAGCTCGGCGCGGATGCTCATGAAGCTGGCAAGGATATCCTTGTCGCCGGCGTCGAACTGGAAGCGCCGCGCCATGATGACCTGCTTGGCCTTCAGCACCATGCGCGTCTTGACGTGGACGTTGTAGTCGATGCGCTTCGCGGTCGGGAACCGCTTCACCACGATATCCCACACCGCCTTGCCGACGCCGGTGGTGTCGATGCCGATGAAGGTGACGTTGTAGCGCTCGAGCTGTTTCAGGATCAGCGCGGCCTGGCCGTCGAAGCCGAGCCCCTTGATCCGGATCTTCTCGAGCACCCGGAACGGATCGCCCGCTTTCGCCGGCGGCGCGAGGATCGCCAGCGCCGCGCTGTCGCCGGCGGCGCTCTCGTCCGGATCATAACCGATCCACACCTCGCGCTCGCCGAACGGCCGCAGTGCGAACCCGTCATAATCCCGCCATTTGTCGAAGGCGTCGACCGCGCAGGGGCGCATGATCGAGAAGGGAAACATCGACGTGGCGTCGTCGACGAAATTGCACATGTAGAGATTGTCGAACACGGCGGGCGCGTTGCGCCGGCGCAGCTGCTCAAGGTCAAACAGGTCGCATCCGCTCGCCAGCGCATCCTCGATCGTGACGATCTGCCGCCAGATCCCGTCCCCGCCCCGCCGACCATCCTTCAGCGCGGCGTGATAGGTCTCGATCTTCGTCCAGTCCGCCTTCGGCCGGCCTTCGTTGAATTCCTCGCCCGACCATTTCTTGTGCGCCTCGTGCGCCACGGTCGACGGTGTCGAGAAATAGGTTTCGCGGTACCGCTTCTGGCTGGCGACGGCGCTGGCGACGCTGTCGATCTTCCTGAAGCCGTGGACCCAGAAGCACTCGTCGAAATAGAAATTGCCGTGATAGCCCTGGGCGGTGCGATAGTTGGTGCCGAGGAAATAGATCGTCGGCTGTTCCTCGCCCTCCCCGCGGTCGAGCACCAGGCTCTCGCCGGTCAGCTGCACGCCGGTGATCTTGTAGACCCACTCGACGATATAGCCGCGGAACAGGTTCGCCTGGTTGCGCGACGCCGAGAGGAAGATCTGGTTGCGCCCGGTCTCGAGCGCGTCGAGCAGGGCTTCGCGGGCGAAATAATAGGTCGCGCCGATCTGCCGGCTCTTGAGGATGAAGCGCGTCCGCTCGTCGCGCGCCCCCCACCAGGTGCGCTGATAGCCGAACATGCCGGCCTCGAAATCTTCGCGCAGCGCGTCGATCTGTTCTGGCGTCAGGTGGTTCTTGCGTGGCTTCTTCTTCGGCCCCGAATTGCGCGCCTCGATATTGGGGTTGAGGTCGGCCTCGTTGCCGGTCTCGCGATATTTCTGGCACCGGTGCAGCCGCTCGAGCTGGCGGCCGAGGAGGTCGATCTCCTTGAAGTCGTGCGGCGTCTTCTTCTCTTTCGCCACCAGCATCTGGTAGCGAACCTCAACGATATCCTCGCACCGGCGCACCGATGGCGCCTGGTCCCATTTGTCGCGCTGCTTCCAGGATTCGACGGTGGCGCGCTTGAGCTTCAGCTCCTCCGCGATCTGCGTGATCGCCCAGCCGCGCCAATAGAGACTGCGCGCCTCGCGGCGCGCGTCGAAGAAGGTCACATTGTCGTCGGGGCTCCGGAGCATAGGAGCTGACGCTAGTCTGCTTCGCCCTGTGCGGCGGATTCCGCTGTTGTATCAAGCTGGCACACAACAAGCCGCTGTTGTCTCCTATCGTGCTGAGTTTCGCAAAAAATCCCACCTATGTGATGGGAGCGCTTCGCGTACCCGAATAGCTTTCATCAATGCCGTCTTGGTCTGAACATGAACGACAGGCCTTTATTGAAGGCGCCGAGGCGGTGCTGTCTGAGCTGGCCATCTTCGCTGACGCGGCCCACGTTCGTGCTGTCAGCGAATGGGTCCAAAGGGACTTGGCCGAATGGTCGAAGGGCGAGCCACCGCCCCCGCCTTCCGAGTGGCCTCCCGAGAGCGCAGACATCATCGAGCTGAAACCGCGCCGCTAACAGCCATCCCCCGTCGCTGTTGTATCCGCCGCCGACACAACAAGCCCGCGTTGCGACTTTGCCCCCTCTCGGTCCCTTCTGCCCGGCGATCGGCGCCCGCGCGCCACAGAAGCAACCGGAGCCCGCCCGACCATGGCAAAGCAGTCCAAGTTCTTCCGCGTCGCCGTTGAAGGTGCGACCGTCGATGGCCGCAAGATCGAGCGCAGCTGGATCTCCGACATGGCCGCGACCTACAACCGCGCCACCTATGCCGCCCGCGTAAACATGGAGCATATCCGCGGCTTCAGCGCGGATCCGCCGTTCAACGCCTATGGCGACGTCCTGGCCGTGAAGGCCGAGGAGATCGAGCTGGAGCTGGCCGGCAAGAAGGAAAAGAAGCTGGCGCTGTTCGCGCAGATCGAGCCGACCGATGCGCTCGTCCAGCTCAACGGCAAGAAACAGAAGCTCTACACGTCGATCGAGATCCAGCCCGACTTCGCCGGCACCGGCAAGGCCGGCCTGGTCGGCCTCGCGATCACCGACAGCCCCGCCTCGCTCGGCACCGAGATGCTGGAATTCGCTGCCAGCCAGGGCGACAAGTCCCCGCTCGCCGCGCGCAAGCAGAACCCCGGCAATCACTTCTCGGTCGCCGAGGAGATCGAGCTGGTGTTCGAGGATGCGCCTGCGGTCACGCCTTCGGAGAGCGCAGGCCTGTTCGCGGCCGCGACCGAGTTCTTCAAGCAGTTCACCGGCGGAAAGGCGCCGGAGGTGGTCACGCCGCCGGTGCCGGTCGCTCCGCAGGTGCCGGCCAACGACAACGACGCGCGCTTCGCCGCGCTCGGCCAGGCCATGGAAAAGGTGGTTGAGGGCTTCAACGCCTTCAGCATCGAGATCGCCGGCAAGTTCGACGGGCTTTCCACCAAGCTGACGGCGCTCGAGTCGTCGATCGACGACACTCCGGAACGTGGCGGCTCGCAGACGCGCAAGCCCGCCGCCGGCGGCACCAGCTACGCACTCGCCGACTTCTGATCCTCGCAACCGCCCCCTCACCCAGGAGCCCACCCGACCATGCTGAGAAACACCCGCGAAGCCTGGGAGCTTTACACCCAGCGCATTGCCGAGCTGAACGGCACGCGCGACGTCGAGAAGACCTTCGCCGTCGATCCTTCCGTCCAGCAGGTGCTGGAAACCAAGGTGCAGGAATCGAGCGCCTTCCTCGGCCAGATCAACCTGATCGGCGTGCCCGAGCTGAAGGGCGAGACGGTTGGCATCGAGGTCGGCGGCACCGTCGCCCGCCGTACCGACACCAGCGGTGCAGGACGTCGCACCACGCGCGATCCGACCGGCCTGGTCAACCGCGGCTATGAGTTGAAGCAGACCAACTTCGACACCCACCTGCGCTATGCCAAGCTCGACGCCTGGGCGAAGTTCCCGGATTTCCAGACGCGCATCCAGGCCGCGATCATGGAGCGCTGCGCGCTTGATCGCATCATGATCGGCTTCAACGGCACGTCGGCCGCGGCCACCACCGATCCGGTCGCCAACCCGCTGCTGCAGGACGTCAACATCGGCTGGCTCGAGCATATCCGCGTTGATAGCGCTGCGCGCGTCATGGACGGCACGGACGGCGCGAACGGCACGCAGATCCGCGTCGGTCCCGGTGGCGACTATCGCAATCTCGATGCGCTGGTGATGGACGCAAAGCACGAGTTGCTGCCGACCTGGGCGCGCAACCGCAACGACCTGGTTGCGCTCTGCGCCGCTGACCTGATCCACGACAAATATTTCCAGCTCGTCAACCAGGACGAGAAGCCGACCGAGAAGGTGGCGCTGGACATCCTGATGTCGTCACGCCGCATTGGCGGCCTGCAGGGCGCGCAGCCGGCCTATTTCCCGGATGGCGCGATCCTGATCACGCCGCTGCGCAACCTCTCGATCTACTACCAGGACGGCAAGCGCCGCCGCCACATCCGCGAGGCGCCCGACGCCGATCGGGTCGAGGACTTCCAGTCTTCGAACGAAGGCTATGTCGTCGAGGATTACGACCTGGCCTGCCTGATCGAGGACATCGTCCTGATCGAAGAAGACGCCTGATGTCGCCCGCGAAGCGCGCATTTCGGAGGAAGTCCGCCGTCGTCGTCTCGGCCGCTCACGCGGTCGCGGCGGCGGCGGGGGTCGAGGTGCCCGCCGGCGCCGAGGCCACCGAGTATGAGCTGCTTCGCGCGGCACTGGGCCTCGATGTCCGCCGCCTGCGCGACATCCAGTCGGTCGAGCGCAAGATCGAGCTGAAGCCGGAGCTGGTCGAGAAGTACGAACCGTGGATCGCCGGCGTGCTGCAGGCCGACACCGGCGGCCATGATGACATCCTCGTCCAGGTGATGATCTGGTTGATCGATATCGGCGCCTTCGCGCGGGCGATGCCGCTGGCCGACTATGTCCTGCGCCACGACCTGAAGCTGCCCGAGCGATTCAACCGCACCGCCGCGACGCTTATCGTCGAGGAAATTGCCGATGCCGCCCTCAAGAAGCTCGGCGCCCACCAGGACGCAGACATCGAAGCGCTGCAGCGGATCGAATGGATCGCGGCCGAGCATGACATGCCCGACCAGGTGAAGGCGAAGCTGTTCAAGGCGATCGGCCTGCAGATCGTTCGCATCGTCGAAGGCCGGCCCGAGGAGCAGCTGCCCGCCGGCGGCCGCCGCGCCGGCGTGGAGCGCGCGCTGGAATATCTGCGCCGCGGCTACGGGCTGAGCAGCACCGCCGGCGTGAAGAAGGACATCGATCGCCTCGAGCGCGAGCTGCGCAAGCTCACCACCGCCCAGGCCGCTGAACAACAGGGAGAAGCTCAATGATCCGACGTCACCTCATCTTCGCATTCGCATGCCTTGCCGCCGCAGCGGTTTCCGTGGCGATCGCCACCCAGGAGGCCGCGCTCGGCGTGGTCGCCTTCGCTGCCCTCGCGCTGTTCGTCATCGCCCCTGCCGCCGATCGCGTGCTGTGGCGCCAGGTGACGCCGCGCTCGATCTTCGAGACCCGTCGCGCGGGCCTCTGCTGAATTCAGCCGGTTCGCCGGCTGTCCAAGCTCGCCCCGCGGCGCTCGGGGGGCAGAACGAGCGGGAAGCCTCACGCCAACGGCGGCTTTCCCGGCTCGCTCTCCACCCCCCGCTAGCCGCGGGGCGAACCAACCAAGGGAGTGACATCGCGTGACCGGCTTCGTCGCCTCCCCGCCGCCCACCGAGGCGGATCCGCAAGCGCCCGAGCAACCGCCGTTCGACCTGGTCGCCGGCGATGACTGGTATCCCGGAATCACCCTGACCGTTGTCCGCGACGCGGTGCGGATCCCCACCACCGTTACCGACCAGCGCCTGCGCGACAGCGTGCGCGGGGCGATGATCTCGGTGCGCCGCGAGCTGGCCGCGTGGAAGCGCCGCTGGATCGCCGCCGGCGTCGCCGGCCTGGTCGACGTTGACGACGAAACCATCGACGGCGAAAGCGCGCTTGAGCTGCTCTACCGCCGCGCCGTCTGCGCCTATGCCGCGGCCGACCTGGCCGAAACGCATGGCGACATCTCCGCCACCAACGAGGGCCGTGAGCGCAATGAAGAGCGCGCCGTCCCCGCCGACGAACACCGCCGCAACGCCACCCATGCGATCCGCGACATCCTCTCGGTCGGCCGCACGTCCGTCGAGCTGATCTGATGGCGGCCGCCACGCCTGCCACCACCGTTGCCGCCTTCGCCGGCGAATCGCTCGACGCGCTGGTCTGGCGCGCGATCGGCATGGGCGCCGACGCGGTCGAGCGCGTGCTCGAGGCAAACCGAGATCTCGCGCCGCTCGCCCAGGCCCTGCCCGAAGGGCACCTGGTCGCGATCCCGGCAATCGACAACCCGGCGCCCGAAACGGCGCTCATCCAGCTCTGGGACTGACATGGACCTTGACCATCTCGCGCGCGACGCGGCCACGGCCGTCGGATCCTTCCTGCAGGCGCTGGCGCCGGCGGCGTTCGGCGCCGCGGTCGCCCAGGCGTGGAAAACCGGCCTGTCGTGGAGCCAGCGCCTCATGCAGTGGGGCATCGGCATCTGCGTCAGCCACTATGTGACGGCCGCGCTCGCCGCGCTGTTCCGCTTCGATCCGTTCGTCATCCAGGCCGTGGGCTTCGTCCTCGGCATGATCGCTTTCGAGGCCACCCCCAAATTCATCCAGGGCGCATCCGGCGTCGTGGGCAACCTGCCGGCGGATCTCCGCGACCGCTGGTTTCGCCGCAAGGGAGATCCCGAATGACCAGCAAGGCCACCCTCGCCACCCAATCAGCATGGATCGTCGTCGCGCTTTCGCTGGTCGGGCAGCGCGAGATCCCCGGGCCGAAGCATAACAGCTGGATCGCCAAGGGCTGGGCCCGTCTCGGCGCCGGCTGGTACAATAACGATGAGACGCCGTGGTGCGGCTTCTTCGTGGCGCACTGCATGGACGCCGCCGGCCTGCCCTATCCCAAGGGCGGCCGCTTCGCCTCGGCCGCGGCCTGGGCGGACTATGGCGTCGAATGCAAGGCGCAGGTGGGCGCGATCGGCGTGAAGAAGCGCAAGGGCGGCAACCATGTGTTCTTCATCGTCGGCGAGACGCCATGCAAGCGCTTCTACAAGGCGCTCGGCGGCAATCAGTCGAACGCGGTGAACATCATGGATATCGCGAAGTCCGATGCGTTTGCGATCCGCTGGCCCGCCGGCGTGCCGCAGCTCAACCAGCCCTTGCCGACCATGCCCAAGGGCGTGGTGTCCACCAACGAAGCCTGAGCCGGCTCCCGCGCGCGAGGCACGTCCATGACCGTCATCTCCACCGTCGCCCGCTGGCTCGGCGTCCATCGCGGGCTGATCACCTTGCTGCTGCTCGCCTCGATCGGCGGCGCCATGTACGTCGCCTGGCAGCACGTCGCCGGCGAGCGCGATGCTTATCGCCGCTGGATCGATGTTGCCTGCGCCAGCGCCGGCAAGGGCTATGACGACGTCCTCGCCGCCGGCGTCCGCAACGGCGAGCCGGTGACGGTGAAGGTTGCCCCGGGGGCGGAATGCAACCGCGCGATCGGCGCGCTCGCCGCCTTCCGACGCGACAGCGACGCCGCCACCGCGGCCACCCTCGCCGAGGCGATGCAGTCGCGTGACGCCAAGCTCGCCACCGATGCCGCCGCCGCGCGCCGAGACGCCGCGGCCGCGCGCGCTGCCACCGAACGAATGGAGAAGGCCGATGCACAGATTTCCGCGGATGATCGCGTTGGGGCTGATTGGTTTGACGCTCTCAATGATCTTGCCGGGCTGCGCCGCAACAACCCTTGATGCCGGCCCCGCGCCCGTCGTCGCGGTGAAGGTCGAAAATCGGCCGCCGGCGGAGCTGCTCGCCTGCGCCGAACGCCCCGAAGGCTTTCCCGCCGACGAGGCGGCCTGGGCGGTCGTGCCGGCGCCGATCCGCGCCGCGATGATCCGCTTCGCCACCGCCTTCGCCGCCAATGCCGCGCGCCTCGATCGCCTGGCTGACTGGCACGCCCCGGGCAGCTGCTCGCCGGCGAACTGATGCGCAAGCCTGCCCTGCTGCGCGCGGCGATCGCCGCGGCCTTTCCCAAACTCGGGCGGGATCCCGACAAGCTGCGCGTGTGGATCGACAATGGCTCGATCGCGGCGCGCTTCGCGGTGCTGCCAAGCTGGGAATATCGCTATCAACTGAGCGTCCTGCTGCTCGACTTCGCCGACGATCCCAACCGGCTGATGCTGGCGATCGTCAATTGGCTGCGCGTCGAGCAGCCCGAGCTGCTGCAGAACCACGATACCGGCAATGAGGCGGTGAAGTTTCGCGTCGACGTCCTGGACGCCGATTGCGTCGATATCCTCCTCGAGCTGGAGTTGACCGAGGCGATCCGCTGCACGCCGCGGCAGGCCGGCGGCTACGACCTGGTCGTGTCGGCCGAGCCACCCGTCCAGGATCCCGGCTTCCTCGGCGTCGAGCCCCCGGTCCCGCTATCGCAGATCTTCGTCCAGGATGAGCAGGTGCTGCCGCCGGTGCCGCTCGATCCGCCGTCGGCCTGACCATGGCCGAGGATCTCGCCAAGCTCGAGGAGCTGATCGCCAACCTCACCGAGCAGCTCGCCCCCGCTCAGCGCCGCCAGCTCGCCCGCCGCGTCGGCACCGAGCTGCGCAAGCGCAACGCCCAGCGGATCCGCGACCAGGTCGATCCGGACGGCAAGCCTTTCGAGCCGCGGAAGCTGCGCCAGCTGCAGGGCAAGGGCGTCCGCAAGGCCGCGTCGCGCCGGCGCAAGATGTTCCTGCGCGCCGCCGGCACCAAGCACCTGAAGGTGAAGGTCGGCGCCGACCAGGTCGAGATTGGCTTCCTCGGATCGGCCGGCCGGATCATGGCCGTGCATCATTACGGCCTGCGCGGCCGCGTCTCGCCTGAAGCCGGTGCGCCCGAGGTAACCTACCCGGAACGCCGGGTGCTCGGCCTGCCGCAGGAGGATATCGATGCGGTAATGAAGCTCATCCTGGATCAGCTCGAAACAGCCTAGCGCCGCCAGCGGCACGGCGCGAAGTGCCCGCAAGAGGTCACGCCGCGGGCGCGTTCCGGATCTCAACCACTTTGGCGGCGATCGCTTTCCAGGCCATTACCCCTGCAGGATCGCCGGTCACGACAAGGAAACGCACTCGCTGCTCGATAAACTGGTTGCAGTCGCGCCGCTGCACCACCGCGCTCGCCAACAACAGCAGCTCCCGATGAGATAGCGGCCCATCGGGAAGCGGATCAAGCGGGTCCAACACTTGCGGATTGACACCGGAAGCCATCGAACAAACTCCACAAGAAATCCGGAATGGTGAAACGGTAGTTACAGTCGCAACATCATTATGCTGCGTGGGGCAGCAAGCGGTGCCCGGCGGGTGACAGATGCCCGCCGGGCAACGTCAGGTTGTTTCAGCGTCACGCTGCCCGCGGTCGGCCCTTTGCGACGCGATGTTGAACTCGTGATCGAGTACCTCGCGGTTGGTGGGCTCTCGCCAGTCGTCGATATCCCGGATCAGCCGGGCATTGCATCGGACGCACCTGGTCCAATAATCCTGATTGTCATGGCGCGCACCGCCACGGTCGGCCTTGTGGCCGAAAAGCTTGCATCTGAGCGACACTCGGCGACCCCCATCTCCGATGAGCCCCGACCCGTAACGCTGCTCACATTCATGTCAAATGACAAAAGGGTAATACGGTCAGCGGCCTGGTAATTCTGCCACCCCAATTCCCGCGCCGGCATGACTACGGGTGCAACCGAATTGCGCGCTGCCGCGACCAAACGAGACGATGAATGAAATCCCCGGCGGCTTAGGACGGGAAATCGGGGGCGGCACGCCCGTTCATTATTGCCGCAGCGCGCAACGCGTCCCGCTCGTTGCGATATATTATCGGCACCCAAGTCCCATCCTTGAGTGAGATCAGCCCCCACCGACCATGATACTCGGGCTCGGGACGTTCCCGCGCAACAAACTCATCCCCTGTCATCCGCGCCTTCTAACACACTCCTCGGAAGGACGATCTAACTTCGATGTCGCATCCAGCAGCGGGCCTTTAGTCGGCACCCGATCGCTGCTGTCGTATGGAACGTGCGCACGCACTTAACGCCTGCGCGGCCGGCGGCTGTTGTATCGTGCGCCGACACAACAGCGCGTCATAGCTAGCTCCTGCATCACGCGGCGACATGCCGCCCCATGTCCACCAGTTCGACCGCGGTAGATCTCTCTCGCCTGCCACCGCCCACGGTGGTGGAGCAGCTGAGCTATGAGGAGATCCTGTCCGCGATGATCGCGGAGCTCGGCGCGCGCGACATCACCTTTTCCGCCAACGTCGAATCGGACCCAGTCTACAAGCTGCTGCAGGTGGCCGCCTATCGCGAGCTGCTGGTCCGCCAGAATTTCAACGATCGCGCGCGCGGCCTGATGCTTGCCTTCGCGCGCGGCGCGGATCTCGATCAGCTCGCCGTCCTGGTTGGCGTCACGCGCCTGGTCCTCGAGGAAGCGGATCCGCTAACGGGCGCCGCGGCGGTGATGGAATCGGACGATGCGCTGCGCGCCCGGGTTGTGCTGGCGCCGGAAAGCTTCAGCGTCGCCGGCCCCGAGCTGGCCTATGTCTTCCACGCCAAGTCGGCATCCGGCGACGTCCTGGACGCCACCGCCACCAGCCCCAAGCCCGACGATATCAAGGCGATCGCGATCGATGCGCTCGCCGGCGCCGGCGGAACGCCTGAGCAGATCGCCGCGATCGATGCGGCGATGTCGGCCGCGACCTGGCCTGGCGAGGTCATCATCACCGTCCTTTCGCGCGACGAGGACGGCACGGCGGCGCCCGAGCTGCTCGAAACCGTCGAAGCCGTCGTCAACGGCCGCCCCGTCCGCCCGCTGACCGACTATGTGAAGGTCCAGTCGGCGACGATCGTCGATTACGAGATCGACGCGACGATCCACATTTTCGCCGGGCCCGATCCAACGATCGTCCAGGACGCCGCGGCGGTGAAGCTGCAGGCCTATGTCGACTTCTGCCATTTCCTCGGCCGCCCGCCGACGCTGAGCGGCATCTACGCGGCGCTCCATGTCGAGGGCGTCCAGCGCGTCGAGATCCTGCAGCCGGCGGCCGACGTCGTCGCCGACGAAACGCAGGCGGCCTGGTGCACCAACATCGCGCTCACGGTGGCGATCCTTGCCTGATCTCCTGCCACCCAATGCCACGCGCTACGAGCGCGCCGTCGACGCCGCGATCGCGCGCGCCGGCGACGTGCCGATCCCGCTGCAGACGCTGTGGAACCCCGCCACCTGCCCGCCCGAGCTGCTGCCCTGGCTTGCCTGGGCGCTTTCCATCGATCGCTGGTCGCCCGACTGGACGACGGCCGAGAAACGGCACGAAGTCGCGCGCTCGATCGAGATGCAGCGCCACAAGGGCACGCCGCGCTCGATTGACCAGGTGCTCGAGAGTTTCGACGCGCTGCTGACCCTCACCGAATGGTTCGAGCAGTCGCCGCCGGCGCCGATCCACAGCTTCAACGTCACCTTGCCGCTCGATGCCGCCGGCGGCGATCGCGCGACCGCGGCCTTCGCCTCGGCGATCGTGCGCGACATCAACCGCATCAAGCCGCTGCGCTCGCACATGGAGTTCGTCCAGGAGCTGCGCGCCGAGGCCAGCATGTTCCTGGTCGGCGCCGGCCGCGTCGCCGGCGAGACGCGGATCCGCGCCAACCTCTTCACCGGTGACCCGGCCGTCCCCTGGGAAGATCTCCTGCAGACCGAGACCGGCGAGCCCCTGCAGCTCGACGATGGCTCCTTCATCGAGAACGACACCTGATGCCGCTGACCCTCACCCTCACCCAGGACGGCTTGTCGGCGATCGTCGACGCCGAGAATGGCGGTACCGCCGCCATCACCATCGCCGAGGTCGGCCTCACCGCCGAGGCGTTCATCGCGTCGCCGACGCTGACCGAGCTGCCCGGCGAGTTCGGCCGGCTCGATTCGGTGTCGGGCGAAGCGGTCGACGATTCGACGGTGCACATCGTCACCCGCGACGGCAGCGCCGGAACCTACACCGTGCGCGGCTTCGGCCTCTACCTGGCCGATGGCACGCTGTTCGCGACCTACGCCCAGGCGGAGCCGATCTTCGAAAAGGCCGCGGTCGCCACCTTCCTGCTCGCCACCGATATCAAGCTGCTTCCCGGGCAGGCCGAGCTGATCCAGTTCGGCAATGCCAATTTCCTCAACCCGCCGGCGACGCGGATTCGCGCCGGCGTCGCGCGCCTGGCGACACCCGCCGAGGCGGCCGCCGGTACCGATGACGAGTCCATCATCACGCCGGCACAGCTCGCGCCCCTGCTCGCCCAGTTCATCCCCCTCGCCCAGCGCGCGGTGGCCAATGGCGTTGCCACGCTCGGCGGTGACGGCAAGGTGTCGCCGTCGCAGCTCCCCGCCTTCGATGCGATCGATGTCTTCGTCGTCGCCGACCAGGCGGCGATGCTCGGCCTGGCCGCCTCGGTCGCCGACTTCGCGATTCGGACGGACATCTCGAAAACCTACATCCTGACCGCGCTGCCGGCGACGACGCTGGCGAATTGGGTGGAGTTCCTGTCGCCAGGCGCGCCGGTGCTCTCCGTCAACAACAAGACGGGCGCCGTCACCCTCACGCCCGCGGATCTCGGCGCGGTACCGACGACGCGCAACATTACCGGCGGCGGCCTGGTCACCGGCGGCGGCAACCTCGCGGCCGATCGCCAGCTGCAGGTGCTGAAGGCGAGCGCGGCCGAGGCGCTTGCCGGCCAGTTCGACGATCGCGCGGTGACGCCGGCCGCGCTGTCGTCGGTGCTCAACGAGATCGTCGCGCGCGCCTATCGGCACATCACGATCACCGGCAGCGGCCTCGCGACCGGCGGCGGCGACCTGACCAACCATCGCGCCATCAATGTCAACAAGGCGAGCGGCTGGGATACCGAGAATGGTTGGGGTGATGATCGTGCGGTGACCCCTGTCAGCCTCGCCTCCTTTTCGCGCCAGATGTCGCAGAACGGCTATCACCGGATCCCCGGCGGCGGCGGGCTTATCATCCAGTGGGGGCGCTTCACCGCCCAGGCGAACGGCCGCACCACCGTCAACCTGCCGATCACCTTTCCCAACGCCTTCTTCGCCGTGGTGGCGAACGGCACCAGCGACAACAACACCAACGCGCAGGACAATTGGCCAGCGCCGGTCATGCCGCCGCCCAACAACGGGCAGTTCCAGGTGCAGAGCGCCAACAACTCGCCCGATTCCTGCTACTTCATCGCGCTGGGGATGTGACGATGACGATCCGCTTCAGCCCCTCCACTGGCCTCTTTTACGACGCCGCCTTGCATCCGCCGGCCAGCCTCCCCGGCGATGCGGTGACGGTCAGCGCGCGCCGCCATGCCCAGCTGCTCGAGCTGCAGGCCGGCGGCCGCACGATCGCGGCTGCGCGCGACGGTCGCCCCTATGCGATCGCGCCCAGGGCGCCGACGCTCGAGGAGCGCCGCACCGCGGCCAGCCGCGCGATTGCGACCGAGGCCAGCAAGCGGATCCTCGCCGTCGCCTCGCTCGAGCGCCAGAGCAACGACAATGCGTTGATGGCCGTCACCGTCCTGACCGGTGGCGATAGCGACGCGGTCGACGTCCAGGAGGCGCTCGTCCGCCGGCTGCAGATCGACGCGATCCGCGCCGCTTCCAACCGCCTCGAGGCGGCGATCGCCGTCATGAGCGCGCGCCAGATCTCTGCGCTGGAGATCGCGGCAGACCACCACTGGCCGAAGGGCTGACACCATGGCGAAAATTTCCGAACTGCTTTCCGCCGAGGCGATCGGCGCCGGCGACCTGCTCACCATCCTGCAGGACGGCCTGCTGAAAAAGGCGCCCTGGGCGCTGCTGCTCGGTGCCTCGGTCGGCGTCCTCGACGGCGCGATCGCCGCGGCCAATGTCACGCTCGACGGCAAGGTCAGCGCCAGCCAGGCGTGGGCGGAAGCCGCGGCCGCCGCCGCGCAGCAGGTGCTCTCCGCCACCCGCGTCACCGGCGGCAGCATCCGTTGGCCCTATGACAACGCGTCGCAATTCCCGCAGCAGGAAGGCGACATCAACGTCACCGACGTCGGCGCGCGCGGCTTCCTGACCCAGAGCTTCGGAAACCGCTCGACGCCGATCATCCGCTTCATCGGCGATGGCTGCATGTATCGCGCGCTTGAAAAGGACGATCGCCTCTATCCGCCGGTCGAGATGTATCTTGAGGGCTGCGCCACCACCGGCCTCGGCTGGAGCCTGCGCTACTACACCGCAACCTCCGGCTCCAACGAGGCGCTTCGGCGCCAGCAGCGCCGCTTCCGCTGGTATCTGAACGGCGGCAGCGGCAAGGTTGTCGACGTCTGGAGCCGGCAGGTGCCGATCACCTGGCGCCGCATCGGCGTCGCGCTCCACAAGGTCGCGGGCGTGTGGCGGCTGGATGTCCGCAACCTGGTCACCGGCGAGATCCTCGTCGGCACCGGCACCGACAATGCCGCTTTCTCGTCTGAGTTGAGCGTCACCAACGCCGACGCCTCGATCACCCAGCATGCGACCAGCGGCACCACGCCCAGCATGTTCGGCATCGGCGCGCTGATCGTCAACGACGCCACCGCCGCCAATGTCGCCCAGCCGCTCACCATGAGCTATTCCATGATGAGCCATGGCCTGACCTTCTATGCCGAGGAGGCGGTCACCAACGCCGATCTGCAGGCGATCGAGACCGGCGCGCACCCGACCACCGTCATCAGCGTGGCCGCGATCAAATGGCTGCGCAAGCTCACCACCTCGGCCGCGTCCTTCGCGAAGGATCCGCTGTGCACCGCCGACACCTCGCAGCCCTGCGTGCCGCATGGTCATTACAGCCCCGGCGGCGATCTCTTCAGCAAGGGCAGCGGCACCGCCACGATCAATCCGGCGCCGCGCGCCCGCTACATCTACGGCCTGCGCCCCGGCCAGCGCGTCTATCGCCGGCCGATCTCGGGGCGGTGCTGGCCGACCGAGGCGAGCTTCGTCGATGTCCGCCTGATCGATCGCAACGGCACGATCGTGAAGGACTGGACGCCGGTCACCTCGGTCGAGGTCAGCGGATCCTGGCAGGGCTATTCCTCGCGCGTCGGCGGCACCGGCGGCGCCACCGGCACCTACAACCTGATCATCACCGGCAACGGCACCGGCGCCGCGGGCCGCTTCGTCGTCAACAATGGCGCGGTGTCCGCGATCTATGTCGATGCGCCGGGCTCGGGCTATTCGGCGATCAACCTCGATTTCTCCAACTGCCCCGGCCTAACCGGCGCCAGCGCTGTGCCGGTGCTGATGCCGCTCGACAATACGAGCTGGGCGGGTTGGATCACCGCCCCCAAGCATACCGACTGGACGCTCGCCGAGGTGCGCCTGCGCACGAAGCAGGGCGAGACGAGCACCAGCTTCCTCGAGGCTGGGCTTTGGGCCGCCGGCTATAAATGGGCGATCCTTGGCCAGTCGCAGATTGCCAACGGCATCAGCGCGGTCGCGCAGAAGGTGCAATATACCGGCCTGCCCGCCAACCTCGTCGTCAACGGCACCTCCTACTACAGCTTCAACCTGGCACCCTATGTCACGGTCGAGCCGCTCGGCCAGCGCCTCGGTGCCGACCAGTACAAGGCGCTCGCCAACGAGCTTAACAAATGGGTGGACGCGCCCTTCGAGCTTGTGGTCGCCGCCCAGGGCGGCACCGGCCCCGTCGACCTGCTCGAGGATTTCTATCCCAACAACTACGCCACCGGCATGTGGGCGCAGTACAAGGCGCTGATCGAGATGGGCGGCACACCGGACTATTCCGGCGTGCTGATGGGCTGGCACACCGATCTGACCGACGAGGGCGGCCGCTTCGGTGCGACCATGCTCGAGGGCATGTTCCTCGGCCGCGGTCCCTATGCCTATGCGGTGCCACAGCACTTCTTCGGCCGTGCCACCTTCGCCGGCACGACGATGACGGTGACGGATGTTGTCCGCGGCACGTTGCAGCTCGGCTCGACGATCCGGATCCTCTACGAGAATGGCGGCCGGCAGACGCCTCTCGACACGAAGATCACCGCGCTTGGCTCCGGCGCCGGCGGCGCCGGCACCTACACTCTTTCCGCCGGCGTGGCGCCGAGCGACCCGACCGGCGAGGTCTCGGTCATCGGCATGGTCGAGCAGCCGGGCGTGGATCCCGTCTTCACCGGCTATATCAGCGCCGGCAGTGCCGCGACGCTCACCGTCACCGCGATCAGCCAGGGGCAGCTGCAGATCGGCGATCGCATCATCATTACCGGCGGCGCCCAGGGCGATGCCAGCATGTATGTGAAGATCCTCGGCACCGGTACCGGCGGCACCGGCACCTACATCCTGTCGAAGACCGCCGCCGGCGTCGGCACCGCCGGCGCGCCGGTTGCGATGAAGGCGATCCGCGGCGCCACCAAAACGATCGGCAGCCTGATGAGCATCTTCGGCGGCGGCACCCCGATCTTCTACATGCCGCCGACCCGCCACAACTCCACCAGCGCCGGCGGGCCGTTCGACTATGACGGCACCGTCGGCGCCGGCTATGTCGAGGGCGTGAAGCAGGGCGGCGTCGGCGCCGCGCGCGAGAGCGGCAAGAAGTGGGCACGCGATCGCGGCTATCCGATCGGCGTCGATGCGATCGACCTGGCGCTGCCGGACACCTACCACCCCGATGAGAGCCTGCAGGGCAAGGTCCGCTTCGGTCGCCAGATCGCGCTGTCGCTCGCCAAGTGCCAGGGCCTGGCGTCCTTCGGCGAACCCGCAGTGCGCAACGACTTCGCCTTCACGGATGGCACGCGCGCGAAGTTCCGCTTCAGCGTCAGCCTGCCCAACATGGGCCGGCTGCGCTCGGGCGACGGCACCGGCAACGTCACCCCCTGTATCGAGCTGTCACGCGACGGGGTGACCTGGTCGCGCAGCAAGCACAGCGCTATCGTCAATCCAACGGGCGGCGGCGCATTGCCGGCAGACATGGTCGAGGTGACGATCACCGATCCGGCGTGGCGGGTTGCCGGCCTCAAGGCGCGCGTGCTCGCCGGCGGCCCCTTTGCCTGGTCGGGCGCCGACTGGGCGGCCGCCAACGACGCCTGCCTCAACAAGATGCTCTACGAGGATCTCCCCGAGGCGATCACCGGTGCGCCGGGGATCTGCGTGCAGCCGTCGATGACGGCCTATCCGGTCGCGGGTTGATTGCTTTTCGACGGCAAAGATATGCCAGCCCTGCTCATTTCAGCGACACGCGGGCCTTCACAATCATCTGATCAAGAACAGGTTGAACGATATCGTATTCCATCCTGTGAGCATGGTACGCATCGGGACAATTAATTCTTTCAATATCTATATATACTTTTCGAAGCATTTCTCCAACATCATTAGAAAGCATAACAGAGGCGATTCCGAACGACTCGCTGAGCCGTCGTTTCGCCGCCATGTACCTCTCCCCTTGCAACCTCATATATTCATCAGAAAATTGGTGACCATTTTCTATGTTCTCGATCCAGAGATTGGTTACAGTCTGCATATCGTTAAGAGCGGATATTGCGTCCGCAAAGACCGTTAATTGGCGATCCCAAGTTCTCTCCCTTTTGTATCGGGAAAGAGCGATTCGAACTGTGAACCAGGCGACGAGCACCCCAACGCCGCCCTGTACGCAGACTTTCAGGATTTCGAATTCCCAACCCATCGCCTAAAATCCCATCCAGTATCTAGCCAAGAGGCCGGCGCCGGAAACGGCGGCCGCAGACACGCTGTTGTATCGCTAATCGAAACAACATCATCCCCGCGCCTTCCTGCTCTCATCTCGCCACGATGCTCCATCCCTACGCCCGCGGTGGGCGGACGATGAGGAGTGACATCAGGCACCATGCGCGGCCGCGAGGATCCCGACAGCAACGATCGCGAAACCGGTGAAATGATCCGGTTCGGCCGCGTCGCCTCCGTCGATCTTGCGGCCGGCCGTATCACCGTCGAAGCCGGCGACGTCACCACCGGCCCCATTCGCTGGGCGGCGGGTCGCGCCGGCGCAACCAAGACCTGGTCGCCTCCGACTGCCGGCGAGCAGGTCATGCTGCTCTGCCCCGAGGGCGAGGTCGCCGCCGGCGTCGCGCTGCTCGGCGTGAGCTGCGCCGCCTATCCCGAGGCGGGCAATAGCCTGCGCGAGCTGATCCAGTTCGGCGACGGTGCCGTGATCGCCTATGATCCGGAGGCGCACGCGCTCGAGGCGGTGCTGCCCGCCGGCGCGACGGTGAAGATCGTCGCCCCGGGTGGCGTCACCATCGAGGCCGATGTCACGATCAAGGGCAACCTGTCGGTCGAGGGCGACATCACCGCCACCGGCGACGTCGTCGCGGACGGCACCAGCCTCAAGCAGCACAGGCATAGCGGCGTCACCGCCGGCGCCGCGCAGACGGGAGCCGCGGTCTGATGCGCGGCATGAACGCCGCCACCGGCGCAGCCCTCGACGGCATCGAGCACCTGGTCCAGTCGATCAGGGACATCCTCACCACGCCGATCGGCACGCGCGTCATGCGTCGCGACTATGGCTCGCTGCTGTTCGAGCTGATCGACGCGCCCTTCAACGCCGCGACCAGGCTGCGGATGTACGCGGCCACCGCGATCGCGCTGAAGCGCTGGGAGCCGCGGCTGCGCCTCACCCGGGTTGCGGTCGACCAGGTCGCGCCCGGGCAGATCAAGCTCACCCTCGAGGGCGAGCGCACCGACGTCGCCGCCCCCAACCGCTTCGCCACCCTCACCGTCCCGCTGCGCTTCTAGGAGTTTGCCTCATGCCCGTCCGTCACGGCATTTTCGTCAATGAGCCCGTCGAGGGCGCCCGCGAGATCGTCCAGGTGGCGAGCGGCGTCATCGGCCTGGTCGCAACCGGCAGCGATGCCGATGCCACCCTCTTCCCGCTCAACAAGCCGGTGCTGATCACCGACGTGCGCGCGGCGCTGGGCGAGGCCGGCGCTGCCGGCACCCTCGGCGATGCGCTCGAGGCGATCGCCAACCAGGCGAGCCCGATCATCGTCGTGATCCGCGTGGCCGAGGGCGTGGATGCCGCCGCCACCACCACCAACGTGATCGGCGCCACCACCGGCGGCGATTACACCGGCATCCAGGCGCTGCTGGCGGCCGAGGCGCAGATCGGCGTGCGCCCGCGGATCCTCGGTGCCCCCGGGCTCGACGTCCAGGCGGTGACCGAAGCGATGACGATCGCGGCCAAGCGCCTGCGCGGCTTCGTCTATGCCGGCTGCGACGATGCCGACACCGTCACCGAGGCGGTGACCTATCGCGGCGAGTTCGGCGATCGCGAGCTGATGCTGCTCTATCCCGACTTCAGCGGCTTCGCCGGCCAGGCCGTCGCCGTCGCGCTCGGCACCCGCGCGCGTATCGATGAGGAGACCGGCTGGCACAAGACGCTCTCCAATGTCGCGGTGAAGGGCGTCAGCGGCATGTCGAAGGATGTCTTCTTCGATCTGCAGGATGCCACCACCGACGCCGGCGTCCTCAACAATGCCCCGGTCACCACGATGATCCGCCACAACGGCTATCGCTTCTGGGGCAACCGCACCTGCAGCGACGAGCCCAAGTTCGCCTTCGAATCCGCGGTGCGCACGTCGCAGGTGCTGCGCGACTCGATCGCGAGCGGGCTGATCTGGGCGGTCGACAAGCCGATCACCAAGGGCCTGGCGACCGACATGCTCGACACGATCAACGCCGAGTTCCGCAGCCTGCAGGCGCAGGGCCGCCTGATCGGCGCGAAGGCCTGGCTGGATCCGACGCTCAACCCGGCCGGCAACCTGGCCGCGGGCAAGATCGTGATCGACTACGACTTCACGCCCTGCGCGCCGGCGGAAGACATCGGCCTGAACCAGCGCATCACCGACCGCTATTATTCCAGCCTCACTGAGGTCTGAGCGCCCCGCCCTCCCCCAAGCCCCGCCCCCTTCCCCCCTTCCATCGTCCGGAGCCTAAGCCATGGCGCTTCCCCGCAAGCTCAAGAACCTCAACGTCTTCCAGAACGGCACCAGCTTCCTGGGCGAAGTGAAGACCGTCACCCTGCCCACATTGTCGCGCACCATGGAGGATTGGCGCGGCGGCGGCATGGACGGCGCGGTCGGCGTCGATCTCGGCCAGGAGCCGATCGAGCTGGAACACACCTATGGCGGCTTCATGCTGCCGATCCTGCGCCAATATGGCGCGGTCGGTGTCGGCACGGTCGGCCTGCGCTTCGCCGGCGCCTACCAGCGCGACGACACTGGCGCCGTCGACGCGGTCGAGATCGTCATCCGCGGCCGTCATAGCGAGATCGAGCCCGGCGAGGCCACCGGGGGCGAGGATACCGAGTTCAACGTCACCACCCGCTGCGTCTATTACGCGCTGCGCGTCAACGGCGTGGTCGAGATCGAGATCGATCTCCTCAACATGATCTTCATCGTCGACGGCGTCGACATCCTCGCCCTGCAGCGTGAGGCGCTCGGAATCTGAGCCGACGCCGGCGCACCCAAAAGCACGACCCTTCGAAGGAAAGCCACATGGACACTCCCAACGATACCCCCGGCATCCGCACCGTCGAGCTGGACGAACCGATCAAGCAGGGCGAGACCGTCATCGGCCTCCTGCAGCTGCGCAAGCCCGGTGCCGGCGAGCTGCGCGGCCTGTCGCTCGCCCGCCTCGGCCAGCTCGACGTGGACGAGATCCGCAAGCTGCTGCCGCGCATCACCATGCCGACCCTCACCGTCGCCGATGTCGACAAGCTGAGCCCCGCCGACCTTTTCGAGATCGCCGGCGAGATGGCGGATTTTTTGCTGACGAAGCGGCGCAGAACGGAGGCAAGCTCCCAGCTTCAATAGAGGATGCGATGGCGAACATCTTCGCCATCCTTCCCGGACTCAGCCTGACCGAAATGAACGCCATGGGGCTCGCCGAGCTGATGGCGTGGCACGAACGCGCGAGGGCGCGAGCGGAGAAGAAGTGACATGGATCGCCGCCTCGCCCTCCTGGTCAAGTTTGCGGCGCTCGACAAGCTGACGGCGCCGATGCGCGCCATGGGTGCCGGCGCCCGCCGCACCGGCAAGGATATCGCCGGCACCCGCCAGGAGCTGCAGCAGCTCCAGCGCGCCCAATCCAACCTCAAGGGCTTCCGCGACCAGGAAGCGAAGCTGCGCTCGACGGGCGCCAAGCTCGAGGATGTCCGCAAGCGCCTCGAGCGGCTGACTGCGGCCGAGGAGGGCGCCGACGCCGGTAGCAAGAAGCTGGCGCGGGCAATGGAGAATGCCCGCAAGACGGCGGTCGCGCTCGAGCGCCAATTCGAGGAGGAAGGCCGAGCACTGCAGCAGCTCTCGCGTCGCCTTGAAGCGACGGGCGTAGATGTCACGGATCTCGGCCGCAGCGAGCAGCTGCTCGAGCGCCGCATCACCGACACCACCCGTTCGCTGCAGCGCCAGCGCGAGGAGATGGCGCGCAACCAGCGCACGCAGCAGACCCTCTCCAACGTCCAGAACGCCGGCAGCACCGTGACCGGCCTCGGTGTCGGCGCCCTCGGCGCCGGCCTGGCGGTGGGCGTTCCGCTGAAGGACGCCGTCGACAAGGCGGCCGAGTATCGCGCGACGATGACCGATATCGCGCTCAAGACGAACCTGTCGGAGCATGAGACGGTGCGCCTGGGCAAGGCGATCGCCGCGATCGGGCCCAAGGTCGCGCAGCTGCCCTCGGATCTTCGCCAGGGCGTCGACCAGCTCGCCGGCGCCGGCCTGGACCCGCAGGCCGCGGTGAAGATCATCGAGCCGATCGGCAAGGCGGCCACCGCGACCCGCGCCTCGATCGAGGATCTCGCCAACGCCAGCTATGCCGGCATCGACAATCTGAAGGTGCCGGTCGGCGAGACCGCCCGCATGCTCGATGTCATGACGGCCGCCGGAAAGTCGGGCGCGTTCGAGCTGAAGGACATGGCGCAATACTTCCCGGCGCTGACCGCCTCCGCGGCGAGCCTGGGGCAAAAGGGCGTGCCCGCGGTCGCGGATCTGGCGGCCGCGCTGCAGATTGCGCGCAAGGGCGCCGGCGATTCCGCGACCGCGGCGAACAACGTCCAGAACCTGCTGAACAAGATCAACGCGAAGGACACCGTCGACAACTTCAAGAAGTTCGGCATCGACCTGCCGAAGCAGCTGAAGAAGGCCTACAAGGAAGGCAAGACGCCGCTCGAGGCGATCACCGAGCTGACCAACCAGGCCACCAAGGGCGACATGTCGAAGCTGAGCTATCTGTTCGGCGACGCCCAGGTCCAGGCCGCGCTTCGCCCGCTGATCGCCAACCTGAACGAGTATCGGAAGATCCGCGCGGCGGCCGAGCAGGCGAGCGGCACCGTCGACCAGGACTTCGCGCGCCGCGCTGGATCCGGGGAACTGGCCACCGCGAAATGGGCGGCAACCTTCGAGCGCCTGCAGGTTATCGCCGGCACCGTGCTGCTGCCCACGCTCAACGACCTGCTCGATGCGGCGGAACGCTGGACGACGTCGCTTGCCGCCTGGATGGATGCCAATCCCGAGCTGGCTTCGACGATCATGCACGTCGTCGCCGGCTTCGTCGCCTTTGCTATCGCCGCTGGTGCGATCGGCACCGTGCTCGGCCCCGCGATCAGCGCGTTGGGAAGCCTCGGCAAGGGCTTCAGCGCGGTTTCCACCTTCCTTCGCAACAGCCCTCGATTTCAGGCCTTCCTGACCTGGCTGGGGCCGCAGCTTCGCAAGCTGGGGCCCGCCATTCGGACGCTGGCGACCAGGCTGCTGCCGCTGCTCGGCAACGGCTTCCTCCTGCTCGGCCGGTCGCTGATGTCCGCCGGCGCGATGATGCTCGCCAACCCCGTCATCCTGATCATCGTGGCGATCGTCGCCGCGATCGCGGTCGCCGCCTATTTCATCTGGAAATATTGGGACCAGATCAAACTGGCGATCACGTCGAACTGGGAGCGGATCCGCAACATCCTGCTCGGCGCCGTGGTCATCTTCATGCCGTTCGTGGCGGTGATCATGTGGGTGGTGAAGAAGATCATCGACAATTGGGGGCGCATCAAGGGCGCCGTCATGTCAGTGGTCACCTACATGTCGGGCATCCTGCAGCCGATCATCCAGCCCTGGCTGGCGGTGCAGGCGTTCCTCGCCGGCCTGGTCGGCAAATTCTTCCAGTTCGGCGTGGACATCGTCGGCGGGCTGATCCGGGGCATCTTCTCGATGGTCGGCACGCTGCTGAAAACCGTCGCCGGCGTCGCCGAGAAGGTCGGGGCCAGCTTTGCGGCCTCGCTTGGCATCAAGTCGCCCAGCCGCGTCTTCATGGCGCATGGCGGCCATATCACCGATGGCCTGGCGATCGGCCTCGATCGCGGCGCCGTCGCGCCCGTCCAGCGCATGACCAGGCTGTCCGGCGAGCTGCAGTCCGCGGTGGCCGCCGGATCGAAGCCGTTCGCCGCCGGCGGGGCTGCAGCCGCCGGCGGCGCCGGCGCCGGCGCGGGCGGTGGCGGTGGTGCTGGCGTGACCATCGGCACCGTGGCGATCAGTATTGCCACCCAGCCCGGGCAGGATCCGAACAGCTTCGCCGCCGCAGTGCGTGCCGAGTTCGAAAAGCTGATGGCGCAGCAGGCGGCTGCGCAGCGGTCGCGCTATGACGATGAGGATTGATCGATGCTGATGAGCCTGGGCATGTTCGTTTTCGAGCTGCCGACCCTTCCCTTCAACGAGCAGCAGCAGCGCACCTCCTATCGCCACGGCCGATCGCCGCGCTTCGGCGCGCGCGATGCCAACCAGTTCCTCGGCCCCGGTGACGAGACCATCACGCTTTCCGGCACGATCCCGATGGAGGTCGCCGGCAACCTCGATTCGGTCGTCGAGCTGAAGGACATGGCCGCCACCGGCGAAGCCTGGCCGCTGGTCGACGGCGTCGGCGTGGTGCATGGCGATTTCATCATTGAGGACATCGACGAGCGCAAAAGCCATTTCATCGCCGGCGGCGTGCCCAAGCTGCTCGACTTCACCATCTCCCTGCGGCGCGTCGACTGATGGCCAGTGCGCCGCCGCCCGAGGCGATCAACAACATCGCCGCCTTCAGCGTGACGCTTGATGGCCGCGATCTCACCGATCGCATCGCCCCGCGCCTGCTGTCGCTCTCGCTATCGGAGAAGCGCGGCGGCGAGGCCGACACGCTCGAGCTGGTCGTTCATGACCATGACGGCGCCATGGCGATCCCGAAGACCGGCGCGCGAATCTCGGTGGCGATCGGCTGGGCGCAGGGCCGCGATGTCCGCGTCGGCGTCGTCAACAAGGGCAGCTTCAAGGTCGACGAGGCCGAATGGTCGGGCCCGCCCGACATCATCACCATCCGCGCGCGCTCGGCCGACTTCACCTCGGACTATCGGATCCGCAAGGAGAAGAGCTGGAAGGACACCACCGTCGGCGCGATCGTCACCGAGATCGCCGGCCGCAACGACCTGCAGCCGATGATCGCGCCCGAACTGGCGTCGATCGCCGTGCCGGTGCTCGCCCAGGACGGCCGCAGCGACATGGCGCTCGTCCGCGCCCTCGGCCGCAAGCATGACGCGATCGCCACGGTTAAAAACGGTAAATTGATCTTCTCGCCCACCGGCAAGGCCACCACCAGCACCGGCAAGCCAATCCCAACTGCCACCATCCGTCGCAGCCTGGGCGACGGCTATTCCTGGCGCCTCGCCGAGCGCGACAAATATGACGGCGCGGAAGCGCGCTATCACGACCAGGACGCGGCCGAGCGCAAGACGGTGGGCGCCGGCGGCGAAGGCAAGCGCAAGCGGCTGAAGAAGGTCTATGCCAACGAGGCCGATGCGAAAGCCGCGGCCGAGGCGGAGAATAAGCGCATCGCCCGCAAGGGCGCCGAGCTGTCGCTCAAACTGGCGCTTGGCCAAGCCGATCTTTACCCCGATCGCGGTGTCGCCGTCGCCGGCTTCAAGCCGGAGATCGACGGCACGAAATGGCTCATCAGTGAAGTGACGCACCGGCTCGATGGACAAGGCGGCTTCACCTCCGAGCTGAGATTGGAAACTGCTGGTTAAGTAACTCGCGAGAAACGATAAGGCCGGAACGTCTTGCAATGAGGCGAAGCCGTCGTTCGCAGGTCCGGCGGCGAACGTCGGCTTTCGGCTGAAGCGGACAAGAGAGTTGCGTCAGACGTTGATCGGGGAATGATGAGGATTGGGCCGAAACCGGCATGGCTGCTCTGGGCGAGACGGAGCGAAGAAGCCATAAATCCGGTTCCGTGGGTCTATTCTCAACCTGACTCATTGCAGACCTCCGGCCCTTCCGATCCTGGACGCCTATGGCCTGGCAAGGGAGCAGGGCACGCGAAGATTTTCTCCTGAATTGTAGATGACGTCTGGCATAGCGGCTGCAAGGCCGCCCGAAGCGAGCGAGGTCTTATCGCGATGGCACTGAAACCCGACTTCTGTTCGTCGGACGTTCGCACGTTCAGCGCCGCGGGATGGCGTAGCGCCGATCGCGCTTAAGGAAGGCCTCGTTGCCGCCCTCGAGGATGTTACAGACCTGCTGCCGTACTGCCGGGTTCTCCAACGCCCCGCTTACGTAGTGAATTAAGGGGAAGCCCGATTCCTGCTTCTCGCCCGTCGCGATCACCACCTGCTCGGTGTCCGAGTTCACGACCAGGTTCGGATTATGCGTGATTACGATGATCTGGCGCCGGATCTTCGCCGTCCGGAAATATGGCGTTAGCAATGCATAGATCGACTCGTTGTCGAGGTTCTCGTCCGGCTGATCGACAATCAGTGGCCGCGTGTCGTTCACGTCCAAGCCGAGATAAAGGATCAGCAACACGATGCCTTTGGTACCGGGCGAAAGGCTTTCGAGCTCGGAATTGTTGAACTTTAGACCGTAGTCGAGCGTGATATGGTCTACCTCGAAGATCCAAGACATCAGATCCTTTGTCGTGACGTTGGTCCGCAGGTAAGTCTGCGGCGCGCGACCGTCGCGAAAAGGCTGGAGGAAACTGTCTAGAGCGTCGCGGACCTTCTTGTCATCGCCTGAGGTCCAAGCGGGCAGGAGCACCTTGCGAGCGGCCTTCGCCAAAGCGTCGATGGACCCATATGGAATGGTCTTACGCTGGTCGAATAGGACCTCACCGCGGGACAGCCAGCCGTCGACATTAGCCGTCCACCGGATCGCGAACTCCAGATCCTTGCCCTTGAGCAGGGCGCGTTCGTCGAGCTGGTCGCGTATTGGCTCGTAGAGCGCCTGCAGAACGGCCTGTTCCTTAGCTAGGTTGCTGAAGTAGGCTTGGTAGGCATCCAGACGGCGTGTCTGGACGCCCTCAAGTCGCGGCGCTTCTTCGGTTTCTGTCGTTGCGATCTCGGCTTCGAGCCGGCCGATCTCCAGATTGATATTGGCGATCCGGACCTGGATCTGGCGTGTTCGCTCTTGCCGCGCCTTGTCCGTCAGCTCTTGCTTGGAAAGGTCCGCTATCTCGGCCGTGATCTTCCGGATCGTACCGTCGGCCGGCGGATCGCCGCCCTCGAGCGCCAAAAGGTTGTGCCGGATCACCGCATCTCGTTCGCGCAGCGGCTTGCGATAGTCGTGGGCGAAGCCGGGTTTGAACGCCGCCCACTCCGCTTCAGGGATGCCGGCCTCCTTCAACGCCACCTTTAGCTCATCGTAGAACCGTTCCATGACAAGACCGAATGCGTCCACACGGGTCTCCAAATCGGCCAACCGCTGGATCGCCTGCTTCTCGGCGCCGGCCTTCTGCTGGACAGCGGTGAGCGCTTCCCGCTTAGCTTGCAGGTCGGCCAACAGTTTTCGCTCGGCCTCCGAGGCGGGAGCCGGAATCTGCTTGGTCAGGCCGTCCCGCTCGGTTTTGAGCGTCTGCAAACGCGTGCGTTTTTCCGGGAGCTTGGCCTGCAGGTCGCGGATGATAAACTCGTCGCGAATGATGGTGTCGATTTCGGTTTTAAGTCGCTCGCTTTCGGCGGCGACGGTCATGGTCTTTAGCGCCCGCAGTTCTGCGAAGTTTGAGGCGTTCAGCGTGTCGACGGGATCGAGATAGCTGAAGATGACCTGTTCGATCTCTCGCACGAGCTCGCGGGTCACTCCGTCGCGGGCACAGATCCGTTCGACGTAGTTCTGGGACAAGTAGCGGACCAATTTCGCATCTGACGGCGGTTCACCGACAGTCTCCGTCGTCGTCGCTCCGTCCGCCCAGTTGAGTGTGACGGTCAGCCCGTCGAGATGCGGATCGGCCCGCCGCAGGAAGCAACCGTCGTCGTCATTGATCCAAGACCCGGCGGCATAGGCGATCAGGTCTGCCAGCGCGGACTTCCCCGATCCCTTCTGACCGATGATCGAAACCATCCCGGGATTGAGCGGTATCTCCGCGTCGGCGAACCAGCCTTGGCCATTCGATAGGCTGACCGACGACAGCGTCCTAGCTTCATCGTGATAGTCGGGCGTGCTCGGGCCGATGAAGGCGCGGGCTGCGGGTTCGTGGAGGATCTGCCGAAGGCCCTCGAACGTCGCGTCCGCCTTAATCCAGCAATAGCGAAGCTCGCATGCCTCGGGAACCTGAGGGTCGCAGGTGTGGGTCTGCTTGCCGCGCTGGGCGCACGGATGACCGATCTCGTCGGGCCCATGAGCATCTGAGCCGTGCAGGCAGGCCTTGAGGCTCATGAACTCCTTGATGAAGTGCGTTTCGCTTTCCGCATACGGAGATTGGGCAAGCGCCCACGATCGCGTCTTTGGATTGCCCGAGAAGAGGGCGTCCGACCTCTGTATCAGTACCTTTCGAGTGTGATGCGACTGCGAGTCCCACTTGAGCTTGGGCAGATCTTCGTCTGAGACGACGCAAAATAGGAACTTATCCTTGAACCGGCGGTCAGCGAGCGCCTTGAGAATGGCGTCGTCGTCCACCACAGCGTTCTTCATTCCGACGAACAGGGCGTCGCCGTCCGTACGAAAGCTCGTATGCTCCTCCATTAGACGGGAGCCGAGCGCCGTCAGATTGTCGATCTTGAGTTTGCGCTTCTGAGCGGTGGCTTGAGGCTCGGCCTCATTGGTAAATTCGAGGTCGTGGAGGAAATGCTCCTCGATGTCGCGGATCGCCAACTGGTCCGAAAGCAGGACGTGAGCGTTCACGCGATTGCTGTTGTCGATGATCTTGTTGAGCCGGAACTCTACGTTCGGGAAGACGCGGATATTGCGGATCGCGACGATCTCTTCGGGAGTGAACAGATCCGCGAGCTTGTCCGGCTTGTCGAGGTAATCTAGGCGCACGCGCTTATAGCCGTCGATGGTGAAGTAGTCGGTCAGCGCGATCGCCGAGATGTCCTTGGCGATTGCCGTTCGGAACAGCTTCTGCACATAGCCGTCCCAATCTGACCCGAACTGGTTATTCAGGTGAGACGCGGGCGTATGAACCTGAAAGTCCCATTTGCGCCAAAGTGAGCCGCGAGCGTCCGCGTCGGATTGGTCAGTCATGATCCCCCCAGATCTTTGTAGGCCGCCTGCGCAGCTTCTACCCGAAGTCGACTTCGCGCGTCCGCTGCCGTCGCACCAGCACCATTCCGATCCGATTTGGATTAAACCGCTCTCCGGTGGACAAGCTACGGCGCTCCGCTTACACCCGTCTCGCCGACCCGATCTTGACCGTGAGGCTCGGCCCGCAATCGCGCGGTGAACCATAGGCATCTCGGCCTAATCAGGTCGGGCGGCCTGCTGAATAAAATACCGAAAGGGAATACGCGGGGCGCGTTTCCCCTGTGGTTCACGCGCGGTCAACCGTCCCGACTGGGTGGTTGGGCGGAGAACTGCGGGTGCGTGCGCCACGCCGGCGGCTGCCAACGCCGGCGCGCAGTCTTAACGACGCTTTATCTGCTGGCCTTCCTGATCAGAGAGGCGCGTGTCTGGCTCAGAGGCGGCGTGGCCTGCCGCTGCTAACATTTGGGCAAGCCGAAGCAGGATTGCCTTCTGCTCTTCATCGAGAGCGTTGAATGATGCCGCCAACTCTCCGTCCAAGCGATCCGAAGCGAAATCCATGCGGCGGCCGGTAAGGATATATACCGGGTCCACACCAATCTCTCCTAACTTCAGGAGATATGCGATCGTCGGTGGCGTTCCGCCGTTTTCATAGGCGACTTGGCTTGTGCGCGCCACACCGCCAGCGCGAGCGAAATCCGCCTGATTCAGGCCACAACGCGCCCTTTCAGAGCGGATGCGGTCAGCCCACGGCGAAGGCATGACCGGTATTCCGATCACTTGGCTTGACACTGAGCACAATTCCGATCATTCAAGTCGCACTTTGTCGCAATTCTGGTCAATCGCATATGCCAAGCGAGTCGATAAGCCTCCAAAATGGAAGTGGTCGCATGCGACGCACGCTCGATCCGCGAGCAGTGACCGCCCAGCGGCAACGGATGGTTAGGACGGGCATGTCGTATGCTGATCTGGCAAGGGAAATCGGTCATGTCGGCGACGAGAGCCTATTGCGGGATATCCTGACCGGTAGACGCGCATGCCTACGTGGAAAATCGCATGCGATCGCGACGAAGCTGGGACTGAAAACCGCGCCGCTGAATGTGATCGCCGACAATGATTGATCCGCCCATCGCCAAATCCACTACCCCCATCGGTCTACGCCGCCGGGGTGTTGTCGTCCTTTGCGATCCCGCAACCTTTCCGCAATTTCGTATCGCGCTGGCGGTTGCCCTCCGCCGGTCGACGGCCGCCCCCCACACGGCCGCGCTCTCCGGGTCTAATGGCGACCGAGCCCGGAGAGCGGAAATTCAGGCGCTTGCAGCATGACGAAGCTGCGCGCCCCGCTCACCGCCCAACTGGCTCTCACCCGTATCGCCGGCGCCCTCTCCTGGGAACGCTGTGGTGAAGTCACCGGCAGATCCGCTCGCACCGTGTTGGACTGGAGCGATCCCGATACCAGCGCCGGCACCTCGCTCGATGCCGCCATCCTTCTCGATCTCGAATATCACGCCGCCGGCGGCGAGGGCTTCCCGCTCTTCGAATGGTATGCGCTCAAGCTGCAGGTCGAACGTGCCGGCGCCGAAGCCTGCCGGCAGCAACTGCTGCAAGCCATCGGCCGCGCCGCAAAGGAAACCGGGGAGGCAACCGCCGCCAGCCTCGCCGCCGCATCCGCCGGCGCCAGCCAGGCAGACCTGATCCTCGCCGAGCGCGAGACGGAAGAATCGATCGCCGCCTTGACGCGAACCCTCTCCCAGCTGCGGGCATTGCGGCAGGGCGGGGAAGCGTCCGTCCCGGGGGGGAACCCTAGCTGATGCATTACGGACTCACCTGCCCGCACTGCCGCTCCACGGTTCGCGTGCGGTCCAGCCGGCCGATCACGCCAACCTATCGGCAGATGCACCTCGTCTGCTCGGATGAGACCTGCGGCGCCACCTTCGGCGCCGAGATCACCATCACCCATGCCCTTTCGCCCAGCGCACGGCCGGATCCCACCGTCCACCTGCGCCAGGCGGCTACCCGCCGCCGGCCGGCTCCGCCGGTCCCCGCTAATGATACGGACAGGCGGCTCGCCTGCGGGCCGGGCGCCCCGCCCTGCCCCACGGCCAAGCCCGCCAACGATGAGGATCTGAAGCAGACGGGCTGATCGCCCCGCCCGCCGGCAACCTCCCCGCTTTCACGACGCCGCCCCCGCCGAGCCTCCCGGCGGGAACGCCCTCTCTTTGTCTGAGGAACTGAGATGACTGATGCGTGCTGCCGCCCCGTTGAGCCGCAATCGCCGGCCACCCTGGGCGCCTATCTCAAGCGCCGGCGCGAAAGCGCGGGCCTCTCGATCGAGGATATCGCCACCATGTTCACGCTGCTCACCAGCGCGCGCGAATGGTGCGCCGAACAGCTCCGCTCGCTGGAGGAAGCGGCGGCCCCGCCCCAAAACTATCACACGTGGATCCACGGCCTCCGCGGCGCCTTCCCTTTCGATCTGGAGGTCGCCCGCCAGCTGGCGGAGCGCGATCCCGCCAATCCGGACCTACCCGTGCCCCAGCTCTGCCGCGTCTGCGCCTGCAGCTGGACGGATCCGTGCGTCGACGTTCACGGCGCCACCTGCGCCTGGGCGGAGCCCGATCTCTGCACCACCTGCGCCGCGGCCCGCGCGGAGGCGCCCGCGGCATGATGCATGATTCCATCCACACTATCAGTTGCCGCTGCGGTCGCTGCGATGCGCTCTGGCGTGAGGAGGTCCGGGGCGATGTCGCCGCGCTGATCCTCGGCGGCGCCCTCGGCACGCTGATCTGCGTCGTCCTCATCGTCGCCACCTGGTGGCGCCCGATCCTCACTTTCCTCGGCCTTCAGGGCTGAACCGGGAGACCATCACCTATGTCCGATATCGTCGCCGCCGAGCAGCTCCAGCTGTTCATCGAACGCATCGAGCGCCTTGAGGAAGAGAAGAAGGGCATCGCCGACGATGTCCGTGACGTCTACGCCGAGGCCAAGTCCACCGGATTCGACGTCAAGACGATGCGCGCCATCGTCCGCCTCCGGAAGATGGAGAAGAACGCCCGCGACGAGGCGGAGGCGCTGCTCGAAACCTACAAGACCGCGCTGGGTCTGGCGTGATGTCCGCTCCCAATCCCCTGCGCGACTATGTCGCGATCGCCGCCGGCGATCCGCCTCTCCTGGTGGACAAGGACAATCTCGGCTGGGTCGCGACCGCAGACGGCGCCACCGCGCACGGCTGGAACTTCTATCAGGGCCTCCGCCTCGCCCACTGGGTGATGCCCGAAGCGTGCGGCGTCGCGATCCACGTCCTCGGCGGCATCGAGGATGATCCCCGGTACGAAACCGATGGCCTGCTCTGCAATCTCTCGCGGCAGGGCCTGCAGGCGCTTATCCGCGACCTGCAGGCGATCGATGCCAGCCTTGGGGATGCCGGCCTGGAGGAAAGCGAATGAGCGCGCCCACCCGCCCCCAGTGGCGCGGCGCGGAGCTGGCGCTGGTCCGCCGCGAATATGCCCGCCTCGGCGCCAGCGGGCTCGCCGCCCTGCTCCCCGGCCGCAGCATCACCGCGATCAAGATCAAGGCGCATCAGCTCGCGGTTAGCCGCCCCAACCGGCGCTGGACGAATCGGGAGCATCAGATCCTGCGCACCCACTTCCCCGCCGGCGGCTCCGCGGCCTGCGCCGCCCTCCTGCCCCACCTCTCCACCCACCAGATCATGCGCCGCGCCCGCGACATCGGCCTGCGCCGCACCCGCCGCCACCCCGGCACCGGCCCCACCATCGCCACCACGATCGCGGCCGCCGCCCCAACCGAAGGCGCCTGACATGTCCGATCTCCGCTTCAACTACTCGCTCGTCGACCACGGCAGCCACATCGCGCTGCACGAAGTTGGCTTCCGCGGTTCCCAGGCCGTCGCGGTCAGGGCCGAACCGGTCACCTTCACCGCCACCCACGATCGCCGCCGCGATCTCGTCGCAGAGATCTCGCTCGCCCACGCCTGCGCCAACGATCTCCCCATCATCCCCGCCGCCGGCCTGCTCGTCATCGCCACGGCAAAGGAGGCCTGAATGAGCACCACCACCCCCACCACGCCGAACCATCAGCCGGAAAGGATCCAGAACATGAGCATGCGCATCCTCCGCATGCCCGAGGTCCGGAACAAGACGGGCCTCAGCCGGGCAACCATCTACCGCAAGATCGAATCGGGCGACTTCCCACCCCAGCGCCGCCTCTCCACCCGCTGCGTCGGCTGGCGCGAAGCCGACATCGACGCCTGGCTAAACGACCGCCCCCTCTCACACCCCGACAATTAGGGGGCACTCAAGGGGGCACTGCCCCCTACCCCCTCAACAAACCCCCAATAAAATCAAGGTTCAGGGTCATGCCTTCGACGCTCTCCGTCTCCGCCAGCGCACTGCCCCGTATCAGCAGATGTTCAGCGCTGATTGCGCGCGGCAATTCCGACGTTGGCGGCCTATCTGGCACGCGTTCACTGTGCTCGCCCACCCCATCGTTCCATTATCCCACAGTCCCTTGCGTTCCCCCTTGCATCTTTTGCCGTCGCAGCGGATAGATATGATATAGCATATCACATCGAAAAGATGGGGGACCAGTGACATCCATGATCTCGTTACGGGCCGCGCTTGCGCTCGGCCTGCCGCTCTTTGCCATGCCCGCGCTGGCGGAATCCGCAGAAGATGAGGAGCGGTCGCGCCGTTCCGATATCGTCGTGACGGGGCTGGCGCAGGATGATAGCTATGCGCCGGAGGCTGCGGCCGTGGCGGGCAAGAGCCCCGCGCCGCTGCTCGAGACGCCGCAATCCGTAAGCGTCGTGACGCGGCAGCAGATCGAGGATCGCAACCTCTTCACGATCGGCGAAGCGGTGCAAACGGTGGCGGGCGTCACTGTTATGCCGTTCGATGGCACCAATCCCGACTATCGCGCCCGGGGCTTCGTGCTGGACTATGCCTATGACGGCATACCGTCGACATTCTCGTCCGGTGTTCCCGAATTCGATCTGGTCATCTACGAGCGACTGGAGGTGCAACGCGGGCCGACCGGCCTGTTTCGCGGGTCAGGCTCGCCGGGCGGCACGATCAACCTGATCCGCAAGCGCGGCTTGGCGCAATTCGCCGTCTCGACCGCGCTTTCCGCCGGTTCCTGGAACAATTATCGCGGCGAGTTCGACATTGGCGGCCCCGTAGACCGGGCGGGCAGGCTGCGCGTCCGCGCCGTGGCGGCGCTTCACGACCGCGACTTCTTCCAGGACAAGTCGCACACCCGCAAGCTGACCTCCTATGCGGCGCTTGACTACGATCTAACGCCGACGACGACGGTCGGCGCATCGCTGAGCTATCAGGATACCGATGCCGACACGCCGATGAACGGGCAGCCGGCCTTCACCGACCAGAGCTTCCTGAACTTCCGCCGCAGCTTCCAGCATCTCCCCGACTGGAACCGGTTCACCGAATCGACCACCGAATATGCGGGCGAGGTGCAGCAGAAGATCGGCGACTGGTCGCTGGTCGTTCGTGCGCTCCACCGCGACATTCCGCGGGCATGGGAAGATGCGTTCGTTCGGCCGGGAACCGGCGTCGACCCTGCCACGCTCACCGCCGAATATGTGAACCGGCGCAGCCGCGGCGAGAATGGCAAGAGCGCTGTCGACGCCTATGCGACCGGCCCGTTCACGCTGTTCGGGCGCGAGCATGAACTTGCGATCGGCTACAGCTTCGACAAGCGGACCACCTCGTTCCTCGCGCGCACGCAGACCTCGGTGGGGCGCTTCTCGATCCAAGATGCGGATGCGATCCCGCTGCCGCCGGTGCAATATACGTCCGGCTCGGAAACCGATCTGAGGCAGAGCGGCTTTCATGCCCAGCTCCGGCTGCGTCCGTTGGACCCGCTGACCATCATCGTCGGCGGACGGATCAGCGATTATACCAACAAGAGCCGCAACATCCCGCCGTCAGCGCCCAGCGCATTCCGCGTCACCGCGCGTGAACGCGGGCAGTTCACACCCAGCGTCGGCGCGGTGCTGCACCTTGCCGAGAACGTGACGCTGTACGGAAGCTATTCGGACATCTTCAATCCGCAGACCGCGCAGCGGAGCGACGGCACCGTGCTCGATCCGCGCATCGGCGCGCAATATGAGGCGGGTCTCAAGGGCCGCTTCCTCGATGGCAGGCTCAATGCCAGCGCCGCCGCCTTCCGCAGCAAGGACAAGAACCGGGCGCTGGCCGACACGGCGGCGCCGGGGTTCTTCGTTGCAGCCGGCGTGGTGACGATCGAAGGCTTCGAGTTCGAGGTCACCGGCAGCCCCCTTCCCGGGCTCGATCTGGTGGCGAGCTATACCAACGTCAAAACCGAATATGAGGTCGGCACCGACAGCCAGACGGGTGCGATCTTCGACGTCTTTACGCCGCGGCACCAGTACAAGGCCTATGCCCGCTATGAACCCGAAGCACTGGCCGGCGCTTTCGCCTCGGTCAGTCTCAACGGGCAAAGCGGGGTTGTCGGCGGTGGTGTGGCCGGCATCCGTGAGCAGGACGCATTCGTCGTGGCCAGCGCCCAATTGGGCTGGCGCTTCAGTGACCGGCTGCGTGCCTTCGTCAGCGTGAACAACCTGTTCGACAAAATCTATTATCAGCGGGTCGGCTCGATCAACACCTACAACTTCTACGGCGAGCCGCGCAGCGCCCTGCTGACGCTGCGCGCGCGCTACTGAATGGGCCCGGGGCGGACAGTCATTCCGTGGGATCACCATAAACGAAGGCGATCCGCCCCGAACGCAGCGCGACCTCGCGCCGGACATAGTCCACCTCATAGGCATCGGCGCTGGCGAGCTCGACGGTCGTGATCCGGAATACCATGCCTTCCACCTCATCCCCGGCGTGGCCGGTCTGTTCCACCATCGGGTGCCAACGCGAACCGCTCTTGGCGATCACGTCGGCATCGCTGATCTCGATCATGCGGCTGCGCCATCCGATCATCGCATCCGGCTCGCCATCCAGCAGGCGGCCGAACAGCGCCTGCTGAACCTCGGGCTGGCGCAGCGTACCGTAAGAAAACAGCAGGACGTCCATGGTCATCGGCCCATATCCTTCGAAGCGATGGCCGGGCGATAGCAGGTGGCTCTTCTGAATCCATTCGCAAGCCGCCCGTGCCGTCCCGTGATCAGCCCCTCTTCGCACCTTCCGGATACGCCAGATGGATCAGCGGATAGGGCCTGCCCTGCCCATCGAGCGGCGAGCGCCCGGTGCGTTCGAAGCCCATCCGCTTATAGAAGCCGACGGCCTGTTCATTCTGCTCGTTGACGTCGGTCGTCATGCCCGGATGAAGCGCGAGGCCATGGCGGACGAGCGCGGCGCCGATGCCGGTTCCGCGACAGGCCGGATCGACGAACAGCGCCTCCATATGGCCGTCGTCGATCAGCATGAAGGCCAGCGGCCGATCGTCGCCGTCTACCGCGAACCACAGCGGCGCCTGCGGCAGGAAATCGCACAACATCTCGTCGATCGCGATACGATCTTCGGGCGACAGGAAATCATGCGTAGCATCCACCGCGCCGCGCCAGATCTCGATGGCACGCGCCCCCTCGCCGGGGCGCGAGGGCCGGATATCGATCCTCATCCTCATGACCCGCCCCTTATCGAGGCGCGGCCCCGCCGGGAAGTCAGGCCGGCCGGCCCGCCGCCGCCGCCGCGCCGCGTGCCATCCAGCCGACCAGCAGCACCGCCGCCAGCACCCCGGTCATCCCTGCCATCATGAAGGCGGGGGTGTAACTTCCGGTCGTCTCGCGCAGCACGCCGGCGCCGAGCGCCGCGACCGCAGCACCGATCTGGTGGCCGGTCTGGATCCAGCCGAACACAATCGGCGCCTCCTGCTGGCCGAACGCCTCGTTGGCGAGCTTTACCGTCGGCGGCACCGTCGCGATCCAGTCCAGCCCATAGAAGATGGCGAAGATCGCGAGGCTGGTTGCATCGAAGCTGATGAAGGGCAGCGCGATCAGCGAGAGCCCGCGCAGACCATAATAGACGACCAGCAGCTTGCGCGGATCATAGCGGTCGGTGAGCCAGCCGGAGGCGGTGGTGCCGACCAGATCGAACAGCCCCATCATCGAGAGCAGGCCGGCCGCGGCGACGGGAGCGATGCCATGATCGCCGCAAAAGGCGATCATGTGCGTGCCAACAAGGCCATTGGTGGTCAGGCCGCAGACGAAGAAGGTGCCGAACAGCACCCAGAAGATGGGCCGGCGGCCGGCACGCAGCAGCACCTGGATGGCGAGCCCGGCGGTGCCCGCCTGCTTCATCGCCGGCGCGGGCGCGGCATCCTCCGCCTCGCCGAAGCGCCGGGTGCCGATGTCGCCCGGCCGTTCGGGCACCAGCAGCGCCACGATCGGGATCAGCGCCATGCAGGCGAGGCTGACCGCGAGCACCACCGGCCGCCACGCACCCGTGCTCGACAGCCAGGCAAGCAAGGGCAGGAAAATGAGCGCACCGGTCGCGGTGCTGGCGCTCAGCAGCCCCATCACCAGCCCCTGCCGCGTCGCGAACCAGCGATTGACGATCGCGGCGCCCAGCACCGAGGCGACCGCGCCGCTGCCAATGCCCGAAAGCACGCCCCAGCTCAGCACATAATGCCAGGGTTCGGTCATCCACAGGCTGGCGAAGGTGGCGCCGGCCATCAGCGCGAGCCCCGCCAGCATCGTGCGGCGGATACCGAACGACACCATCAGCGCCGCCGCGAACGGCCCGACCAGCCCGTAGAGAAAGATCCCAATCGCGGCGGCGAGCGAGATGGTCGCGCGGTCCCAGCCGAAATGCAGTTCTAGCGGCTGCATGATCACGCCCGGCGTCGCGCGCAGCCCTGCGGAGACGAGCAGCGCCACGAAGGTGGCGGCCACCACCAGCAGGATGTGGATGCGTGGCGGGACCAGACCGGTGCGGTGGAGCATCCGGCTCACGCCGCATCCTCCCGGCTGGCAGCGACCAGCCCCCGCAACTCCTGCTCCATCGCCTGCCATTGCGGCACGCCGAAGCGCTCGACCAGCGCGGTCTGCGCGCGTTCCCAGGCGCCGGTGGCATCGGCCATGGCCTGCCGCCCGGCCGCGGCGAGCGCCGCGATCTTGGCGCGGCCTGCGCCCTGCCCGATCGTCACCCAGCCATGGCGCTCGATCGGCCCCAGCGCGCGGTAGAGCGTGGTGCGGTCCATCACCAGCAGGTCGGCGAGGCGGCTGAGCGGCGTGTCGCCATGACGGGCAAGCTGCCGGAGAACCGAGAATTGCACGATCGTCATGCCCGTGCCCTCCATCGCCTCGTCATAGGCGCGGGTCACCGCGCGCGATGCCTGGCGCAGCGCGGTGCACATGCAGGGCAAGCCGGTTGCCGATCGAGAGTCGTGATGCATATGCATGATGCATATGCATGCTAGACCTTAAGTGTCCATCGCCATTTCGACTTGTCGAGCAGATATTGTTCCGCCCGGTGCAACAGTGAATGCCGGATCCGCCCGATACCGCCGGATCACGCGACCACGTAAATCCCTCAGGCGGCAGCGGTCGTCGACCGCCGCGCACCACGAAGGGCGGATGCCATGGATATGTGCCATCAATTTTCCAGCGATGTCGCTTTCACGCCGACGGTGAAGGCGATCCAGGCGCGCAAGGGATCGCGCGCGGGCTATGCGCAAATGGAGCGGCGCGGTGGCTGGGAGACCGAAATCACTCCCGATCTCGCGCAGTTCATCGGCGAACAGCGCAGCATCTTCCTCGCGACCGCCACCGCCGACGGCCAGCCCTATATTCAGCATCGCGGCGGCCCGCCGGGCTTCCTGCGCGTGGTCGATGAAAAGACCATCGCTTTCGTCGATTTCACGGGCAACCGGCAGTTCGTCAGCCAGGGCAATCTGGCGGACAATGCCAAGGCGCACATGTTCCTGATGGATTATCGCCATCGCCGCCGCGTGAAGATCTGGGGCGAGGCGCGGATCGTCGAGGGCGATGACGCGCTGGTCGAATCACTGATGCCCGCGGACTATCGCGCGCGGCCCGAGCAGGTGCTGTTGTTCACCGTCCACGCCTGGGATGCCAATTGCCCGCAGCACATCCCGATCCGCTTCGACGCCGAGGAGGTCGCCGCGCTCGTCGGCGAACGCGACGCGCGGATCCGCGCGCTGGAAGCCGAAGTCGCCCGCTTGTCGGGGTCGGCACCCCCCGCCCCCGAAGCCTGACATCAGAGAAGGAGATCGATCATGTCCCGTCCACCCCTGCCCCCGTTTTCGCATGACAGCGCCATCCAGAAGGTCCGACTGGCCGAGGATGGCTGGAACAGCCGCAACCCGCAGCAGGTGGCGCAGGCCTATACGGTCGATAGCCGGTGGCGGAACCGCGCGGAATTCGTCACCGGCCGCGAGGCGATCGAGGCCTTCCTCGCGCGCAAATGGGCGAAGGAACTCGACTATCGCCTGATCAAGGAGTTGTGGGCGCATGACGGCAACCGCATCGCGGTGCGCTTCGCCTATGAATATCGCGACGACAGCGGCACCTGGTTCCGCGCCTATGGCAATGAGAATTGGGAATTCGGCGAGGACGGGCTGATGCGTCACCGCCATGCCAGCATCAACGAGCATCCGATCGCCGCGGCCGACCGCAAGTTCCACTGGCCGCTCGGCCGCCGTCCCGACGATCATCCGGGGCTTAGCGATTTCGGTTTCTGACGCCATGGACGATGACGCCCCGCCCTGCCGGCGGCTGATGTGCGAGGTCGAACTCGCGCTCACGGCCAGCGAGACGGATCCCGTGTGCCGCCGCCGGCAGGAGGCGGAGGCGGCGCGCCGTGGGCTGACCGGCGCCGAGGTTGATGCGGCGCGCGCCGGGCGCAGCTTCGATGCCCGCGCAGCGGCGGCGATTGCGCTGGCGCTCGCCTGCCGCTCCGGTGACGATGGGGTGATCGGGGCCGCCACCCGCCGTGCCGCGCAGGCCGGGCTCGGCCCGGTCGCGCAGCGCACGATCCGCGACGCGGCGAGCGGGCCTACCGTCCCCACGACTTGCGCCGCGGCCGCCGAACCGGCAACCCCGATCCGGACCGCCCGGCGCTGACCGCCGGGCCGCGCGGATGGTGGAGGTTGGATGGATCGCTGGCAGGCCATGCGGGTCTATGTGAAGGTGGCCGAAACCGGCAGTTTCGCCGAAGCCGGGCGCCAGTTGCACATGAGCCCGCCCGCCGTGACCCGCGCGATCGCGACCCTTGAGGATCTGATCGGGGTCCGCCTGCTCACCCGCACCACGCGATCGGTCAAGATGACCGAGGCCGGCGCCCGCTATTTCGAGGATTGCCGCCGCATCCTCGCCGATATCGTCGATGCCGAGGCCTCGGCGGCGGGTTCGCACGCCAACCCCACCGGCACCTTGACCGTCACCGCATCGACGATGTTCGGGCGCATCTATGTGCTGCCGGTGCTGCTCGACTATCTCGATCGCCACCCGGCGGTGACGGGACGCAGCCTGTTCGTCGATCGCATCGTCAACATCGTCGAGGAAGGCATCGATGTCGCGGTGCGCATCGGCCATCTGCCCGCCTCCGGGCTCAGCGCGATCAAGGTCGGCACGATCCGGCGCGTGATCTGCGCGGCGCCAGCCTATCTCGAAACCCACGGCATCCCGCAGACGCCCGCCGATCTCGCCCGGCATCGCATCATCGCCCCCACCGGCGCCTGGACCTCCCCTGAATGGCAGTTCGGCACGACGAAAAAGACCAGTGTCACCGTGCGGCCGCGCCTGCAGTGCAACACCATCGACGCAGCGATCGCCGCTGCCGAGCAAGGCTGGGGCCTCACCCGCGCCCTCTCCTACCAGATCGGCCCCGCTTTGCTGGATGGACGGCTGCAGACCGTGCTCACCGAGCATGAGGAAGCGCCGATGCCGATCCACGTCGTCCATGCCGAGGGACGACGCGCAGCCGCCAAGGTGCGCGCCTTCGTCGATCTGGCAGCGGACCTGCTCCGCGCCAACCGGCTGTTCAACTGACGGTTGCCGCCTATTGTTTCTTCATGTGGAACAATGAGTTCAACACTACCGCAATTAACCATTCTTCACGGACAAATTACTTCCGATCCCAAGGCCGAAGCGCGACGCTAAGTGGCCTTAAGGGATGGAGGAAATCATGAAGCATCTGGTACTGTCAGCGTTGCTCGCTACCGCCGCACTCGCCCCGCTCACCCCGGCCGCGGCTCAGGCCCCTGCGGTCACCGCAGCCGCGCCCGTCACCGTCCACTACCGGCAGAAGATGATCGACGGCGTGCCGATGTTCTATCGCGAGGCCGGCCCCGCCGATGCCCCCGTCGTGCTGCTTCTGCACGGCTTCCCGACATCGTCGCACATGTTCCGCAACCTGATCCCCCAGCTCGCCGACAAATATCATGTCATCGCGCCGGACTATCCCGGCTATGGCCAGAGCGGCGCGCCCGATCACACCAAGTTCAACTACAGCTTCGCCCACTTCACCGACATGGTCGATACGCTGCTCGGCCAGCTCGGCGCGCAGCGCTACACGATGTACGTCATGGATTATGGCGCGCCCGTCGGCTACCGGCTCGCGCTCAAGCATCCGGAGCGGGTGAGCGGGCTGATCGTCCAGAACGGCAATGCCTATGAAGAGGGGCTCGCCGCGTTCTGGGATCCGATCAAGACCTATTGGAAAAGCGGCGCCGCCAAGGATCGTGCCGCGCTATCGAACCTGGTCACGCTCGATATAACCAAGTTCCAATACACCGATGGCGTGAAGGATGTGTCGCGGATCAGCCCTGACAATTGGGTGCATGACCAGGCTTTGCTCGACCGGCCGGGCAACAAGGATATCCAGCTCGACATGCTCTACGACTATCGCACCAATGTGCCGCTTTATCCGCAGTTCCAGAGCTTCTTCCGGGAACGCAAGCCGCCGACGCTGATCGTGTGGGGCAAGAACGACAAGATCTTCCCCGAGCCCGGCGCCCACCCCTATCTGCGCGACCTGCCCGACGCCGAGATCCACATCCTCGACACCGGCCACTTCGCGCTGGAGGACAAGCTGGACGAGATGGCGCCGCTGATCCGCGACTTCCTCGACCGCAAGGTGCGGTGACGATTTCTCTTTTCCTCCCCGGGCAAGCTCGGGGAGGAAAATTACATCGCGCCGTAGCTGGTGTAGCCGGTCTGGAAATCGTTGAAGAGGCGGAAGTTGGTGAAGGACATGCCGATCGTCATGTCCAGCCCTTCGACATGGTGCCACCAGCCGATCGGCAGGAACAAGGCCTCGCCCGGCCCGATCGTGCAGTCCAGCACCCGCGGACGTCCCGGCGCCGCATCGCCGGCATCGAGATCCGCGCCGTCCCAGCCTGAGAAGCAGTGCAATATATTGCGCATCAACGGACCGTCATGCGCGGCGACCATCCTGATCCGTTTGCGGCCGGCGATCTGCAGCAGCAAATTGTTGGTGAGATCATGATGATAGGGCGTGATCGTGCCCTTCGGCCCCATCCAGAAGAAACCGTCGCGCGGCTCACGCTGCGCGAGGATCGAGATCGGGGCGACGTCCGCCCACAGCGGCGCCAGCGCCTGCTTGTTGATGCCGCTGTTATAGGCGGTCAGATAGAAATCATTGCCGGTCTCGGTGCGCAGCCGCTGGGTGACGTCGCGCAGCCGTGCGCGCATCTGGTGCGGATCCTTGGCGATCTCGAAATCGGGGTCGGCCTCGCGATTGCCCTGCAGCTCGACGATCGTGTCGCCGAGGGTCGCATCGAAGTGGTCGAGCGACCAGCGCTCAAGCGCGGGCCAATGATCGACCAGCCCGGTGAGCTTCACCGGCCGGTTGGTCAGGTAGAAATCGCGGTAGAAACGATCCGGATCGATCTTGTCGATCGTCGGAATGCTCGCCCGATCGGGGTCGAGCTGCGCGAGGCGGGAGAAGACGCCCAACGTCCAGTCGCGCTTGGCGAGGCGGGCGTTCAGCCGGGTCGCGGCCTTGAGATAGGGGCTCTTGACCGCACGCTCTACCTCATAGCGGGCGGCGGAGGCGGGATGCCCCTCGGCGATCAGCCGGTCGGCGAGCGCCGCGGGGCCCTCGCCGTCCAGCAATGCGGTCGCGATCGCGATCCGCAGAGAATCGTCACCGGCCGGCGCGGTGGGGGCCGCAGGCTGCTTCTTGCGTTGCACCTTGCTTTTGGCCACCGCGCCGGTTCCCGGATCAGAGCTTGGAGGTCAGTTCGGGCACGACCTTGAAGAGGTCACCGACGAGGCCGATGTCGGCGACCTGGAAGATCGGCGCGTCCTCATCCTTGTTGATCGCGATGATCGTCTTGCTGTCCTTCATGCCGGCGAGATGCTGGATCGCGCCGGAGATGCCGACGGCGATATAGACTTCCGGGGCGACGATCTTGCCGGTCTGGCCGACCTGATAGTCGTTGGGCACATAGCCCGCGTCGACCGCGGCGCGGCTGGCACCGACCGCGGCGCCGAGCTTGTCGGCGAGCGGCTCGATGATCTCGTGGAAGTTCTCGCTGTTCTGCAGCGCACGGCCACCCGAGACGATGATCTTCGCCGAGGTCAGTTCCGGACGCTCCGACTTGGAGATCTCGGCGCCGACGAAGCTCGAGAGACCGGCATCGCCCGCCCCCGAAACCGCCTCGATCGCACCGCTGCCACCCTCGCGCGACGCCTTCTCGAAGGCTGTGCCACGCACGGTGATCACCTTCTTGGCATCCGACGACTGCACCTTGGCGATCGCGTTGCCGGCGTAGATCGGCCGGGTGAAGGTGTCCTCGCTCTCGACCGAGAGGATGTCCGAGATCTGCATCACGTCGAGCAAAGCTGCCACGCGCGGCGCGACATTCTTGCCGATCGAGGTGGCGGGGGCCACGAACGCGTCATGATCGGCCATCAACTGGACGATCAACGGCGCGACATTCTCGGCCAGCGCATGCGCATAGGCCGCATCGTCGGCGACATGGACCTTGCCGACGCCGGCGATCTGCGCCGCGGCTTCCGCGACGCCGCCGACGCCTTCGCCGGCGACCAGCAGATGGACTTCGCCCAGCTTCGCCGCGGCGGTGACGGTGGAAAGCGTCGCGTCCTTGACCGCGCCGCCTTCATGCTCGACCCAAACCAGCGTCTTCATGCCGCAACTCCCATCGCCTTGAGCTTGCCGACCAGTTCGTCGACATCGGCCACCTTCACGCCCGCGCTCCGCTTCGGCGGCTCGGCGACGTGCAGCGTCTTGAGCCGCGGCGTCGTATCGACGCCATAATCCTCGGGCGTCTTCTGCGCGAGCGGCTTGGACTTCGCCTTCATGATGTTGGGCAGCGAGGCGTAGCGCGGCTCGTTGAGGCGGAG
>NZ_JBNPXQ010000003.1:0-536717 GCF_050433225.1 Sphingomonas zeicaulis | reverse complement strand
ATCTCGGTCGCGGCGCCCTTTTCCTTCAGGCGGATCGCCTCTTCGACGGCGATCTCGTCGAACGGGTTCATCGACATCTTGACGTTGGCCAGGTCGACGCCCGTACCATCCATCTTCACCCGCGGCTTCACATTATAATCGATAACCCGCTTCACGGGCACAAGGATCTTCATGACGCTCCCTCCTCGCATGAATGGTAGGACCATTAGTATAATGGTTAAGGCTGTCAATCTCGTTTCGGTCCGGCCATTGCGCCTTTCGCGCGCACGGATGTAGTTTCGGCGCACTTCATTCGGAGCGTATCGCATGGCAACGACATCACCGGGCAGGCCGAGTTTCGCCCCCATCAAGACGCAGCGTGCCTTCGAGGTGATCTGCGAGCAGATCCGGGCGCAACTGGCGGCGGGCACGCTCAAGGCCGGCGACAAACTGCCCGCCGAACGTGAACTGGCGGTGGAATTCCAGGTGAGCCGCAGCGCGCTGCGCGAGGCGCTGCGCAGCCTTGAGGTGGCGGGCATCATCCGCAACGTGAAGGGGGTGAAGGGCGGGGCGTTCGTGCAGACCGCGGAGCCAGACCGGATTGTCCAGGCGATGCAGGATTATGTCCATCTGGGAGACATCTCGCTCAACGAACTGACCGAGGCGCGGCTGGCACTGCAGGACATCATCGTCCGCCTCGCCTGCGAACGGGCGACCGCGGCGGACCTTGCCGAGCTTGAGGCGATCGCCGAGCGCACCCGGCAGGAAACCAGCGTCGAGGCACGCTATCAGTGCGCAGCCGAATATTATGGCGTGCTGGCGCGTGCGACCAAGAACCGCATCTTCGGCATCTTCGTCGATTCGCTGTCGGCCATCCTGCACGAATTCGTCCAGGGGCCGGATTATGAGACGTTGCAGCAATCGCTGATCGAATCGCGCTTCAAGCTCGTGCGCCATCTGCGCGACAAGAATGAAACGGCAGCGGTCGCCGAGATGCGCAAGCATCTCGAACGCGTGCATCGCCATGTCCGCAAGAACAGCAAGGCAGCGAAGCGCTGAGCAGCGCCGCCGCCGATTGACCGTCCCCACGTCGCATGCAATAGGTAGGACCATTAAATATATGGTCCTATAGCGGCGGGCGAGGCATGGCTGACGAGAACGGGAAGGCAATGGGCGGCGCGCTGGACGGGGTGCGCGTGCTGGATTTCACCAGCGTGATGGCAGGGCCGTTCGCGACGCGGATGCTTGCCGATCTGGGCGCCGCGGTGATCAAGGTCGAATCGCTGGAAGGCGATCAGGTCCGCGCGCGGCCGCCCCGGCGCGATGGCTACAGCACCTATTTCGGCAATCTCAATGCGGGCAAGCGCAGCATCGCCTGCAACCTGAAATCGCCCGAGATCGTCGCGCTCATGAGGCGGCTGGTGGAAAGCTGCGACGTGCTGGTGGAGAATTTCCGGCCCGGCGTGATGAAGCGCTTCGGCCTCGATCCCGAAGCGCTGGCGGCGATCAATCCGCGGCTCATCTACTGCTCGATCTCGGGCTATGGCCAGACCGGGCCGAAGGCGCTGTACCCGGCCTATGCCCCGGTGATCCATGCCGCGAGCGGCTTCGATATGGTCAATCTGCGTTATCAGGACGGCGCCGACCGACCGGCGACCAGCGGCATCTTCATTGCCGACGTGCTGGGCGGCACCCATGCCTTCGGAGCGATCCAGGCGGCGCTCTACCAGCGCGAGAAGACCGGCCTCGGCCAGCATATCGACCTATCGATGCTGGAGGCGATGGTCGGCATGCTGGTGTTCGAGACGCAGGAGGCGCAGTTCCCGGGGGATGCGCGGCGGCCGCTCTACACGCCGCTCAGGACCAGCGATGGCTTCATCATGGTGGCGCCGACCAGCCCGCGCAATTTCGAGCAATTGTCGGACGCGGTGGGGCATCCCGAATGGCGCGAGGATCCGCGTTTCCTGACCAATGCGGATCGCAACGCCAACTGGGCGACATTGCTCGCGCTGACCGAGCAATGGACGCTCGGCCATAGTGCCGAAGAGGCCGAGGAGATCCTTTCACGTCATGGCGTTCCCTGCGCGCGCTATCGCGAGATCGGCGAACTGCTCGACGATCCGCAACTCGAAGCGCGCGGCGCACTGGCCGAGATCGGGGACGGTGCTGGCCGGTTCCGCGTGCCGAATCCGCCGTTCCGGATGAGCAAATCACGTGCCGAGGCCCGCGATTATGTCGCCGGGCTGGGCGCGGATGGCGCCGCGGTGCTGGCGGAACTTGGGGTGGAGGATGCCGAGGTCGGAGCGCTCCGCGCCAAGGGCGATCTGCTTTAGGGAAGTGGCGGGAGGGGCCAGCCCCTCCCGCTCCGGCGATCAGCGCAGCAATTCGCGCGCGATCGTGTTGCGCTGGATCTCCGAAGAGCCCTCATAGATGCGGGTGATGCGGATATCGCGATAGAGCCGCTCGACCACGAAGCCGCGGCAATAGCCGTTGCCGCCGAAGATCTGCACCGCGGTGTCGACGGTGCGGCTGCCCGCCTCGGTTGCGAACAATTTGGCCATCGAGGCGAGCTCGCGCCTCTTGTCGCCCTGATCATAGCGCCAGCACGCATCGAGCAGCATCAGCCGCGCGGCGCGCATGTCCGTCGCCATGGTCGCAATATAATGGCGGATTGCCTGGAAGTCGGAAATGACGCCGCCGAAGGCGGGGCGGACCTTCGATTCCTCGATCGCCAGTTCAAGCGCGAACTCGCCCATGCCGATCGCGGTCGCGCCGACATTCATGCGGCCTTCGTTGAGCCCTTCGAGCGCGTAATGGAAGCCGCGTCCTTCCTCGCCGATCAGCGCGTCCGAGCCGACCTGGCACTCGTCGAAGCTCAGCTCGTAGACGCCGGGCGTCGCGGTACCCATCAGTTCGATCGTGCCGGTAACGCGGAAGCCGGGCGTGTCCGCTGGCATCAGGAAGGCGGAGATGCCGCCGCGCGGTCCGGCCGCCTTGTCGGTATAGGCGTAGACGATCACATATTTGGCGTTCTTGCCGTTGGAGATGAACGTCTTCGAGCCGTTGATCACCCAGCCATCGGCATTACGGACGGCGGTGGTGCGCATCGAGCCGGGGTCGGAGCCGCTATTGGGCTCGGTGAGGGCGAAGGCGATCGGAATCTCGCCGGAGACCATGCCGGGGATGAGTTGTTCGCGCTGCGCCTCGGAGGCGTGATATACGATGTTCTTGGCGCCCGGCCCCATCAGCGGGCGCAGCTCGGTCCAGAATTGCGGGGGCAGGCGGGCGAGCTCGATCTGCACCGCCGCCTGCGCCAGCGTGCCGAGGCCGAGGCCGCCATATTGCTCGGGCAGCGCCATGCCGAAATAGCCGTTCTCGACCAGCGTCTTGCGGACGATCGGCGGTACCTTGCCGGTTTCCTGGAATTCGATCTCGTGCGGCAGCAGGTCACGCACGATGCTGCGCGTCACGTCGCAGAATTCCTTGATGTCGTCGGGCAGTTCGAAATCCACGCGGCAGCCTCCTTCTCGTTCGAATCCTTTGGATGCGGTCGGCATCTCGTTGGAATGGTCCTACCATTAAATCTAATGGTCGGTCCATTGGCTTTTTGGAGAAAGGCTGGCGTTCGCCCGGTCCGGCTCTAGGATGGCGGCACCCGATGACGTCAGAGCGCGGGAGGAGGATGCGAGCGACAATCCATGGCGACCGACCCGTTCGACCTGAACCTGCGACACCTGCGCGCGCTGCTGGCGATCCATGAGCATGGCAGCATCACCGCCGCGGCCGATATCGTCAGCCTCTCGCAGCCCGCGCTGACACAGGGGCTGGCCAAGCTGGAGCGCCAGTTCGGCTATACCTTCTTCGAGCGGCGCTCCGGCGGGATGGTGCCGACGCCGATGGGCGAGATCGTAATCGGGCGCGCGCGCGCCGCGCTCGATCATCTGTCGCAGGCGGCCAAGGGGCTGTCGGGCGTGTTCCAATATCCCGAGCGGCTGATGACGATGACGCAGCTTCGCGCCTTCCTCGCGCTGGCGGAGGCGGGCAGCTTCGCCGCGGCCGCGCGCAGCGGCGCGATGTCGCAGACGGCGGTGCATCGCGCGGTCGGCGATCTGGAGCAGATGATCGGCGGCAAGCTGGTCGAACGGCGCGGGCGGGCGGTGTGGCTCAACCCCGCCGGCAAGAGGCTGGCGCGCGGCACGAGGCTCGCGGTGGCGGAGATCGTCGCCGCGCTCGCCGATATCGGGCGGGACAGCGGCAGCGGCAGCGAACTGATCGCGTTCGGGGCGCTCCCCCTGTCGCGCCCCTATCTGGTGCCCGCCGCGATGGCGCGGATGGCGCGCAGCGACCCGCGCGCGGCGTTCAAGGTGCTGGAAGGAAGCTGGCGCGAACTGGTCGAGCCGCTCCGCGACGGGGTGATCGACATGATCGTCGGCGCGCTGCGGCCGCATGAAATCGCCGATCTCTATCAGATGCCGCTGTCGGAGGACCGGCTGGTGATCGCCGCCGGCAGCCAGCACCCGCTGGCGCGGACGGCGCAGCCGACGATGGCGGAACTCGCCACCTATCCGTGGATCGTCGCGCCCGCCAATTCGCCGCTGCGCGAGCAATGGGAGAAGCTCTTCGGCCAGGGCAAGATGCCGGCGACGCCGATCGAGTGCGGCTCGGTGATGATCATCGGCCGGCTGCTGACCGAGGGTGACTTCCTGACTTTGCTCTCGCCGGACCAGGTCGCGCTGCAGATCCGCAGCGGGCTGCTGACCCAGATCGGCGCGCCGCTGGAGGGCACCAAGCGCGTGGTTGGGATCACGACCCGGCGGAGCTGGCGGCCGACCGCGACCCAGCGGCGCTTCCTCGACATGCTGGGCGACGCGGCGAAGGGTGAACGGGCGGAAGCCGGCCAGCCCGACCTGCGGCAATCGGGCTGGGTCTGAACCGCTCAGTCCAGCTTGATCCACACCGCCTTGGTCTCGAGATAATCCTCGATATGGTGCGGGCCGGATTCGCGGCCGAAGCCGCTCATCTTGTAGCCGCCGAACGGCACGCCCGGATCGAGCATCTGATAGCAGTTCACCCAGACCGACCCGGCGCGGATGCCGCGCGCCATGCGGTGCGCGGTGGCGAGATCGCGGGTCCACACTCCGCTGCCCAGGCCGAAGTCGGTAGCGTTGGCGCGGACGAGCACCTCCTCCACACTGTCGAAGGAGAAGGCGGAGAGGACGGGGCCGAAAATCTCCTCGCGCGCGATCGTCATGTCGTCGCCGACATGGCTGAAGATCGTCGGCTCGATGAAATAGCCGTCGTTGAGGCCCGCGCCGGACAGGCGGCCGCCGCCAGTCAGCGGACGCGCGCCCTCGCTGCGCGCGCCGTCGATGAAGGCGAGGATCTTGTCCATCTGCACCGCCGAGACGACGGGGCCGATCTGCGTTTCCGGATCGAGCGGATCGCCGACGCGGATGCCCTTGGTGAAGGCGGCGAGGCGCTCCATGAAATCGTCGTGGATCGATGATTGGACGAACAGGCGGGTGCCCGCCGAGCAGATCTGACCGCTATTGGCGAACACCGCCATGGCGGCCGCCGGAACCGCCTTGTCGAGATCGGCGTCGGCGAAGACGATGTTGGGCGATTTTCCGCCCAGTTCCACCGTCACGCGCTTCATCGACCCAGCCGCGGCTTGGAGGATCTTTTGGCCCACGCCGGTCGAGCCGGTGAAGGCGATCTTGTCCACGTCCGGATGGCTGGAGAGCGCCGCGCCGGCATCGCCGAGGCCGGTGATGATGTTGATCACGCCTTCCGGCACGCCCGCTTCCAGGCAGAGCTCTCCGAAGCGGAGAGCGGAGAGCGGAGTCTGTTCGGCGGGTTTCATCACCAAGGTGCAGCCGGAGGCCAGCACCGGCGCCGCCTTCCACACCGACATGCCGATGGGGCCGTTCCACGGATTGATCGCGGCGACGACGCCGATCGGCTCCTTCAGCGTGTGCGACAGCACGTCGCCGGGAGCGCTGTTGTCGATCGTGTCGCCGGTGATCAACGTCGCCTGGCCCGCATAATAGCGCAGCAGCGCGCCCGCGCGCGCCTTGCCCATGATCGTGCGGCTGTAGGGCGCCCCCAGATCCAGCGTGTCGAGCATCGCCAGTTCCTCATAATGCGCCTCGACCAGATCGGCGAGGTTGAGGAGGATGCGTTGGCGCTCCACCGGCTTCATCCGGCGCCACGGGCCTTCGAAGGCGGCACGCGCGGCCTTTACCGCGCGGTCGACGTCCTCGGCATCGCCCTGGGCGACAGTGGCGAGCAGCGCGCCGGTGGCGGGGTTGCGCGTTTCGAAGCGCTTGCCCGAAAGCGCGGGCACGCGCCGGCCGCCGATCAGCATATCCTGCTCCGGCATGTCGAGCAGGGCGGGGCGGGGCGGGATGGTCATCATTTTCATCGATCGTCTCCGGGCCGCGATCAGGCGGCGATATTGGATGTGACGGCGTCATCCAGAATGAAGCGAGCGGCACGCTCGGCGATCATCATGGTGGGGGCGGAGGTGTTGCCGCTGATGATCTCCGGCATCACCGACGCGTCGACGACGCGCAGGCCCGATACGCCGCGCACGCGCAGGCGGTCGTCAACCACCGCCATGGGGTCATGGTCCGGACCCATCTTGCAGGTGCCGGTGGGGTGATAGGCGGTGTTGACGATCCTGCGCAGCGCCGCGTCTATCTCCTCATCGCTCTGGTGCTGCGCGCCGGGTTCGATCTCGGCGCCGGTCATTGCTGTGAGCGCGGGCTGTGCGAAGATGCGGCGCGCCTCGCGGAAGCCGGCGATCAGCGTCTTTATGTCATAGGGATCGGCGAAGAAATTGGGGTCGATCACCGGCTTGTCTTCCGGCCGGTTGCTGGCCAGCCTGACCGACCCGGCGCTCTTCGGGCGCAGCAACTGGATCAACGCCATATAGCCGTGACGGCGGGGGATCGCGCGCGCATCGATCTTGAGGCCGACGAGGAAGGTGATCTGGATATCGGGTCGGCCGCTGCCGTCGGTACTGAAGAAGCCACCGCATTCGGCCACGTTCGATGCCAGCATGCCTTTGCGTCCGAACAGATATTGGAACGGGCTGGCGAGGATGCGGGGCAGCGCCTTGGCGGAGATGGCGTAGGATTCCGTGGAAGGGTTCTCCATCGCGATATGCACGGTCGGGTGATCCTGCAGATGTGCGCCGACGCCGGGCAGGTCGTGGAGGACCTCGATCTCCATCTCGCGGAGATGATCCGCGGGACCGATGCCCGACAGCATCAGCAGTTGCGGCGAGTTGGTCGCGCCTGCGCTCAATATGATCTCACGGCGGGCGGCGATGGTGCTGCGGGCACCGCCCTTCTCGATCTCCAGCCCCACCGCTCGCCCCCGGTCGAATAGGATGCGGCGGACCATCGTCTCGTCGAGGACGGTGAGGTTCGGGCGCTTCAGCGCTGGGTGCAGGAACGCGCGCGCGCTCGACAGGCGGGTGCCGTTGCGCTGGTTGAGGTCATAGCGGCCGAAACCGTCCTGCCGTTCGCCGGCGAAATCCTCATTGCGGTGATGTCCGGCCTCCGCCGCGGCGTCGACGATGGCAGTGGCGATGGGGTTCCAGCTCTTCGGCTTCTGGACGTCCAGTTCGCCGCCCTTGCCGTGCCACGGCCGATCGGGGCCGGCATAATTCTCGACCGCGGTGAAGGCGGGCAGCACATCCGCATAGGACCAGTTCCGGTTCCCGGCGGCCGCCCAGCCGTCATAATCCGCCTTCTGCCCGCGGATATAGACGCCGCCATTGATCGCGCTGCACCCGCCGAACAGCCTGCCGCGCGGGAAGTTGATCTGGCGGCCGTTGATCGCCACATTCCCCCGAAGCTGCTGCTTCCAATTATATTTCTCGTGCGGCAGCAGGAAGATGTTGCCGACCGGCATCGCGGTCTTGAGGTTGACCGGCCATTTCCGGTCGGAGGGGCCCGCCTCGACCAGCGCGACGCGGTTGGAGGGATCGGCGGAGAGGCGGTTGGCCATCAGGCTGCCGGCCGAACCCGAGCCGACGATGATATAGTCATAATCGAACATGTCGTTCATGCCTGCGCGTCCTTGGGCGTGAGGCGGGGAACGTGGCCCCGCACGGCGATGAAGCCCAGCGCGTTGACGAGCAGCAGGGCTGCGAGCGCGCCGAAGAAGCCGAGATTGCCGCCGTCGATCAGCATCGCGCCGGCAACCGCGCTGACGATCGCGCCGACCCGGCCGGCGGCACCCATCAGGCCGAGCCCGCGCGCGCGCAGGCCGGTAGGGAAGGCATGCGCGCCGAGCGCGAACATCGCGGATTGCGCGGCGCTGGCGAACAGGCCCAGCGCGCCGAGACCGGCCAGCACCGCGGCTTCGTTGCGCCCGCCGCTGATCGGCAACAGCGCGAGCGCGGTGCACACCGCGGCGCCGACCACGGCCATCAGGATCAGCACCGGGCGCGATCCGAAGCGGATGATCCCCAGAGACGCGATCATCGCGCCGATCGTGCCGCCCATGTTGAAGCTGGTGAGGCCGAGGCTGGCGGTCTGCAGGCCGAAGCCGGCGCTGGTCAGCAGCGTCGGTGCCCAGTTGAACATCAGGTAGATCATGAACATGCCGGAAAACATCGCCACCGACAGCGCCAGCGTATCGCGCAGCAGCGCGGCGTTGAACAGGTTGCTCATCGGCTCGTATCGGGCGCTCTCCCCCACCGTGCGGGGGGCGTGGGCGACGGAGGCGGGATCGGGATGGCCGATGCGGCGCAGGATCCGGTCGAGTTCGCCGGCGCGGTCAGGCCGTTCGGCCAGATAACGTGGAGATTCGGGCAGGATCTGCCAGAGCCAGGCGACGAACAGCAGGGTGACGACGCCGCCAATGTAGAACAGCCAGCGCCAGCCGAGCCCCGGCAGGATGAGCGCGGCGGCGACGCCACCCAATATCCCGCCGATCGAGACGCAGACGACGCCGAAGGTCACGGCGACGCTGCGCCAGCGTACCGGCGTGAACTCTGCGATCATTGCACTCGCCGTGCCGGGCACGCCGCCGAGGCCGACGCCCGCCAGCGTCTTGAGCAAGGCGACCTGCCAGAGCGCGTTGGAAAAGCCGGTGAGCAGCGTGGCGATGCCGAAGATGGCGACGCCGGCGATGAGCGCGCCGCGCCGGCCGAAGCGGTCGCCGACCCATCCCGAGGTCAGTGTGCCGATCGCCATGCCGACGAAGCCCAGCGCGAAGACAGAACCCAGCGCGTCGCGGCCGATGCCCCATTCCTTGAGCAGCGAGGGCGCGGCGAGGCCGAGCATCTGGTTGTCGAGCCCGTCGAGGATGACGGTCGCGGCGATCATCAGCACCGACCAGATCTGGAAGGACGACATCGGCAGGTCGTCCAGCATGTTTTTCGCGCTGCCCTCTGTGATGGCGACCGCCAAGATCATCTCCTCAGGCTGGGGCCGTTTTCGGCCATATCGTTGGATCGTCGCGCCATAAGACCGGCGTCTTGTTATTGAAGAAACGGAAAGTGCGGCTGTGCTCCCTTAGCGCTAGAGATCGAGGACGAGGTTGGCGGTCTTCGATCCCGAGCAGCACACCATGATCGATCGGTTTGCCGCCTTGTCCTCGTCGGTCAGGAAATGATCGCGATGGTCGGGCACGCCGCCCAGCACCTTGACCTCGCAGGTGCCGCACACGCCCTCGGCGCAGGCGAAGCCGATATCGACCCCGGCGCCGAGCAGCGCGTCGAGCATCGTCTCGCCTTCCTCGACGGTGATGGTCTTTCCGCTTTTCGCCAGTTCCAGCGTATAGCCGCCATCGCTCGCCACGTCGGTCTCGGCAGAGAAATATTCGATATGGGCGTGGCCCTTGGGTCGATCGCAATTGGTCGCGACGAAGGCGTCGAGCATGCCGCCGGGGCCGCAGCAGTAGAGGTGCGCGTCGGCGGGGGCGGCGGCGCAGATCGCCTTCAGGTCGAGCCGCTGGCCGCCGGGGATGCCGTCATAAACGATCTCGACGCGGTCATGGTCGGAGAGGCGATCGACATAGGCGGCGCGTTCCGGCGTGGCCGCGACATAATGGAGTTCCCAACTTCGGCCGAGCCTTTCCAGGCGCGCGATCATCGGCAGCATCGGCGTGATGCCGATCCCGCCCGCGATCATCACGGTGTGGCTGGCATCCTCCACCATCGGGAAATTGTTCTTGGGCTCGGAGATGTCGAAGATCTCACCGACGCGCCATTGCTCGTGGATGTGGCGGGATCCGCCGCGGCTATCGATCGCGTGGTGGACGGCGATCTCGTAATAGCCGCGGATCGCGGGGTCGTTGACCAGCGAATAGCTGCGCGCCAGGCCGGGCGAAAGCTGGACGTCGACATGGGCGCCGGGCTCGAACGGCGGCATCAGCCCGCCGCCGACGGGCTCCAATATGTAGCTGTTGATGCCTTCGGCTTCCCAGCGGATATTCTTCAAACGTGCGCGCATCAGCCTCTCCATCCGGTGCGATGCGTCTTTTGGCAGGGCCGGTGCGCCATGGATCGGCGGGCCGGACAAGCCGCGATGCTCTTCGTCACCCCATCATCCTCATCGGTGGGGCCGGTGCATGGATCGCGCCGGCCCGCGGTTCATCATCCTATTCGGCCGCCTCGATCTTTTCGGGCCAGCGCACGGCCTTCGCCAGCGCCGACTTGTAGGCATTGGCAAGCGTGTCGTTCGGATCGTGCAGGAAGGATCCCGCCCGCGCGCGATAGAACACGCCTGGATCCTCGATACCCGGCGGCAGCGTGCCCTTGTTGGCAAGCGCGCGCGCGGCGAGCAGCACGCGGCGGCGGACGCGGGCGATCATCTGGTCGGTGGGCGCCAGATTCTCGAAGCTGTGATCGGTGATCGGCCCCATGCTCTCGGTCACCGCCTGGTCCTGCATCGTGATGTTGGGGATGCCGGTGAACTGGGTGCCGTTGCGCTGCGATTCGCGGTCGATCGCCCAATCATTCTTCTCGCTGTCGGGCGACCGCCAGCGACCGAACCAGTCCGTGGTGTTGGGCGCATAGGCGAGCGGCGCGAACAGCGGCGTGCCGTCCTTCAAGGTGGAGGTATAGGCTGGATTGCCCGCATCGACGCCGCAGGTGATGTCGAACAGCATCGAATGCTCGTCGTCCATGGGAACCCACGCGCGGGCGATGGCGCGTGTGGCGAAGCGGTTGTTCGGTGTCTGCGTCCAGAATGGAAACATGTAGTGCGCGACGCGCCAGCTCATCTGGCCGTCGTCATTGGGGCGATAGCCGCCATACATCACGCCCCAGTCCGACTGCGCGACCTCATATTCGGGCGCGCGGTCGAGCACGGTCGGGCGCATCGGATGATCCTCGTCCAGATCGTCCGCCTCGATCGAGCCGACATGCAGGAAACCGACATGGCTGGTGTCGATATCGCCCTCCAGCGCCTGCAGCCAGTTGCAGTCGCGCTGCAGGCACCAGATCTCCGCATCCGGGTGCATCGTCGCCTCGATCTCGGGAAGCGGCGGCGGGGCGGACTGGTTCTCGCCCATATAGACCCAGATCAGGCCATTGGCCTCGTGCGTCTTGTAGGCCTTGGCGTGGACCTTGTCCTTGAAGTCCATCCGGGCGGGGACGGAGGGCATGTCGACGCACTTGCCGTCCACGTCGAACTTCCAGCCATGATAGACGCAGCGGATGCCGTTCTGTTCGTTGCGGCCGATGAACAGCGACGCGCAGCGGTGCGGGCAGCGATGATCCATGATGCCGACGCGGCCGGAACTGTCGCGGAAGGCGATCAGTTTCTCGCACAGGATCATCAGGCGCACGGGATCGCCATCGGCGGTCACTTCGGATGACAGGCAGGCGGGCAGCCAATATTGGCGCATCATCGTGCCCATGACCGTGCCCGGCCCCACCCTCGTCATGTCGGCGCTATCACTGGACTGCATGGCTCAGCCTCTTCCTCATACCCTTGTTGTTCAACCTCGCCCCGACCCGGCTGGATCGAAGCGCGTGAAATCCGTGCTTCCTCGCTAGAAGCTGGCGCGCTGCGGCCCCAATCGGAATGTGGTCGGACCATTCAATAATCGGGATGATGCTGTTGCACGTGGTTCCATTTTGCTGCTTCACGGTGGCCAGGCGGCACCAAGCCGCGACGTTTAGGGGAGACCAGCCAGTGCCTTTCAGCTTCAAAACCATGTCCGCGATGTGCGCGATCTCCGCCATGCTGGCATCCGCGCCGGCGATCGCGCAGGACGGTCAGGATGCACCGCAGGATGCCCAGCCGGCCGCCGCGGCGGACGCTGCCGCGCCGGCCAGCGCACTGCCCGAGGACATCATCGTCACCGCGGAGCGCCGATCGTCAACGGTGCGCGAAGTGCCCTTTTCGATCGCGGCGTTCGGGGGTGAGCAGCTTCGAGCGACGCAGGTTTTCAGCCCGGCCGCGCTGACCCAGCAGATGCCCGGCATCACCATCAACACGGCGGACAAGTCGCTGTCGATCGTCGCGATCCGCGGCAATGTCTCCACCTTCCGCACCGCCACGCTGGACACGCCGGTCGCCTATTTCATGGACGACGTCTATTATGTGTTCAACAATGACCTGAACGCCAATTTCTTCGATACCCAGCGCGTCGAGGTGCTGCGCGGGCCGCAGGGTACCTTGTTCGGCCGCAACGTGGTCGGCGGCGCGATCGCGGTCATCACCAACAATCCGGAAATGCGCACCGACTGGTTCGGCCAGGTAACCGCTGGCAATGCAGGCTATGTCCGCACCGAGGGGATGGTGAACGGCGTCCTCGTCGACGACAAGATCGCCGCCCGCTTCGCGTTCAGCTCCGAATCGTCCGACGGCCTCATCGACACGCCAAACCAGAGCGGTAGCTATGGCAAGACCGACGGGATCGCGGTGCGCGGCAAGCTGCTGTTCAAGCCCACCGAGACGCTCAGCATCGTCCTGTCGGGCGACTATAACTATACGGACGGCAATGGTGGCGCGATCGGCCTCGGCATTGGCGGCGTCCAGCGCATCCCCGCCACCTTCGGCGACTATGATGACGACAAGTGGACGAACAATGATTTCGCCCGCTCCCCCTATCGCCAGCGGCTGCGCGGTGGCTATCTGCGCGGTGATCTCGAGGTTCTGGGCGGCACGCTGACCTCGATCACCGGCTATCGGATGAACGACAGTCGCGCGATCAACGACGATGTGCCGGTGGCGACGGTGGTGCCGGTGTTCGATCGCCGGCAGGTGGTGAAGAATCGCAGCTTCACGCAGGAGGTGCGCTTCGCCTCGGCGCCGGGGCGGCTCTCCTACGTGGTCGGCGCCTATTATCTGTCCGCCGACGTCTCGACGACCAACATCTTCTTCTACAGCCCGCTGCCCGGATCCGCGGTGAACGCCAGCGTGCGCCGCAACCCCGGCGTCACCAACATCACTCGCATGCAGGATGGCAATGTCCGCAGCCTCGCGGTGTTCGGTGAAGCGACGTTCGAGGTCGTCGACGGGCTCTCGCTGGTCGCGGGTGGGCGCTACACCTCCGATCGCAAGAAGATCGACTATCATGCCTTCTCAACGACCGATCCGGGCGCGATTCCTGGGTTCGGCTTCCCGGGCGAGGTGACCGCGTCGGGGGGCAAGACGTGGAATGCGTTTACGCCGCGCATGACCGTGAAATATCGCCCGATGGACAATGTGAATCTCTATGCGACCTGGGCGAAGGGCTTCAAGTCGGGCGGGTTCGTCGACAATGCCTACCTGAACCCGACGATCCCGCTGGAGCCGGAAAAAGCGCAGAATTACGAGATCGGCGCGAAGACCCGGCTGTTCGACAACCGGCTCGACTTCAACGTCGCGCTGTTCCAGCAGAAGACCAAGAACCTCCAGAACTTCTCGGGCGCGGGCGGCATCGCCCATACCTATAACGGCACGCTCAAGATGAAGGGCTGGGAAATCGAATCGGTGCTGCGTCCGATCGATGGGCTGCGCCTGACGGGGAATTACACGCATCTAGTGGGTAATTATACCGATCTGCGTGATCCGCTGGTCAATCTCGACTATTCGGGCAATCCGGCCAAGTTCGCGCCGCGCGACAGCTTCACCATCGGCGCCAGCTATGATCTGCAAATGGCCAGCGGCGCGAAGCTGACACCGCAGGCGGATTTCAACTACTCGTCGCGGATCTCCACCGATGATGCCAACACGTTGCGCCTTTACGACAATCTCCACAACGACACCCGGGGGCGGACGTTCAATGCGCGGCTGAATTACGAGAGCGAAGACGGCCGCTGGACGCTGGGCATCTGGGGCAAGAACCTCACCAACAATTATCAGATCGTCAATGCCGACGACATCACCGCCTTCCTTGCGGTGCCGGGCAACGGCACGACCTATTGGAAGATCTTCACCAACACGCCGCGGACCTATGGCGTGACGCTTTCGGTGCGTCCGTAAACGGCGACCTTCGGGGAAGGGGAGGGGCGAGGCCGCCTTCCCCCATTTTTCTTAGCTTCGGGACGAACGATGGACGAGACCTTCACGCTCCCCGCCAATGGCAGCTTCTCCTTCGCAGGGCGCACCGCATTGATCACGGGCGGCGGCCGCGGCGTCGGTGAGGCGGTGGCGCGCGAGATCCACGCTGGGGGCGGCCGGGTGGCGGTGAGCGATGTCGATATCGCGGTCGCTGAGGCCGTCGCCGCCTCGCTCGATCGGACCGGCGCGACCGCGATCGCGCTGCCGCTCGACGTGCGGGAGAAGGATCATTTTATCGCCGCGCAGGATGTCATTGCCGGCCGGTGGCGAAAGGTCGACATCGTCGTCAACAATGCCGGCTTCGCCAAGCGCACGCCGACACAGGAGATCAGCCCGGAGGAGTTCGACGCGATCGTCCAGATCAACATGCGCTCGGTGTTCCTCAGTTGCCAGATCTTTTCCGAACATATGCGCGCCAACGGCTATGGCCGGATCGTCAACATCACCTCGCTTGCCGGGCAGAACGGCGGGACGGTGGCCTCGCCCCATTATGCGGCGTCGAAGGCCGGAGCGATCATGCTGACCAAATATTTCGCGCGCTATCTCGCGGGCACCGGCGTGACCGTGAATGCGATCGCGCCGGGGCCGATCGATACCGCCAAGGCGCGCCTCTCGCCCGAACAGATCGCGCGGGTCGAGGCGGAGGTGCCGGTGGGGCGTTTCATGGCGGTGGGGGAGATTGCGGCGGCGGCGGCGTTGCTCGCATCGGACCGCGGCGGCTTCTTCGTCGGCGCGACGCTCGACATGAATGGGGGGCTTTATCTCCGCTGACTGGCACGGCCGCCCGCTGCTTCCGCTTCGCTACCCTCATTTCCCGATTATCTTATGGCTTTATTGGATAGCGATTGGCGGTGGCGCGCGGCGGACCCATAATCGGCGCAAACAATGAAGCCATGCCGGCGCGCTGCGCCTGGCCGAGAAACGGAGAGTTGCATGTTCATTTACAACGCATGGTATGTGGCCGCCTTCGCTGCCGATATCGAGGCGGGCAAGACGCTGGGCCGCAAGTATCTGAACAAGCCCGTGGTGCTGTTCCGGACGGAAGGCGGCGAGATCGCCGCGCTCGAGGATCGCTGCAGTCACCGGGCGATGCCGCTTTCTGCCGGCCATGTCGACGGCAACGTCATCCGCTGCTGCTACCATGGCGTGGAGTTCGACGGACGTGGCACCTGCACGCGCATTCCCAACCAGGCGCGCATTCCCGTATCCGCCAATGTCCGCCATTATCCGGTCGTCGAGAAGGACCATCTGATCTGGATCTGGATGGGGGAGCCGGCGCTGGCGGACCCCGCCATCATCGTCGACAGCCCCGAACATGATGATCCCGCCTGGACGTGGCGACCCTATAATTTCCCGGTCAAGGCCAACTGGCAGCTCATCATCGACAACATCATGGACCTGACGCACGTGCCCTATATCCATGCGCGCACGATCGGCGGGAATCCGGAACAGCATTACAGCGCCGATACCAAGGTGGAGTTCGACGGCCGCCGCGTGACCCTGCTGCGCAAGATGCCAAATTCGATCCCGCCCAAATCCTATGTCGATGCGGGCGGGTTCAAAGGTCGCGTCGACCGCTGGCAGGAGGTGCGCTTCGAACCTGCGATCGGCATGACGTGCCGCGTCAACGCCGGCGGCTGCGAAGTCGGGACAGGCGCCTATGAAGGCAGGCGCGACAACGGCTTCATGCTGGCGAACAACCATTTCATCACGCCCGAAACCGAAACGACGAGCCATTATCTTTGGACGATCTGCACCACCGCGCCGCGAGAGAGCGGTGTGCCGGACGTGCTGTTCGATCAGTTCTTCGACACGATCAGCGAGGATGAGGAGACGCTGGAGGCGCAGCAGCGCCGGATCGACGACGAGCCCGAACGGCCGTTCGTCGGCATCGCCAGCGACGGCGCGGTCAACCAGGCCCGCCGCCTGCTGAGCGCGATGAAGGAGGCCGAGGAGGGCGCGAAAATCGCTGCCTGAGCGACTGCCAATGCGGTGGTCGATCGTCGCGCCGACGCAATGCGTATATCGATTGCAGAGTGGCTTGCCCCCGGCCTCTCCGCCATCCTGCAGGTGCAGGATGTTGGGGCTGATCGTCGCGTCGAGCGGCGGTGGTACGCCGACGCTCGCGCGGCGACCCTGCTTCGATCGCCGGAGCCGCGCCTGACGTGTCGAGCACGCAATTGACGGCGCGGCCGTTTCTCATTGTCGATCGATCAGAGCAGGAAGCCGCAACCGCACGAAAGCAACTTCGCCATTCGCGGCCTTCATGACCACGCCAGATCCGCGCTGTAGTGCACCGAGTTGGGGTCCACCTTCGCGCGGATCGCGGCGTCTTTGCTGGTCTTGGTGTGCATGTAGCGGAAGCCGCCCTGCTCGATGCACAGCGCGTCGATGTCGGCGACGAGCGCGGTGAGCAATTCGGGGGTCAGGCCGGGGCGGATGCCCAGATAGAGCATCAGTTCGCAGAACGGCTCGGCCTCACCGCCCGAAAGCCAGGCCGATTTGATCGCCTTCACATAGAAGGAGATGAAGGCGAAGGCGTCATGGTCGCGGCGAAAGCGGTCGAGGATGGCGTGGAGGCCGCGAAACAGCGGCTCGTATCGGTCCATCGGCGCCAGCACGATCAGCATGCGCAGCGGGTCGCCCTCGCTGCTGTCGATGATGCGGTCGCTGAAGGTCTCGACATTTTTCAGGGTCGCATATTTGGGGCTGTAGATAATGCCGAGCATGCCCAGCACCTTCAGCACCTTTTCGAACCAGGCGGCTGAGCGGCCGGCGCGGTCGCCGATCCAGTGGAGATAGCCGTAATGCACCCGGTTGACGAAGCGCGCCCAGCCGGACTGCTTCGTGGCATGATAGGATGAGAATTGGCCGAGGGTCAGCATGCGCTTGCCGATCGGATATTCCAGCCACACGCCGCGTTCCATCACCGCGTCGCCGGGATCGGCGATGATCTTGCCCGAATGGGCGATGAACTTCGCCATGTCGCGGGTGATGACGCGCCGGTTGTGGACAAGCTCCACCCACTTGTCGACGCGCTGCAGGTCCAGCGTCATCGTTGCGATCACGCCCAGTCGGCCGCACGCGCCCAGAACGCGGTTGAGCCCGGCGGGGTCCGCCGCCTTGTCATGATGGATGACCTCCCCCTCCCAGGTGACGAGGTCGAGAGCCAGCACCGTATCGAGGAATAGGCCGAAGCGGTGCGAGGCGGGGCTGATCCCGCCGACCGAAGCGAAGCCGCCCGCGGTGATATGATTATGATCGCCGATGATCTTGAGGCCGAGATGATGCTTGGCCAGTTCCTCGTCCAGCTCGGCCAGCACCGTGCCCGACCGGATCGTCACTTGCGCGTTGGGTTCGTCGAGCGCGACGATGCCCGTCATCATCTGGGTGCCGATCACCGCGCCACGATCGCTGAGCACGAGGTCGTTGGAGGAATGACCCTTGCTGCGGACCATCGGCCGCTGGCCGAGCTGGTGCGTTTCCTTCAGCACCGCGACCAGATCCTCGGTGGTCTCGGGCAGGTAGATCTTGAGCGGCCGGATGGGCTTGGTCGCGCGGTCACCGATGCGGCCCCAGTCATAGCCGAAGCTGTCGATGCTGTCGTGATCGAAGCCCTCATGGCTGGTGAAGCGATAGGCCTGCATGATCCTCTTCCCCCCGATTGTTGGTCTTGTCGTTCCCCCCGTCCGCGCTTGCGCTCGCGTCTGCGTCAGGCTGCCCGGATCTGGTCGTCGCTCCACGAATGGCGCCGGATGAAATCGAGCATCGCCGGGAACACGTCCCGCGCCACGTCCTTGCCCATGAACACGTCCTGATGGCCGTAGCCGTCATAGATCTTGAGCTCGTGCAGCCCCGGCGTGATCTTTTCGAGCATCTCGTGGCAGACGATGTTGCTGTTCGTGAACACATGATTGTCGCGGCCGGTGGTGAACAGCACCGGCGTCGTCACCTCGCTCGCGCGGGACAGATAATCGTCCGGCAATCGCGTCAGGCTCGGGTCGGACGGATCGAGCTTCACTGCATGGCCATGCTTCACCATCTTGTTGACGTGGCGATAATATTGCGGGGAGGTCGGCCCATAGAGGTCGCCGCCGCGCTCATGCGTCACGTCCAGCAGATTTTCGTGCGAATAGAGCGCCGGCCGGCCCGTGCCCCACATGAAGCTCAGCATGTGGCAAGCCTTGTTGTCGCATTCCGGGTGGAACAGGTCGACAACCTTGCTGACCAGCTTGCCCGGCGTCAGCCCGCGTTCCTCGCCCCAGTTGGGCGCCAGATAGGGCTCGTTGATGATATAATCCATCAGGAAGGGCGCCATCCTGAGCTTCATCTTGGACCAGCCTGGCACGCGCGGCGTGAGCCCCGCACTGTTGGCGATCGCGCTGGCCACCCCGGTGATCGCGCCGCCGAACAGCCCCAGGCAGAAGGAAACCGCGCCCAGGCAATGGGTGATGACGTGGATGCGCACGTCCGCGCCGGAAATCTCGCGGATCTTCGCCAGCGCCGGCGGGAAGTCGAACAACGCGATATGGTCCATCGTATAGCGGTGGCGGGTAAGGTTGTAGGGATGGCGGTTGCTCATCCGGTAGTCGAAGCACCACACGTCCGGATAGCCGTTGCCGTGAAGATAGCGGACGAGGTTCTCATGTTCAGGCATGATGAACATGTCGGACGAGGTGGTCAGCCCGTGGACAATCATCACTACATCGCGCGCGGGCGCCTTGTTGAAGCGCAGCAGGCTGAGCCCCAGCATGTCCTCGGTGGCGATATAGTGCGTGGATGTCTCGCAGTCCGGTACGCCTGCAAGCGTAAACAGCGGAATTGTTCGCGTCATGGCCAATGTCCCTAAAACGCGGATCCCCATGCGCAAGTCGGGGGCATGACCGGCATGGGTAACAAACCTTGTTGACTTGGAACAGATCAAATTACGGCAAAGGTTGATTTCGCCTTGAACGGCAACTGGATTCATGATGATTTGAAGGCTGGATTTGGGCGGGGTGCGTCGATGGCAGGGATTCGCTTCAACGAAGCGATGACGGGCGGTTTCGTGCTTGGAGAGACTGATCCCGAAGCGGGACGGCGACAGGGCGAGCGGACCGGCCGGGCGTTGACGATGCACGCCCAGGTGGCGATCGACGATGTCGATCTTTTCCTCACCGATCCGGGGCACAATGGCGCGCTTGGCGGTACGCTCGACGTGCCGGGCTGGGGCCAGGGAATCGCGGCGACCGCCGGCGTCTTCCGCCTGTTCAGCCCGTCGGGCCAGCCGCGGCTCAAGCTGATGGTCTATGAACTGGCGTTCGCGCACGGCGGGCAGCCCTATTATCTGGCGGGCCGCAAGGAGGTGCGCGACGATCCGGGCTTCGACCTGTGGAGCGATACCACGACCTTGTTCACCCGGCTGCACGAAGGCGCGGACGCCGGCGGCCCGGTCATGGGCGCCGGCGTGCTCAGCCTGGGCGTCGCCGATCTGGTGCGGCTGATGTCGACAATGCGGGCGACCGGCGCGGCCGATACTGCAGAAGAGGCGAAGGTGCTGGCGCGCTTCGGCCGGATGTTCCTCGGCGAGTTGTGGGACAGTTACGGCCTGCAGGGTCGAGACGGGGGCTGAGGCCGCGATGGGCGATCGCCATGAACTGTGACACGATCGTCATCGGCAGCGGCTTCGGTGGCGCGGTAGCGGCGGCGAGGCTGGCCGAGGCGGGGGAAAGGGTGATCGTGCTGGAACGTGGCCGGCGCTGGTCCACCGCTAACTATCCCCGCACCATGACCGACAAATGGCTGTGGAGCCAGGACGACCCGGTAAGGCGCAACGGCTGGCTGGACCTGCGTGTGTTCCGCAACATGGCGGTGGCACAGGGGGCCGCGGTGGGCGGCGGATCGCATATCTATGCCAACATCTCGGCGGTGCCGGCGGCATCGACCTTCGATGCCGGCTGGCCGCCGGAAATTAGCTTTGCCGATCTCGCGCCGCATTACGCCACCGTCGGTGCGGTGATGGAGGTGCAACAGGTGCCGGACAACCAGTGGCCGGCGCGGATGAAGATGATGAAGAAGGGGGCGGAGGCGATTGGTGCCGGTGCGCGCTTCCGCAAGCTCGATCTGGCGGTGCGCTTCGACCCCGACTGGAACTATGAGGCTCCCGACGCGATGACGGTCGCGCGCAGCCGCCGCTCGCCCAACCGGCATGGCGTGGAACAGGGCACGTGCGTCCATATCGGTAATTGCGACATCGGCTGCGACGCCGATGCCAAGAACACGCTCGACAAGAATTATCTCGTCGTCGCCGAGAAGCATGGCGCCGATATCCGGCCGCTCCATCTGGTGATCTCGATCGAGCCGCTGGGGCGCAACGGCGGGGATGGCTGGCGCGTCCATTTCGACCGGATCGAGGGTGAGCGCCGCGGCGGCAGCCTGACGGCGAAGCGCGTCGTGCTCGCGGCGGGGTCGCTCAATTCCACCGAATTGCTGCTGCGATGCCGAGACGTCTACAAGACCTTGCCCGCGCTCAGTTCGTTCGCGGGACGGAGTTGGTCGAGCAACGGCGATTTCCTGACGCCGGCCTTCTACCCCGGCCTCAAGCTCCATCCGCACCGCGGGCCGACGATCACCAGCGCGATCGACTTTCTCGACGGATCGGTGGACGGCCAATCCTTCTGGATCGAGGATGGTGGCCTGCCCGATCTGATCAAGGGTTGGATCGAGGCTGCCGATACCTCGCACAAGGACGTCTCTCGCTTCCTTGATGTCATGCGCAAGGCGATGGCCGCCTATGGCCCGCTCGATTGCATGATGCCCTGGTTCGCGCAGGGCGTGGACGCAGCAGATGGCGTGCTCAGCCTCAGGCGGCGCTGGTGGCTGTTCGGACCCAGGCGGCTGACGTTGAAGTGGAACATCGCCAAGTCGCGCAAGCTGATGGACACGATCGTCGACATGCATGAGCGGCTGTCGCACCAGACGAACGGCACGCCGGTGGTGCCGCCGAGCTGGTCGGTGGCGCGCTTCCTCGTCACGCCGCACCCGCTGGGCGGCGCCAATATGGGCACCTCACGCAATAGCGGCGTCGTCGATCATGTCGGGCGGGTGTTCGGCTACGAAGGGCTGCTGGTACTGGACGGCGCGATCGTGCCCGAAGCGGTGGGGGTGAACCCCTCTCGCACGATCGCTGCGCTGGCCGAGCGCGCGATCGGATTGCTTGCGAAGGGTGCGGCATGAGGGGGGCGGGGCGATGAGGCGCAAGCGAGCGATGACGGGCTGGTATGATCCGGCGCAACTCGCGCAGACCGGCATCCGCGTCGCCATCTCCACCGTGTTCGGCCAGTTCGCCGACAAGCGCGAGGCGCTCGCCGCGGCCAACGCGATCGCACCGCAGCCGTTCGACGAGAGCTTCGATTATTCGACCAAAGGAGCGGACGGCTTCTGGCTCGATTTTGTCGCCGACACCGGCGACGGCTGGAACTCGACCTACGCGATCGCTCGCCTGCTTAGCGCGAAGAGCCTCACGATCGGCGAGGATGTGCTGCCCCGTGGGCGGGTGCTGATGATGGGCGGCGATCAAGTCTACCCCACCGCCAGCCGCGCCGAATATGAGGATCGCCTGCTTGCCCCGTTCGAGGCGGCGCATGAGGCAGAAGCGCAGGCGAATGGCTGGCCCGAGAAAGAAGCTCGGCCGGATCTCTATGCGATCCCCGGCAACCATGACTGGTATGACGGGCTCAACGCCTTTTTCGGCCTATTCTGCCGCCGCCGCATCGCGATCCCCGGCGCCATCGGCCAGCCGCGCGCCGGACGACCGATCGCCGGCTGGGAAACGCACCAGACGCGCAGCTATTTCGCACTGCAACTGCCCGGCGGCTGGTGGCTGTGGGGCACGGACAGCCAGCTCGAAGGCTATATCGACCAGCCCCAGATCGAATATTTCCGGCATGCCGCACGTTACTGGATGCCCAAGGGTTCGAAGCTCATCCTCTGCGTCGGTACACCGAGCTGGCAATATGTCGATGAGGAGGATCCCGATCCGGGTTTCGCCAGCTTCTCCTACCTCGAACGGCTCGCCGGGGTGGAGGAGGACGACAATGGGGAGCCGATGGGGCATCAACTGCGCCTCGTGCTGACCGGTGACAGCCACCATTATGTCCGCTTCGTCGAGGGCGATCGCCACTATATTACCTCCGGCGGCGGCGGCGCGTTCCTCCACCCGACCCAGCAGGTGACGGACAAGAATTTCACCTCGGAATTCCCGGAGCCCGGTGTGCGGCACCGGCGGGGCAATCCGCGGACACCGCGCAGCTTCAAGGTCGCGCAGTCCGCGGATGGCACGCCCGCAGTCTATCCCGCGGCGGCGACCTCGCGGCTGCTGACCTTCTGGAACCTGCTGTTCGCGTTCAAGAACTGGAAATTCCCGCTGCTGCTTACGCCGGCCTACGCGCTGTTCATCTGGATCCTCGATTTCAACGCGCGGTTGGGCCAGAAGGTAGGGCTCGGCGATGCACTCTTTCGCGGTGGCAGCCTATGGCGTGCCGTAGAATTATATTGGCAGTTTGTCATTGCCTCACCGCTCGCGCCGCTGCTTCTCGGCGTAACGCTGGCGGGCTATCACTTCTTCGCTGACGTGAAGAACGGGCTCGGCCGGTTCACCGCTGGAGCGGTGCATGCGGCGGCAAGTGCCGCAGCGGTGACGGTGACGACCTGTCTGCTCGCCCGGGCCGCGTGTTCGATCTGGCCGGCAGAACTCAAAACGCTCACCGCCTTCGCCCAGCAGATAGGGCTCATCGCCGGCATCGGTTTCGTATCGGCCGTGGTTTCCGCAACGATCTTCGGTCTCTATCTTCTCGTGATGCTGTTGGTGTTCAGCCGCCACTCGAACGAGGCGTTCTCGTCGATCGGGCATCGCGGCTACAAGGGCTTCCTGCGGCTGCGCATCGGTACAGACGGCGCGCTGACCCTCTATCCGATTGGGCTGACAAAGGTGCCATGGGATCGCGGCGCGACGCCGCGCAATCCGCCGCTGTCACCGCATCTGATCGAGGGGCCGATCCGCATCCCGGCGGACGCGCCAGTGGTCAGTCCCGCGCCAGCGCCGCCACCCACGGATAGCGCCTAGCCATCTCCGGTGTGTAGCCCAGGTTGAACACGGTCGGGCTCTTCGCCGGGCGCTCGCTGCGGGTATAGAGCGTGCCGAACAGGCGATCCCAGGCGAAGTTGGTGATGCCGAAATTGCCGTCCTCGTCGTGGAAATGATGTTCCATGTGGCGGCGCTTCATCGTCGCGAGCCAGCGGCCGCGCGGCTTCCAGCCGAGATGCTGCACGCAATGCGCGAACTCGTAAAAGGCGGTGCAGACGAGTCCGGTGGCAAACCCCGCCAGAGCGCTGCCGGGGCCGCCGATCGCCCAGCCGGGCAGCGCCGCAACGAGGAGCAATGTCGGCAGCGTCGTCCACAGCGCGCCGAACAATATCTCCAAGCGGTCGGGATCCATGTGATGATCATAATGGATGCGCTTCCACAGCCCGGCGAGCGCGGGCAGCTTGAACATCCAGCCGCTGTGCAGCACCCAGCGGTGCAGCGCATACCATACCAGCGGATAGGCGAGCGCGACGAACAGGATCGTCGCCATTGCCGGCAGCGGCGGCGCGGGCCACAGCATGAAGGCCGCTGCGCAGGCCAGCGTCAGCAGCGCATAGACGATCACCGCATGGTGCGTGGCATAGGCGGCGATCAGGTCGCGCAGGTCCATGCGGCCCAGATGGTGCGTGCGGTTCCAAGATCCCGGTTTGCTCGATCGCTGGTTCATGCGCCGGCCACTCCTTCTTTCGACCGCACCGTCAGTCGCGCACGATCATCGCGCTGGACATGCGCGCGAAGGCGCTGCGCATCATCGACGCCAGCGCGGGTTCCACCTCCACATCCTCCAGTGCGCGGCTCATCGCGTGCAGCCATTGCGCGGCGGTGGCCGGGGTCACCCCCAGCGCACGATGCATCGACATGATGCATCGTGCGCTGGGGCGCTCGACGAACCAGTCGCGCGGGCCCCCCAGCCATGCGGTGAGGAAGCGGGTGAGCGACTGGCGGGTAGCCGCGAGATCGGGCGCATGCATCGCGCGCAATGTCGCGTAGCGCGGTACGTCCTCCATCAGATCGTAGAACCGGTTGGCGAGCCGGCCGACGCCCGGCGCGCCGCCGATGCGCTCGTACGGGCTCTGTTCGGGTTCGGGCAGGGGCGAAGTCGCCATCGTCGGGGAAACTCCTGTCAACGTTGCATCAGCATGCGGGTGATCCCGGCGCGCACCACCGGCAGGCGGTGGGCGAGACGCAGCAGCGCCGGGCGCGCGATGCGTGCGGCGGGGCGATTGTCGGTGAAGGTCCGCACGATCAGCGCGGTCGCCGTGAACAGCGGTCCGGCGGCCAGCCGGTGCCCGGCCTCGTAGCGGGCGAGGAGCAGCGGCGCGGCAATGTCGCTGCCCCGTCGCAGCGCGCGCTGGATGAGGTCTGCGAGCGCCACTGCGCCGCGCAGCCCCAGATTGAAGCCATGCGCGGTCACCGGATGCATGCCCACCGCCGCATCCCCGATCAGCGCGGCGCGGGGGGCGGTGAAATCGCGGCTCCAGACGGTCGCCAGCGGACAGAGGCGCGGCGTGCCGGCCAATGTCATCGTGCCCAGCCGCCCGGCCGACCGCCGGGTCAGTTCTGCCGCCAGCGCTTCGGGATCGCGCGCCGCGACCCGCGCCGCCTCATCCTCATCCAAGGTCAGCACCACCGACGAATGGCGCCCCGCCAGCGGCAGCAGTGCGATGGTCTGACCGTGATCGAACCATTCGGTGGCGATGCCGCGATGATCGCGCTCATGCGCGACGCGGACGAGCAGCATCGAGCGGCCGAGCCGATCGACCCGCGCCTTTATGCCCAGTCGCGCCCGCACGTCCGAAAAGCGCGAATCCGCGCCCACAAGCAGCCGCGCGCTGATCGTCCGTCCGTCCCGCAGCGTCACCGCGGCGCCGGCCTTGCCGGTGACCAGCCCGGCGACTTCGGCGCCGGCAAGGATGGTCGGCCCGGGCTGGCCGTCTACCGCAGCGAACAAGGCGCGGCGGATATGGTGGTTGGCGACCAGGCGCCCGAGCGCATCGGTGGTGGCGGGGCCGGGATCGAAGGCCAGCGCGAAGGGCGACGCGCCGTCCAGCACCTGCGCCGCGCGCAGCGGTGCTACCGCCGCCGGATCGATATGATCCCACGCTCCCAGCCGGCGCAGCGCATCGACCGAGCGGTGGGTCAGCGCGATGTCGCGCCCGTCGTCGGCGGGTGTCTTGAGCCGTTCGAGCGGCTGGCGCTCGATGAGCACCACGTCGAGCCCGCTTCCCTCAAGCGCGCGGGCGAAGGCCAGCCCCGCCGGTCCCGCGCCGACCACGATCACATCGCATTGCATGCCGCCGGTCATAGCGGGCGCGGCCGTGGCGGCATTGACGAACATCAAACCCCGCTTGACCCTTCATCGAGTCATGTAATATTGATAGTTACATGAGTCGCGACAGTCGTCTTTCGGGCGTGCTCCACGTCCTGCTGCACATGGCGGAGCATCCGGGGCCGGTGACCTCCGAGGCGCTGGCGCGGGTGATGCGCACCAACCCCGTTGTGATCCGCCGGGTGATGGCGGGGCTGCGGCAGCAGGGCTATGTCCAGTCCGGCAAGGGGCATGGCGGCGGCTGGATCATCGCGCGGGATCTCGCCACGATCACGCTGCGCGATATCTATGACGGCATCGGCGCCCCGCCGCTCTTCGCGATCGGCAACCGCAGCGACAATCCCGACTGCGCGGTCGAGCAGGCGGTCAATGCCGCACTGGGCGCCAGCCTCGACGCCGCCGAGCGGCAATTGCTCGCCTCGTTCGGCACCGTCACGCTGGCCGACCTCAGCACATATTTTCACGATCGCCTGGCGCAGCGCGCGCCGGGCGACTGTTCGGAGACCGATCATCATGGCTGATGCTGCGCAGGAGCCCTTCCTGAAAAATTTCACCGACCCGCAGGCGGTGGCACGCTATGAGGAAGGGCCGAAGCGCTTCGTGCCCGGCCTCGACGCGCTGCACCGGATGACCGGGCTGCTGCTCGCGGAGCGCATGCCCGCGGACGCGCGCGTGCTGGTGCTGGGTGCCGGGGGTGGCCAGGAACTGCGGGCGATGGCGGATGCGCATCCGGGCTGGAGCTTCGTCGGCGTCGATCCCGCCGCGGAGATGCTGGGGCTGGCCGCGCGCGTTCTGGGGCCGCACCGCGAACGGGTCGAACTGCTCGAGGGCTATATCGACGACGCGCCGGCGGGGCCGTTCGATGGCGCGACCTGCCTACTGACGTTGCATTTCCTCGAAGAGGCCGAGCGCGAACGGACCGTCCGCGCGATCCACAGCCGGCTGCGTCCTGGCGCGCCGTTCGTCGCTGCGCATGCCAGCTTCCCACAGGCCGCTGCCGAGCGTGACGTCTGGCTCGATCGCTATGCGGCCTATCCGATCGCGATGGGCGTCGATCCCGATCAGGTGAACGGCGCCCGCGCTGCGGTGGCGGCGAGCCTGAACAGTTTCGATCCGGAGACGGACGAGGCGATCATTCGCGCGGGCGGTTTTGCCGATGTGCGGCTGTTCTACGCGGCCTTCACGTGGCGCGGCTGGATCTCCCACGCCTGATCGACAAGCAGGCGCGGCAAGACCGCTTCGGCTTCAGGAATAGCGTGCGGGCAGGGCATCGCGGCGTGCCGGGCGCCAGGGCGCGGCGATGCCAGGGCAGCGTGCGAAAAGCTACGGATGCGCGCAAATATCGTGAGCCACGGGTCGCCCGATGCCGGCAGGGCCGTGCGCGCGACGACGGCTGGCGTGAGTAAATGGCGCCGTTTCGAAACCCTTCGAAAGATTGGGGCAACATTTCCATTGACGCGCGGAGCGCGACCGATCAACATGCATGACACCGGTGACCATGCTCGACGTGATCATCGGTGCGGACCGTCATAGCGGCCGCGCGGGGAGGCGGGTTGTTTGGCCTAAGCGCCCATCTCTCCCGAATGATGTCCGCACGCAGGTGCGATTGCGGGCAGAAAACAGGTTCTGGGTGAGGAGTTGGGGAAAATGCTGGAAAAACAATCATCTGTCCGAGTTCGCGCTGCGCGGTTCACCGGTGTTTCGGCCGTGGCGATCTGGTTGGCCGCACTTGCGCCGACGGCCTTTGCGCAGTCCACGCCCGCCGAAGCACCGCCCCCGACTGACGATATGGTGCAGTCGGTGGAGTCGGAAGCTGCCGTCGAAGACATCGTCGTAACCGGTTACCGTCAATCGTTGCAGGCCGCCTTGAACCTCAAGCGTAACGAAGTGTCGTCAGTCGACGCCATCGTGGCAGAAGATATCGCAAAATTCCCTGACCAGAACCTCGCGGAGTCGCTGCAGCGCATTCCGGGCATCTCGATCCAGCGCGATGGCGGCGAAGGCCGGGCGATCACCGTGCGCGGCCTCGGCGCGCAGTTCACCCGCGTTCGCGTCAATGGGTTGGAAACGATCACCACCACGTCGGACGGCGCCTCGGCGAATCGTGAACGCTCCTTCGATTTCAACGTCTTCGCGTCCGAACTCTTCTCCAGCCTGGTTGTCCACAAGACTGCGGAGGCGAGTCTCGACGAAGGCTCGCTGGGCGCGGTCGTCGATCTCAACACCGGCAACCCGCTGGCCGGCAAGGATGGGCTGACCGCGGTCGCCTCGGTCAATGGCTCCTATAACGACCTGTCGGACACGCTCGGGCCGCGCATTGCCGGGCTTGTGAGCTGGAAAAACCCCGCAGGCACCTTCGGCGTCTCGGCTTCGGTCGCCTATTCGAAGACGGACACGATCGAGACCGGCAACAACACGGTGCGCTGGGCGCAATCCTATTTCGACTCGGTTGATGGCACGCCATGCTTCTACTCCGTGCCCGGCGCGACAGGGGGGACACCGGTTTCCAACAGCGGCGGCAGCTATCGGCCGAGCGCCGCCTGCGATGCCGCATCGCTCGCTTTCCACCCGCGCATCCCGCGCTACGGCGTGGTCGGCCATGATCGCGAGCGTCTGGGCATCACCGGATCGGTGCAGTTCGCGCCGACCGACCGCACCAAGATCTCGATCGACGGCCTCTATTCCAACTTCAAGGAAGTGCGCGACGAGAAATGGGCCGAAGTGCTGCTGCGTTCCAACGAGCGCGCGGTGGATGTCGTCAATCCGGTCTATGACGATAATGGCAATATGGTCTCGGCCACGCTCAACGATGTCTATGTCCGCACTGAGCATTTCAGCAAGCATTCGGAAACCGAATTCTACCAGGTCGGCGCCACGCTGGACCAGGAGGTGACCGACCGGTTCAAGTTCACCTTGCGCGGTGGCCTTTCCAAATCCACCGCCGATGTGCCGATCGAAACGACGATGATGTTCGACGATCGCGATGCGCAGGGCTATCAATACGACTATACGGATATGGATCATCCGGTGCTGAGCTTCGGTACCAGCGTGACCAACCCCGCCAATTTCCAGCTTTCCGAACTGCGCGACGCGCCGTCGACCAACACCAACAAGTTCAAGACGGTGCAGTTCGCCGGCGAATGGGAAGCGGTGGACGGCTTCACGGTGAAGTTCGGCGGCGTCTGGCGGCGCTATAATTTCGATCTGGTCGCGTTCAATCGCAACACCCAGGTGTGCGGCGGCGCAGGTCCCGATCGCGTGCTCGGCACGATCACCTGCACCGCGGCCAGCGTATTCGGCGCCAACGCGGTCTATGGCTTCCCCGTCACGCCGAGCCTTGCCGAACTGGTCAATCTGCCCAGCGCCGGCGCACCTGCGGGCACGACTACCGAATGGGTGGTCGCCAACCTGCCGGCGACGACCGCCTTCACCAACTTCTACAACATCCCGCTGGTGCAGGACGTCGGCAGCACGCGCGGCGTGCAGGAAACCACCAAGGGCGGCTATCTGCAAATCGATGCCAAGGGCACGCTGTTCGGTCTCGATTATGCGTTCAACGGCGGCGTCCGCTATGTTCGCACCGAGCAATCCTCTTACGGCCTCACCAATGGCGTCCAGGTGGTGGTGGACCGCGCCTATGACGACTGGCTGCCGGCGATGAACATCGCGCTCTATCCCTCGCGAGACCTCATCATCCGCGGCGCGATCGCCAAGGTGATGACCCGCCCGGCGCTGGGGCAGCTCACCCCGGGGGGCTCCGCCTCGGGCTTTGCGCAGACGATCAGCTTCGGCAATCCCGAACTCGATCCCTATCGCGCGACATCGTACGACGTGGCGGTGGAATGGTATTTCCGGCCGGAGTCGGTGTTCTCGGTGGCCTTGTTCAAGAAGGACATCGAAAGCTTCCCGATCAGCGAAACGCGCACCGGCACCTTCCTCGAAACCGGCCTGCCGCCATCGGTACTGAGCCCGGCGGATCCGGCGAGCGTCAATCCGGCGCTGCTTTCGCAACCGATCTGGCAGATTTCCAGCTTCGCGAACGGCACCGGCGCCTCGCTGAAGGGCGTCGAAGTCGCGGTGCAATTGCCCTTCAATTTCCTGCCCGGCGCGTTCAGCCATTTCGGCGTGCAGGCCAATGCCACCTATGTCGATTCCGACGCGACCTACCAGTTGACCGGCCCCGCGACGCAGGCCTGCACGCGGCGTACCCCCACCGCGGCCTGTTCGCTGGCGGGCGTGCCGGGGAATTACAGCTCGTCGCTCTACAACCTGTCCAAATATGCCTATAACGCGACGCTCTATTATGATGATGGCCGCTTCAGCGCGCGCGGCTCGCTCACCTATCGCGGACCGTTCAACGATCAGGGCAGCGGCAACAACAATGTGTTCGAGGGCTATCTCAGCTACACCAATCTCGACGCATCGATCCGCTACAAGCTGACCGACTGGGTGGAACTGTCCGTGCAGGGCACCAATCTGCTCGACACCTACCGCACTCGCTATGTCGATGAGGCGACCAAGCGCGCCTATGAGAATAATCATTTCGGCCGCACCATCCTGTTCGGTGCGCGGCTGAGCATGTGATCAATGCATGGCCGGGGGATATTCCCCGGCCACGTCGTTCGCGGCCGGCGGTTGCCACGTGCCACCCGGCCGTTTAGCTGTCGGCGGCGATGAAGGTAGAGCGCATCGGGTTGCCGCTCGCGCGGCGGATCGCCCTTGCCGCGCAAGGCTTTGGCACAAAACAGCCGGATGCGCCGGGCGCTGGCCATTTGCGGCGCAATCTGAACCGGCTGGCGTTGCACCAGATCGACAGCGTCAACGTGCTTGCCCGCGCGCATTATCTCCCCGCATTCTCGCGCCTCGGCGTCTATGACCGCGCGGATCTCGATGCGCTCGCCTGGGGGCCGAAGCGGAAGCGCGCGCTATTCGAATATTGGGCGCACGAAGCCTCGCTGCTGCCCTTTGATCTCCACCCATTACTGCGCTGGCGCATGGCGCAGGCCGATCGCGGCGAGACCGGCTGGCGCGCAATGCGCACCTACGCCGTCGATCGACGGGCGGAGGCCATGGCATTGCTCGATCGCATCCGCGACGAAGGTCCACTCGCCGCGTCCGATTTCGAGGCGCACAAGGGGCAATCGGGGTGGTGGGAATGGAGCGACACCAAGCGCGCGCTCGAATGGCTGTTCTGGGCGGGTCACATCACCACCGCCACACGTCGTGGCAGTTTCGAGCGCGTCTATGACCTTACCGAGCGGGTCATCCCGGCGGAGGTGCTGGCGCTGCCGACTCCGACGGATGCCGCTGCGCACCGGGCGCTGATCGAACGCGCCGCGATGGCGCACGGCATCGCCACCGAACGCGAGCTGCGCGACTATTTCCGCCAGTCGCCCGAGGAGGCACGCCCCGCGGTCCAGGCGCTGGCGGAGGAGGGGGTGCTCATTCCCGTCGACGTGCCCGGCTGGCGCCATGCCTGGCTGCACCGCGATGCCCGCCATCCTCGCCGGATCGAGGCGCAGGCGCTGCTTGCGCCGTTCGATCCGCTGATCTGGGAGCGCGACCGCGCCGAGCGGCTGTTCGGCTTCCGCTATCGCATCGAGATCTATGTGCCGGCGCCAGCCCGCCTCCACGGCTATTATGTGCTGCCCTTCCTGCTCGATGACCGGCTGGTGGCGCGGGTCGACCTGAAGGCCGATCGGCAGGCCGGCCGGTTGATCGCGCGCGCCATCCATTTCGAGCCGGACGCGCCCGATCATGCGCCGGAGGCGCTGCAGCAAACGTTGGAGCGCATGGCGCAGTGGCTGGGGCTTGAGGGCGTCGATCGCTGAAGTGCTGCGGCCCGGCCGAAGCCGGGCGCGCACCCCCTCAGCCTATGTCCGCACGATCACTCTCAAATAGGTCGCGGGAATGATCGTCCGATTCGCATCGCCGCGATTCTCCCGTTCGAACAGGGCCTCCAGTTCGGCCTGCAGGTCCGCGCGTCTGCCGTTGCGTTCTGCCGCGTCGAAGGCGTTCATCGTCGGGCCGTAATAATCGCGGAAGATCGCCAGGAAATCGTGCGGGCGTCCGGGATAGTCGAAGGTGTAGGTGGCGGGGGTGCAGTCGATGCGGTCGTCCGGGATGCCTGCGGCGGCGAAGCGTTCGCGGACCATCTCCTCGCGGCCCCAGGTGACGGGGCTGATAAAGCCTTCAGGCGGGGGTGGAGTGTAGGTGGCGCAGATTTGCAGCACGCGCGCGATCAATGTGGGATCGCCGGGTATCCAGTTGCCCATCATGATCCGCCCGCCGGGCCGCGTGACGCGCACCATCTCCCGCGCGGCGTCGATCGGCCGCGGCGCGAACATCGCCCCGAACACGCTCACCACCAGATCGAAGCTGTCGTCCGCCAGCGCATCGAGCCGGCAGGCATCGCCCTCCTCGAAGCGCAGATTGTCGAGGCTCCCCATCACGGCGCGGGCGTTGCCGGCGGCAACGAGGTTGGCGGCGATGTCCACGCCCAGCACGCGCGCACCGCGCTGTGCCGCGGGCAGCGCGGTGGTGCCGTCTCCGCAACCGAGATCGAGCACATCCATTTCGGGATGCACGCCCAGCGATTCGATCACCGCATCGCCGCTGTCGCGCATCGTTGCGGCCAGCCGGGTAAAATCACCCTTTTCCCACAAGGCCTTGTTCGGATTGATTGTCGGCGCTGCGGGGGCGGCGACGGGTTCGATCGAAGACATAATCACTCTCCTTTTGCCGGATCATGCGATCGGCTTCTGCTGTCGCCATAGTCTTGCCCCGCTGTCATGCTTGATCCCGGTATGGAGAATTCATGGAGAAAGCGGGTTTCTTGTCGTCATCCTCTTCATTGATCTTCCGCTTTGATGCGTTCGAGCTCGATCTCGGCCGGTTCGAGCTGCGTGCGGATGGGCAGCCGCGCCATCTGCAACCGCAGGTGCTGCAACTGCTGCTGCTGCTCGCGGGCAATGCCGACCGGCTGGTGGGCAAGGATGAGATCGTCGAGAAGATCTGGGGCGGCCGATTCATCTCCGATGCGGCGATCGCCTCACGGGTGAAGGCGGCGCGGCAGGCGCTGGGGGATGACGGGCAGGCGCAGCGCTTCATCCGCACCATTCATGGCCGGGGCTTCCGCTTCACCCATCCGGTGACCTTCGATGCCGGGCCTCCGGGTGCGTTCGCGGTGCGGTCCGACCGGGTTTCCCCTGCGGCGGAAGAACGGCCCTCGATTGCGGTGCTGCCCTTCCGCGTCATCGGCGATGCCGGTCCGTTGGCATTCGTGGCGGAGGCGCTGGCGGACGAGTTGATCGCCGATCTGTCGCGCCTGCGCTGGCTGCTGGTCATCGCGCGCGCTTCCAGCTTCCGTTTTCGCGATCGTGACGTGGACTGCGCCGAGATCGGCGCGGCGCTCAACGTCCGCTATTGCCTCACTGGCACCGCGGCGGTGGCGGTGGATCGGGTGACGCTGTCGGTGGAACTGGCGCGTGCGGTGGATGGCGCGCTGCTTTGGGCCGATCGCTTCACCGCCGGGCAAGGCGAATTGCAGGCGTTGCGCCACGAGATCCTGGCCGAGATCGTAGCGCATCTGGAAACGCGCATTGTGCGCGATGAGGTCGATCGGGCACGACGCATGCCCGACGCGGCGCTGGATGCCTGGTCCTCCTATCATCTTGGGCTGGACCTGATGTTCCGCTTCAACCGCGCCGACAATGCGCGTGCCGCAGCGCTGTTCGATCGCGCGCTGGGCTTCGATCCCGATTTCTCGCGGGCGCTGTCGGGCCTGTCCTTCACCTGCTTCCAGGACTGCTTCCTGCAATATTCGGACGATGGGCCGGCGAAGGCGGATCGTGCGCGGGCGCTTGCCGAACGTGCACTGCACAGCGATCCGCTTGATCCCTTCGCGCACCTCAATCTCGGCCGCGCGCTCTGGCTCGACGGTGCGATGACCGACAGTATCGAGCGGCTCGGCGCCTGCATCGCGCTTAGCCCCAATTATGCGCAGGCGATCTATGCGCGGGCCTGGGCGGAAATGACGCAGGGCGGGGTGGACAGCGACGATCATGCCGCGCTGGCGCTGCGCCTAAGCCCGCTCGATCCGCTGCGCTACGCGATGCTCGCGGTGCGATCGGTCAACGCGCTGCTCGCGGGCGACGTGGTGGGCGCCGCGGAATGGGGCGAACGCGCGGCGCGCTCGCCCGGTGCGCACAAGCACATCGCGCTGATCGCGGCGCTCGGCACCCATGCCGCGGGGCAGGGGGATCGCGCCGCGATGTGGGTGGAGCGTGCGCGGCTGCTCGATCCGCAGGTGACAGGCGCAGCCTTCCTGCGCGCCTTTCCGTTCGCACCGTCGGCAGGTCGCGAAGGCATCGAGCGGGCTTTGCGCGCGATCGGGGTCTAGGTGCGCGCGCTGGCAGGTACGTGGCGGTCGAGAAAGGCGAACACTGCGGCGTTGAACGCATTATTGGCATCGCCCGCGACCATATGGTCAGCCCCCGCCACATCGACCCATTCGGCGTGCGGCACCAGATCGAGAAACGCCGCGGCGCCCTCACGGCTGACGACGCGGCTGCGTCCGCCGCGCACCAGCAGGGTCGGCACGGTCAGCGCACGTGCGGCGTGCTCGAACAGGGCCGGGTCGCGGGGCGCCGCGCTGCTGGTGGGGCGGATGCGCCGCACCAGTTGATGACCGCGAAGATCACCCCTTCGCTGCTCGCCGGCTGCACGGTGATCATCAAGACCTCGCCCGAAGCACTGTCATCGTCCTATCTGTTCGCCGAGATCTGCGAGGAGGTCTAGCTGCCGGCCCGTCGCGGTCAACGTGCTGACCGTCGAGCGCGAGGTTTCCGAACTGCTCGTGCGCGCTCCGCGCGTGGACAAGGTCAGCTTCACCGGGTCGACCGCGGCGGGGCGCAGGATCGCTTCGATCTGCAGCGATCGCATCGCGCGGGTGACGCTGGAACTGGGCGGCAAGTCCCCCGCCCTGATCCTCGACGATTATGATGTCGGCAAGGCGGCGGAGACGATCGCGCGTTTCGCGCCGCTGATGACGGGGCAGGTCTGCTCCTCGCTCACCCGCATCGTCGTCAGCGAGCGGCGGCAGGACGATCTGGTCGATGCGCTCGCCGCCAGCTTCGGCCGGATCCGCGTCGGCGATCCGTTCGAGGCGACCAGCCAGATGGGGCCGCTGGCGATGGCGCGGCAGCGTGATCGGGTGGAGGCGCTGATCGGGCAGTGGCAGGCCGAAGGGGCGCGGCTGGCGGCGGGCGGCGGCCGCCCGGCGCATCTCAACCGCGGCTATTATATTGAGCCACCGTCTCCGTCGATGTCGACAATGGCTCGACCATCGAGCGTTAGGAGATCTTCGGCCCCGTCCTCAGCGTGATCCCGGTGGCCGACGAGGAAGCGGCCATCGCCGTCGCCAACGAAACGATCTATGGGCTCAACAGCAGCGTGTTCACCAACGATCCCGAACGCGCCTATGCCGTCGGCCGGCGCGTTCGCGCAGGGACGGTGGGGCACGACAGCTTCAAGACGGACTTCACCATCGCGTTCGGCGGCTTCAAACAATCCGGCCTCGGCCGCGAGGGCGGCGTCGAGGGGCTCAACCCCTATCTCGAAGCCAAAACGATGATCTTGGAGGAGGCGCCGGCGGCCTATATGCAGGGCGCGTAGCCGGCCCTCTCCCCATTGGGAGAGAGGGCCCGTCTCCGCTTACTCCACCCGCACGATCGGCACGGTGTAGTTCAGCCCCAACCGGCCGCCATCGGGGTAGATGGTCTGCCCGGTGATGTAGGAAGATTCGTCGCACGCCAGGAACACCGCGACCGAGGCGATCTCCTCGGGCGCGCCGGTGCGGCCGAGCGGGGTGCGGCTGAGGATGCGGTCCTCGGCGGCCTTGTCGGTCATGATCGAGCGGGCAAGTTCGGTCAGGATCGTGCCCGGCCCGATCGCGTTGACGCGGATGCCGCGCGGCGCAAGCGACAGCGCCGAGACGTTGGTCAACTGCTTCATCGCACCCTTCGACAGCGCGTAGGGAATCTGGTTGGGGATACCCAGCAACGCGTTGACCGACGACATGTTGATGATGACGGCGCCCGCCCGCATCAACCGGCCCGCTGCCTGCGTCGCCCACAGCGCGGATTTGAGGTTGATCGCGAAGACGCGGTCGAAATCCTCCTCGGCGAGGTCGAGCAGGTCGCAGGCATGGGTGACGCCGGCATTGTTGACGAGGATGTCGATGCCGCCCCACTGGCTTTCGACCAGCGCGAACAGCGTGTCGATCTCGGCCTTCTTGCCCACATCGACGCGCGCCGGCGTCTGCCCCAGCGTTTCGGCGAGCGCGGTCACGGCAGCCTCGTCGATGTCGGCGAGGATCAACGTGGCGCCTTCGCGCGCGAATGCCTCGGCGATCGCCTTGCCGATGCCATGGGCGGCGCCGGTGATCACGGCGCGCTTGCCCTCCAGTCTCTTCATCGCTTGCTCCTGCTCGTTCGCTGCGACATCCATGCTGCGATTGCGGAGAATCTTCCAGCGATAGATTAAAAATCACGCGATAACGGTTTTATATGCCGGTCAGGGTCCGATACGCCGCCCTGCATTCGGCACTGTCGCGCCAGGCGCCGAACGGGGTTATGCGGCTCTAGGCGGACAGGGAATGGGAACGAAGGGCAATGTGGCATTTCTGGATCGATCGCGGCGGCACGTTCACGGATCTGGTCGCGCTGTCGCCGGAAGGACGCATCGTCACCCGCAAGCTGCTCTCCGCGCACCCCGAACGCTACAAGGATGCCGCGATCCAGGGCATTCGTGACGTGCTGGGGCTCGCCGCGGGCGATCCGCTGCCCGCTGATCGCATCGCCAGCGTGAAGATGGGCACCACCGTCGCCACCAACGCGCTGCTCGAGCGGCAGGGCGAACCGGTGGTGCTGGTGACCACGCAGGGCTTCCGCGACGTGCTGCGCATCGCCTACCAGAACCGTCCGCGGCTGTTCGATCGCAACATCCTGCTGCCCGATCGGCTGGAGCGTTCCGTCATCGAGGCGCGCGAGCGGGTGGACGTCCACGGCAACACCCTCCTCGCGCTCGACGAGGATCATGTCCGCGCCGAACTGCGGGCGGCGCGCGACGCCGGCTGCACCGCCGCCGCGATCGTGCTGATGCACGGCTATCGCTATCCCGCGCATGAGGAACGCATTGCCGCGATCGCGGAGGAACTGGGCTTCCAGCAGGTTTCGGTCAGCAACCGCGTCAGCCCGCTGATGAAGATCGTCGGTCGCGGCGACACCACATTGGTCGACTCCTATCTCTCTCCGGTGCTCAACCGCTATGTGCGGCAGGTGGCGGATGCGCTGGGGGAAGGCGTGCCGCTTTCCTTCATGCAATCCAATGGCGGCCTTGCCGGCGCGACCTCGTTCCGTGGGCGTGATGCCATCCTGTCCGGCCCGGCCGGCGGCATCGTCGGCATGGTCGAAACCGGGCGGATCGCAGGCTTCGAAAAGGTCATCGGCTTCGACATGGGCGGCACCTCCACCGACGTATCGCATTATGCCGGCACGCTGGAACGCTCACTGGAGACGGTCGTCGCTGGCGTCCGGCTACGCGTGCCGATGATGGCGATCGATACGATCGCGGCGGGCGGCGGCTCGATCTGCCGCTTCGATGGTACCCGGCTGCGCGTCGGCCCCGAATCCGCCGGCGCCGATCCCGGCCCCGCCTGCTACCGCCGCGGCGGGCCGCTGACCATCACCGACTGCAACGTTATGCTCGGCAAGCTCCAGCCCGATTGCTTCCCCAGCCTGTTCGGCCCGAACGGCGATCTGCCGATCGACCCCGATGTGGTGCGCGACCGCTTCGTCGAGGTTGTAGAGGCGATCGTCGCCGCGGGCCATCCGCGCCGCTCCCCCGAGGAACTGGCGGAAGGCTTCCTCGCCATCGCGGTCGACAACATGGCCAATGCGATTAAGAAGATCTCGGTCGCGCAGGGGCATGATGTGACCGATTATGTGCTGTCCTGCTTCGGCGGTGCCGCGGGGCAGCATGCCTGCCTGGTCGCCGACGCGCTCGGCATGCGCCATGTGCTCGTCCACCCGCTGGCGGGCGTGCTTTCCGCTTATGGCATCGGCCTTGCCGACCAGCGCATCGTCCGCCAGCGCGCGCTGGAGGCCGAACTGGGGGCGGACAGCCTGGCTGATGCGGCGCGACTGCTCGACGCACTGCAGGAGGAATGCGGCGCGGATGTCGAGGGGAACGGCTTTGACGTCGGCGCGGCGCACTACCGCCGCAGCCTGATGCTGCGCTACTGCGGCACCGACACTGCGATCGAGGTGGCGGAGGCCGATGCCGGAACCGCACGCGCCGATTTCGAGCGCCAGTACAAGCAACGCTTCAGCTTCACCACGCCGGGCGTGGCGCTGATCGTGGAATCGGTCTCGGTCGAACTGATCGTGCCCTCGCAACGGGCGCAGGCCAGCTTCGGCACCGATCATGTGCCAGAGGCGGCGGCGCGGATGGTGGAGACCTTCATGGCCGGCGCGATCCGCACGACCCGGATCATGCCGCGGAAGGCGCTGCCGGTGGGCGTGGCCACGCCGGGCCCGGCGATTCTCTATGACGATACCGCGACGATCATCGTCGAGCCCGGCTGGTCGATCGAGCGCCGCGACACGGGCGATATCGTGATGGAGCGCGTCGAAGCGCTGCGGCCGCAAGGAGAGGCGGGGCTGGCCGCGCTTGATCCCGTCCGGCTGGAGATCTTCAACAACCTGTTCATGGCGATCGCCGAACAGATGGGGCAGGCGCTGCAGAACACGGCGCTGTCGGTCAACATAAAGGAACGGCTCGATTTTTCTTGCGCGCTGTTCGACGGTACCGGCGCGCTCATCGCCAACGCGCCGCACATGCCGGTGCATCTGGGGTCGATGGGGGACAGCGTCCAGGCGGTGCGAGACAAGGCGCTCGCCACGGTCGGCCTGCGCGACGGCGACGTCTTCCTCGTCAACAACCCCTACAAGGGCGGCACGCACCTGCCCGACCTCACCGTCGTCATGCCGGTGTTCGACGATGCCGGCGAATGTTCCTTCTTCGTCGCGGCGCGCGGCCATCATGCCGATGTCGGCGGCACCACGCCGGGATCGATGCCGCCCGACAGCCGCTCTCTCGATGAGGAAGGCGTGCTGTTCGATTCCTTCCTGCTCGTCGAACAGGGCCATTTCCGCGAGGCGGAGTTCCGCACCGCGCTGGCATCCGGCCCCTATCCGGCGCGCGATCCGGATCGCAACGTCGGCGATATCCGCGCGCAGATCGCCGCCTGCGCGCGCGGCGCTGCCGAGATCGGCAAGATGGTTGCCGCGTTCGGGCGGGACGTCGTGCTCGCCTATATGGGCCATGTGCAGGACAATGCGGCGGAGGCGGTGCGCCGCATCCTCACGCGCTTGCCCGACGGCGCCTTCACCTATGAACTGGATGACGGGTCACAGGTCCATGTCGACGTCGCGATCGACCGCGAAGCGCGACGCGCGCGGATCGACTTTACCGGCAGCAGCGGCCAGCAGCCGACCAATTTCAACGCACCGCCCTCGATCTGCCGCGCGGCCACCCTCTACGTCATGCGCACGCTGATCGACGAGGATATCCCGATGAACGATGGCTGCCTGAGGCCGGTCGACCTCATCATTCCCGAGGCGTCGATGCTTCACCCGGCCTATCCGTCCGCAGTGGTCGCCGGCAATGTCGAGACCAGCCAGGTCATCACCGATGCGCTCTATGGCGCGACCGGCACGATGGCGGCGGCGCAGGGGACGATGAACAACTTTACCTTCGGCGACGCGCGGCACCAATATTATGAGACGATCTGCGGCGGGGCCGGGGCGGGCCCCGATTTCGACGGGACCTCTGCGGTGCACACGCACATGACCAACAGCAGGATCACTGACCCCGAGGTGCTCGAATGGCGCTTCCCGGTACTGATCGAGGCGTTCGAGACGCGCAGCGGATCGGGCGGGGCAGGGCGTCACCGCGGTGGCGACGGCGTCCACCGCCGCATCCGTTTTCTCGCGCCGATGACCGCGACGATCCTCTCCAACCGCCGCCGCGTGCCGCCGTTCGGGCTGGCGGGCGGCGCGCCGGGCGCGCTCGGGTGCAACAGCGTGCGGCGCGCAGACGGCTCGGTGGAGGTGCTTGGATCGACCCAGAGCGTGGAGATGGCGGCCGGCGACGTGTTCGTGATCGACACCCCCGGCGGCGGCGGGTTCGGGGCGCCGCAGTAACGGCGACGCCCCTGTCGATCGGCGTTACGCGATCCGCGTCAGCCAGCCGTGGCGGTCTTCCGCGGTGCCGGCATAGATGCTCTGCAACGCGGACTTAAGCTGTGTCGTCAGCGGCGTCGCGGTCGGCAGGCTGATTTCCCGGTCACCGTCGACGAAGGTGGCGATCGAGGAGACGACGGCGGCGGTTCCGCAGGCGAACGCCTCGACGAGCTTGCCGGAGGCGGCATCCGTCTTGAGCTGCTCGATCGAATAAGGCTCCTCGCGCACCGTCACGCCGGCATCGCGGGCAAGCTGGAGCAGCGAGTCGCGGGTGATTCCGGGCAGGATGGTGCCGCCCAGCGGCGGGGTGACCATCGAACCGTCGTCGAACACGAACATGATGTTCATGCCGCCCAGTTCCTCGATCCAACGCTGCTCGCGCGCGTCGAGGAACAGCACCTGGTCGCAGCCCGCCTGCGACGCGACCGACTGCGCGATCAGCCCGCCGGCATAGTTGCCGCCGCACTTCGCCTCACCGGTGCCGCCGGGCGCGGCGCGGACATGCTCACGCGACACAAACAGGCGCAGCCCGGCCGAGCCGGACTTGAAATAGGAACCCGCGGGCGAGGCGATGATCGCGAACAGATATTCGCGCGCCGGGCGCACGCCCAGGAACGCCTCGGTCGCAAACATGAAGGGGCGCAGGTACAGCGATGCGCCGTCGCCGCTGGGAATCCAGTCGCGCTCCAGCGCAACGAACTGCTTGATGCCCTCGACGAACGCTTCCTCGGGCAGTTCGGGCATCGCCATGCGCACCGCGGAGCGGTTGAAGCGTGCGGCATTGGCCTCGGGGCGGAACAGCGCAGCCGTACCGTCCGCAAGCCAATAGGCCTTCATCCCCTCGAAGATCTCCTGCGCGTAGTGAAGGACCGCGGCCGCCGGATCGATCGCAAGCGGCGCACGCGCCGCGATGACGCCATCGGACCAGCCGGCATCGGCGGTGTAGCGCATCGTAAGCATGTGATCGGTGAATACGCGGCCGAAGGCGGGTGCCTCGACCAGCGCCTTGCGATCGGCGTCGGATGTCGGATTGGCGGTCGGTTCGATACGGAAGGACATGGTCTTGCGGGGGCTCCCCGAGTGGATGGAACGGGCGGCGGCAAACACGTCACCCATCAGCCCCTTTGCACGTTTCTGGCCCGCGCGTCACCGCCTGCGTCGCAAGTCGCCGCTTCCTCGGGCTCAGTTTCCCGGCGCGGGCGGCTCCTTCAACCGCGCGAGCAGTGCCGGGCCCAGTCCGTCGCCGGTCTGCAGCCAGTTTTGGCGATGGTCTATCTGCCAGCCGCCCTCCGCCCTGCGGGAAAGCTCGATGCGCGAGGCGCTGAGCCTGCCGACGAAGAATCCGTCCCCTTCGGCTTTCTGCACCAGCAGGGTGTGGCACGTCGCGGTGGCGCGATCGCCGTCGATCACGACATGCGGCAAGGTTGAAACATGCGCGCAGCCCGCGCCGACCAGCGCGAGATGCTGCGGATCATCTGTGATCGCGGCGATCGCCGCGCGGCCCTCGAAGGGCGGCAGGTCGCCGACGGCATAGACGCCGTCCTCGGCATAGAGCGATCCGACGACCTCCGCGTTGCAGCCGTCTACCGCATAGCCATAGGCGGAGACCAGCTGGTAGATCGCCAGCTGGTCTTCGATCGCGCGCAAGCGATCCTCGATGTCGCTCATCTCATCCTCCCGCCGTTTCCAAGTGGGTGACATCGCCGCTTTGCTCCGTCAACGCGAACGGCCTGTCGGGGAAGGGGAGGCGGAGGCACGCCGGCGGCCCGGCATTGATAATTCCCAAGGCTGTTTGCGCCTTCTTCACGTTCGCGGCGCGGGCGGTAGATAGCGGCACGGTCTCTTCCAGCACGGGATCGTCCATGCCTTTTCCGCTTCGCCCGGCGCCGATCCGGCGCGCGCTCGCCCTTACCCTCGCCGCCTCTCCCGTAGCGCCGCTCGCGGCGTCATCCTATCCCGACATCCCCGAGCCGATGGTGTTCGACATGATGCGCCCGCTGGGCGCCAAACGCGGCGAGCTGGAGGTCAACACGCTGGCGCAGGCGCCGCTCTCGGGCGGCGATCCGATCGCTTGGGCGCCGGAGATCGAATATGCCTTCGCCGACGGCATGGCGATCGAGTTCGAGCTGCCGTTCGAGAACCGGCGGCTGACCGAACTCAAGCTCGGCCTGCAGGCGGCGTTCGGCGCATTCAACGGCGGCCGCTCCGCGCATGGCGTGCAATATCTGGGCATCTATGATCGCCACAGCGGCGATTATTCGAGCACACTTGTCTACATGCTCGGACACCGCTTCAGCGACCGCGTGAGCAGCATGAGCATGGTCGGGCTTGGCGACATCGCCCCTGGCAAGGGCCGCGGCCACAACGCGCTGATCGCCAACCAGTCGCTGTTCCTCAACACCGATCCGGCGACGGTGCTGGGCGTGGAGTTCAACTTCGAGGGCGGGCATGAGGGCGGCGTGCTGGTGATGCCGCAGATCCACCGCAAGCTGGGGGCAGCGTTCAACGTGCAGGCGGGCTTCGGCGTCGAGCGCAACCGCGGCGATGTCGCCCGGCCGCGCGTGGGCATCCGCATCATCCGCGAACTTTGATCGCCAAAAGATTGATAATTCCCAACCTGTCGGCAGGCGCTTCGACCTGGCGCGCGAACCGGCTAGGCGAAGCGCTTGGACAGTGGCCGCCTGCCGGCCCGATGCCGATGCGAGCGATGCCGAACGTGCCGTTTGACCGACTGTGCCGGGGCATCTCCCGGCGATGACCCTGATCGATGCCCTGCTGCTGGGGCTGATCCAGGGATTGACCGAGTTCCTGCCGGTCTCGTCGAGCGCGCATCTGCGCATCGCCGGACCCTGGCTGGCGTCGGGCGATCCGGGCGCCGCCTTCACCGCCGTGGTCCAGATCGGCACAGAGGCGGCGGTGCTGCTCTATTTCCGGCGCGACATTTGGCGGATCGCCACGGCCTGGCTGGCGCAGTTCGGCATCGGCCGTCGCGGCGCCGCCGCGGACCGGCGGATGGGCTGGCTGATCCTGGTCGGCACCTTGCCGATCGCGCTGCTCGGCCTTGCCTTCAAGGATCTCATCGAAGGCCATCTCCGCAACCTTTATCTGACGGCGGCGATGCTGATCCTGTTCGGCGTGGTGCTGGGCATCGCCGATCGCGTCGGCGCGCGCCGGCTGCGGCTCGATCGGCTTGGCTGGGGACATGGGCTGGTCCTGGGGCTGGCGCAGGCGATGGCGCTGATCCCCGGCGTCTCGCGCTCGGGCGGCACGATCAGCGCCGGGCTGTTGCTCGGCTACACGCGCGAGGCGGCGGCGCGTTACTCCTTCCTGCTGGCAATTCCGGCGGTGCTCGCCTCCGGCCTGTTTCAGCTTCTGGGGCATTGGCAAACATTCAATACGGATATGGCATTGCCCACGGCGGTCGCGACCGTTACCGCGTTCGTCACAGGATATGTCGTGATCATCGCCTTTCTGCGCATCGTCTCAACGGCCAGCTATATGCCGTTCGTCGTGTATCGCGTCGCCCTGGGCGGCGTGCTGTTGACGTTGCTGGCGACTGGCCAGATCGCAGCCCGGTGAGCCGACACCGAACCATGCGCCCCGGCGTGGGCGAGGGCTGAGCCGTGGAAGACTTCATCGCCCGTGCCACCGCCTTCGTGACGGCACACGGGTTCTGGGCCGGGCCGATCGTCGGCGTCCTCGCCTTCGGCGAATCGCTGGCGATCGTCGGCATCTTCATTCCCGCCACAGCAGTCATGCTCGCGATCGGTGGACTGCTGGGCACCGGCGTGCTCGATCCCTGGCCGATCATATTGTGGTCGATGGGCGGCGCGATCCTGGGGGACTGGATCTCCTACTGGATGGGGCGCCGCATCGGCCCCTCGGTCTACCGCCGCTGGCCGCTCAACAAGCATCGCCCGATGGTGGCGCGCGCGCGGCTGTTCTTCCGCAAATATGGCTTCACCGCGGTGTTCCTCGGCCGGTTCCTCGGGCCGATCCGCGCGACCATCCCGCTCGTCGCGGGCGTGATGGAAATGAAGAAGCGCCCGTTCCAGATCGCCAACATCGCTTCCGCCATCCTCTGGGTGCCGCTGATGTTCGCGCCCGGCTATCTTGCCGCCAACAGCATCGGCCCGAATGTGCGGATCACCGAGGGAGATATGATCCTGTTCGGTGTCGGCATCGTCGTGATCACGCTGGGCGGCATGGCGATCACCACCCGTATCCTCGGCAGCGCCCGCTATCGCAATCGCCGCAAGCGGGGGCGCAATCCGTGACCCCAGCCATGAAATCGCCGGCCGCCCCCGATCGCGGCCTCAACGCAGGAGCCTGAACGACAATGGAGATGCTGCTCGATCCCTCAATATGGGCGGGGCTTGCCACGCTCATCGTGCTGGAGGTGGTGCTCGGCATCGACAATCTGGTGTTCATCGCGATCCTGGCAGACAAGCTGCCCCCGCATCAGCGCGATCGGGCGCGCCTGCTGGGGCTGACCCTTGCGCTGGGGATGCGGCTGGTGATGCTTGCCAGCATTGCCTGGATCGTTGGGCTCAAGGCCACCGTCTTCTCGGTCGCCGGCTTCGATTTCTCGTGGCGCGACATCATCCTGGCGGGCGGCGGCATCTTCCTGCTCGTCAAGGCAACCAGCGAGATTCACGAGCGGCTGGAAGGCGCGCCCGATCATGGCAGCAGCGCCCACGTTCATGCCGCCTTCTGGGTGGTGATCGCGCAGATCATCGCGCTGGACGCGGTGTTCTCGCTCGATTCGATCATCACCGCGGTCGGCATGGTGGAGCATCTCGAGGTGATGATGGCGGCGGTCGTCATCGCGATGGCGATCATGATCGCCGCCTCGAAACCGCTCACCGCCTTCGTCGGTCGCCACCCGACGGTGATCATATTGTGCCTCAGCTTCCTGCTGCTGATCGGCTTCAGCCTGGTGGCTGAAGGCTTCGGCTTCCATCTGCCCAAGGGCTATCTCTATGCGGCGATCGGTTTCTCGATCCTGATCGAGGGCTTCAACCAGATCAGCACCCACAACCGTCGCCGCGCGCTCGATCAGCTGCCGCTGCGCCAACGCGCCGCCGACGGCATCTATCGCCTGCTCACCCCGGCGAGCCGCCTCGACGCCGATGGCGCCTCGCATGAGCCCGAGGCTGGCGGTGCGACCGGCGAGGCGGAGGAAGAGGCGTTCCAGCCCGCAGAGCGCGAGATGATTCATGGCGTTATCGCGCTCGCGGAGCTGCCGGTGAAGGCGATCATGACCGAGCGCGCCGACATCTTCTGGCTCGACGTGGAGGAAGCGCCCGAAACCAACCTGACCCGCCTGATCGAAAGCGGCCGCACCCGCGTGCTGCTGTGCCGCGGCAGCATCGACAATCTGCTCGGCGTGGTCGAGGCGCGCACCATCCTGCCGCCGCTGATGCGCGACGAACCCGATCTTGGTCGCCATGCAGTACGCGCGCTGGTGGTTTCCGAGGATATCTCGACATTGCGGCTGACCGATATCCTGCGCGAGACCGGCGAACGCTTCGCGGTGGTCGTCGATGGCCGCGGCAATATCGAGGGCGTCGTCACCACCACCGACATCTTCGCCGCGATCGCCGGCGACCTCGCCGAGGATGAGGATGAGGCGGAATGGCAGCGGGTGGACGATCACACGATCGACGCCGATTCCTCGATCGCGCTGCAGGAACTGACCGAAGCCCTCGACCGCCGCCCGCTGACCGCTTCCGGCCGCTACGGCACTCTGGGCGGCTATCTGCTGTTCGAGTTCGGCCGGATGCCCGACGTGGGCGAAACGATCGAACGCGAGGGGCTGCGCTTCACCGTGCAATCGGTGCTGCCGAGCCGGATCGACAAGGTGCGGGTGTCCGTTGCGGACGAGGCGCCGGCGGAGGCGATGGGGAAGTAGGGCAGATCGGACTGCTCTCTTCGAGGGCATTTTTGCGCCGTCCCGCGATTCACATCGGAGCTCGCCTTGCATAGACCCGGGGCAGGCGACGCGCGACCGACGCCGTACAGTCGGGCAGCGACTCGGGGCGCGGGCTGAATTTCACTGTAACGCGTGTCACTTTCGCGCCGTTTTGGACGTCGCGATCGCAGCTTGATCTGTCTGAAGCCGAAGATTTCGGCGCGTTCGACCTACCCCTTCGTATAGCCCGACCTTGCCCTCCATCGGGTCGTCCGCAGTCGCGGCGGTCGTTATTTTCGCGGTCGTCGATCAGGGCGCCGCGCAAGCGTCCAGGATCATCACGAGCGGCCAGATGCCTCTCGGGAAAGGATCAACGCCCATGCTTCCCCCCAGCGGGACCTTCAATCCGATGATGTTCGAGACGAACCGCCGCGACGTGCTGGGAGGCATGACGCTCGCGGGGATCATGATTTCGGCGGGGCCGGTCGCCGGCCGCGCTCACGCCCAACCCAACATGACGGGAGATATGACGATGGCCACGGTGAAGGCGAAGGACGGTACCGAGATCTTCTTCAAGGATTGGGGGCCCAGGGATGCGCAGCCGATCTGCTTCCACCATGGCTGGCCGCTTTCGTCGGACGACTGGGATGCGCAGATGCTGTTCTTTCTCGACAAGGGCTACCGCGTCGTCGCGCACGACCGGCGCGGTCATGGCCGGTCGGAACAGGTCACCAACGGCCATGACATCGATACCTATGCGCAGGATGCCGCGGCGGTCGCCGACCATCTCGACCTGAAGAACGCCGTCCATATCGGTCATTCGACCGGCGGCGGCGAGGCGGCGCGCTATGTTGCGCGCTATGGCCATGGCCGGGTCGCCAAGGCGGTGCTGATGAGCGCGATCCCGCCAATCATGGTGAAGAGCGCGAGCAATCCGGGCGGCACCCCAGTCGAGGTGTTCGACGGTTTCCGCAAGTCGCTCGCCGCCAACCGCTCGCAATTCTACCTCGATGTGCCGAGTGGCCCGTTCTACGGCTTCAACCGTCCAGGCGCGAAGCCTGTGGAAGGCATGATCTACAACTGGTGGCGCCAGAGCATGATGGGCGCCGCCAATGCGCATTATCTGGGCATCAAGGCATTCTCCGAAACCGACCAGACCGAGGATCTGAAGGCGATCACCGTGCCGACGTTGGTGATGCATGGCGACGACGACCAGGTCGTGCCGATCGCAGACAGCGCGCTTCTCTCGGTCAAGCTGCTCCGGCAGGGCGAACTCAAGGTTTACAAGGGTTTCCCCCACGGCATGCTGACGACGCACGCCGACACGATCAACGCCGATCTGCTGGCCTTCATCCGCAAGTGAGCAGCGGCGCGGGCGGGCGAGACATGCCCGCCTGCCCGCCAACGCCGGCCCAAAAACGCCGTTTACGGCCGAACAATAGGACATGATCATGACCCTGCGACTGGACCCGTCAAAGCAGAGCCCCGCGATCTTCAAGAAGATGGTCGAATTCTCGATGGCGGTGAAGCATGGCAGCATCGAGCACGCCATCCTCCACCTCGTCGACATCCGCGCCTCGCAGCTCAACGGCTGCGCCTATTGCCTCGACATGCACGTCAAGGAAGCCAGGATCGGCGGCGAGCGCGAACTGCGCATCCACCATGTGGCGGTGTGGCATGAATCGCCGCTGTTCAGCGCGCGGGAGCGCGCGGCGCTGGCATGGACCGAGGAACTGACGAAATTGCCTGCCGGGGGCATTTCGGACGAAGCCTTCGCCGCGGTGCGCGAGGCGTTTTCGGAGCAGGAAGTCGCTGACCTGACGTTCCAGATCATGGTTATCAACGCCTGGAACCGCCAGTCGATCGCCTATGCCTTCGTGCCCGGATCGACCGACAAGCTCTATGGGCTCGACAAGGCGAACCTCTCCTGAGTGCGGCAATGACGAGGACATTGCTCATCAACGCCAGCCCCTATGGCGATGCGTCGCGGGGGTATCGGTTCGCCCGGCAGGTCTGCGCGGCGATGCTGGGGGCGAACCCGGCAGCCACTTTGGTCGAACGCGATCTTTCGCTGCTGGCCGAACCTGTGCTGCCGCTGGCCTATGTCGAGGCGATCCTCGGCCAGCGGCCGCATGACGATCCGGCGTTCGCGCTGTCGGAAACGCTGATCCGGGAGATCGAGCAGACCGATCGGCTAGTGATTGCGACGCCGATGCACAATTTCGCGGTGCCCGCATCGTTGAAGCTGTGGATCGACTATACGTTGCGGTTCGGCCGCAGCTTCGGCAGCGAGGGTGGCAACAAGTTCGGCCTGCTGCAGGATCGCCCGACCCTGGTGGTCGTCACGTCCGGCGGGATTGTGAGCCATCAGTCGGCGCTGCAGCCCGACCTTCTGACGGGTTATCTGCGCGACGTACTGCTGACGATGGGGATTGCCGATCTCCGTTTCCTGCATCTGGAGGGAACGGCGCGGCAAGGCATGGCCGAGGCGATTATCGATGATGCGTGGGAACGGCTGCGAACCGACCCCGTTTTCGGGGACCGGATCGAAGCCTGATCCTCGCTCGACGCGCGCGCCCTTCGTCCGACAACGGGCGGAAGGCGCGTGGCGTCGGGGGGTCCTACTTGCCTCGCGCGACGCACCGTCCGCCGTCCGGTCCCATGTCGCCGTTGCACGTCCGCACCGCGATCATCGGCTCGTCGATCTCGAACAGCCGGTTGTTGCCGTCCGCTCCACGTTCGAGCTCGAAGCCGTCGTAGAGTTTGCCCGATGCGGTGAAGGTGCGGAACGTCAGCCGGTCCGCAGCCACGTCGACGATCTGGTAGAGTTCGGTCGCCTCGGCGGTCTTGTCGGGCTGGGTGCGGGCACGGTCGTTGAGGCCGTACATCTTTGAGCCGGTGACGGAGACGAGATAGACGGGCCCCTGGATTGCTCCCTTGGCGCGCGCCGCCTTGCCGGCGTCGCGGCCCGCGTCGACGGTCAGGCGGCTGTAGCAATGGTCGTGGCCCTGCAGCACGAGATCGACCTTGCGCTTGTCGAAGATCGGCTTCCACGCCTTCTTCACTTCGGTAGTGTCCTTGGAACGCGCGCAGGTGAATACCGGCTGGTGGAACAACACGACGTTCCAACGCGCCTTGCTGGCGGCCAGCGTCTCGTCGAGCCAGCGCGTCTGCGCCTGCATCGTGCCGAGATCGATCGCCGACGTGCCGTCGAGGACGATGAAGCGCACGCCCTGATAGTCGACGAAATAGGTCGTCGCCTTCACCGGCGCGGCGCCATTGTTGGGCAGCGCGAACTGCAGCGGCCAATAGGGCCCGAGCTTGCGGCTCTCGGCGCCGTTGGGCAGCGCCACATCGATATATTCATGGTTTCCGGTGGCCGGCATCTGCGGCACGATCGCGTAATTATATCCGCCGGCCTGGTTCCACTCGCCCCACTCATCATCGTGGTCGAGATCGTCGCGTTGCGCCGCGAGGTCGCCGGCATGGGCGACCAGTTCGATGCCGCCGTTGGCGTGGAACGCCTGACGAATCACGCGCGAGGCGTAGGTGAGGATGCCGTTCTGGATGTCTCCCAGATACAGGAAGCGGAACGGCCGCGCCTCGGCCGCGGCGGTGCGGAACTGCAACCATTCGCTCCAGCCCGCGCTGCCCTTCACGCGATAGGCGTAGACCGTATCGGGCTGGAGATCGGCGAAGCGGATGTGATGGTAGAGCGCCGGGCCGTTGGTGCTTTCGATCGGCACCCCGGCAGTGCCGGTAATCGTGACGGCCTTCTCCTCCAGCGTGGGGCCGTCGACCGCGACCGCGATCTGCGCCTCGCTCGATTGCTGCGCAGCATCCGTGCGGAACGCGACAGCCATCTCGCGGCTGGGATCGGCTGCGGGGGTAAGCACGATGCGGTCGGCAAGGTTGCGCGGGGCGTAGGGGGTGCCGGCGGAACGGGGGATGGGGCCTTGGGCGTTTGCCGCGGCGGCCGTCGCCAGCAGGGCGGCAAGGGCCATGCGGCGGAAGTTATGAAAGCGGATGTGCATGGGGCTGCCCCGGTTTGGAGAATGGGAAGCCGCCGCCCCGTATGATGCGGGGCAGCGGCGCAGTCTTTCCGATCGATCAGAAGCTGGCGGTGATGCCGAACTTCGCCGTCCAGTTATACTGCTCATATTGCAGCAGGCGACGGCGGCCCTCGAAGTTCTGATAGGCGTAATAAGGCGCGTCGGTGACGTTGACCCACTCCGCGAACACCCGCACGCCTTTGGTGATGCGATACTTCGCGCTGAGGTCGAGCTGGAACTGGCTGGCGATGAAACGATCCTCGTTGGCGGCGCCGCCCAGCTCGTCGAGATATTTGTCGCGATAGGTGCCCGCTGCGCGCAACGAGACCGGGCCCTTCTCGTAACCCAGCACGACGTTGAAGGTGTGCTTCGACGCGGCCGGCAGCGCGATGCTGCGGTTATAGGCCATGTCATCGTCATCATAGCTGATCACCGTGCCTGTGGCGTCGGTGTAGGTGTAGTTGGCGTTGACCAGCAACCCGTCGAACGGCGCGGGCAGGAAGCTGAACACCTGGCTGTAGCTCAGCTCGACGCCCTTCACCTTGGCGGTCTCGCCGTTCACGAAGGTCAGTGCCTCGGTATAGTCGATGCCATAGGCGGTGCCGGGCTCGAAGTCGCGCTGCTCGACGACGAAGTCTTTGATCGACTTCCAGAACACGCCCGCGGTCAGCGCGCCGTTGCTGGAGAAATACCATTCTGCCGAGGCGTCGAGGTTCCAGGCGCGATAGGGCGAGAGGTTGGGGTTGCCGAATTCCGCCTCGCGATCCTCGTTGAGCAGGAAGCGCGGTGCGAGGTTCGAGAGCTTCGGGCGAACGAGGCTCTTGAAGCCGCCCAGGCGCAGGACGACGTTGCGCACCGGCTCGTAGCGGACGGTGACGCTCGGCAGCCAGTCGGTATAGTCGCGCGCGAAGCGGTTGGGGGTGACGGTGACGTCGTCGCCATCGGTTTCGGTCAGGAAGGCGCGGATGTCGTTGCGGGTGCGCTCCATGCGCAGTCCGCCGACCACGCGTACCACATCGCTGTCCCACCGGCCGAGCAGGTAACCTGCGAGGATATCCTCATCGATCGCATAGTCGGACGAGGCGTTGCCCAGCGCGGTCTCGATCGGATCGATCGAGAAGCCGCTGCGGTTGCGCTCGAAGAAATCGCGCGGCGCAGTGTGTGAGCCGATCGGGCCGAGATCGGTGATGCGATAGGTCTGCTTCCCGAGCACGTCGGCGAGCGTATAGTCGCCATCATAATCGTCATAGAATTCGAGCTGGAAGTCATAGCTCTTCTTGCGCCACCGCGCCTTGACGCCGCCCTGCATGGTGAAGGTGCCGGTATCTGTCGCGAAGGCGCGCGAGAGATCGCCGCGGACGGTGTATTCGCGGTCACGCGAGTCCGACAGCGCGGTGCGCTCGATGCGGTTGAAGCCGTAGGTTTCGGGGTCGTTGAACAGATCGGTGTTGCCGGTGACGCTGTAGAGCGGCTTCTTGATGTTCCCATAATCGAAGTTGACGTCGACGCCGTCCTCCTCGAACCGCGCGCGGAAGCGGGTGGGATCCAGCGAGCCGTCCTCCTTCTCGCTCGCTTCGGACCAGGCGGCCGAATAGGTCGCCTTCCACGGCCCCGTCTCGGTCTCTCCGCCCAGGGTCAGCGACTTGATGCGCTGCTTTTCGAACCGGTCTTTGATGCCGCGGCGGACTTCGATGCGGCCATCCTCGTCGGAAAAGAAGGCGTTGTCGGCGTCGCCCGAGCGTGCGGGCTCGTCCATGATGAAGGTCAGGTCGCGGCGATATTCCTGGTCGCTGAACTGGCTGTAGAGGCCGCGCGCATAGAGCTTGGTCGACGCGCTCGGCCGCCAGTCGAGGTTCAGCGAGCCGCCGAGGCGCTTCCGCTCGACATCATAGTCGCGATACTGGACTTCCTCGACATAGGCGACGCCATCGTCGTTCACGTCCCAGCCCGACGCCTCGACATTGTCGGTCTCGAACTTGCGCTGATAATAGCTGAAGCCGCCGGCGATGCCGAAATTGTCGGTGATGCGCTTGGAGAAGTCGAAGCTGCCCTTGGGGGTCAGCGCATCGGCATAGTCATTGTAGCTGCCTTCCAGCTTGACCGAGAAGAGATCCTTCTTGCGGTCGAACGCGCTGGTCGTGTTGATCTCGATCGAGGCGCCGATCGTGTCGGCGTCCATGTCCGGCGTCAGCGACTTCTTGACCTCGATCGACGCGATCAACTCGGAGGGGATGACGTCGAGCGCGACCGAGCGGACGTCGCTTTCCGGCGCGGGCACGCGGGTGCCGTTGATCGAGGCGGCGTTGAGTTCGGGATCGAGGCCGCGGACCGAGACGAAGCGACCCTCGCCCTGATCGTTGAGGATGTTGATGCCGGGCAGACGGCGCAGCGACTCCGCCACGTTCTGGTCGGGGAACTGACCGATCGAGTCACGCGTCACTACGCTCTCCACGCCATCGGCAGCGCGCTGACGCGACAGGCTGCTCGACAGATTGGCGACCTGGCCGACGACGATGATCTCGCTGTCGGTGCCGAGCAGAATGTTGGCGCGCGCCGGCGCGGCGTCGCTGACCTCGACTGTCATCCGCACCGGCACGGTGCCGACATAGCGCGCCTCGATGGTGTAGGTGCCGGCGGGGACGTCCGGAAAGCGGAAGCTGCCATCGCGCGCGGCTTCGACGACGCGGCCGAGCTCGACGATGCGCAGCTGTGCGCCCTGCAGCGCGCGCGTCTCAGTGGCATCGGAGACCGAACCGGTGATTTCGCCGGCATGGGCGATGCCCGGTACGGCGAGTGCCACGGCGAGCGCGGCAGAGCTGCCACGCCAGTAGAATGTGCGGATCAAGCGCATGGAAAAAGCCCCCTGAGATGAAGGTCGACGTCGTTCGCGTCGTGCGGGCTGGCCCTTTGATCCGGCGGATGACGGTTCGGTGACAGGCGGGCCTGATTTGCTGAAGGTTGGGAATATTCAATCTTCGGCCTAGGATTTGGCCAGACATCGCTGTGACCGTCGCGCTACGGCGAAGGTCGTTCTAACAGCAGCCGGAAGCCCATGCGCCTATTGCTCATAGAAGACGATGCCGAAATGGCTGCCTACATCACCGATGGATTGGAGGAGGCGGGCCATAGCCTTGTCGTGTCGGTAGAGGGCAAGACCGGTTTCCGCCGCGCGCAGGCCGAGAATTTCGACGTGCTGATCGTGGATTGCATGCTTCCCGATATCGACGGCTTCACGCTCGTCGCCGATATGCGCCGGCAAGGGATTGACCGGCCGGTGCTGATGCTCACCTCGCTGGGCGCGATCACCGATCGGGTGAAGGGCCTGCGCAGCGGCGCCGACGATTATGTGGTGAAGCCGTTCGCGATGGCCGAGCTCGGCGCGCGGATCGACGCGCTGATCCGTCGCGGGCAGGCCAGCCTTAGCGATTCCGCCTCCTGCGGTTCGATCAAGGTGGACCGGATCCGCCGCGAGGTGTGGCGGGACGGGCGCCGGATCGTGCTGCAGCCGCGCGAATATGAACTGCTCGAACAACTCATCCGCCAGCCCGGCAGCGTGGTGTCGCGTGCGATGCTGCTGGAGCAGGTGTGGCATTTCCACTTCGATCCGCAGACAAATATCGTCGAGACGCATATGAGCCGCCTGCGCCAGAAGCTGAACGCCGGTTTCGAGCAAGACGCCATCCAGACGGTGCGTGGTGTCGGCTATCTGCTGCGCGACGATGTTTAGGCGGATCGGTCTCGACAGCATCGGCACGACCCGTCGCGCGACCGTCTATTTCATCGCTTTCTATACGCTGGCGACCGCGCTCCTCGGGCTTGCTGCCTATCTCGTCGGGGACCGTGCGGTGCGCGACCAGCTCGACGATCGGATCAGCGCCGAGGCGGACTATCTGGAGGACGTCCACGAACAGGGCGGGCTCGACCGGCTGAAAACGGTGCTGCAGCGTCGCGACGATCGCGGCGTCAACGCGCTCGGCTATCTGCTGGTCGATCGCGGTGGCGGCCGCCAAGGCGGCGAGCTGGGCATCTCGCCGCCGCCGCCGGGGTGGCGCACGATCGAGTTCACTGATCCCGATGGTCAGAAGAACGCCGCGCGGGCGCTCACGCTTGCGCTCAACGACGGCGGCCGGTTGACCGTGGTCGCCGAGCTGGAACCGGCGCGGCAACTGCGCCGTACCACTGCATGGGTCCTGGCGGTCGGGATCGGCGCGATCCTGCTTGGCGGTATCGCTGGCGGCCTGCTGTTCAGCCGCGCGATCCGCTCACGCCTCGACGCGATGAACGACACCGCGCAGGCGATCATCGCCGGCGACATGAGCCAGCGCGTGCCGATCAGCGACCGCGACGATGAATTCGGCCGCCTCGCCACGACGCTCAACCTCATGCTCGATCGCAATTCGATGCTGATCGACAATCTCCGGCAGGTGTCGAGCGACATCGCCCACGACCTGCGCACGCCGCTTGCGCATCTCCGCCAGCGGCTGGAGCGCGCGCTTGCGCGTACCGGGTCCGACGGGAAGCTGCACTGCGAGGTCGAGGCAGCGATCGCACAGTCGGGTGCGATCCTCTCTCTGTTCGGAGCGCTGCTGCGCATCTCCGAGGTAGAATCAGGCACGCTCAGGCAGTTTTTCCGTCCGATCGATTTGAGCGCTGTCGTCGGTGCGCTGTGCGAATCCTATCTGCCGGCGGCGGAGGATCGGGGCAAAAGGCTCGACTGCCGGATCGAGCCCGACCTAGGGATCGTCGGCGATGAGGAACTGGTGGCGCAGGCGCTGGTCAACCTGTTGGAGAACGCCTTGCGCCATACGCCGCCGGGCACGCGCATCGCTCTCGACCTGCGCCGCGACGGAGGCTTCGCGGAACTTACGGTCAGCGACGATGGACCCGGCGTGCCTGACGCCCAACTTCCCGAACTAACGCGGCGCTTCACCCGCGGTGACCGGTCCCGTGCGGGCGGCGGGTTCGGGCTGGGGCTGAACCTCGTCAACGCGATCGCCATCGCACATGACGGCACGCTGCGCCTGTCGAACGGCGCAACCGGCCTGATTGCAAAGATCCGTATTCCGGCATGCGCGCACCGCGGATAATGTCGCTTAAGGGCACGATGCCTGCGCCGGATGATCCGCCGATCCGACCGTTTCACCGGGCTGCGTGATCGCGAAGCGCCACGATGCGCGCGCCCTTGCAACCCTCCGCCGCGGTCAGCGGCGCTGGGTGTTCGGCCGGCGTCGCGGTGCCGCATCCGACTGACGCCGGATCAGTTCATAGTCCGCGAGCACATGCGGGTGGTTCACCCGGCCGGCCGGCGCCTTGCGCATGCGGATCTCGCGCACCAGCAGGTCGACGGCGGTGCGCGACATCTCGATGACCGGCTGGCGGATGGTGGTCAGTTCGGGCCAGATCGTCGTCGCCAGCGCGGTATCGTCGAAGCCGCAAACGGTGAGGTCGCTGGGCACGTCGAGCCCCCGGCGATGCGCGATCGCCACGGTGGCCGCGGCCATGTCGTCATTGGAGGCGAAGATCGCCGAGGGCGGCTCCTTCACGTCGAGCAACTGGTCGGCGGCGTCGAGGCCCGAGCGGTAGGTGAACAGCCCTTCCACCACCAGTTCGGGCGCATCGGGCAACTGCATGTCGGCGAGCGCCGCGCGATAGCCATCGAGCCGTTCGGCGCTGGCGGTCTGATTGGGGTTGCCGGTGATGAAGCCGATGCGCGCATGGCCCAGCCGCACGAGATGGCAGGTCATGTCATAGGCGGCCTGGCGGTCGTCGATGCTGACCGACAGCGCCCAATCCGGCGCGCGCCCGGTCGCCACCGCGACCACGGGAATGCCGCGGCCCTCCAGTGCTGCGAGCACGGGTGGCGAATCGCTGAGCGGCGGCGGCAGCACGATGCCGTCGATACGGCCGCGCAGAAGATGCTCGATCGCCGCGGCCTCGCTGCCATCCTCGTCGCACTTCTCGACGACGAGCTGGACGTTGGCGCGGCTCGCCTGATCGAGGCTGCCGACGAGGAAGGCGCTGAGATAGGCGAAGGACGGGTTGGAATGAAGCAGGCCGATCCGGATCTCCTCACCCCCGGCGAGGGTGCGGGCGGCGACGCTGGGCGCATAGTTGAGCGCGGCGATCGCTTCTTCGACCCGGCGTTTGGTCTCCTCGCGCACATTGCCCTCGGCGTTGATGACGCGGCTGACCGTCATCGGCGAGACGCCGGCGCGTGCTGCCACGTCACTGATCGTGGGCGCATTGCGCTGGCGGCGGGATCCCCTGCTTTCTTTCATGTTTATCCTTTCGCTACACTCGTTACGGCTAGTTCACGCCCGTGGGCAAGATCAGGAGAGAGACGATGTTAGCGATAATGCTCGCGTTGGCAGCAGCGGTACAGCCAGCACCGCCGCCGAGAGACCCCAAATCATGGCCGAAACCGGTGATGGACAGCACGCCGCCCACGATCCCGCAGCTTCGGCGAGGAGCGGTGCTGGTGCTTTCCAAGACCAACGGCTTCAGAAACGAAGAGCAGATCGTCGCTGCCAATGTCGCGATCGAACAGATCGCCAAGGAGGTGGGGCGGGATGCGTTCGTTACCGAAAATGCAGCGGTGATGAATCCCAGCGATCTGAAGCGCTTTTCGGTGATCGTACTCAATTCGGCGAGCGGCAACCTGTTTACCGAGCCACAGCGCGCGGCGTTTCGCGACTGGGTCGAGCGCGGCGGTGGCGTCGTGCTGCTGCATGGCGCAGGCGACGGCAGCCATGAATGGCCCTGGTTCGGCGATGCGCTGCTCGATGCGCGCTTCATCGGCCACACGTCAAAGCCCGAGCAGTTCCAGCAGGCGCGCATCGACGTGGTCGAACCCGATCATCCGGTGATGCGCGGCGTGCCGCGACGGTGGGAACGGGTGGAGGAATGGTATTCTTTCGACAAACTGCCGCAGGGTAACGGTACCCGCATCCTCGCGACGGTCGACGAGTCGACCTACAAGCTGCCCGAGAAGCTGGTTATGGGGCGGGTGCACCCGATGGTGTGGACGCGCTGTGTGGTGAAAGGGCGATCGATATTCTCGGCGCTCGGGCATCATGGCTCGGCCTATGCCGAGCCCGCGCATCGGCGGCTGATCGGCAATGCGATCGAATGGGCCGCGGGCAAGAGCTGTTGAGGAAAATTAGCCCCTCCCTTGAAGGGGAGGGGCGATTGCCTATTGCGGGTTGCCCGGCGGGTAGGGGAAGCGCTGGGACTTGTACCATTCCAGATCATGCTCCGGTGCCGCCACGCCGGCCGGCAATGCGCGGCCGTTGATCGACATCCAATAAGCGAGGCTCGCGTCGCGCCACCACCGGGCCTCGCGTTCCTGCACGGCGAGATAGGTCGCGGTCTTCTGCCAGCGTTCGGCGTCGACCAGCGACTTCAGGCCATCCCATTGGCGGCGCATGTCGGCGACAGTGGCGACACCGCGCTCGTAGCGGTGGACCAGTTCTTCCCACAGCGGGCGGCCTGACTGCGTCTTCCAGTCCCATGAGAGATGGTGGAACCACAGCAGATCCCGTTCCGGCGTCGTCTTGGGATCGGCGAAGAGTTTCGCCACCGCCGGCGCATATTGCGCGACGCCGTTGCTGCCGGTCCTGGTTCGGTCGAAGCCGATGCCCTGCTTGTCGGCGCGGTGATAATAGACCGGGTTCCATTCGGGCCGCTGGAGCTCCGAGACCCAGGGGGCGGGGCCATAATGGTGGCCGGTGCCCATCAGATGGGCGAGTCCGAGCGGGCCGGTATAGTCTACCACCGCCTCGCGAGAGGCCATCATCATCGCCACCGCGGGTTCCACCACGCGCTCATCGGTACCGAATGTCTGCTGCGCCCATTCGCGCGCTATGGCCTCGGCGGACAGGTCGGGATCCCAGGCGAGGCGGCCGAACGCGTACCAATTGGCCTGGTTGAAGCTGGAGCCGGACCAGTCGCGGTCGCGCCCGATATTGGCGACGCCGGCGATGCCGGTAAGTTTGTGGCCCTCGAGCGCACCGTCGACCACCTTGGCCACGGTCGATCCCTTGCCCTTCACTTGGGTGTCGGCGTCGAGCGTTTCCTCGAACAGCGGCCCGAGATAGGCGAGGTGGGTGGCGAAGCCGAGATATTCCTTCGTGATCTGGAATTCCATCATCAGCGGCGTCTTGGGCATCGCGCCGAACAGCGGATGGAAGGGCTCGCGCGGCTGGAAGTCGATCGCGCCGTTCTTCACCTGGACCAGCACATTGTCCGCGAACTTGCCGTCGAGCGGCTTGAACTCGCTATAGGCCTGCTTGGCGCGATCGTCGGGATCGGTATCGGCATAGACGAAGGCGCGCCACATCACGATGCCGCCATGCGGCGCGACCGCGGCGGCGAGCATGTTGGCGCCCTCGGCATGGGTCGCGCCATAGTCGCGCGGACCGGGCTGCCCCTCGCTGTTCGCCTTCACCAGAAAGCCACCGAAATCGGGGATGGTGCGGTAGATCTCGTCGGCCTTGGCCTTCCACCACGCAGCGACCGCGGGATCGCGCGGATCGGCGGTTTTCAGCCCGCCGAGCTCGATCGGCGCGGAGAAGCGCGCCGAGAGATAGACCTTGATGCCATAGGGGCGGAACACATCCGCTAGCGCCGCCGCCTTGGCGATGTAGGGAGCGGTGAGGCTCTCCGCCTTGGCGTTGACGTTGTTGAGGACGGTGCCGTTGATACCGAGCGACGCGTTGGCGCGGGCATAATCGGCGTAGCGCGGATCCTTGAAGTCGGGCAGCGTCCACCAGTCCCACAAGGACTGGCCGGCATAACCACGCTCGACCACGCCATCGAGATTGTCCCAATGGTTGAGCACGCGCAGCTTGATCTTGGGTGCCGAACTCAGCGCGATATCGGCGGTGGTGCCGCCGGTGCCGAGATGACGCAGCAGCGCAAAGGCGCCGTAGAGCGCACCGACATCGGTGTTGCCGGTGACCAGGGTGACCGGGCGGCCGGCGAGCGTGACGCGGCGGACGAGATAGCCTTCGCGGCCGAGTGCGCCGGTCGGAAGCTTGAGGGCGGCAACCGCGGCATCGGTCGCGGGAGCGATCACCACCGGTCCGGCATCCTTGGTCAGACCATGCCGCAATTCGTCGGAGGCAATCGCCAGGGTCGGCGATTTGCCGCGCACCTCGACTTGCGCACCCGCAGAGGCGTCATAGCGCATCCACAGGCGGTACCCGTCCTCGGCATGCGCGGCGGTCGCTAGCGTCAGCGCCGCGGCACCGGCTAGCATCGCCGCCGCTCTGCGCAGTTGAAACCGCCTGGTCATACCGTTCCTCTCCATCATCCTTTTGGCGCGGTTGACAACCGCGTCTGGTCTCGCGCATGTTACCGCTATCAAGAGCGTATGCAAGCGCCGGATCGAAAAGCAGGAGGGGTGTTTTGAATCGCATCGTCGCAACCTTGGCGCTGGCTACGGCGCTGCCTGCGATCATGACAGCCGTATCTCCCGTGGTCGCCCAGACGGCCAAGACGCCCGTGACGGCGCCGTATCGCGACGCCTCGCTGCCGGTCGAGCAACGTGTCGACGATCTGCTTGCGCGGATGACACTGGCCGAGAAGATCGCGCAGATCCTGTGTATCTGGGACGGCAAGATCGCGATCCTTGACGACAAGCTGCAACTCGATCCTGCCAAGCTCCGCGCGCGCTTTCCCAACGGTCTCGGCCAGTTCGCCCGGCCATCCGACGCAAAGGGCGGGGGATCTCCCCGGCTCGTGCCCGGCCGTGATCCGCGCCAGACGGTGGCGTTGGTCAACGCACTGCAGCGCTGGGCGGTGGGCGAGACGCGGCTGGGCATCCCAGTCCTGTTTCATGAAGAGGGGCTGCACGGCTATGCCGCCCTCGGCGCCACCAGCTTTCCGCAGGCGATCGGACTGGCGTCGACCTGGGATCCGGAACTGATCCGGCAGGTGAACGAAGTCATCGCGAAGGAAATCTCGGCGCGGGGTGTGAGCCTCGTGCTCTCGCCCGTCGTCGACGTCGCGCGCGATCCGCGCTGGGGTCGCATCGAGGAGACGTTCGGCGAGGATCCCTATCTGGTCGGCGAGATGGGCGTCGCCGCGGTCGAGGGGCTGCAGGGCCCCGGCCGCGCGCGGATGCTGGAAAAGGGCAGGGTGTTCGCCACGCTGAAGCATCTCACCGGCCATGGCCAGCCCGAGAGCGGCACCAATGTCGGCCCGGCGCCGCTTTCCGAGCGGGAATTGCGCGAGCGCTTCTTCCCGCCGTTTGAGCAGGTGGTCACCCGGACCGGGATCGAGGCGGTGATGGCATCCTACAACGAGATCGACGGCGTCCCCAGCCATGCCAATAAATGGCTGTTGCAGGATGTGCTACGCGGCGAGTGGGGATTCCGCGGCGCCGTGGTCAGCGATTATGCCGCGATCGACCAGCTCCAGAGCCTGCACCACATCGCCGCGTCGCTCGATGAGGCGGCGATGCGCGCGCTCGAAGCCGGCGTCGACAGCGACCTGCCCGAGGGCCTGTCCTACGCGACGCTTGAGAAAGCGGTGCGCGATGGGCGGGTGAGCGAAGCCGCGGTCGATCGCGCGGTGCGCCGGATGCTCGAACTGAAGTTCCGCGCCGGGCTGTTCGAGCGGCCCTATGCCGATGCAGCGAAGGCGGCGGCGGATACCAACACCCCGGCGGCCCGCGCACTGGCGCGCAAGGCGGCCGAACGCGCGATCACGTTGCTCAAGAATGACGGCATGCTGCCGCTGGCCGAAGGCGGCACGATTGCGGTGATCGGCCCCAATGCCGGCGTGGCGCGGCTCGGCGGCTATTATGGCCAACCGCCGAAGACCGTATCAATCCTCGACGGGCTGCGCGCCAGGCTCGACGGGCGCACCCGGCTGCTGTTCGCCGAGGGCGTGAAGATCACCGAGAATGACGATTGGTGGGCGGACGAGGTGAAGCTCGCCGATCCCGAGGCCAATCGCCGGCTGATTGCGCAAGCGGTGGAGACGGCTCGCGGCGCCGACAAGATCATCCTCGCGATCGGCGACACCGAGCAGACCAGCCGCGAAGGATGGGGCAATACGCATCTGGGCGACCGGCCGAGCCTCGATCTGGTCGGCGAGCAGCAGGCGCTGTTCGATGCGCTGAAGGCGCTGGGCAAGCCGATCGCGGTGGTACTGATCAACGGCCGCCCGGCCTCGACGATGAAGATCGCCGATGAGGCCAATGCGCTGGTCGAGGGGTGGTATCTCGGTGAGCAGGGCGGTGCCGCGATGGCGGACATGCTGTTTGGCACGGTCAATCCGGGCGGCAAACTGCCGGTCACCATCCCGCGCGATGTCGGCCAGTTGCCGCTGACCTATGATCGCAAGCCTTCCTCGGGCCGCGGCTATCTGTTCGACAGCACCGAGCCCTTGTTCCCGTTCGGCTGGGGGCTGAGCTACACCAGCTTCACCCTGTCGCCGCCGCGCCTCTCGGCGGCCAGCATCCGCACGGGCGGCAGTGTGACCGTATCGGTCGACGTCGCCAACACCGGTGCCCGCGCAGGCGACGAGACGGTGCAGCTCTACATCCGCGACAAGCAATCGTCGGTCACCCGGCCACTTAAGGAGCTGAAGGGCTTCAGACGCGTGACATTGGCACCGGGCGAGACGCGCACGGTGACACTGACCATCACCCCGGAGCATCTGCGCATGTGGAACGACCGGATGGAGCGGGTGGTGGAGCCCGGGGAGTTCGAGATCATGACCGGCGCCAATTCGGTGGACCTCAAGGCCGCCACGCTGACGGTGACGCAATGAACACGCGCCGCGAGCTGTTCCGCTGGGCCGCCGGTGCCTCGCTGCTGGCCTTCCTGCCCGCCGCCGCGCGCGGCGACGCGCCGCTCTACAAGGATGCGCGCGCGCCGATCGACCTGCGCGTGCGGGACCTGATGGCGCGGATGACCTTGGACGAGAAGGTGGCGCAGCTCATCACCCTGTCGACCACCAAGCGCGACGTGATGGACGAGGCGAGCGCCTTCGATCCGGCAAAGGCGGATACCGCTTATCCCAACGGCATCGGCCAGATCGCCCGTCCGTCGGACCGGGGCGGTGCCGCGACCGCCACCAATACCGGCACCGACGTCACCGGCCGCTGGCGCGCGCCAGCGGACACCATCGCCTTCGTCAACGCCGCCCAGAAATGGTCGCGGGAACGCAGCCGCCTCGGCATCCCGATCCTGTTTCACGAGGAAGCGCTGCACGGGCTGATGGCGCCCGAGGCAACCAGCTTCCCTCAGGCGATAGCGCTGGCCGGCAGCTTCGATCCCGATCTGATGCGCCAGGTGAGTTCGGTGATCGCGCGGGAGGTGAGGGCGCACGGCACCGTGCTGGCGCTGTCGCCGGTGGTAGATATCGCACGGGATCCGCGCTGGGGGCGCATCGAGGAGACGTTCGGCGAGGATCCCTACCTCTGCAGCGAGATGGGCGTGGCCGCGGTCGAGGGACTGCAAGGCAGCAGCGACATTCTCCAGCCCGGCAAGGTGTTCGCGACGCTCAAACACATGACCGGCCACGGCCAGCCGCTGTCGGGCAACAATGTCGCGCCCGCGCCGATCGGCCGGCGCGAACTGCGCGAAAGTTTCTTCCCGCCCTTCCGCGCCGTCGTCGAGCGCACCGGCATTGCCGCGGTCATGCCATCCTATAACGAGATCGACGGCGTGCCTTCGCATGGCAATCGCTGGCTGCTGACTGAGGTGCTGCGCGGCGAATGGGGTTTCGACGGCGCGGTCGTCAGCGATTACGCGGCGATCCCCGAACTTGCGACCTTCCACCATGTCGCGGCGGACATGGGCGATGCGGCACGGCAGGCGCTGGTCGCCGGCGTCGATAGCGACCTGCCGGATGGCGTGGCCTATCGCGCGCTCGCCGATCAGGTGCGCGCGGGCAAGGTGCCGCTGGCGGCGGTGGATGCGGCCTGCCGACGGATGCTGACCTTGAAGTTCCGCGCCGGACTGTTCGAGGCGGCGCCGGTCGATCCCGCTGCCGCCAGGCGATTGACCGCCAATGCCGAGGCGAAGGCGCTGGCGCTGGAGGCGGCGCGGCGCTCGATCGCGCTGCTGGTCAACGACGGCACTCTGCCGCTTGCGCCCGGCGCCCATAAGCGCGTTGCGGTGATCGGGCCCAACGCCGCGGTCGCGCGGCTGGGTGGCTATTCGTCCTTGCCGACGAAGCCCGTCTCGTTGCTGGAGGCTGTGAAGGCGCGTCTCGCCGGCAAGGCTGAGGTCGTCCATGCGCAGGGCGTGTTCATCACGCAAAGCGAGGATCGCTCCGCCAACGAGGTGCTGCTCGCAGATCCCGCGAAAAATCATCAGCTCATCGCGGAAGCGGTGGCGGTGGCAAAGACAGCGGACATCATCCTGCTGGCGATCGGCGACACCGAACAGACCAGCCGCGAGGGTTATGCCAAGAACCATCTCGGCGACCGCACCGATCTCGACCTGCTCGGCGAACAGAATGCGTTGTTCGCGGCGATGAAGGCGACCGGCAAGCCGGTGGTCGTCGTCGCGCTCAACGGCCGTCCCCCGTCATGGCCGAGTGTCGTTGTGGATGCCAACGCGTTGCTCGAATGCTGGTATGTCGGGCAAGAGGGGGGCACCGCGATTGCGGAGGCGTTATTCGGGGACGTCAATCCGGGCGCCAAGCTGCCCGTGACCGTGGTGCGCGACGTCGGCCAGATTCCCTATTTCTACAATCACAAGCCCTCGGCGCGGCGCGGCTATCTGTTCGCCGACAAGACGCCCTTGTTCCCGTTCGGCTTCGGGCTCAGCTATACGAGATTCGAGATCGGGGCGCCGCGCCTTTCGACACCCCGCATCGCCATTGCCGGCAATGTGACCGTCGAGGTGGATGTCGCCAATGTCGGCGAGCGCGCGGGGGACGAGGTCGTCCAGCTCTATGTCCGTGACCAGGTCTCGTCGGTCGCGCGCCCGGTAATGGAGCTCAAGGGTTTCGAGCGCGTGACCTTGAAACCCGGCGAACGCCGTACCCTCCGCTTCCAGCTCGGCCCCGAGGCCTTCCGCTTCTGGGATGCCAGCCAGCGCGAAGTGATCGAGCCGGGCCTGTTCGACATCATGGTCGGCGCGAACAGCCGCGACGTCCAGACCACCACTCTCGAAATCGTCTGAGGACATTATGCCCAAGATCGTCAACGCCCGCGTTATCGTCACCTGCCCCGGCAGGAACTTCGTGACCTTGAAGATCGAGTGCGATGACGGCACCACCGGCGTCGGCGACGCGACGTTGAACGGCCGCGAGCTTTCGGTCGCCAGCTATCTGACCGACCATGTCATTCCCTGCCTGATCGGCCGCGACGCGCATCGCATCGAGGATATCTGGCAGTATCTCTACAAGGGCGCGTACTGGCGCCGCGGCCCGGTGACGATGACCGCGATTGCCGCGGTCGACATGGCTTTGTGGGACATCAAGGGCAAGCTGGCGGGGCTGCCGGTCTACCAGCTGCTCGGCGGTGCGAGCCGTGAAGGCGTGATGGTCTATGGCCATGCCAACGGCACCACGATCGAGGACACGATCGAGGCGGCGCTCGACTATCAGCAGCAGGGCTACAAGGCGATCCGCATCCAGTGCGGCGTGCCGGGCATGCCGAGCACCTATGGCGTCTCCAAGGATCGCTACTTCTACGAGCCGGCCGACGCGGATCTTCCGACCGAGAATGTCTGGAGCACCTCCAAATATCTCCGCATCGTGCCCGAACTGTTCAAGGCGGCGCGCGAGGCGCTGGGCTGGGAGGTGCATCTGCTGCACGACATCCATCACCGCCTGACCCCGATCGAGGCGGGCCGGCTGGGCAAGGATCTGGAGCAGTACCGCCCGTTCTGGCTGGAGGACGCGACCCCGGCGGAGAACCAGGAAGCGTTCCGCCTGATCCGCCAGCACACGACAGCACCGCTGGCGGTGGGCGAGATCTTCAACTCGATCTGGGACGCCAAGGACCTGATCCAGAACCAGCTGATCGACTATATCCGCGCGACCGTGGTCCATGCCGGCGGCATCACCCATCTCCGCCGGATCGCGGCGCTGGCCGACCTCTACCAGATCCGCACCGGCTGCCACGGCGCGACTGACCTGTCGCCGGTGTGCATGGCGGCGGCTTTGCACTTCGACCTTTCGGTGCCGAACTTTGGCGTGCAGGAATATATGCGCCACACGCCCGAAACCGACGCGGTCTTCCCGCACAGCTACAGCTTCGACGATGGCATGATGCACCCGGGCGATGCCCCGGGCCTCGGCGTCGACATCGACGAGGAACTGGCCAAGGGCTATGAGTATAAGCGCGCCTTCCTGCCGGTGAACCGGCTGGAAGACGGCACGTTGCATAGCTGGTGATCCGATGAGCGAGACCGCCGACGCCGCAGCCGATGCCCCCGCGACCGCCGTGGCAGAGGTGCCGCGGCCGGCGGGGCGCATTCGCTGGTTCATCTGCGGACTGCTGTTCCTGGCAGTCGTGCTGTCCTACATCGATCGGCTGGTGCTGGGCGTGCTCAAGCCCCAGCTCGAGACGCTCTATGGCTGGACCAACACCGGCTATGGCGACGTCACCGGCTATTTCCAGGTCTTCTACGGCATCGGCTTCCTCGCCTTCGGCTGGCTGATCGACCGCATCGGCCCGCGCATGGGCTATTTGCTGGCGATGGGAAGCTGGACGCTCGGCCATTTTGCGCAGACGCTCGTCACCAGCACCACCGGCTTCGTCATTGCGCGCATCCCGCTGGCGCTGGGCGAGGCGGGGACATATCCGTCGGCGCTGGCGGCGGTCTCGCAATGGTTCCCCAAGAAGGAACGCGCGCTGGCGATCGGCATCTTCAACGCCGGCGCCAATGTCGGCGCGATCGTCACGCCCTTGCTCGTCTCTTTCATTGTCGCCGGGATGCTGCTCGACTGGCGCTGGGCGTTCATCATCACCGGCCTGCTCAACCTCGTCTGGCTGGCTGCATGGTGGCGCTTCTACCGCAGGCCCGAAGAGCATCCGACATTGTCAGCGGAGGAGCGCGCCTATGTGACCGCAGAGCCTGCCGAGGATGTCGGTCGCGCCACCTTCGGGCAGGTGCTGCGCCACCGCCAGACATGGGCCTATATGTCCGGGCGCTTCCTGATCGATCCGGTGTGGTGGACCTTCCTGTTCTGGCTGCCGGACTTCTTCAACAAGCAATATGGCTATGATCTCAAGAGCTTCGGCCCGCCGCTCGTCGCGATCTATCTGCTCGCGGACGCCGGTGCGATCGTCGGCGGTTGGTATTCCTCGAACCTGATGAAGCGCGGCGTGGCGACGGGCCGGGCGCGCAAGCAGGCGATGTTCGTGTGCGCGCTGTTCGCGCTACCAGTGATGTTCGCGGCCCAGGCGGGCAATATCTGGATCGCGGTGGTGCTGATCGGCCTCGCCTGCGCCGCACACCAGGGCTTCTCGACCAATTTGTTCGCGCTGCCGGGGGACAGCTTCCCCCGCTATGCGCAGGGCACGCTGATCGGGCTCGGCGGTTTCGCTGGGGCAGCGGGTGGTTTCATCGCTTCCAAATCTTTGGGTGTTCTTCTTGACACCGTTGGCAGCTATGAGCCTTTCTTCGTAGCCTGCGGCGTCGCGTATCTTTTCGCGCTCGTCGTGATCCACCGCCTCAATCCGCGCTACGCGGATGTCCAGATGAGTAAAACGGCATGACCCGACCGCTTGCCCTCCACCCAGATCGGCTGTTTCCCGCCGATCCGACCGTGCGCGCGATCGCGCGTTCGCTTTACGAAAGGGTGAAGGATCTGCCGATCGTCAGCCCGCACGGCCATACCGACCCGTCGTGGTTCGCCTATGACGAGCCGTTCACCGATCCGGCGAGCCTGCTGATCGTGCCGGACCATTATGTGTTCCGCATGCTCTACAGCCAGGGCATTCCGCTCGAGAAATTGGGTGTGCCAACGGTAGACGGGAGCCCGACCTCGACCGATTCGCGCGGCATCTGGAAGATTTTCGCCGAGAATTATTACCTGTTCCGCGGCACGCCCTCGCGCATGTGGCTCGACTGGGTGTTCGCCGAGGTGTTCAAGCTGGACGTGATCCTCGAGCCCGAGACCGCCGATCTCTATTACGACACGATCGATGCGGCGCTGAAGACCGACGCTTTCCGCCCGCGCGCGCTGTTCGAGCGTTACAATATCGAGGTGATCGCGACGACTGAGAGCCCGCTGGACCCGCTCAAGCATCACAAGGCGATTCGCGAGAGCGGATGGACAGGTCGCGTGGTAACCGCTTACCGGCCGGATCCGGTGGTCGATCCGGAAGCCAAGAATTTCGCCGAGAATGTCCGCCGCTTCTGCGAAACCGCGGGGGAGGATGCCGCGACCTATGCTGGCTATCTCGCCGCGCATCGCTTTCACCGCGCGCGCTTCCGCGAAGCTGGCGCGACCTCGACCGACCATGGCCATCCGTCGTCGCTGACCGCCGACCTGTCGCCGGAAGAGGCAGCCTCGCTCTACGCGAAGGTGCTCGACGCGCCGACGGCGGAGGAAGCCGAGCTGTTCCGCGCGCAGATCCTCACCGAAATGGCGGGAATGAGCGTCGAGGACGGCATGGTGATGCAGCTTCACCCGGCTGTGCATCGCAACCACAATGACGCGGTGCTCGCGCGCTTCGGCCGCGACAAGGGCGGCGACATCCCGACCGCGGGCGAATTCGTCAAGGCGCTCAAGCCGCTGCTCGATCGCTACGGCAATGATCCGCGCCTGACGCTGATCCTCTTCACGCTCGACGAGGATGTCTATTCGCGCGAACTGGCGCCGCTCGCCGGCCATTATCCGTCGCTGCGGCTTGGCCCGCCGTGGTGGTTCCATGACAGCCCGGAGGGCATGCGCCGCTTCCGCGAGCGCGCGACGGAGACCGGCGGCTTCTACAACACTGTTGGCTTCAACGATGACACCCGCGCCTTCCTGTCGATCCCGGCGCGTCACGACGTCGCACGTCGCATGGATTGCGTATGGCTGGCCCAGCTCGTCGCCGAGCATCGCCTGCCGGAAGACGAGGCGCATGAAGTCGCCCGCGCCCTGGCCTATGACCTCGTGAAGGCGGCATATCAGCTGTGAGACTCTCGACCGAAACACTCGACCGGCTTCCCGCCGACGTCGTCCGCCCCGCCTATGACCGCGCCGCGGTCAAGGCGGGGGTCGTCCACCTCGGCATCGGCGCGTTCCACCGCGCCCACCAGGCCGCCTATCTCGAAGCCGCGCTGAATTCCGGCGATCTGCGGTGGGGGATCATCGGCGTCTCGCTGCGTTCCGCCGGCGTACGCGACCAGATGGTGCCGCAGGAGGGCCTCTACACGATGCTCGTTCGTGACGGCACCGCGGAACAGGCGCAACTCATCGGCGCGGTACAGACTGTGCTGGTGGCACCCGAGGATCCCGCCGCGGTCGTCGCCGCAATCGCGTCGCCCGACACGCATCTGGTGACGCTGACCATCACCGAGAAGGGCTACAAGCTCGATCGGGCGACGGGCGGGCTGCTCGCCGACGATGCCGATGTCGCACACGACATGGCCTCGCTGGAGGCACCACGCACCGCGCCCGGCTTCATCGTCGCCGGCCTTGCCGCGCGCCGTGCTGCCGGGCTGGCGCCCTTGACGGTGATCTCGTGCGACAATCTGCCGCACAACGGCGCGCTGCTGCGTGACGCGGTGCTGGCGATGGCGATGGCGCACGACGAATCGCTGGTCGCGTGGATCGCTGAGGAATGCGCCTTCCCGGCGACGATGATCGACCGGATCGTGCCGGCGACCACCGATGCCGACATCGCGGCGCTGGCCGAACGGCTGGGCCTTGAGGATCGCGCGATGGTGAAGACCGAGCCCTTCACCCAGTGGGTGGTCGAGGAGAAGTTCGCTGGTGAACGCCCCAATCTGGCGGCGTTCGGCGTGCAACTCACTGATCGGGTCGCGCCGTGGGAGGACGCCAAGCTACGCCTGCTCAACGGGTCGCATTCGGGCATCGCGTATCTCGGCGGGCTCGCGGGCGATGCGTTCGTCCACGAGTTCGTCAGCCGCCCCGCGGGCCGCCGCTTCGTCGAGGCGCTGTGGGACGAGGCGCAGGACACGCTCGATCCGCCGGCGGGGCTCGACATCCCGGCTTATCGCGCCGAGCTGATGGCGCGTTTCGCCAATCCGTCGCTGCAGCACCGCACGCGCCAGATCGCAATGGACGGCTCGCAGAAGCTGCCACAGCGGCTGCTGGCCGGCATCGCGGAACGCCGTGCCAGGGGCCAGTCAGTTGGCGCGCTGGCGCTGGCGGTGGCGGCGTGGATGCGCTGGCAGGCCGGCGTGACCGATGCGGGTGAGCGCTTCACGGTCGACGATCCGCTCGCCGAAGCCCTGGGGGCGGCGAACGCCGCAGCCGCGACTGTTGCGGACCGCGTGGAGGCGCTGCTCGGCGTGCTGGGGATCGCGCTCGACGAAGAGGCGAAGGCCGCAATCGCGACGCGCCTCGATACGATCGAACGCTCCGGCGCGCTGGCGGCGGTCGAAGCGCTGTAATCCTCTCTTCCCGGCGCACGACGTCGGGAGGACGCATCCGGTGAAAGGGCAGGCGCCGAAAAGCCTGCCCTTTCGCATATCCGGCGACACCCTTATCGCCCCCTTTAGACACCCTTATCGCCCCCGTTACGCCCCCTTAAGTCCCTCCGGCGCAGATCCGCGCGCGGATGATACTGTCGCATCCGCGCCACAGATGGTCGACCAATATGTCATGCCGGATGGTCAGTACTTGACGATCGCTGGTCTGACCCGTATCGCAAACTGATAGCGCTAACAGAATGCGCTGACCCGACGGTCGAAGCGGGTGTGTTTGCGAAGGAGGGGAAGATGAAGGCTTACGCATATCGTCATGTCGTGCGCGCGGCCCTGCTCGGGGCGGTGGCGCTGAATGTCGTCGCTGTCGGCACCGCGGTGGCGCAGACCACGGACACGCCCGCGCCTGTCGAGGAAAGCACGCTGCCGGCGGACAACACCGAGCAGGATATCGTCATCACCGGCATCCGCCAGTCGCTGGAAAGCGCGACAAACGCCAAGCGTGAGTCCGTGGCGTTCGGCGATTCGATCTTCGCGGAAGACATCGGCAAGCTGCCGGCCACCAACCTCGCCGAAACGCTGAACCGCATCCCTGGCGTCCGCCTCAACCGCGACATCAGCGGCGAAGGAACGCAGGTGTCGATCCGCGGCCTCGGCCCGAGCTTCTCCAAGGTGCTGCTGAACGGCACCCAGTTCGCGGTCGCTTCGGACGGCGGCACCAACGGCTCCGGAGGCGGCAATCGCGAGGTCGACCTCGACTTCTTCCCGTCCGAACTGTTCACCCGCCTCGACGTCGCCAAGAGCCCGACCGCGTCGATGCTCGAAGGTGGCATCGCCGGCACCGTCAATCTCCGCAACGCGCGGCCGTTCGACAAGCCCGGCACGCACATCACGGTGGTGGCGCAGGGGCAGTATACCGACAGCAATAACAAGGTTGGCCCGCGCGGCGCGATCGTCGCCAGCCATACATTCGGGGACACGCTCGGCATCCTCGTCGGCGTCGCCGGCGTCAGCCAGAAGACGCGGATCGACGGCTATGACACGGTCGGCTTCACCGATGCCAACCTGCCCTGCGGGCCGGGCTGCAACGTCTCCCCCCCGGAAAGCAACGGCTTCTCCTTCGCCAGCGTCGCGCCGGCCAATGTCGGCCATGGCCTCGTCGCCGGCCAGCCGATCGACCTGGCCGCGACCTCCGGCCTGTCGCTGGACCAGCTTTCCAAGGCGCTGATCCCGCGGCTCGGTCGCCCGGTGCTGACCACAGGCAAGCGTGAGCGCATTTCGGTGGTGGGTGCGGTGGAGTTCCGCCCCTCCGACGCGCTGCATTTCAACATCGACGGCATCTACGCCAAGTCGAAGCGCGACTATCTGCGCTCCAACATGAACTGGCAGGTGCGCAACTCGGGTCCGGGCACCTCGCCGCAATCGACGGGCGGCATGGTGCCGTTCGACATCGAGGTGGACGAGAATAATGTCGTCACCCGCGGCACCTTCGCCAACTCCTCCTTCTTCTCCGAGAACAGCATCTTCAACCAGGACACCGAGTTCTGGAACGTCACGCCCAGTGCGACGTGGCGACCGAGCGACCTGATCAAGGTCGACCTCTCGCTGAACTGGGGCAAGAGCAACTTCTTCCGCGAGCAGCCGACCTTCGCCTTCCAGACTGCGCCCAACTCCGGCGTCGAAGTCACCTACGACAACACGACCAACAGCCCGCAGCCGATCATCTCGGCGAACCGCGATCTCGGCGATCCGAACCTCGGCTGGCAATGGTATCGTGTGAACGTGCAGAATGTGCGCCGCAAGACCGAGACCAAGGGCGCGCATCTCGACTTCATGTATGGCGACGAGAGCTTCAACGTGAAGGTGGGCGGCGCCTTCGACCAGGCCGAGCGTAGCGTGCGCGCCTATGACAACACCAACGCCTTCCAGCTTTCGGTATGCGGCAATCCCTGCACGGGCAACACCGGCACCGTGCCGACCAGCGCGATCCCGCAATACCTCAACCGCGTGGGCTTCGACAATTTCGGCCACCTCTCGCGCGGCCAGTTCGGCGTCACCAGCTTCATCATCCCCGACCTCGATGCGCTGCGCCGGGTGACCAACTATGAACAATTCCGCGACACCGCCCCCGAGGCACGCGGTGCGGTGACCGGCGGTGCCACCGGCGACGTCGAGGAGAAAGTCTATGGCGGCTATGCGGAAATCAACGGTGTCACCGAGTTGTTCGGCCGCGAAGTGCGGGCCAATGCCGGCTTCCGCTATACCAAGACCGAACAGCGCGTAACCGGTCCGAGCCAGGTCGGCTCGGCCATCGTCGATATCACCGCGGACTCATCCTATGAGGAGGTGCTGCCGTCGGTGAACCTGACCTACGACCCGCTCGACAATCTGAAGCTGCGTTTCGCGGTGTCCAAGGCGCTGACCCGCCCCGATGCCGGCCAGATCCTGCCAGGCGTCACCTTCTCCGATCCGTCCGCGCAGATCGCCAGCGCAGGCAATCCGGAGCTGAAGCCCTACACCTCGGATAATCTCGACTTCGGCGGTGAATTCTACACCGGCGGCAGTGGCTATGTCGGCGTGGCGCTGTTCCAGAAGAAGATCGACGGCTTCACCGTCACCCAGCAACAGCAGGTGGCGTTCGGCACGCTCAACATCCCGTTCGCCTCGCTGCAGTCGACCCAGCAGCAGGCGCTGAGCGATCGCGCGCGCGCGGCGGGCGTGGCGGTGGAGGCGGTGCCGATCACCGTCAACCGGCCGGTCAACCTGCAGAACCTGCGCATCCGCGGCATCGAGATGACCTGGGCGCAGCCGCTGGACTTCCTCGTGAAGGGTCTCGGCTTCAACGCCAACGGCACCCGGATCGGGCAGAGCTCCAGCTCGGGCCTCGTCGCGTCGGGCGTGCCCAAGTGGCAGTACAACGTGCAGGGCTATTATGAGAATTACGGCCTGTCGCTGAGCCTCAACTATGTGTGGCAGGGCGGGGTGATCGCCGCCAACGCACCGCAGAACAACCTGCCGCTGCCGCTGCGTGCGGACGATCGCGGCCAGCTCGATCTGTCGGCGGGCTATCAGCTTCCCTTCGCCGGCAAGCGTTTCCGCATCACGCTGGACGTGCTCAACATCACCAACGAGCCGATCCGCACTACCTTCGGCTACGATAACGCCACCTACAACGTCTTCTATCCGGGCCGTCAGGTGCTGGCCGGCGTCCGCGCCAACTTCTGATCCTCGCAGCCCCCTGTTGCGAACATCCTGCGGGTCGGCCTCTATGGGCTGGCCCGCAATTTTTTTGGGAGAATGAGATGCGTGTCGCGCTCGCCCTGTGTCTGACGCCGCTGATCCTTGCCGCGACACCGGCTATCGCCGCCGGCACCTGCCCCTGGCTGCCGGCGTGGGGATCCTCGCAGATGGTGCCGGACGCCAACAACAGCCTGCCCGCGGGCGTCTTGGCCAACGCGACCCTGCGGCAGATCGTGCGGCCGTCGATCGGTGGTGCGCGGGTGCGCGTGCGGTTGTCGAACGCGTTCGGCCGCGCGCCGCTGCGTATTGGGGCTGCGACCTTGGCGCGCTCGGCGAACAATCGCTCGGCGAGGATCGACGTCGCGACGGCGCGGGCGCTGGCCTTTGCGGGGGCGGCCGGGGTGGTGATCCCGCCCGGCGGCGACTGGCTGAGCGATCCGGTGGCGCTGCCGGTCACCGCGTTCGACGATCTGGCGGTGAGCCTGCATGTGCTCGACCAGCCCGACGTCCAGACCTCCCATCCCGGTTCGCGCGCGACATCCTATGTCGCGCGGGGCGATCAGGTGTGGGCAGGGGCGCCTATCGATGTGACGTCGACCGATCACTGGTTCCTTCTGTCGGGCATCGAGGTGGAAAGCTGCTCGGCGAAGGGCGCGATCGTGGCGCTGGGCGATTCGATAACCGATGGCCGCGGCTCGACCACTAACGGCAATGACCGTTGGACGGACCTGCTCGCGCGGCGGCTGAAGGGCAGGGCGGCGGTGATCAATCAGGGCATCGGCGGCAACCGCGTGCTGCTCGACGGGCTGGGGCCTAACGCGCTGGCGCGGCTCGATCGCGACGTGTTGGCACTGCCGGGCGTCCGCCACCTCGTGCTGCTGGAGGGGATCAACGACATCGGCAGCCTGGCGCGCGAGAAGCCGGCGACCGCGGAGGAGCATCGCGCGCTGGTGGCGCAGCTGACGGGTGCCTATGCGCAGATCGTGTCGCGTGCCCGCGCGCGCGGCATCAAGGTGCATGGTGCTACATTGCTGCCGTTCCGCGGCAATGACTATTACCATCCGGACGCCGCGACCGAGGCCGACCGGCAGGCGATCAACGCCTGGATCCGGGCGCCGGGGAATTTCGACTCGGTGATCGATTTTGACCGGGTGATGCGCGATCGGGCGCGCGCGGAGTATCTGAACCCCGCGTTCGACACGGGGGATGGGCTGCATCCCAATCCGGCCGGGTTCAAGGCGATGGCGGATGCGGTGGATTTGCGGGTGTTCGAATAGGCTTGGCGAAAAAGAAAGCGCCCGAGCGGCCATCGATGCCGCGCGGGCGCTCACCATCCCGAGCCCCTTCCCAGAAGGGAAGGGGCCGCGACGTCGCTTATTTGAACGGATCTTCTTCCAGCTTGATGCCGCTGAGGTCGGTCGTCACCTTGCTGCCCCACAGCGCGTAGAACAGCACATAGAGTTCGCACACCGCGGTCAGCCAGAAGCTGGTCTGCAGGCCATATTCGTCGGCCAGCCAGCCCTGCACCACCACCAGCGCACCGCCGGCGATCGCCATGATCAGCAGACCCGATCCTTCTTCGGTGAGCGGGCCAAGGCCCTTGATGCCGAGGGTGAAGATCGTCGGGAACATGATCGAGTGGAACAGGCCGACCAGGATCAGCGCCCACATTGCGATCGGGCCGGTGGTGAACACCGTGACGAGCATTACCACGAACGCACCGATCGAGAAGGCGGCGAGGACGATGCCGGCGTCGATGCGCTGCATCAGCGCGGAACCGACAAAGCGGCCGACCATCATGCCACCCCACAGGAAGGTGAGGTAGCGGCCGGCCTGCTCATGCGTCAGGTTGGCGATGTCCGGCTGGCTGACGAAGTTCACGAACAGGTTGGCGACGCCGATCTCGGCGATCAGGTAGATGAAGATCGCGGGGATACCGAACACCAGGTTGCGATGCTTCCACAGCGAATGCTTGTGGCGTTCTTCCTTGGCGACCCGGCTCGTGGCCGATCCCATCGCGGGGAGCGGGAAGCGAGCGATCACCACCGCGAGCACGACCAGCACCACCGCGACGAGCACATAGGGCAGCACCACCGACTGTGCGTCGGCAAGGCGCTCCGCCTGTGTCAATACCGCGCCGGCTTCCGCCGTGCCGCCCTTGGAACGGCCGAGGATGAGATAGGCGCCGAACAGCGGGGCGAGCATCGTGCCCGCCGAGTTCATCGCCTGCACCAGGTTGAGGCGTGACGACGACGTCTCTGCCGGGCCGATCACCGCGACATAGGGATTGGCGGCGACCTGCAGCAGCGTGATGCCGCTGGCGATGACGAACAGCATCACAAGGGTGACGCCATAGGAGGGGAGGCTGGCCGCCAGCGTCATGCCCAGCGCGCCCGCCGCCATGATCAGCAGGCCGATCACCAGCGACTTCTGATAACCGACCCGCTCGATCAGCTTGGCGGACGGGATCGAGGCGACGAAATAGGCGATGAACCACACCGATTCGATCAGCGTCGTCTGCGTGTAGCTGAGATCGAACACGCTGCGCAGATGGGGCAGCAGCGTGTTGTTGATGACGGTGATGAAACCCCACATGAAGAACAGGCTCGCCAGCAGCGCGAGCGCGGGACCATAGCTTTTTCCGCTGGACGGCGGGCCGCCCGCAGTCGTCGTTGCAGTCGTTGGCGTGAGCGCCATCATCCCCTCGCAAGGCCGTTGAAATTCTAATTGTCTGAGTATATCCGGATCGACAACCCGTCAATGCGGAGCCTTCCCAAGATGACCAGCCAGACTACCCCTTCCCAGCTCCGCAGCCGCGCATGGTTCGACAACCCGGCGAACATCGACATGACCGCGCTCTATCTCGAGCGCTATCTGAACTTCGGCCTCAGCCTCGACGAGCTGCGCTCGGGCAAGCCGATCATCGGCATCGCCCAGACCGGCAGCGATCTCAGCCCGTGCAACCGCCACCACCTGGTGCTCGCGGAGCGCGTGCGCGAAGGCGTCCGCGAGGCCGGCGGCATCGTCATCGAGTTCCCGGTCCACCCGATCCAGGAAACCGGCAAGCGCCCGACCGCTGGCCTCGACCGCAACCTCGCCTATCTCGGCCTCGTCGAGGTGCTCTACGGCTATCCGCTGGACGGCGTGGTGCTGACGATCGGCTGCGACAAGACGACGCCCGCCGCGCTGATGGCCGCTGCCACTGTCAACATCCCGGCGATCGCACTTTCCGTCGGCCCGATGCTCAACGGCTGGCACAAGGGCGAGCGCACCGGTTCGGGCACGATCGTGTGGAAGGCGCGCCAGATGCTTGCCGCCGGCGAGATCGACGATGCGGAATTCATCCGCCTCGTCGCCAGCTCGGCGCCGTCGACCGGCTATTGCAATACGATGGGCACCGCGACGACGATGAACAGCCTCACCGAGGCGCTCGGCATGTCGCTGCCCGGCTCGGCCGCCATCCCGGCGCCCTATCGCGATCGCCAGGAGGTTTCCTACCTCACCGGCAAGCGCATCGTCGACATGGTGTGGGAAGATCTGAAGCCGTCCGACATCCTGACCGAGGATGCGTTCCATAACGCGATCGTCGTCAACTCGGCGATTGGCGGCTCGACCAACGCGCCGATCCACCTGACCGCGCTCGCCCGCCATGTCGGCGTCGATGTGCCGGTGAAGACCTGGCAGGAGCGCGGTCTGGACGTGCCGCTGCTTGTCAACCTGCAGCCGGCGGGCGAGTATCTCGGCGAGGATTATTACCGCGCCGGCGGCGTGCCCGCGGTGGTCAACCAGCTCATGGAACAGGGGCTGATCGCGGAAAGCGCGATCACCGCCAACGGCAAGACGATCGGCGAGAATTGCCGCGGCGTCGCGATCGAGGACGAGAAGGTCATCCGCCGGTTCGCCGAGCCGCTGAAGGAGGCCGCGGGCTTCGTCGTGCTCTCGGGCAATCTGTTCGACAGCGCGATCATGAAGACCAGCGTGATCTCCGAGGAGTTTCGCGACCGCTATCTGTCCAACCCCGATGATCCCGACGCCTTCGAGGGTCCGGTCGTCGTGTTCGACGGCCCCGAGGACTATCACCACCGTATCGACGACCGCGCGACCGGCATTACCCCGGAAACGCTGCTGATCATGCGCGGCGCCGGCCCGGTCGGCTATCCGGGCGCGGCCGAGGTGGTCAACATGCGCCCGCCGGCACATCTGATCGTCGACGGCATCCACTCGCTGCCGTGCATCGGCGACGGCCGTCAGTCGGGCACCAGCGGCAGCCCGTCGATCCTCAACGCCAGCCCCGAAGCGGCGGTGAACGGTACCCTTGCGCTGCTGCGCACGGGTGACCGCGTCCGTATCGACCTGCGCAAGGGCACCGCCAATGTGCTGCTTTCCGACGAGGAACTGGCGGCGCGCCGGGCAGAACTGGAGGCGGCGGGTGGCTATGCCTATCCGGCGTCGCAGACCCCGTGGCAGGAAATCCAGCGCGCGGTGGTCGGCCAGATGGGCACCGGCGCGATCCTGGAGGGTGCGGAGAAGTATCAGCGCATCGCTCAGACCATGGGTCTGCCGCGGGATAATCACTGAGGCGCGAAGGGGGAGCGTCTTGGCGCTCCCCATTTTCCGGGGAAGGCCAGCACCCTTCCGCTCGGGCCGAACGGAGGGGGCGTTCAGCCTTCCGCCGCGGAAGTGCTGGCGGCCGCCTTTTACCCCGCCCGCAGCTTCCGCAATTCGATCCCCTTCGCCGTGCCCCGCACCGCCACGCGCTCGCCCTTGCGGAGGTCGATCGCGGCCTGTGCGTCGCCATAGCGCACGCGCACCGGGCCGGCGCTGTCGGCGGTGATCACCGCTTCCTCGAGCACGCCGCCCGACCAGACGAGGTCCACGCCGAGATTGCCGCGTGCGCGGATGCCGGCGATGCGGCCGCTGGGCCAAGCCTTGGGCAAAGCCGGCAGCAGGTGGACCATGCCCGAATGGCTCTGCATCAGCATCTGGATGATACCGGCGGCGCCGCCAAGATTGCCGTCGACCTGAAAGGGCGGGTGGGCATCGAACATGTTGGGGTAGGTGCGGCTGGGCTGCAGCAGCATCTTGAGCACCTTGTACGCGCGTTCGCGCTGTTCCAGCCGCGCCCACAGGTTGATCCGCCAGCCGATCCCCCAGCCGGTCGCTTCGTCGCCGCGGATCTCCAGCGAACGCCGCGCCGCCGCCGCCAGTTCGGGCGTGCGCTGCAGGCTGATCTGGTCGCTGGGGTAAAGCGCGTAGAGATGGCTGACATGGCGATGGTTGATCTCGGGCGCCTGCATGTCCCAATCGTCGAACCATTCCTGCAGATGGCCGGCATTGCCGATCTTCTCCTTGGCCAGCTTCGCCGCCGCCGCCACGACCTCGGCGCGCAGCGTGGCGTCGCGGCCGAGCAGTTCGGAAGCCGTGATCATGTGCGCGAACAGGTCTCGCAGCAACTGGCTGTCCATCGCCGGCCCCGCACAGATCGACACGCCGGGATGGTGCGAATTTTCCGGCGAATTGGACGGGTTCATCACCAGCTCGCCGGTTTTCGGATGCGGCGTCAGCGCATCGACATAGAAGCGGCACGACCCCACCATCAGCGGGTAGAGTTCGTCGAGGAAGGCGCGGTCGCGGCTATAGTCCCAATGATCCCACAGCGTGTTGAGCAGCCACGCGCCGCCCATCGGCCACATGCCGTAGAGCGCCTGCGAATTGACCGTCGCCTGCCGGAAGCCATCGGTGTTGTGATAGGCGACCCAGCCGCGCGCACCCCAGTCATTCTTCGCGGTGCGCTGGCCGGTGATGCTGAGATCCCTGGTCAGCCGCAACAGGGGCTCGACCAACTCCCCGAGATTGGCGGGGTCGGCCGGCCAGTAGTTCATCTCCGCATTGATGTTGAGCGTCCATTTGGACTCCCAGGGCGGTGCGGTGCGCTCGTTCCAGATGCCCTGCAGGTTGGCGGGCTGGGTGCCGGGGCGCGAGGAACTGATCAGCAGATAGCGGCCATATTGCAGATAGAGCGCGGCGAGACCGGGATCATCCAACTCGCCCGAGCGCGCGATGCGCTCGTCGGTGGGCAGTGACGCCGCCGGCGTGCAGGCGAGTTCGACCGAGAGGCGGCGGAACAGCCGGCGATGCTCGGCCTGATGCGCTGAGAGCAGCGTGCCCCAGCTCTTGCCCGCGGCGGCCTCGATCTGCCGCGTCGTGATCGCGTTGGGATCGCCGGCGATATCGTCGAAGCGGCGATAGCTGGTGGCGGTGGCGACCAGCAGCACGACCTCGTCCGCATCCTCGATGCGGATCGCGCCGCGACCGACCGTCTGCCGGCCGCCCGTGCGGCGCACCTTCACGCGCGTTTCGAAACGGATGCCACCGGGGATGCCGTGCTGGGCGGGTCCGATACCGCGCATCACCAGCGTATCGTCTCCGTCGACCGCGATCTCGCCATCCTGTGGCGTGGTCAACGACAGGGTCACGTTGACGTTGCCCGCCCGCGCATCGGTGGAGAGGCGAACCGCGATCACCTGGTCGACCGGCGAGGCGATCACTTCGCGCAGATGGGTGACGGTGCGCACCTTGAACCGCGTCGTCGCGATCGCGCCGTCGAGGTCGAGCGCGCGTTCGTAACTCTGGCTGTTCTCGATGCCCTGGAAGAGCATCATGAGATCACCGATCGGCTGGTAGGACATCTGCCGCGGGGGGCGTGCCACCAGCACCTCGTCCGCCAGCGCCTGCGCCTCGGCGTAGCGGCCGGCCCAGATCAGTTCGCGGACCCTGGGCAGGCCCTCGCCTGCCTTGGGGTTGGTGCCGTCATAGGGGGATCCGGCGAAGAAACTGTCCTCGTTGAGCTGGATGCGATCGTTGGCGATACCGCCGAAGATCATCGCGCCCAATCGGCCGTTGCCCAGCGGCAGAGCCTGCACCCATTCGTCGGCGGGCTCGCGATACCAGAGCCGGTTGGGATGGAGGGGGGTATTTGACTCGGCGCGCGCGCCGCGCGGCAGCGTCGCGCTGATCGCGAGACCGGCTCCAGCAACGAGCGTGCCGCGGCGCGAAATTCCCTCCGTCATCGATCAGCGCCCGCCCAAGGTGAAGAGCATCGCGGTGGCGGGCGGCACCGTCACCTGCCGCACCGCGCGCATCGTCACCGTCTTCAATGTCGTGCCGTCCTTGGCGGCGAGCGACGGGCCGGTCAGCACCACGACCTTGGCCTCGGGCATGGAGGGTAATGTGACGGTGAAGGGCGAACTATGCTTGTTGACCAGCGCGATCTTCGTCTTGCTGCCCTGGCTCAGCGCATAGCAGCCGAGATACGGGCTGGCCGGCTGGACATCGAGCGTGAGGAAGGTGGCGCCCACCAGCATCTGGCCGAACTGGGTGCCGTAATAGAGCGGCCGCCGGCTGAACCCGGCCGAGGGTGTGCCGACGATCGCCGAATAATGGCCATAGCCGCCGCCATGCCAGTTGATGCCGATCCAGCCGCGCTCGGCGAATTTCAGCATCGCGTCCGCGCCCCAGATCGCCGAGGCGTGGGTGTCCGAAATGCCCGGCTTGCCGCCGTCCCAGCAGCTGTTGCCCTCCGCCATGCGGAAGGGCAGCCCGGCTTGCTTCACCGCCGCCTGCACCGTTTCGACGCCGGCATCTTTCAGCGTGGTGGTCCTGGGCTCCGGCTCCATCAACTGCGCCATCGTCGCGTCGGGCGATCCCGCCGGGCCCATCGCATAATAATGGCCGGTCAGCATGATCACATCGGGGAAGCGATGCGCCTCGCGCGCGAACACGGTGAGATAGTCGAGCTTGTTCGAGATATCCGGTCCGCCGAACTTCACGCCGGGTGCGGCGGCGGCGATGGCATCGTGGAATGCCGCCCATTCGCGCACGAAATCCTCAGGACCCCATTCGGCAGGGCGATAGCGGTTGCGGAACACGTCCGGCTCATTGCCGATCTGGAAGGCGAGCAATCGTGGCCCGAGGATGCGGTGGACGTCGGCGGCCTCCGCCGCCGCCTGTTCCTTCGTCGCGTGCGCAAGGTTGAGGCCGTAGATGCAGGTCCAGCCGGTGGCGTCGAGGAAGGTGCGCAGGCTACGGAGCGCCGGCGTGGAGCAGATCAGCCCTTCCTTCACCGTCTTGTTATGCTCGGGGCCAAAGATCTCGAAGGGCGACTTCGCCGGCACATTCTCCGCCACATAGGCGGTGTGCTCGCCGGAAGAGCCGCCGATGCGCAGGTTGCCGACCGGGGAAAGCCCCTTGAATAGCGCGACGAGCGCCTTGTTTTCGGCGGAGAAGTAGCCAGGGTTGGCGAGTTGCGCGCGCTCATAGGAAAGGCCGACGAAATTTGCCGGGATCGTCGCACCGCGCCGTGCGCCATCCAGCGTCAGCGCGACTCCGCTCTCCTGCGCCCAGCCGCGGGCGGGCAGGGCAGCGGCACCGCATGCGGTGGCAAGCGCCTGGAGCATCTGGCGACGACTGCTATCCATCATCCTCTCCCCGTCGATTCCGGCACGCGCCGGTGATTGATCCTTGCATCGACGGGGGCGGTTTAGGCGGTGGCCGTCGGTCAGGTCAATATCACCATGTGGAACAGAAATATCAGAATCGGCCTGACCAGCTTGACTGACATATCAGACACTGTATTTGATCCTGCATCGAGGCGCCTCTGAAGGGGGCCCCATGTGGGAGGTTGTCGGAAATGGTGAAGGCGAAGCTGTTGCTGGGTTCGGTCTGCTGGATGGGGCTGGCTTTTGCCATGCCAGCGATGGCGCAGGAAGCGCCGGCCCCGGCGCCGCAGGCGGATCAGGGTGCTGGGACACCTTCCGATAGCGAGGTCGAGGAAATCGTCGTCACCGGCATTCGCGGCACGCTGACCAGCGCACGCGAACTCAAGCGCAATTCGGGCCAGATCCAGGAATCGATCGTCGCCGAGGATATCGGCAAACTGCCCGACACCTCGATCGCCAGCACGCTGCAGCGCATTCCCGGCATCCAGCTTGCGCGCGACACGCGCGGCCAGGGCAACACCTATGTCGTTCACGGCCTGAAGCAGGTGACGACCACGATCGACGGCCGCCAGATCTTCTCGTCGACCAACCGCGCCGCCAACCTGCTGGAGCTGTCGGCGGACATCCTGTCGGGCATCGACGTCTACAAGACCGCGACCGCTGACCAGATCGAGGGCGGTCTCGGCGGCCTGATCAACATCCATTCGGCGCAGCCCTTCAACTTCGACGGGCTGCATGTCGCCGGCACGCTCTCCGGCTATTACAGCGACATCAACGACAAGCTCACGCCGCGCACCTCGCTGGTGCTCAGCAACCGTTTCGACACCGGCATCGGTGAGATCGGCGTGCTTGTCGGCGGCCAGTTCGAGCGCGTCTTCTCGGGCGGCTACCAGACCTCGACCAACGCCTATGCCGACAATCGCAACCTGTTCGACCGCGACGGCGACGGCGCGTTCCCCAATGATGCGGGCGATGTCGTCACCTTGCCGTCGCAGGTGCGCGGCCGTTACGAAACCGGCCGCCTGACCCGTTCGAGCATCTATGGCGCGCTCCAGTGGCGTCCGGTGGAAGAGCTGACGCTCTATGCCAACGCGATGCGCTTCAACACAAAGTCGACCAGCGCGACGCAGCAGCTTTCGGTGCAGACCGACGGTGCGCGCGGCACCGGATCGTCGTTCGATTTCAAGGACGGTAACTCCAACATCCCTGACAGCTATACGCTGACCAATGCGCTGATCCGCTCCAGCCGCGGCGCGTCGGACTTCAACCAGCACACCAACAGCTATGCCGGCGGCTTCGACTGGAAATCCGACCGGTTCACGCTGGGTGGGCAGGTGTCCTATGTCGACTCGACCGCGCCCTTCTATTCGCGCAGCGTGGTGCTGCAGGGGCGTGCACCGACGGCCAACATCGATCTGTCGACCAACACGCCCGACTTCTCGGTCGGCGGCGTCGACCTGACTTCGCCGGCCGCCTATACCGGGCAGACGACCTATTCGGACCTCGGCCAGCAGGCCTATGGCGACGAAACCTCGGCGCGGCTCGACGCCACCTACAAGTTCGACAACAGCCCGATCACCGCGATCAGCGCCGGCGTGCGCTATGCCAAGCGCCAGGCGATCAACGAGGTCTACAGCATCGGCCAGAACGTCACGCTGACCCAGCCGATCACCTCGGTGACGCAGTTGACGCCGGACGAGCTGTTCTTCGATCGCACCGCGTCCACCAACCAGTGGCTGACCTTCCAGGAGAAATATCTGTTCGACAAGCGTCGCACCCGCGCGCTCGTCGGCGTCGATTCCAATGATCCTGTCTATCCGCCGACCAACTATTACAACTATCGCGAGACTGCCTGGGCGGCTTACGGCAAGGCCGATTTCGCGTTCGACCTGGGGCTGCCGATCGACGGTAATGTCGGCCTGCGCTACGTCCACACCACCAACAAGCAGCTCGTCTATATCGCCAATGGTTCGAACTTCGATCCGGTGCGCGGCGAAAGCAGCTATGAGAACTGGCTGCCCAGCGTGAACATCCGCGGCGAGCTAACCAAGGATCTCTATCTCCGCCTCGCCTATTCGAAGGCGCTGACCCGGCCGGAGTTCGGCAATCTCTCGCCGGCCGTCGTGCTGAGCGTGCTCAACGGCACCGGCAGCGCGGGCAACCCGGATCTCGCGCCGACCAAGGCGGATCAATATGACGCGTCGCTGGAATTCTATTTCGGCAAGTCCAACTATGCCGCGGTCTCGCTGTTCCAGAAGGACGTCGTCGGCTTCGCCCAGAAGTTCGCGCAGAACGAGATCATCGACGGCGAAACCTTCCTGATCACCCGCCCGCGCAACAGCGGCCCGGGCACGATCAAGGGCTTCGAAGTCTTCTACCAGCAGTTCTTCGATTTCCTGCCGGGCGCGTTCAGCGGCCTAGGGTTCCAGGGCAATTTCACTTACGTCGACAGCAGCCTGCCGGTGCTCGGCCGCACCGAGATGGTTGCAGCCGACCTGCTTTCCAAATATGCGTTCAACATCACCGGCATCTACGAAAAGGGCCCGGTTTCCGCGCAGCTTTCGTACAACTGGCGGTCGAAGAGCGTGCAGACCAATTTCGCGGACTCCGCCGGCCGCGCGCTCTATAACGCGCCGCTGGAGCAGATGGATTTCTCCATCAGCTACGCGGTCAATGAGCATGTCTCGGTGAAGTTCGATGCGGTCAACCTGCTCAACGCCTACCAGCGGCAATACTATGGGACCTCGGATATCCCCGCGGTCTCCAACCAGTATGACCGCAACTATCAGCTCGGCGTCCGCGTCAATTTCTGACGCGGCCTGAGATGCGGGGACTGCTCGCACTGTTGGCGATCTGCGCCGCTGCCGGCCCGGCGGCGGCGCAACTCGACGGCAATGGTGACGAGACGAAGGTGCCGGCCTACCGGCTGCCCGATCCGCTGGTGATGGCGGACGGGCGGCCGGTGACCTCGCCGGCGATGTGGGCGAAGCAGCGCCGCCCCGAACTGCTCGCCCTGTTCGAACGCACGATCTACGGCGTGGCGCCGCCGGCGCCGCGTCGCCAGCGTTTCGTCGTCACCGATGAGGATGCCCATGCGCTGGGCGGCCGCGCGATCCGGCGGCAGGTGACGATCCTGCTCGACGGCAGCGAACGCGGGCCCCAAATGTCGGTGCTGATCTACCTACCGGCCGCCGCGAAGGGGCCGGTGCCGATGTTCGTCGGCCTCAACTTCCACGGCAACCAGGCCGTGCACCCCGATCCCGGCATCGCGATCACGCCGAACTGGGTGGTGCCGGCGGAAGGCATTCGCAAGGGCAGCGCCACCGTCCACTCGCGCGGCATCGACGCCTCCGAATGGCCGATCGAGGCGATTCTCGCGGCGGGCTATGGCGTCGCCACCTATTTCCCCGGCGATCTCTACCCTGATGGCGACAACAAGGTGGCGGAGAGCATCCACCCCTTCTTCGGCACCAGCCCCTCCGATCCGTCGCACTGGGGCGCGGTCGCGACCTGGGGGTGGGGGCTGAGCCGCGTCTATGACTATCTTGCGACCGATCGCGCGGTGGACAAAAGCCGCGTGATCCTGATCGGCCATTCGCGCTACGGCAAGGCGGCGTTGTGGGCCGGCGCGCGTGATCCGCGCTTCGCGATGGTGATCGCCAACCAGTCGGGGGAGGGCGGCGCCTCTCTCTATCGCCGTCGCTTCGGCGAGACGATCCGGGTGATGAACAACTACTGGTTCGCGCCGCGCTTCAAGACGTTCGCCGATCGCGAGGACAAACTGCCGGTCGACGCGCATGAACTGGTCGCGCTGATCGCGCCGCGCCCGGTCTATATCGCCAGCGCCAGCGAGGATTGGTGGTCCGACCCGCGCGGTGAGTTCCTCGCTGCCAGGGGCGCAGAGCCGGTCTACCGGCTGCTCGGCGCCGGCAGCCTCGGCGCTGATGCCATGCCGCCGCCCGACCGGCCAGTGGGCGATCGCATCGCCTATCATGTCCGGACCGGGCCCCATTCGATCACCGCCGCGGACTGGGTGATCTACCTGCGTTTTGCCGATCGCTGGCTGCCCGCGACCGGGCGCTGATCGCATCATGCGCATCATATGTCGGAACGGTCGCTTCATAGGTCGACGCCCCGCCCGTCGCCCGCTAGCATGTCGGCCAGTTCATGGTAGTTGAGATATCAGTGAGAGAAGCAGTTACCTTGGGAAGCGGCCGGCGGCGGACCGCAGCACCGGTGGCGATCGCTCCGGTGAACGCGGGCGGCGACAATCAGCGCCTCAGCGACATTGCCTATGCGCGAATCCTCAAAGGGCTGTTCGAGCGGACCGTGCCTGCGGGCGCCTTCGTGTCGCAGAACGAACTCGTCCGCCTGCTCGGCATCCCAGTGCAGCCGTTGCGCGATGCGCTGCGCGTGCTGGAGGCGGAAGGGGTGCTTACGATCCACCCTCGATCCGGCATCCAGTTCCTCAAGCCCGATCTCGAACTGGCGCGCAGCACCTATCAGTTCCGCTCGATCATCGAGCGCGCGGCGGCGCGGACCTTCTCCGAAACCGCCAGGGCCGGGGATATCGAAGCGCTCATCGAGGGGCATGAGACGCTGCTCGAACGCGTCGAGACCAGCGGCCTCGGCACGCCCGAAATCACGGCGCTCGACGAACTGGAGGAGCGCTTCCACGGCAGCATGATCGCCAGCCTGCGCAACCCGCTGATCGAGACCACCGTGCGCCGGCTGAAGAATTATGTGCGGATCATCCGGCTGGAGCGGCTGGTCACGCAGCCGCTGGCGATGCGGACATTGCGCGAGCATCTGGAGATCCTCCATGCCTGTCGCGACCGCGATGCGGACCGCGCGGAGGCGGCGCTTTCGGCGCATTTCCAGGCGGCGTTGCAGCGCATACTGGGGATGTTTTGACCGAACGCCGCCGGACGGCTAAAGACCACCCGTTGGCCCAAGCAGGGCAGAAGAAGGAACCTACCATGGATCGCACCCTGACAGCATCGCCCGCGCGCACTGCTTTCAGGATGTCCCATGTCTCGTTCCGCTTCCATTTCCGTCGCCAATCTCGGCTGGTCCACGCCTGACGGCGACCCGGTCCTCACCGGCCTCGATCTCTCCTTCACTCGTGAACGCTGCGGTGTCGTCGGCCGCAACGGCGTCGGCAAATCGACGCTGCTGCGGCTGATCGCGGGACAGCTTGAACCCGCGACCGGTGCCGTCACCATCAACGGCGCCGTGGAAACGCTGCGCCAGATCGTCCAGCTGACCCCAGACGAAACCATCGCCGACCTGTTCGGCATTGCCAATGGCCTTGCGCTGCTTGCTGCGGCCGAGGCCGGCACGGCGTCGATCGAGGCGCTGGCCGAGGCAGACTGGACGCTGGAGGCGCGGCTGGGGTCTGCGCTTGCCCGCGTCGGGCTGAGCGCGACTGCGGCAACACCGCTGGCCTCGCTGTCCGGCGGCCAGCGCACCCGCGCTGCGCTGGCGGCGGCGTTGTTCGCCGAGCCCGATTTCCTGCTGCTCGACGAGCCGACCAACAATCTCGACGCCGAGGGCCGGGCCGCGCTTCATACGGTGCTCGCGGAGTGGCGCGCAGGCGCGATCATCGTCAGCCATGATCGCGCCTTGTTGGAAAGCATGGACGCGATCGTCGAGCTCACATCGCTCGGCGCCACCCGCTATGGCGGCAATTTCAGCCATTATCGCGAGCGCAAGGCGATCGAACTGGCCGCCGCCGAGCATGATGTGGCGGTCGCGGATCGCCAGCGCGCCGAGGTCGACCGAAAAGCGCAGGTCGCCCGCGAACGCAAGCAGCGCCGCGACGCCGCTGGTGCCCGCAAGGGCGCGCGGGGCGACATGCCGAAGATATTGATCGGCGCGCGCCGCGAGCGGGCCGAGAATAGCGGCGGCAGCGGTGCTCGCCTCGCCGAGCGGCTGGCGCTGGAGGCGGGCGCCGCATCGACCGCAGCGCGCGCGAAGGTGGAGCAGTTGGAGACTTTGAAGGTCGTGCTGCCGCCAACCGGCCTCGCCCCCGATCGTCGCGTGCTCGACATCGCCGGCCTGTGCTTCGGGCATGACCCGGCAGTGCCGTTGATCGACGGCCTGTCGCTGAACGTGGTCGGCCCCGAACGCATTGCGCTCACCGGCCACAACGGATCGGGCAAGACCAGCCTGTTGCACCTGATCGCCGGGCGGCTGGAACCCTGGAGTGGCAGCATTCAGCGCCATGTCCGCATCGCGATGCTCGACCAGACCGTGGCGATGCTCGATCCGACGCTGACCGTGCTCGACAATTTTCGCGCGCTCAACCCGCACGCCGACGACAATTTCAGTCGCTCCGCACTCGCCCGTTTTCAGTTCCGCGCGGACATGGCGCTGCGCCGCTCCGGTACGCTCAGCGGCGGCCAGCTGCTGCGCGCCGCGCTCGCGGCGCTGCTGGGGGCGGAACCTCTGCCTGAACTGCTGTTGCTCGACGAGCCCACCAATCATCTCGATCTGGAGAGCATCGAGGCGATCGAGGCGGGGCTTGCCGCTTATGACGGGGCGCTGATCGTGGTCAGTCATGATGAGCGGTTTCTGGAGGCGATCGGGATCACGCGGCCGATCCGGGTGGGGGCTGGCTGATCGCCCGGATGGGATTCTTCGCGCGCTGTCCAGAAGATTTCCCGCTCCCCCATCGACTTCGCTTGGGGTCGACGGGGGCGTTTGCCCGTACCCCTCAATCCATATCCACGAACACCCGATCCCCCATGAAGATCATGCTCGTCGCCGGTTGCGCCGGCGTCTTGCGCGATCCGAAGGCGAAAAACTGGCGCTTTGTCTCGCCGTTGGGCTCCACCAGCGTGATGGTGTGGCGCTCGATGCGATAGCGGCCGATGCCGGCGGCGGGTCTGCGGCTGGAAACGCCGAATCCGACGCCGCTCTGGCTGCCCGAACCGGTCGCGCCGCCAGCGGAAGCGCGGCCATAGCTGCCATCGGGCGAGAAGGTCAGGTCCGTCTTCCCGCCGATCGTCAGTTCGCCGCCCAGCGCGGAATTGCCGCCGCCAGATACGCGCGAATATTTCGCGGCCAGCTTGTTGCCGGCCGCTTCCGCCGGGAACGCCTTGAAGAAGGCACCCTGCTGCAAGGCATAGTCATTGGCCTTGCCCTTGGAGTTGGTCAGCACGAAACCCTTGCCGCCGCGCGACCAGCGACCCCATTTGATCGGGCGCGCGCGACGGCTGGCGTCAAGATCGACATCCTCCAGCGCCGGACCTTCGATCTCATAATAGCTGCCGTCCTTGAACAGGATGATCGGTTCGAAATCCTGCGTCATCATGCCGCCGACGCCGAAATTGGTGAAGGATTTGAAATAGACGCCCTCCACCTTCTGCCAGTTCGCCGCAAAGCGCGCGCCGCCGCCCGCGGGGGGCGGGGCGGGGGGTGCCACCGCTGCCGAGGTGTTCGTGGAAGGGGTGGGCGCTGGCACCGGGCCGCCCGCACCATCCGGCAGCGCAATGAAGCCGGTTGGCGTCAGCTTCACGCGGCGCAGGTCGGTCTTGATCAATTGCCCCGCCTCGGTGTGGATGGCGTCGCTCACCTGCTTGCGCATCGCGGGGTTGGCCTTGGCGGTCAGCATCCGCGCCTCGACGAGGATCGCCTGCAGCAGCATGACATCGGCAACATCCTGCTTGTCGCGATCGCTCATCTGCGCGAGGCCGCCATTGCCGGCGAAGGTCCGCGCGATCTGGTCGCGGGCGCCCTTGGCGAGGCGGGGATCGGTCTTCTGGCCGACGATGCCGTTGGCGGCTTCCCACGCGGCGACCCAATAGACCGCGGTCATATCCGCCATATCCTCCATGTTGAGCCCCATGCGGCGCATCTCTGGCGCGATCATGGCGGGCAGATCCTGCGCGAACAGCGCCTCAAGCTCGGCGGCGGCCTGCGGCGATTGCTGGCGCATGCTGGCCACGATCTGGGCCTGCTTTGCCTTGAACGCCGACGGATCGCGCGTGAAGCGCGTGGCGGGCGCGGCGCTGGTGGCGGCATCGCGTGGCGACTGGGCGGGCGCGGCGGCAACCGTGGCAAGCAACAGGGCCGAAAGAATTACGCGATGAATCATGGACCTACCTCGTCCGTTTCGATCCGCATCCGCTTGGCAGGGCCGTGCGTGCTGTCGATGACGATCACGACGGGCCGTGGTGGCGGCGCGACCGATCCCGCTCATTGCCGAGGCGGAACGGATCGTGCAGAAGCGCTGCGAACGTGTCGCAAGGGCCGCAACCTTTCGGCACATGCCTCGTTGCCATCGGCGAAGGGGTGCGTCGCAGGGTCGTGGCGCGCGCCGGGGCCAACCCGAAGGAGTCGACCATGCGCCTGACCATGTCCGTTGCCGCCGCCACGCTTTTCCTGCTCGGCGGGTGCGCCACCACCGGCACCACCAGCGACGGAACGGAACCCAAGGGCACGCGCGCCTTCGCGTCGTTGTTCGACGGGCAGGGCGCGCCGCGCGGCGAGGCCAGCGTGACGCCGACTGCCGATGGCGTCCGCCTTGCAATTTCGGGCATGGATTTGCCGCCGGGCGCGCACGGCTTCCACATCCACACCGTCGGTCGTTGCGACGGCCCCGATTTCACGACCGCCGGCGGCCACTGGAATCCGACGAACCATCAGCACGGCCGTGACAATCCGCAAGGAGCGCATATGGGCGATCTGCCGAACCTGATGATCGGCACCGACGGCCGCGGCACGCTGGAGATCGACATTCCGGGCGCAAGCCTCAGCGGCGGCACCAACCCGCTGCTCGACGCCGACGGCGCGGCGCTGGTGATCCACGCCGGGCCGGACGACATGAAGAGCGACCCTGCCGGCAACAGCGGCGGCCGTATCGCCTGCGGCGTGTTCGCGGCAAGCTGATCGCGCAACCGCGGCGGCGGCAGCGTCAGAAGGTCAGGCGCACCGACGCACGGAGCTGCCGCGGTTCCACCGGGTGGAGGTGACGATCCTCCACCCCGCTGGCCTCGCCGGCCAAACGGCTTTCGTAGAAATAGGTGATGTCGGCGTCGTTGGCGTCGAACAGGTTGAACACATCCAACCCAAGCCGCACAGGGCCGGTGCGGTAGTAGACGCCCAGATTGACCAAGGTCGTCGGATCGGACGTCACCGATCCATCCTCGATCAGCGGCGCGCTGCCGAAGTGGCGGACGCGCAGCGTGCCGGACAGGCCGTTGGGCAGGTCCACCGTCGCGCCCGCCGCGATCACCTCGCCCACCGATCCCGGGATGCGGCGAAGACCTGCCGGCACGCCGCGGAAGCGGGCATGGGTGAAGGCGGCGGAGCCATCGAGCGTCAGCCAGTCGGTAGGGCGCCAGAAGCCGGTCGCTTCCACGCCGTAGCGGCGGGTCGCGTCATTGGGCTCGGTCGAGCCGGCATCTCCCACGAACACCAGTTCCGATTCGAGCTTGAGCCACCAGCCGACCAGCGAGGCGGTGAACCGCCCCTGCTCGACGCGGGCGCCGAGTTCGGCGCCGCGAACCCGCGGCAGCACCGGCACGCGATCGGCCGGGTCGCCGGTGGCGGGATCGATGCTGATCGTGGCGCCGCGCACGTCGTTGGAATGGAAGCTCTCGCCATAATTGGCATAGAGTTCGACGCCGCTGACGGGCGCCCAGGCGAGCGCGAACTTGGGGGCGAGGATCGCATCGGATCCGTCGCCGCTATTCTCGGGCAGCCCGGCCTTCACATCATAATCATAGAGGTCGCCGCGCAAACCGACGATCGCGCGCAGCCCCGGTGCAACGGTGATCTGCGCCTGCGCATAGAGACCGGCGCTGAGTTCATCGACCTGGTCCTCGCGGACCGTGTCGCTGATCCGGCCGCCGCTGCTGCGATAGAGGCCGACCTTGCCGATCGCGTCGTAGCGCAGGTCACCGCCCAGCTTGATCGAGACCGATCCGAAATCCGCCGCGTAGGAGGCGGCGCCGCCGAACAGCCCGCGCCGGTCACGCTGCTGGAACTCGTCGCCGTTGACCGGGTCCTCGAGGAAATAGGTGAAGTTGGACGTCAGCCGCAGCCGATAGCCGATCGCATAGGCGTTGGCGGAAAAGCCGCCCCAGCGTCCCTGCGCGGTCAGCGCGTAGCGGCTCGACTTGCCGCCGAGATCATCGTCGACGAAGCCGAAGCGGTCGATCGATCCGCTGTCGATCGCGCGTTCGGGCACCTGGTCGGTCGAGGTCCAGCGCGAATGGTAGACGCTGGCCGCGACGTTCCAGCCATGCTCGGCCGTGCCCTGCGAATATTTCGCGAAGCCGTTATATTTCTCCAGATCCTCGTCGAGCACCCAGGGGCCGTTGGAGAAGGTGCCCTCCACGCCGACCAGCAGCGCGCCGCCATTGCCGGTGACGACGCTGCCGGCGGCAAGGCCGCGATAATAGCCATATTCGCCGACCTGCGCCTCGATCACCGGGGCGGGGAGGCGATCCCAGGTCTTGAAGGCGACGGTGCCGGCGCCGCTGAAATCGCCGACGTCGGAGAAATAGGGGCCCTTGCGATAGTCGATGCGCTCGACCAGCTCGGGAATCAGGAAGTTGAAGTCGAGATAGCCCTGGCCATGGCCATGCGTCCGCATGTTGACGGGCGCGCCATCGACAAAGCCGGCAAAATCAGTGCCATGGTCGAGGTTGAAGCCGCGCAGGAAATATTGGTTGGCCTTGCCGGTGCCCGAATGCTGGGTGGCGATCACGCCCGGCACATTCTCCACGAGTTCGCCGACGCGCGATATCGGTCGGTCCTCGAAATCCTTATAGCCGACAACACCTTGCGAGCCGGACTGGGCGATGCCGATCTGTTCAAGTTCACGGCCATAGACGATGATGGGATCATCTGGAGAAGAGGGAGCATCCGCCTGCGTCTGCTGCGCCAGTGCCGATGCGGGGACAATCAACAAAGATGCGACCGCAAGCTTCGCCAGCGGCATCCGTCATTCCTCCTGCTGCGTAACTTCGCTAAAGGGATAATGCGAGCGATCGATCGCGTTTGATACTCGCGGGGGGAAATCATCCGATGCATGGTTCGGCGCCAAGAAAACTGCCGCGGCAGGCGCGATCGCAGGCAATGGTGGAGGCGATGCTGGACGCGACCGCTCGCATTCTGATTCGCGGCGGCCGGGAAGCGGCCACCACCAACGCGATCGCGCTTGAAGCCGGCGTCAGCATCGGCTCGCTCTATCAATATTTTCCGAACCGGGAGGCGATCATCGCCGCGCTGGTGCACCGCCACGGCCATCGCATCCACGCGCTCGTGACGGACGCGATGCGGCCGCCGCCTGCAACGCTGGAAGAGGCGATCACGCGGATCGTCCATGCCGTCTTCGCCGCCCACCGGCTCGATCCGGCGCTGCACGATGCGCTCGACCATGATTTCGGCCATGGCGCCGAGCATGGGCACCATCACCCGACGACCAAGCAGGCGGTGGCGGAGCAGATGGGGTTGCTGCCGGCGGCGGTGAAGGCAGAGATAAGCTGCGTCGATGCCGACCATGCCCCGCTGGTCGTCGCGGAGATCATGCACAGCCTCGCCCACGCCGCGCTCGTCCACCCGCGCGAGCCGCGCGACGCCGCCGCGCTCGAGCGGCAAGCGGTCAGTGCGGTGCTGGCTTATCTGCGCGCGGTTTGAGCGCGGTCAGAGCAGGCTGATCCGTTCCCCGTCGACCACCCAATGCTCTTCATTGTCGGTGGCGATCACCGACAGCGGCACGCCATGCTTGAGGCTGACATAAACATGCGATTCGCTGGGCACCGGGCCGAGCAGGTGGGTGACGGCGTTGTCGGCAGGTGGACGGCCCGCGCTCCCTTCGCGCGCACGCCAGGAGGATATTGCCAACCAGTTCATCCGCGCCTTCGATCAGGCCGGGTTGAGGCAGGCTGACGTGGCCGGCCCGCACGCTGAGCATGCACATCTCCAACTCGACCGGGGTGTGCAACACCTGCCGCCAGGGACTTGCATCGGGACAAGCCGGCTGACGTGATCAAGCAGCTCAGCGAACGCTTATCCCGACCTCCACATCCGCGTCACGGTGGAAACGCAGCCCGGTGCGCGGCTGGTCGATCCCAGTGACTTCACGGTGCGCAACGGGCGGTATGTCGCGCGTGATCGTTGACGAATAGGATGCCGACGGCCGGATAATTTGCGCAGCTTGCCGCTGCGCTCCCCCACGAACGCCGTGCACTGCTCGCACTCGACGGCGGGGAAGAGGGGCTGAAAGGGCTCTCGGACGCCGGGCAGATCGCCGACGCGCGCTCGGCGCTCGATCTTGCGCGACGGATGCTGGCCAGCGAGGCGCCGGCCTATGCGGCGGAAGACACGCTCCAGAACGAGCAGGATGAAGGCATCCTCATCCGCGAGCAAGAGACCGGCGACGAAACGGAAAAGGCCGCCTGGCTGTCCGTCGCCAGCGCGCTCGCCTATGCTGCCCGCGTCGGTTATCAGCGCGAAGGCGAACTGCCCAGCCCGCTTGTCTCCGAAGTGCGCGATGATGAGGTGGCCGTGCTGGAGAAGTACCTGCTGCAGATCCCGAACGTGGATTGGCCGCAGCTGCTCGGCGAAGGATAGCGCCGGTCCACGCCTCGGCGGTCGGCTAGGCGCCACTGTCCCGAACCGGACAGTCGTTCGAAATCGAACAGCGTAGCGAAGCGCGAATTGCGCGAAACGCCACGAATTGGCGATGATTGCCGCATAGCGGCGAAATTTGAGGCGCGACTATTACGATCTCGCCGAGCAAGCCCCGGGAATCCGTGCTTCGGCGAATTGGCACGCTCCCTGCACTACTCCTGGCATCCCACCGCAATGATGCGGCCGCAATCAGGAGTGACCAAGATGACGAACACCATTTCCAACGTCCGCCGGAACCTCGTCGCCGCTTTCGGCGCGCTTTTCGTCAGCACGCTGACCTTGTCCGCCGCGATCGTGCCGACCGTCGCGCCGATGACCGCGCAGCCGCTGCTCTGAACCACCGCCAACCAGATCCAGGGAGAATTTCGATGACCGCCATCCCCAACGTCCGCCGGACGCTGTTCGCCGCCTTCGGTGCGCTTTTCGTCAGCACGCTGGCCCTGTCTGCCGCGGTCTTGCCGACCGTTGCGCCGATGACCGCGCAGCCGTTGCTCTGATTCCTCAGCGCAACGCTAACCCGGAGACCGTCGTCATGACCGGTACCAGCATGGACATCCGCCGCACCCTGTTCGCGACCTTCGGCGCGCTGTTCGTCGGCACCTTCGCGCTGTCGGTCGCGGTCGCGCCCATCGTCGCGCCGCTGACCGCGCAGCCCGCGCTGTAGGTTCCCGTCAGGCCGATCGAGACGCGTCCGTCATCGGATCGGCCATCTCGCGCGGCCCCGGCTCCCGTGTCACCGGCAGCGACCCGGTCTGGCGTTCGAGCATGCGGTGGACGCGCGGTGCCTCATCACCGCGATGCAGCGCGCGCAACGCCAGGCTGTTCTCCGCATCGGCGTTGGTGCGCCGCTGGTTGTGGCGCACATAATCCAGCCAAGTCGCCACATGATAGCGTTCGACCCATAATTCGGGGTCGGCCAGATCGCGCAGCAGCGTCCAATGTCGTGCGCCGTCGCGCCGGCGGATCCGGCGCCGCTCGCTCATGATGGCGAGAAAGGCGGGAACGTCTTCCCGGGCAATGCGATAGTCGATCGTGACGACCACCGGACCGCTGCGCGGCTCGACCGCAACCGCGGTGTTTGGTTCCTGCCATTTGCCGGTCGGATCGAGGTCAAGCGTTTCGATCTGCGGCAGCGGAAGGCGCAACCCCAGCACCGCCGACAGCAGCAGCACGCCCGCCGCCGCGAGCAGTGCGGTACCGACATCTTCCTTTTCGGCGACGAAGCCGAACACCCAGCTGCCCACCGCCATGCCGCCGAAGGCGTGCATCTGGTAAAGCGCCAGCGCGCGCGCCACCACCCAGCGCGGTGCCGCGAGCTGGACCGAGACGTTGAACGTCGACAACGCCAGCACCCATCCGGCGCCGCCCAGAACCAGTGCGGCCATCGTCAGTGGCAGCCAAGGGCTGACGCCGGTGCCGGCCGCGCCGATCGCCAGCCCGACCGATGCCAGCGCGACGAGCCGCTCGGTCGACATCAGCCGTCGTAGCCGGCCGCTGTTGAGCGCGCCCGCGACCGCGCCGACGCCGAACGATCCCAACAGCAGACCGTAGGTCAGCGGACCGCCCGCGATCACGTCTCGCGCGACCAGAGGCATCAACGCCGGCACTGCGCTCGCGGCGAAACCGAACAGCACCGCACGGATCAGTACCGCGCGGATGTTGGGCGACATCGCGACATAGCGGATGCCTGCGGCCACCGCGACGTCGATGCGCTCGGGGGGCAGAGGGCGCGGTACGGCGGGCGGGCGCCAGCGTGCCAGCACGAAAATAAGGCCGACATAGCTGAGCGCATTGACGAGGAAGGCTGCAGCTGCGCCGGCCGCGGCGACGATGACGCCGCCGATTGCCGGGCCGAGGCTGCGCGCGATGTTGTAGCCCATGCTGTTCAGCGCGACCGCGCTCGGCAACACCGGGCGCGGCACCATCTCCCCCACCGATGCCTGCCAGGCGGGGCTGTTCACCGCGGTGCCGCAGCCGACGAGGAAGGTGAAGGCGAGCAGCAGCCAGGGCGTCAATCCGCCCATCCAGGCGAAGATGGTCAGCGCCACCGAAGCGACCAACATGAAGATCTGCGCGGCAAGCATCACCGTGCGGCGATCCATATTATCCGCCACCGCGCCGGCGAGCAGCGACAGCAGCATGATCGGCAACGCCTGCGACGACTGTACCAGCGCGACCTGCTGTTCGCTGCCCTGCAACGCGATCATCATCCAGGATGCGCCGACCGACTGGATCAGACCGCCGAAGTTGGACGCCATCGACGCCAGCCACACAGCGCGGAAGATCGGAATGCGGAACGGCGCGCGGGGGTCGTCAACGGACACGGGGGGAAGCGGAGCAGACATGTTTGCCCAACGCTCTACGCGAGAGATGGCGTCAGGTTAAGTCGCGGAGAGGAGGCTGAGGAGAATCCTCAATATACGTTATCGGGATACCGGATTATGCTGTTTCTCCATTCCATCGTCGGAGGTCGAAGCTGGATGCGACCCCATTGCCTCCATTTGCCCGCCCCTGCGTGCGGCTGGACGGTTCTCACCTGCCCGCGCCGCAGCCAGCCGCGCGAAACGGACAGTCCGCCGCAACGCCGGATTGACGAACCCACGCCCGCCACACAGCACGCAGGGGCTCGACAAGCCTGGGCGTACAGGGTCGAAGAACGGCCGATGCAGAAGCGGGGTCGAGGCATGAGGGCCGCCAATTCCATATGAGATTCTTCCGTTTGTTCAGTTCTCCCGGCCACGACATGGCGATCGACCTCGGCACGGTGAACACCGTGGTCCATGTGCGTGATCGTGGCATCGTCCTCAACGAACCGTCGGTGATCGCGCTCGAGACGGTCGACGGTGTTCGCCGCGTCAAGGTGGTCGGTGACGAAGCCAAGCTGATGATGGGCAAGACGCCGGCCAACATCCAGGCGATGCGGCCGCTGCGCGATGGCGTGATCGCCGACATCGAGGTGGCCGAACAAATGATCAAGCACTTCATCCAGAAGGCGCTTGGTCATCGTCGGTTCGCGCGCGGCCGACGCGTGGTGATCTGCGTGCCGACCGGCGCGACAATGGTCGAACGGCGGGCGATCCGCGATGCCGCGTCCAATGCGGGAGCGCGACAGGTGCAACTGATCGACGAGCCGATGGCGGCGGCGATCGGTGCGGGCATGCCGGTGACGGAGCCGCGCGGCGCGATGGTGGTCGATATCGGCGGCGGCACCACCGAGGTGGCGGTGCTTTCGCTGCAGGGCATCGCCTACAGCGCCTCGGTGCGGGTGGGTGGCGACAGGATGGACGAGACGATCGCGTCGCACGTCCGCCGGGCGCACAATTTGATGATCGGCGAGATCACTGCAGAGCGGGTCAAGCACGGCATCGGCGCTGCGACGATGCCGGCGGGCGAGGGACGGCGGATGACGGTGAAGGGCCGCCATCTCGTCACCGGCCGCCCGTCCGAGATCGAGATCACCGAGGCCGAGGTGGCCGAGGCGCTGATCGAACCCGTCGGCCAGATCCGTAGCGCGGTGATGGCCGCGCTTGAGAATACCGCGCCCGAACTGTCTGCGGACATCATCGATGAGGGGATCACGCTGACCGGCGGGGGGGCGCTGCTCTCACGGCTGGATCAGGCAGTGGCGGAAACCACCGGCCTGCCGGTGAAGGTGGCAGACAACGCCTTGTTCTGCGTCGCGCAAGGCGCCGGCGCGGCGTTGGAAAACCCTGTCTACAGCGGAGCGCTCTACAGCAGCTGAGCCGCATGTGGGGCTCGTGACTGTTCACTTTTTGTTCTCTATCCTGGCCGGATGCGAATCGGCCCTGACCGCACGATCTTCCTTGCACTGTGTGTGCTCGACGATGCCGCGGAGCGATGTCGGCGAGCGCCGGTGGTGCCGACGCTGGCGTTGCGCCTCGCACTTGCCTGCCTGCATGCCGCGAGCGACGGCGATCGCCGCATGCATGATCGCTTCTGGCGTGTGGTGTGCGGGCGGGACCGACCGACCGCCGACGAACGACGCGGGCAGCAGCGCTGGAACGCCGCGCGTGGGCTGATGGCGCATATCGCGGCGCGCGCCGGCGTCGAGCCCAGCGCGGCCTTGTTCGTGAAGGTCGGGCGTGCCCGCCGCGCGGCGCCGGGCATGGGGCCGGCCGCGGTGAGGCGGGCAGCGGCGGCAAAGGCCGCGGAGGATGACGAGCGCCAGCGACGCAAATGGTGCACGATGTGGGGTTAGGCCCGCCAGTCTCCGAATGAGAGCTGCGACGGCAAAGCGCCGGTCTCGGTCCGCTCGGCATCGTCGCCAGCGGGCTGTGCGGCGAGTTCGCGGATACCCGCATCGTCATATTCTTCGACATGTTCGGGGCCTTCGACGCGGATCAGCAGCCCGCGCTGGCGGTCGGGCGGCATCTCGATGACGGTCGCGACCAGGGCTTCCAGCGTGTCACGTGCGACCAGCCGTTCTTCCGGCTCGGGGACGCCCTGGCGCGAGACCCGCATCAGGCTGGCACGGCTCTGCCATTGCACGTCGAGCATGGCTGGTCTCCGCTATCAGTCTTTCACATGTTCGGGCTTGCCCTTGCGCTTCGTTGTCGCGAACTCCTCGAGCTGCTTCTCGCTCATCGATTTTTCCATCTCGCGCGACGCGCCCTTGAGCTTGCTCTTGGGCGTATCGCCGCGCTTGGCGGACAGTGCGGCACCCGCCGCTTTCTGTTGCGCCGCTGATTTGGCCGGCATCGCATCCTCCTCGGCTATCGCCATCGATGCAGGAACAACGGACGAGTGGGCGTGCAATCTCCCGCACAATCGCTTCGATTGATCGATGATCCAGAACCTCTGGCCGATATGATTATAGTCGAATGACCATCGTCGCGCCCTCGGCTTCCCCATCGATGTCGATCGTGCCGCCATGCGCGACGACGATCTGACGCGCGAGGTTGAGGCCGATTCCACTGCCCGACCGCCGCGTGGTGAAGAAGGGCAGAAACACATCCTCGCGCAGCGCCTCGGGAATGCCGGGGCCATTGTCAGCGACGCTGATGACGACATCATGGCGCGCATCCTCGGCGATGCGCAGCACCACCTGCGGGTCGGCGCGATGCTCGCCCGCCGCTTGCGCCGCGTTGCGCAGCAGGTTGATCAGCACCTGCGACATCAGGTCCTGATCGGCGTGGATCGTCAGATCCTCGGGAACGACCGTGCGGGTGAGCGGGAGGGTGGGCCATTCTGCGGCGATGAGCCGCGCCAGTTCCTCCGCCCAGCCGCGCGCGGCGAAGCGTTGCCGCTTGACCTCTGGCGGCTGCGCCACCGCGCGATAGCCCTGCACGAATTCGGTCAGCCCCTGCGCACGGCGCGCGAGCGTTGCGATCGCGGCGCGGGCGTCGCCCAGCGCGTCCTCGTCGCCAGGCTCAAGCGTATCGATCAGCATGGATGCAGTGGCGGCGAGCGAGGTCACCGGCGTCAGCGAGTTCAGGATCTCATGCGTCAGCACGCGCACCAGATCGGATTGCGCGGCCATTTCCACCGCATCGAACGCGCCCTCGGCGGGCTGCACCGTCACCGCGCGCAGCGCGACGCCGAGCCGCGAGACCTCCGCGGTGCGCACGATCGCGCGCTGTTGCCGGCCTTCAAGCCGCAGCACCAGCGTCTCTTCCCACGCGCCTGTGCCGCCCAGCCGACGCGCGAAGGTGGCGCCGTAGCGGCGATAATCGTCGATCGTCGTCGCATCGTCATGCCCGAACAGCCGGCGCGCGGCCTTGTTCTGCTGTTCGACCGTGCCCGAGGCGTGGACGACGAGCAGGGCGACCGGCACATCGTCGAGCAGCGCCTGCAGGAAGCGGAGTTCGTCGGCATCGGCCAGCTTTTCGGCGCGCAGACGATCGAGCGCGGCGTCGAAGGCGGTCGCCACCTCAGCGAAGCTGTGGCCGCCGGTGCCGTCGAAGCGCATCGCGACATCGCCGACCGCGAGCGATTCGACGAAGCGCGCGAGCTGCCGGTTGGTGCGCGTCACATGGCTCCACAGCCACAGCATCGCCCCCGCCACCAGCCCGGCGGCGACGATCCGCGCGGCACCCAGCCCCTTGACCTCGAAACTGGCGGCGAACAGCAGGATGGCGAGCGCGAGTGCCGCCACGCGCAACGCCAGCGCTGCGGCGAAGCGCCGGTCAGAGCCCATATTTTTCCATCCGGCGATAGAGCGCGGCGCGCGATACGCCGAGATCGGCCGCTGCCAGCGAGATGTTGTAGCCGTGGCGGCGCAGCGCCGATTCGACCATCCGCTTCTCCGCCCGGTCGAGGTTGAGATCCTCGCCGCCCGACGCTGCGGTAGCCGTCGTGATCGCGGGCGCCGTGATCGGCGCGGGGGAGGGGGCGGGCGGCGCGAGCGATGGCGCGGTCCGTGATTGCGTGCCAGAGGTAAGCGGGAAATCCTCGGGCGCAAGCGGTGCGTCACCGGCGAGGATGACGGCGCGTTCGACCGCATGGCGCAGCGCGCGGACATTGCCGATCCAGTCATGCGCGACCACCGCGGCCATCGCCGCGTCGCTAACCTCGGGCACCGGCCGGTTGTAGCGCTTGGCGTAATGATCGAGGAAATGGGTGAGCAGTTGCGGGATGTCGTCGCGACGCTGCCGCAGCGGCGGCAGTTCGATTTCGACGGTGTTGAGGCGGAACAGCAGGTCGGTGCGGAACACGCGCTCGTCGCCGAGCCGGTCGGGCGAGAGGTTGGTCGCGGCGATCACGCGGATGTCGACCGGGATCGGCTGGTTGGCGCCTACCGGCGTCACCTTGCGCTGTTCGAGGACGGTCAGCAGCTTGGGCTGCAAGTGCAGCGGCAGATTGCCGATCTCGTCGAGGAACAATGTGCCGCCATCGGCCGCCTGGATGCGGCCGATGCGATCGGTGCGCGCGTCGGTGAAGGCGCCCTTCACATGGCCGAACAATTCGGAATCGATCAGTTCCTCGCTGATCGCGCCGAGATCGACGGTCAGCATCACCTTGTCGGCACGGCGGGACTGGCGATGCAGTTCGCGCGCGACCAGTTCCTTGCCCGTGCCATTCTCCCCGAGGATGAGGACATTGGCCTCGGTCGGCGCGGCGCGCGCGATCAGGTCACCCACCCGACGCATCGGTTGTGAGGCGCCGAGCAGCAGCGATCCGGGGGCACCCGTGCTGGCGCCGACCCCTGCGATCGTTGCGACCTTGCCGCGCTCGGTAGCGACGGTGCGGCGGGATCGGCGCAGCGCGGCGGCTGTGCGCGCGGTCGCCAGCAGCCGTTCGTTGGACCACGGCTTGGAGATGAAATCGGTCGCGCCCTGCTTCATGGCGGCGATCGCCACCTGCAGGCCGACATGAGCGGTGATCATCACGATCACCATTTCCGGATCATGCGCCAGCAGCTTGCCCAGCCAGGCAAGCCCCTCATGCGCATCCGTTGCGCCACGCGCGAAATTGGCATCGAGCAGGACCAGATCGGGTGAGCGCTGGGCGATCGCCGTCATGGCCTCGTCGGGCGTGGAGAAGGTGCGCACCTCCGCAAACAGCTGACGCAGCAGCAGGCGCGCTGCGACGAGGATGTCCTCATCATCGTCGACGACAACACACAGATCGAATTCGGGTTTGGCTGGCATGTCGTCCCTTCTCGTACGGTGTACGAAATCGGACAATCAAAATGCGTGCCAACTGGCAGAAAACCCTTTTCGCGAAACGTAAAGCCAAGCGCTCTGGCACGCTTCCTGCATTCTCCCCGGCATGATCTCTTGGGAGGAGCGCATCATGAAGGTCCCCGCCGGCATCAGGACGATGAGCGTCATCGCCCTGTTTCTCGTCTGCATCGCCGCGCCTACGCTGGCGCCGAGCCATGCCGTCGCTTGTGACGAAACGACCCCCAAGGTGCCGCTGGCGTGATCGGAACCGGTCACCCGCTGTTCGTTAGCGGACAACGCTGTTCGGAAACGGACAGTCGCGGCGACCGGATCCGGGCGCGCGGCGCCGTTGCGATTGGCATGGGGCTTGCTGGATGAACGACATGAGCGTCATTCGTATCGCCGAGGAGCAGAAGCTGGACCGTCCGCAAAGTGGCAGCGGCATGGATCGCGTCGTCGCGAAGCGGGGCATCCCCCGCAAATTCCGCATTGCCATCGCCGTGGTTGTGGCGATCCTCGTGCTGGCGGCGATCTGGTGGCTGATGCCCCGCACCGGCAGCCAGACCATCGCCGCAGATCGAGTGAAGATCTCCACCGTCTCGCGCGGCACGTTCGAGGACTTCATTCCGCTGCGTGCGCGGGTGACGCCGCTCGTCACCGTCTATCTCGATGCGATCGAGGGCGGGCGGGTCGAGAAGGTGCTGGTCGAGGATGGCGCAACCGTCGCCGCCGGCCAGCCGATCGCGATCCTTTCCAACGCCGAGCTGCAGCTTTCGGTACTGGCACGCCAGACCGAGGTGACGCAGCAGCTCAATACGATGCGCAGCCAGGAACTGGCGCTGGCGCAGTCGCGCGTCACCAACGAGCGCGCGCTGCTTGAGGCGGAAACCGAGCGCCGCAAGGCCGAACGCCAACACGACCGTGAGGCGGCGCTGATCGGCCGCGGCTTCGTGAGCAAGCGCCAGTTCGCCGACACGCAAGACGATCGCGACTATCAACGCCGCCGCGTAGTCGTGCTCCGCAACGGCCAGGCCACCGATGAGCGGTTGCAGGCCAGCCAACTCGCGCAGCTCCGCGCCGCCGCGAAATCGCTGGAATCGAGCCTCACCCTGGCGCGCGCCAATCTCGACGCGCTCAACTTGCGCGCGCCGGTGGCGGGCAGCCTTTCGGGATTCTCGATCCAGGTCGGCCAGTCGCTGTCGCGCGGTGAGCGCATTGGCCAGATCGACAGCCCCGGCCGCAACAAGCTGGTCGCCGGCATCGACGAATTCTATCTCGGCCGCGTCCAGGTGAACCAGGCTGCGTTGCTCGAACGCGGTGGCAAGACGTTTCGCGCACGCGTCACCAAGATCTATCCGCAGGTCCAGAACGGCCAGTTCACCGTCGACCTGCAGTTCATCGGCACCGAGCCCGCCGACCTCCAGCGCGGCCAGACATTGCAGGCGCGGCTGACCCTGGGCGATCCCGCACCGGCACTGCTGGTGCCCAACGGCGCCTTCTATGGCGAGACCGGCGGCAACTGGATCTTCGTCGCCACACCTGACGGCACCAGCGCCATCAAGCGCCCAGTGCGAATGGGCCGGCGCAATTCCGAAGTGATCGAGGTGCTGGAAGGCCTGGAGGCTGGCGAGCGCGTGATCACATCCCCCTACACCGGATTTGCCGACAAGGATCGGCTGGACCTGACACGATGAAAGGCGAGACGCTGATGACCGGAACCCCGCTGCTGCACATGCGCGCCCTGAGCCGCGTCTACCGCACCGATACGATCGAGACGGTGGCGCTCGATGCGATCGACCTGGACATCGCCGAGGGCGAGTTCGTGGCTATCATGGGCCCCTCGGGGTGCGGCAAATCGACGTTGCTCAACCTCGTCGGGCTGCTCGATAGCCCGAGTTCGGGCAGCTATATGTTCGACGGACGCGAGGTGGCCGGGCTTTCGGAGGCGGAACTGGCCTCGGTACGCAAGGCCGGGATCGGCTTCATCTTCCAGAGCTTCAACCTGATCGACGAACTCACGGTGCGCGAGAATGTCGAGCTCGCTTTGCTCTATCATGACGTGCCCGCCGCCGAGCGTCGCCGCCGCACCGACGAGGTGATGGACCGCGTTGGCATCGCCCACCGCGCGCGCCACCGGCCGACGCAGCTTTCGGGCGGCCAGCAGCAGCGCGTCGCCGTTGCCCGTGCACTGGTGGCCAGCCCGCGCCTGATTCTGGCGGACGAACCGACCGGCAACCTCGACACCAGCCACGGCGACGAGGTGATGAGCATGTTGAAGGGGCTGAACGCGGATGGCGCGACCATCGTGATGGTGACCCACTCACCCGCGCATGCCGATTATGCCAGCCGCGTCGTCCACATGCTGGATGGCCGCGTGCTCCAGGAACGCCGCCGCGCCGCCTGAACGCAAAGAGAGGATCATCGCCATGTGGCGCAACTATCTCACGGTCGGTATCCGCGCGCTGGCGAAGAACCGCACCTATGCCTTCATCAACATCTTCGGGCTCGCGCTGGGCATCGCCGCCTGCCTGCTGATCCTCACCTTCGTCCGCTACGAATTCAGCTATGACAGCTGGCTGGAGGATGCCGATCGCACCTTCCAGGTCCAGAACTTCTATGAGGCGACGCCGCGGGGCACCGAGGCGTTCGAGCTGCAGATCACCAGCTATCCGGCGGGGCAGGCGCTCAAGAAGGATTTCCCGCAGATCGAGCATCTGGTCTACCTCACCTCGCCGCCGATGACGATCACGCAGAATGGCGAGCCGAGCCGGGTCAACAATGGCATCTATGCCGACGGCAATCTGTTCGACGTGATCCGCGTGCCCTTCGTCCGTGGTGACCGGGCGACCGCGCTCGATCGCCAGGGTACGGTGGTGCTGAGCGAGGCGGAAGCGATCAAGCATTTCGGCCAGGCGGACCCCATCGGCAAGACGCTGACGATCACCACCGGCCGCCTGACGCAGGATTATCGCGTCACCGGCGTGTTCCGCGATCTTCCCAAGAATACCCACATGGTGATGAGCCTGGTTGCGCATGTCGATATCCAGGCCTTGTTCCGCGACCGCCAGTTCATGTTCACCTCGTGGAACAGCCAGGGCGGCCAGGTCTATTTTCGCCTGAAACCCGGTGCCGACGTCGACGATATCACGCGCGGACTGCCCGCCTGGGAAAAGCGCAACATTCCCGACGATGTCTCTGATTCCGACCGCACCAACCCTGGCGATTATCAGCATTGGGAAATGCGGAACGTGCGTGACGTCCATCTGGGCGAGGCGCAGGATGCCGCCGAGAAGCCCGGCAGCGACAAGCGCACGGTGGTGACCTTCGCGATCATCGCGCTGCTGATCCTGGGCATGGCCTGCGTCAACTTCACCAACCTCGCCACCGCGCGCGCCTCGCAGCGGGCGCGGGAGGTCGCGCTGCGCAAGGTGCTGGGGGCGACGCGCGCGCAGCTCATCACGCAATTCATCGGGGAATCGATGATCGTCGCCGTCATCGCGATGCTGATCGGCCTCGCGCTGGTTGAAATCACGCTGCCGGGGCTCAACGCCTTTCTCGATGCCGACATGACCATCGCCTATTTCGGCCTGGAAGGGCTGCTGCTGCCGGTGATCGGGTTGACCATCCTCGTCGGCCTCGCCGGCGGGCTCTATCCGGCCTTCTATCTTTCCCGCTTCCAGCCTGCGCAGGTGCTGAAGGCGAACAAGTCGGCGGCGGACGCGCAGGGCTCCGGCCGGCTGCGCAACCTGCTGGTGGTCGCGCAATTCGCCATCTCGATCGCGCTGATCATCTGCACCGCGGTGGTCTATGGCCAGACGATCTACGCCCGCACCGTCGATTCCGGTTACAAGCGTGACGGGCTGCTGCAGATCGCGGCGCTCTCCACGCCGCAGGCGCAGGCGGTGGGCGAGGCACTGGTGCAGGAGATGCGCAACCTGGAGGGCGTCACCGCCGTCGGCCGCGGCACGATCGCGCTCAACACCGGCAACAACAACATCACCTCGGTGCGCCGCGCCGGCACCAGCGCCGAACAGCAAGTGGCGCTGGGCATCTATGCGATGGATGCCGGCTTCATCCAGTCGCTGGGCGGGCGGCTGATCGCCGGCCGCAATTTTTCTCCCAGCCAGCCGATGGACGATGCGACGCTGCCGTTCCCGGCCACGCCCGAGGCGGAGCGGGCACTGATGCTGCGTGGCATCAACGTGGTGATCTCCGAAGCGGCGGTGAAGCGGCTGGGCTATGACAGCCCGCAGGCCGCGCTCGGCAAGCAATTGCTGGTCGCCTTCTCGCCCGGTGACACGGATCGCGGCAACACGCCGGCGACGATCGTGGGCGTGGTCGGCGACGTGCGCTACCGCACCGTCCGCGATCCGCTGCAGCCGATCCTCTATTATCACAGCACGACCGGTTATTCGGACATGCTGGTGCGCTTCAGCGGCATCTCGCCGGCGACGATGAACAGCCGCGCCGAGGCGGTGTGGCAGCGGCTGGTGCCCGAGATCCCCTATTCGGCCCGCCTGGTCGATGACATCGTCAACGACATGTATGTGGCCGACGAGAAGCGCGCGCAGTTGTTCGGCATGTTCGCGATCCTCGCGGTGGTGATCGGCTGCCTCGGCCTGTTCGGCCTCGCTGCTTTCACCGCGGAACGGCGGACCAAGGAGATCGGCATCCGCAAGGTGCTGGGTGCGAAGACGATCGACATCGTCCGCCTGCTGGTGTGGCAGTTCACCCGCCCGGTGCTGATCGCCAACCTGATCGCCTGGCCGATCGCCTGGTGGGTGATGCGCGATTGGCTGAACCAGTTCGACGTGCGGATCGGGCTGGGGCCGACGCCTTTCCTGACCGCGGGGCTGCTCGCGCTGGTGATCGCGGTGCTGACGATTTCCGCCCATGCCTGGCGGGTGGCGCGTACCAATCCCGTCCACGCGCTGCGCTACGAATAGGAAGTGCCGCCGCTCGCCGCCGGGTTCGAGGGCGAGCGGCGGGTTGACTCGCACTGTCCGGATTGCGGCTTGCGCCGGCACGCGCTTGATCCAGATCGCCGAGGCGCGCAAAGCTGCCGTCCTTGCCGTGCCGTTGCGGCCGGTTGGGACGAGGCGCAGGCAGATGGGCGATCCGGTCGAGGTTGAGCTGAAGCTCGAATTCATGGCCGGCGACGCTGTCGCGTTGCGCTCCGCCGGGGAATTGGGCGCGGCGGATGATGCGGCCGAGCGCCACCTCGTCGCCACCTATTTCGATACACCCGCCGCAGACCTGGCACGCGCGGGATTCAGTCTGCGCATCCGCCGCGATGGCCGCCAGCACATCCAGACCTTGAAGGCGGGCGGCAAGGCGGCGGGGCTGTTCGTTCGCCCCGAATGGGATCTGCCGGTGCGCGGCTGGACTCTGGTGCTCGACGACCCCCGCTCGCCGTTCACGGACATGCTCGATCCCGCCTGGATCGAGCGGATCGGGCCGGCCTTCAGGACCGATGTGCATCGACACCGCCGCCGCATCAACTTTGGCGACGCGCGGATCGAATGTGCGATCGATACCGGCAGGGTCGATAGCGGCGCACACAAGGTCGTGGTCGCCGAGCTGGAACTGGAACTGCTCGACGGCGACGCCGCGGCGCTCTTTGCGCTCGCCCGCGCGCTGGATCGTCATGCACCGTTGCGGCTCGGCGTGCTGTCCAAGGCGGAGCGTGGCTATCGCCTGCTCGATCTCGCCGCGAGCGGCGGTGATGCGGTGCGTGGCGAACCGATCCGATTGGGGCCAGAGGCGAATGCGCGCACGGCGTTCGCCGCAGTGATCACCACTTGCATCCGCCACTATCGGCTGAACGAGGCGCTGATTCTGGCTGCCGATGGCGACGAGCCGATCCATCAGGCGCGTGTGGCGCTGCGGCGGCTACGATCGGCGTTCACGCTGTTCAAGCCGCTGTTCGGCGACGATCCCGATGCCACGCGATTGCGTGGCGAGTTGCGCTGTCTGGCCGGTGAACTCGGCAAAGTGCGCGATATCGACGTGCTGATCCCGCGGGTCGATCGCCCGGCGCAGGCGCTGCTCGGTGCCGAACGCGCACGTCGTTTCACCGGATTGCGTGACGCGCTCGACCTGTCCCGCGCGCGTGCGTTGCCGCTCGACCTCGTCGAATGGATGGCGCTGGGCCGGTGGCGGGATGCGGCCGACCTCCAGACGGTTCAACAGTTGCCAGCCCGGGACTTCGCCAAGATTGTCCTGGCAAAGCGCTATCGCAGCGTCCGCCGTAGAGGCCGGGATCTGGCCAAACTCGATAACGAGCATCGGCACCGCGTGCGGATCGAGGCGAAGAAGCTGCGCTACGCCGCCGATTTCTTCGCGTCCTGCTTCGGCGAAGATGAGGCGGCGACAAAGCGCCACGCCACATTCGTGAAGGCGCTGGCGCGGCTGCAGGACAAGCTTGGCGATCTCAACGATGTCGCGATGGGGGCCGAATTGCTCGCTAGCCTCGGCATCACCGCGACGCTGACGCCGGACGGCGCTCCCCGGGACAAGGTGCTGCGCAAGGCAGCCAAGGCGTTCGACCGGCTTATCGACACGCGCCGCTTTTGGAAGGACTGAGCGCCCGCCGCCCCGCGACATATGTCGCCGCAACCGCGCGGTCGTCACCGAGGATCTGCAGCGCGAACAAGGTGTCGGCGATCGACGCACCGGCGGTGCGGCGTGCGAGCAAGGGCGTCGCGGCCGGATCGAGCAGGACGAAATCGGCTTCCTGTCCTGGCCGCAACCCGCCGATGCGGTCACCCAGGTTGAGCGTCCGCGCGCCGCCCGCCGTTGCCAGATAGAGCGCGCGAAATGGGTCGAGCACCTGGCCGCGCAACTGGCAAACCTTATAGGCTTCCCCCAAAGTGTGGAGGATCGAGAAGCTGGTGCCTGCGCCGATATCGGTGCCGATGCCGGTCTTGATCCCCGCCGCATCGGTCGCGGCGAGATCGAACAGGCCCGAACCCAGGAACATGTTGCTCGTCGCGCAGAAGGCAATGCCGGCGCCGGCCGCCGCCATGCGGTTGCGGGCGCGTGTGTCGAGGTGGACGCAATGCGCGAACACCGATCGGTCGCCGACCAGCCCGAAGCGGTCATAGACGTCGAGATAGTCGGCCGCGTGCGGGAAGCGCGCGGCGACCGCGGCGATCTCGCCTAGATTCTCGGCGAGGTGCGTGTGCATCAGCACGTCGGGATGCGCCGCGACGAGCCGGCCGGCATCTTCCAGCTGCCCGTCAGTGGAGGTCAGCGCGAAGCGAGGGGTGACCGCGTAGCCCAGTCGTCCGCGTGCCCGCCAGCGCGCGATCAGCGCCTCGCTGTCGGCGCGGCCGCTGGCGACGCTGTCACGCAGATTGGCGGGGCCGAGATCCATCAGCACCTTGCCCGAGACGATGCGCATGTCGCGGGCCAGCGCCGCCTCGAACAGCGCATCGACCGACGGGGCATGGACGGTGGGGTAGACCAGCGCGGTGGTGGTGCCGTTGCGCAGCAGTTCGTCGAGGAAGAAGGCGGCGATCGCGTCGGCGTGCGCGCGGTCGGCAAAGGCGGCCTCGGCGGGGAAGATGTGGCGGTCGAGCCATTGCAGAAGCTGCTCGCCATGGGAGGCGATGCGCTCGGTCTGCGGGTAGTGGACATGGGTGTCGACGAAGCCGGGCACGAGGATGCCCGTCAGCCGTTCGGTCGGCACGGTTGCGAAGCGATCGGCCAGGTCTTCATGGCTGCCGCAGGCGACGACGATGCCGTCCTCGACGACGAGCAGCCCGTCCGGATGATGGCGGATCGCTTCAGACCCGGCGCGCAGCGGATCCTCCGGCACGGCGAGGATTTCGGCGCGATAGGCGATGGCGGTCATGCAGCGGGTCTCATTGCGAGCAATTGGGCGGCGACGGCGATGGCGATCACGTCCGGCTCCTTGCCGCTGATGCCGGCGAGGCCGATCGGGCAGGTCAGCCGCGCGCGGGCGGCCCCGTCGAACCCGTCGTCCGCCAGCCGCGACAGGAAGCGTGCGCGTTTTGTAGCGGAGCCGATCAGCCCGACGAAACCGGCGGCACTGCGCAGGCCCGCGGCGGTCAGGCGATAATCGAGGCCATGATCATGGGTGAGGATGAGGATCGCGCTCTCCGCGCCGGCCTCGCCGATGCAATCGACCGCCTGCTGTTCGTCCACCAGCATCACGCCGGCGTGACCGGCCTCGGCCACGCGGGGGTCGAACCAGGCGAGGGCGACCGGCAGGCGTTCGACGGCGCGGGCGATGGCACGGCCGACATGGCCAGCGCCGAACAGCATCACCGGCAGCCGGCGGACATCCGCAGGCTCGGCGAAGCTGGCACCGGCGGCAGGGCGCTCGCCGCGCGCGGAGGGCAGGGGGGCGGTATCACCAGGTGTGCGCTGGACGGCGCTGTCGGTGAGCGTGGCGACCATCGCCTCGCCCTCATGTGCGAGCCAGTCGGTCGTGCCCGGATCGATCCGTTCGACCAGCAGGCGGACGCGCCCGCCGCAGCATTGGCCGAGCAGCGGGCCGAGCGGATAATCCTGCAGGCGCCAGCTTCCGGGTGCGAGCTCGAGGATCGCCCGCGCCTGCTCGATCGCACGCAATTCGAGCGCGCCGCCGCCGATCGTGCCGGAAAGGCTCGCGGCGGAGACCGCCATGCGCGTGCCGGCGCCGCGTGGAGCGGAGCCCTCGGTGGCGAGGATGGTGATGAGGGCGACGGGGGTGTGGGGCGAAGCGGTCAGCGCGAGGGTCGCCCAATCGGAGACGGGAGTCACCGTGGGGTTTCCGGGGCGCGAAACTCAAGCCCCTCCCCTTCAGGGACCATCGGTTTCACCCGAAAGAAGTGATGCCGAAAGGATCGCGATATCCGCGACACACGCCGAACTGCCCTCTCCCGCACTTGGCGGGCGTGCGTCGGTTCTGACGGGTGTGGGATGCCCCCGGCATCCCACAGATCATGCCGGGGGCATGATCGACCCGTCATAACCGCCGCACGGGTTGGGTGAGGGGCCGAGCGCAGCGAGGCTTCTTGTTCTTCACGTGCCGAAGCTACCGCTGCATCGGCGCCGAAGAACGCTCGCTTCGCTCGCGCCCTCACCCAACCCTCTCCCGCGGAGTGCGGGAGAGGGCTTAGTCTGCATCGCTCATCCACGCCGCCGTAGCGCCTCGATCGCCATCAGCACCCGCTCCGGCGTGGCCGGTGCGTCCAGGTCCGGCAGGCCCTTGCCCGGCACCGCCGCGGCCACCGCGTGGGTCAGTGCGGACAGCACTGAGATCGCCAGCATGAAGGGTGGCTCGCCCACCGCCTTCGACCGGTGGATCGTCGCCTCGGCGTTGCGGCCGCGTTCCCACAGCCGGATGTTCATCTGCGCAGGGCGGTCGGAGGCGGTGGGGATCTTGTAGGTGGAGGGGGCGTGGGTCAGCAGGCGACCGTCCTCCGAAAACACCAGCTCCTCGGTGGTCAGCCAGCCCATGCCCTGAATGAAGCCGCCCTCGATCTGGCCGAGATCGATCGCCGGGTTCAGCGAGCGGCCGACATCGTGGAGGATGTCCACCGCCAGCACCTTGTGTTCGCCGGTCAGCGTGTCGATCACCACCTCGCTCAGTGCCGCGCCATAAGCGAAATAGAGGAAGGGGCGGCCGCTGTGCGTCGCGCGGTCATAATGGATCTTGGGCGTTGCGTAGAAGCCGGTGGCGGAAAGCGAGATGCGGCCGAGATGCGCCATCCGGCACAGCACATCGAAGGGCAGGATCTCGTCGCCGGCGATCACGCCATCGGCGGTGAAGCGCACCGCGCCGGCATCGCAGCCGAATTTATCCGCCGCGAACGCTGCCAGCCGTTCGCGCACCGTCTCCGCCGCGTTGAACGCGGCCATGCCGTTGAGGTCTGCGCCCGAAGAGGCGGCGGTGGCGGAGGTGTTGGGCACCTTGTCGGTGCGCGTCGAGGTCACCCGAACACGGTCGACGGGCACTTGGAACACCTCGGCGACGACCTGCGCCACCTTCACCATCAGACCTTGACCCATCTCGGTGCCGCCGTGATTGATCTGGATCGATCCGTCGGCATAGACCAGCACCAGCGCGCCGGCCTGGTTGAGGTGAGTGGTGGTGAAGCTGATCCCGAACTTGACCGGGGTCAGCGCGAGCCCCTTCTTCAGGACGCGGTGGCTGGCGTTGAATGCGGCGACGGCCTGCACGCGCGCGGCATAGCCCGCTGCCTCGGCCAGCTCGGCGATCAGGTCGGGCGCGATATTGTCCTCGACGGTCATGCCATAGGGCGTCACGTCGCGCCCCGGCCCGTAGAGATTGGCCTGGCGCACCGCCAGCGGATCGCGACGGAGATGGGCGGCGATCGCATCCATCACCCGTTCGATCCCGACCATGCCCTGTGGCCCGCCGAAACCGCGAAACGCGGTGTCGGAGACGGTGTTGGTCTTCAGCCGATGTGAGAGGATCTCGACCGCGGGGAAATAGTAAGTGTTGTCCGAATGGAACATTGCGCGGTCGTTGATCGCCGGCGACAGATCGGTGGTAGCGCCGCAGCGCGAGGCGAGTTCCAGCCTGATGCCGGCGATGCGGCCGTCACCGCCGAAACCGACATCATAGTCGATCTCGAAGGCATGGCGTTTGCCGGTCATCACCATATCGTCGTCGCGGTCGGCGCGAACCTTGACCGCGCGGCCGGTGCGCGTGGCGGCGAGCGCACAGGCGGCGGCGAAGGCAGCGGCCTGGGTTTCCTTGCCGCCGAAGGCGCCGCCCATCCGCCGAACCTCGACGGTGACGTCGGCATGGCTGCGGCCGAGCACCTTGGCGATCAGATGCTGCACTTCGCTGGGGTGCTGGGTGGAACTCAGTACATGGACCTGACCATCCTCGCCGGGAATGGCGAGCGCGGCCTGACCTTCGAGGTAGAAATGTTCCTGACCGCCCATCGCGATCCGGCCGGCGATGCGGTGCGGCGCTGTGTCCAGCGCCGCCGGCACGTCGCCACGCCCCATGCGCTGGCTGGGCTCGATCAGCGATCCGGCCTCGCGCGCCGCCGCGATGGTCAGCAGCGGGGGCAGGGGGGCGTAATCGACCTTCGCCAGCCGCGCGGCGACGCGCGCCGCCTTGGTGCTGGTCGCGACCACGGCGAACAGAGGCTGGCCGACATAGAGCGCGTTGCGCTCGGCAAACAGGCGATCGTCCCCCGCGAACGGGCTGACATCGTTCACGCCCGGAATGTCCGCTGCGGTGAAGACGCCGACCACTCCGGGCGCGGCGCGCACCGGATCGAGATCGATCGCCTCGATCCGCGCATGCGCCTGCGTCGAGAGGCCGAAGGCGAGGTGCAGCGTGCCCGGCGCCTCGGGCATGTCGTCGACATAGCGCGCGCTGCCCGCGACATGCGCCTCCGCGCTGTCATGGCGCAGCGGTGCGGCGACGAAGCCGGCGGGGCGGCGGATGTCCGCCTCAGCCACAGGCGAGCACGCTGACCGGGTCGGCCGGCGCCTCCCATTCGGCCCACAGCCGCCGCAACAGGTTGGCGGCGACGAGGCGGCGATAATCGGCCGATCCGCGCAGGTCGGAGAGCGGCTGATAATCCTCGGCGAGCGCCGCGGCGGCCGCTTCGACGCTGGCTTCGTTCCATGGCTGGCCGATCAGCGCCGTCTCGCAGCCACGCGCCCGCGCCGGCACGCCGGCCATGCCGCCAAAGGCGATGCGCGCGTCGGAGACGTTGCCATCGACGATGCTCAGCGCGAAGGCGCCGCATACCGCGGAAATGTCGCTGTCGAAGCGTTTGGACAATTTGATGATGCGGATCAGCGCGCCCGGGGTGGGGCGGGGGACGTGGATGCTCTCGACGAACTCACCCGGCTGGCGATCCTGCTCGCCGTAGCGGATGAAGAAATCCTCCAGCTTCAGCGTCCGCCGGCTATCGCCGCGCCGCAAGGTCACCGTTGCGCCAAGCGCGATCAACGCCGGCGGCATGTCGCCGATCGGCGAGCCATTGGCGATGTTGCCGCCGATCGTGCCGGCGTTGCGCACCTGCAGCCCGGCGACCCGGCGGACGAGTTCGCCCAGCTCCGGGTGGAGCCGCGCCAGCGCCTCATGCGCCTCGGCATAGCGTACGCCCGCGCCGATGGTGAGGCCGGCTTCATCCTCGGCGATCGTCCGCAGATCGGCGATGTCGGCGATGAAGATCAATGTTTCGAGCACACGATGCTGTTTGGTCACCCACAGCCCGACATCGGTCGCGCCCGCGACGATCCGCGCATCGGGATGCGCCAGCAGCAACGCGGCGAGATCGTCAGCGTTCTGCGGCACGAAGGCATGGCGTTCACCGCCGGTCAGCGGGTCGGCGTAGCGGATCGCGCTAGTGCGCTGGATGTCGGCGAGCCGGCGCGCGGTTTCGGCACCGTCGCGCGGCGCGATCTCCAATGCTTCGCCCGCGGCGAGGATCGGGCCATAGCCGGTGCAGCGGCAAAGATTGCCACTGATCACATCGGCTACGGCGGTGCCGCGCGTGCCGCACGCGCCGATGCTGCGGCCGTAGAGCGACATCACGAAGCCGGGGGTGCAGAAGCCGCATTGCGACCCGTGCCCGTCCGCCATCGCGCGTTGCACGGGGTGGAGCGCGCCGTCGCGACCAAGGCTCTCAACGGTGAGCAGCGCCTTGCCATCGAGCATCGGCAGGAAAAGGATGCAGGCATTGACCGCGCGCCACGCGACGGCGCTGGCTTCGAGCGTGCCGAGCAGCACGGTACAGGCCCCGCAATCGCCCTCCGCACAGCCTTCCTTGGTGCCGGTGCGGCCGAGCCGGTAGCGGAGCAGGTCGAGGACGGTGCCGGTGGGGTCGACGGGGTCGATGGTGACGAGGTCATCATCGAGAAGGAAACGGATCAAGATTTTCCTCCCCGGAACGGGGTTGGGCTTGATGCCTGGTGCTTCGCGCCACGCATCAACTTCCCCTATACGTCGAATAGCCGAACGGCGAGACCAGCAGCGGGACATGATAATGCCCCGCCGGCTCGGCCACGCCGAAATCGATCGCGACGACATCGAGGAAGGGCGGCTCGGGCAGCACCACGCCCTGTCCGCGGAAATAGGCGGCGACCGAGAATTCGATGCGGTAGCGGCCCTTCCGCAGCTCGGTCTCGTTCATCAGCCCCGGGCAGCGGCCATCCTCATTGGTGGCGCCGCGGAACACCGCCTCGCCTTCATGATAGAGCGTCAGCGTAACCCCAGCCGCCGGTCGGCCGTGGGTGGTGTCGAGCACGTGGGTGGTGAGGCCGGTCATCGCACCATCTCACGCGTGCCGCGCGGCCGCCATTCGGCGAGGAACTCGGGCTCGGCATAGGCGAAATAGCCGGCGAGAATTTCGTCGCGATCATCAAGGAAGAGCTGGTCGGCCACCGCCGAAACCAGCCGCGGCAGCGCATGGTCGAGACCGGAGAGCGCGGCGGCCGAGAGGCCGAGGCTGACGAGCGCCGAATAATTGAACGCGAACAGGCCGTGCAGTGCCGCCGCATCCTCGGGCTCGCGCGGAAGGAACTGGAAGCCCGGCCCGAGATAGGGGTGCGCCTCGATCAGCGGATTGCGCACCTTGTCGTCGGCCACATGGCGATCGCCCCAGCGTGCGATGCGACTTTCGACCAGCGCCAGTTCCGGACGCAGCGCCGGATCGGTGACGAGCCCGGTCGACAGGATCAGGAAGTCATAGGTGAAGCGGCCGTTGGGCGTCGTCACCGTGATCGCACCGTCGTCGTTCTGCTCCACCGAGGTCCACGGGCTGCCGAGATGGAGGTGGAATCCCTCGAACGTGGCCGCACGCTCGAACATGTCCGTGGTCGGCGGCTGGTTGCGATCGAAGAAGGACGCCATCACCGCATATTTCGCGCCATCGTCGAGCGCGGGAAAACGCCGCGTCATGCCTGCGCGCTCCATGAAGCGGATCGGGTTGATCCGCGGCATGTCCTTGCGGCGCATGAACACATGGACCTTGCCGACCCCGGCCTCGAGGGCGGCGGTAGCATTGTCGAACGCCGAGGCGCCGCCGCCGAGAACCGCGATGCGGCCGCCTGCAAGCCAGCCGAAGTCGATCGGCTCGGACGAATGGGCATAAAGGTCGCGCGGCACCGCCTTGATTATCGCCGGCGTGTGCCATTGCCCGCCGCCCTGGATGCCGGTGGCGAGCACGACCTTGCGCGCGCGCAGCACCTCGCCGTCATCCAGCTTCACGAAATGGATCCCGTCGCGCGGCTCGATCAGCGCCACCCGCGCCTCGTTGCGCACGGGCAGCTTCAGCGTACGGCGATACCAGCGGAGATAATCCATCCATTCGCCGCGCGGGATCTTGTCAAGCGTGTCCCAGGCGGCGCGGCTATGCTGCGCCTCATACCAGGCGCGGAAGCTCAACGACGGCAGGCCATATTCGATGGTCGAGAGATGCTTGGGTGTGCGCAACGTCCGCATCCGCGCATAGGTATCCCATGGGCCCTCGAAGCCCGCCGGATTCTCGTCGAGGATAAGGATGTTGCCGATCCGCTCGCGCATCAGCCCGAATGCGGCGCCGAGCCCGCTCTGGCCGCCGCCGATGATGATCACGTCATGGACATGGCCGTCGGGATGCGGTGTCGGCACCAGCCAGTCCGGTTCGCCCCAGTTGAGCAGCGCAAGGTCATGCGCGAGACGCGCTTCGAGATCGGCGAGACTCATGCCAGCGTCTCCAGCCGCAGCCGCACAATCTCAGCGATTTCGGCGATCGCGGTTTCGATCTCGGCCTCGCTGTCTTGTTGCAGCCGCTGTTCCATTGCTGCCAATATGCCCGCCTTGTTGGTCCGCCGGACGCAAATGATGAAAGGAAAGCCGAACCGCGCGCGATAGGCGGCGTTCAGCGCATGGAAGCGATCATATTCCTCGCGCGTCAGCCGGTCGAGCCCCGCGGACGCCTGCTCGGCGGTGGAGGCTTCGGTCAGCGTTCCGTCGATAGCCGCCTTGCCGGCGAGTTCGGGATGCGCGCGGATCAGGGCCAGCTGCTCGTCGCGCGTCGCATCCCGCACCACGCTCATCAGCCCGACATGGAGATCCGCGAAGGGCAGGCGCGCCGCCGCACGCTCGACAACCCAGGGGCTATGCTCGAACAAGGCACCATATCGGGCGACGAAGGCGGCGGCGTCGGTTGTCACGAGGTGCTGCCCTCGAGCGAGACATGCGCGGAAACGACCTTCCAGCCATCGGGAAAGCGTACCCAGGTCTGGCTCTGGCGACCGCGCCGGTCGCTGCCCTCGCGGAAGAATTCGACATTGGCGGTGGCGAGATCGCTGCCATAGGTGGCGACCGCCAGGCGCCCGAGCTTGCGCTGCGGCGATCCGCCGCGGCTCTTGCGGAATTCGCGGATCTCCTCGATCCCGTAGAGCACTTCGCCGACGCCGTAGCGCACGGTGGTGGGGCTATCGTGGAAAAGCGTGTCCATCGCGGGGATATCATCCTCCATCAGCGCGCGCTCATATTCCAGGAAGGCGGCGGTCACTTCGGCGACGATGGCGGGGTCGTTCAGGGTCATGCGGGGTGGGTCTCCAGCCAGTGGTGTGCGATGTCGATGCGGCGCGCGATCCACGCGTCACCGCTCGCCAGCACATGATCGAGGAAGCGGGCGACGGCCCGCGCGCGCGCCGGACGACCGGCGATGCGGCCGTGCAGCCCGATCGACATCATCCGCCCGCCTTCCTCGCGAAGCTGGTCGAACGTGTCGCGCAGATAGCGGAAGAATTGCTCGCCCTCGGTGAAGCCGTTGAGCGCGACCATCTTCATGTCGTTCGCGTCGAGCGAATAGGGGACGATCAACTGCGCCCGGCCATGGGTGCGATCGTAATAGGGCAGGTCGTCGGCATAGCTGTCCGCATCATAGACGAACCCGCCTTCCTCGGCGACGAGGCGGGCGGTGTTGGGCGAGGTGCGGCCCTGATACCAGCCGAGCGGGCGGGTGCCGGTCAGGCGCCGGTGCGTCTCGATGGCGCGGGCGATATGCTCGCGCTCGATCGCTTCCTCGACATATTGATAGTCGATCCAGCGATAGCCGTGGCTGGCAATCTCCCAGTCGGCGGCAAGCATCGCCTCGACCGCGGCAGGGTTCATCTCCATCGCCCGCGCGACGCCGAAGATGGTGACGGGCACCTGCCGCTCGGTGAACAGCCGGTGCAGCCGCCAGAAGCCGGCGCGGCTGCCATAGTCGTAGAGGCTCTCCATCGCCATCGCGCGCGCGGGATGGCTGGCGGCGCCGACCATGTCGGAGAGGAATGCTTCCGAGCCCTTGTCGCCGTTGAGGACGCTGTTCTCGGCGCCTTCCTCATAGTTGATGACGAACTGCACCGCGACGCACGCGCCGTTCGGCCAGCGCGGGTCGGGCGGGGTGGGGCCGTAGCCGATGAGATCGCGGGTCATATCGTAAATGTTCTCCCCGGAACGGGGTTACCGCATTCGCACATTTGGGCTGGAGCCGCGCATAAAGCCCTCTCCCGCACTTCGCGGGAGAGGGTTGGGTGAGGGCGCGAGCGAAGCGAGCGTTGTTCGGCGCTGATGCGTCGGCTGATGCGGAGCTGAAGAACAGGAAGAAGCCTCGCTGCGCTCGGCCCCTCACCCAACCCTCTCCCGCCAAGTGCGGGAGAGGGCAGTTCGGCGCGCGACTCGAATGTCGGCGCCATCCGGGCATTTCGCTGATGCGTAAATCTGCTCGGGAAGGAGAAGGGCATCATCCCCATGCCTCCAGCGCCGCATCCACGCCGGCCGCGGCGGGCGCCTTATACCCTTCCGCCCGCAGCACCGCCTCCAGCGCGCCGAGCGTGATCAGCACCTTATGCTTCATCGCGTTGTAGCCCATCGCGCCGATCCGCCAGACCTTGCCGGCCAGCGGCCCGAAGGCGGTGCCGATCTCGATCTCGAAATCCTCGCGCATGCGCATCCGCACGCGCTCCCCGTCGACGCCGTCCGGAATCAGGATGCCGGTGACGTTGGTCATCCGATAGCGATCGTCGCCGAACACGGTCAGCCCCAACGCGCGGGCTCCGGCGGTGACGGCGCGGCCGGCGGCGGCGTGGCGGGCATAGCGCGCCTCCAGCCCCTCGCCGAGCGCGACCCGCGCGCATTCGCGGGCGCCATAGAGCATCGTTGTCGCCTCGGTATGGTGGTTGAGGCGCTTCTCGCTCCAATAATCCATCACCATCGCGAGGTCGAAATAGTTGGAGGCGATGCGAGGGCCGGGGCCGGCGACCAGATCGTCGCGGGCGATGCCGCGTTCGACATGGCGGCGGCTGAAGATATGGTCGGCGGCGCGGTTCGAGACGGTGATCGGCGAGGAGCCGGAGGGGCCGCCGAGGCATTTCTGCAGGCCGCCGGTGACGACGTCGACGCCCCAGCGCTCCGCTGCCAGCGCCATGCCGCCGATCGTCGCGGTGGCGTCGACATAGGTGAAGGCGCCCGCTGCCGCCGCCAGCGCGCCGATGCCGTCGAGCGGCTGCGCCATCGTCGTCGACGTATCGCCATGCACGCAGGCGACGAGGCGCGGGCCGGTGCGGGCGATCGCGGCCTCGACCGCGTCCAGCGGCACCACCTCACCCCAAGGCACCGAGAGCATTTCCACCTTCGCGCCGATTCGTTCGCCGATCTCGCGCAGCAGCAGCCCGAAGCGGCCGAAATCGATCACCAGCATCGTCTCGCCGGGCGCGACGATGCTGACCAAAGCCGCCTCGATCCCGGCGCGGGCGGTGCCGTCGATCAGGAAGGTCCAGCGATTCTCCGTGCCGAAGATCGGCCGGTAGAGCGCCATCACCTGCTCCATATAGCCGGTCATCTCGGGGTCGAACTGGCCGAGCAGGTCGGCGGACATCGCGCGCAGCACGCGGGGATGCGCATTGACCGGGCCGGGACCCATCAGCAGCCGCTGGGGCGGATCGATCTCGCCGAAAAGCAGGGGATCAAGGTCAGGCAAAACGCTCTCCAAGCCGATCGATGAAGCCGAGCATCACCGCCAATGCGATCTCGGCATCGGCAGGATCGACCCGCTCGGCGGGGTTGTGGCTGATGCCGCCCGCACAGCGCAGGAACAGCATCACCGTCGGGCATAACGATGCCATGACCATTGCGTCATGCCCAGCGCCGCTGACGAGGCGGCGGAGGGGCTGACCCGCGGCTGCGGTCGCTTCGTCGAGCAGATCCATCAGCATCGGATCGGACGGGGAGGCGGGCAGGTCGTGGATCAGGTCGCTGGCCAGTTCGACCCCACGCCTGTCTGCGATCAAGCCGATGTCACCAAGGATCGCGGCGGCCACCGCGTCTCGCCGGTTGGCCTCGCCGGCGCGTACGTCGATGGTGAAGGCGATGCGGCCGGGGATGACGTTGGGCGCGCCCGGCTCCACCACCAGCTTGCCGACGGTCGCGACCACATCGGAGGCGGCTTCACGCGCGATGCGCTCGGCGGCGAGGATCATCTCCGCCGCTGCGGTCAGCGCGTCGCGGCGCAACGGCATAGAGGATGTGCCGGCATGACCTGCGAGCCCCTGCACCACCACCTGGTAACGATGCTGCGCGGCGATGCCCGTGACCGTGCCGACCGCCCGGCCCTCTGCATCCAGCACCGGACCCTGCTCGATATGGGCTTCGAAATAGGCGATCGTCGAACCCGCCGGCCGCGCCGCGCCGCGCATGCCGCCATGGCCGCGCAGCGAGAACAGGCTGAGCGCCGCGCCCAAACTCACGCCGTCGGCATCGACCATGTCAAAGGGCATGCGTTCGAGCGTGCCCGCGACCGCACGGCTGGTGAGCATCGCGGCCGGAAAACGCGATCCTTCCTCGTCGCCGAAGGCGATCACCTCGATCGCGAAGGGCAGGCGGCGGCCAACGGCAGCGAGCGCGGCCACCGCCTCGATCCCCAGCATCACGCCCAGCGGACCGTCATAGGCGCCGCCGTCGCGCACGCTGTCGACATGGCTGCCGATCAACAGGGCGGGGGCGGCCGGATCGGCACCTTCATAACGCCCGATCAGGTTGGCGGCGGCGTCGATGTGGACGGTCATGCCCGCCTCGCGCATCCACACCGCGATCGCCTCCAACGCGGCGGCGTGCGCGGGCGTGAGATAGGCGCGGAACAGCATGTCGTCGGCGCTGCTATAGGGTGGGCGCGCCAGCAGATCGCAGCGCGTGACCGCACGCACGCCACCGGCCGCGCCCTCGCTCACCACGCGGCGACCGCGCCGTCGCTGCGCGGATCGGTAGCGCCCTCGAACTGGCCGTCCGGATGGCGGACGACCGCGCCGGCATGGCCCATCGTCGCGGTGAAAGCGGGCAGCAGTTCGACCTCATGGCCAGCGGCGCGCAGCGTCGCGTACAGAGCCGGATCGAAGCGATCCTCGAGCTTGAGGCTGGTCGAGTCCTCGCCCCAGGTGCGGCCGAGCAGCCAGCGCGGTCGGGTGATCGCTTCCTGCAGGTTGATGCCGTAGCGGGCGTAGCGGGTGAACAGCGCCGCCTGGGTCTGCGGCTGGCCTTCGCCGCCCATAGTGCCATAGGCCATCACCCGGCCATCGTCGAAGCGGGCGAGCGCGGGGTTGAGCGTGTGGAAGGGCTTGCGGCGCGGCTTCAGCGCGTTCCAGCCGGCCTCGGCGAGGCGGAAGCTGGCGCCGCGGTTCTGCCACGTGATGCCGCTACCCGGCAGCACCAGCCCCGATCCGAACTCGAAATAGGTGCTCTGGATCGCGCTGACGACGCGGCCTTCGGCGTCGGCGGCACCGAACCAGCAGGTGTCGCCCAACTGGCTGGGCTGCGGCCAAGGCAGCGCGTGGGCAGGATCGATCCGGTCCGCCATCGCATCGAGCGCAGCGCGATCGTCGAGCAGCGCCTGAGGGTCGATCGTCATGTAGGCGGGATCGCCGACATGCGCATCGCGGACGAGAAAGGCCTGCTTGGTCGCCTCGACCAGCCCGTGGATATGCGCGAAGCCGTCCGCGCCTTCCGCCTCCAGCCGATCGAACAGCGCGAGGATCAGCAGCGAAGCTAGGCCCTGCGTGGGCGGCGTCATGTTGTAGAGCGTCGCGCCCGCGATCTGCGTGGAGAGCGGGATCGGCCGCTCGACGCGGTGCATGGCGAGGTCGGCCGCGGTCACCGGGCTGCCGAGCGCCGCGAGATCGGCAGCGATGTCAGCGGCCAGCGAGCCTTCATAAAAACTGCCGAGTCCCTCACTCGCTAGCCGCCGCAGGGTTGCGCCAAGCAGGGGCTGGCGCAGCAGGTCGCCCTCGACAAGCTGACGGCCCTCGGGTTCGAAGATGCTCGCCCAAAGACCGGGCTGGCCTCGCAGTTCGGGGCTCTTGGCAGCGGCGATCTCGGCACCGCCGCGGGTGACGGCGACGCCGGCTTCGGCATGGTGGATGGCGTCACGCAGCAACCGTTCCAGCGGCAGCATCGCGCGGGTCGCGACCAGCGCCGCCTCCCAGCCGGAGATGGTGCCGGCGACCGTGTTGGCGGCCAGCGGCCCGCGCCACGGCACCGCGGACAACTCCCGATAGAGCGAGAGGTCGGCAGCCGCGGCGGCACCGCCGCAGGCGGAGATCGCCTCGACCCGGCCGTCCGGCTCGGCGATCAGCCAGAAGCCGTCGCCGCCGATGCTGGTCATGTGCGGATAGACGACGGCGAGCGTCGCGGCGATGGCGACGGTCGCCTCCGCCGCATTGCCGCCATCCTGCAGGACGGCGAGCCCCGCCTGCGCTGCGAGGTGATGAGGTGCGGTCACCATGCCGCGTTGCGATCGTACGGAGTGTAGCATCAGGCGGCCGCCAGCCAGACGAAACGGACCACGAACAGCGCGGACAGGATCAACAGGAACCAGTCGCTGCGGCTGATCTTCCCGCGCAGCAGCTTGAGCAGTGCATGCGCGGTGATGCCGAACGCCAGGCCATTGGCGATGGAAAAGGTGAGGGGGATCATCGCCACCGTGAGGAAGGCGGGGATCGCCGCTTCGGGATCGTCCCACGCCACCTCGATCAGCGGCGCCATCATCAGCGCGCCGACCAGGATCAGCGCCGGCGCAGTCGCGGCGAGCGGCACCAGCTGTGCATAGGGCGCGAAGAAGATCGCGAGCAGGAACAGCACGCCGGTGACGATCGCGGTGAGGCCGGTGCGCCCGCCCGCCTGCACGCCCGCGGCGCTTTCGACATAGGAGGTGACGGTGCTGGTGCCCGCAGTGGCGCCGATCATCGTCGCCACCGAATCGGTCACCAGAATCCGGTTGAGCCGTGGGATGCGCCCGTCGGGCCCGATCAGCCCGGCGCGCTTGGTGACGGCGACCAGCGTGCCGAGATTGTCGAACAGGTCGACGAACAGGAACACGAACAGGATCTCGATGATGCCGACGCCGCCCTGCGCGGTGAACACGCCGGCGAGGTCGAGCGCGAAGGCGGTCTCGCCGAGTGCAGCGAAGGAATAGGGCGCGGGCGAGAACTGGACGAGGCCCGCGGCGATGCCGGCCAAGGTCGTGGAGACGATGCCGATCAGCATCGCCCCGCGTACCTTCCAAGCGCTCAGCACCGCGATCAATGCGAGCCCGAACAAGGCAAGCGCGGCACCGCCGGCGCGCAAATCGCCCAGCGCGACGCCGGTCGCCGGGTTGGAGACGACGATGCCACCGTTCCTCAGGCCGATGAAACCGATGAAAAGCCCGATGCCGCCGGCGACCGCGGCGAACAGATGCTGCGGAATGGCCGCGACGATCATCTGGCGCACGCCCGCCAATGTCAGCAGCAGGAAGGCGACGCCCGAAACGAACACGCAGCCCAGCGCCACCGGCCAGGGGATGCCCATCTGCTGGACGACGGTGAAGCTGAAATAGGCGTTGAGCCCCATGCCCGGCGCCAGCGCCAGCGGCGTGTTGGCGGTGAAGCCCATCATGATGCTGGCGACGCCGGCGGCGAAGCAGGTCGCAGCGGCGACCGCGGCCACCGGCATGCCGGCCTGGCCGAGGATCGCGGGATTGACGAGGATGATATAGGCCATTGTCAGGAAGGTGGTGAGGCCGGCGAGGATCTCGGTGCGCGGCGTGGTGCCGCGCTCAGTCAGCGCGAAGCGGCGCTCCAGCCAGCCGGCGGGTGGCGCGTCCTGCGTCGCTGATCCTGGCTCAGCCATCATCAAAATCCCCCTCAAATCGATAGCTCGCCCCTCCATGGCCGGTCGTTGCCGGATGGCGATGGAACATAACGCGCGTTCGCGCCGTGGGAAGGGGGTGGGTAAGCGGCGCGTCAGTGGCTAAATATCGTCAATTCCGGGTGTTGATCCCCCGCGACAAGCGGGGCGAACCCCGCTAGAGGGGCGCCATGGCGAAGTCGGCTACAGATGTGATGCAGGAGATCCTTTTCTCCGCGGTGATCGATTCCATCGCGGCGATGAAGGTCGCCTCCAAGGGGCTGCCCAACACCTTGCTGCGCGATCTTAACGCGCTGCATAACAATGTGACCTTTGCCGATCTGTCACCCGAACTGCAGGCGGCGATCACCACCAATGTGCGCGCGGCGTTCACGCGGCTGCAGAAGGAAGGCTATTCTGTGTCAACCGGCGCGCCCGTCCAGCCGCGCACGCCGCCGCTGCCGCCGCGCCGCGACACGATGGGCCATGGCGGCCGGGACCGCCGCCCGCCGCCCCCGCCCAAGCGCGATGGCGGGCCGGACGGCAAGGGCGGTCCGCGCCCCGGCGGCGGCACCGGCCGACCGCCGCGTGGCCCGCGGCCGAAGAGCTGAGGCTCAGAATTGCTCTCCCCCCCCGGGGGGGAAAGGGCTTAGCCGCGCTCGCTGCGCAGCCGGTTCCAGTACGCGATCCGTTCGCCGATTTTCGCCTCGAACCCGCGCTCGACCGGAGCATAGAAGGTTTGTGGCGCCATTTCCTCCGGCCAGTAATTGTCGCCGGAAAATCCGTCGGCAGCGTCATGATCGTAGGCGTAGTTCTTGCCGTAGCCGATATCCTTCATCAGCCGGGTCGGCGCGTTGAGGATATTCTTGGGCGGCATCAGCGATCCGGTTTCCTTCGCGGTCTTCCATGCCTTGCCCATCGCCTTGTAGGCGGCGTTGGATTTGGGCGCGGTCGCGCAATAGAGGCAGGCTTGGACGATCGCGAGTTCGCCTTCGGGTGAGCCCAGGAAATCATAGGCTTCCTTGGCTGCAATACACTGCACCAGCGCCTGCGGATCGGCGAGACCGATATCCTCGCTGGCGAAACGGGTGATCCGGCGCAGCACGTAGAGCGGTTCTTCGCCGGCGGTCAGCATCCGCGCGAGATAATAGAGCGCTGCCTGCGGATCGCTGCCCCGCAGCGATTTGTGGAGCGCCGAGATCAGGTTGTAATGCCCTTCGCGATCCTTGTCGTAGACCGCCATGCGGCGATGAAGCAGGGCGGAAAGGCCGGCGGGATCGAGCCGGTCGGCGCCTGCGACCGAGAACAGCGTCTCGACCTGGTTGAGCAGGAAGCGCCCGTCGCCATCGGCGCTGGCGACCAGCGCGGCGCGGGCATTCTCGTCGAGCGGCAGCGGCTTTTCCTCGATCGCCTCGGCGCGGGCGAGCAATTCCTCCATGGCCGATGCGTCGAGCCGGTTGAGGATCAGCACCTGCGCGCGGCTCAGCAATGCGGCGTTGAGTTCGAAGCTGGGGTTCTCGGTGGTCGCGCCGACCAGCACAACGGTGCCGTCCTCGACATAGGGCAGGAAGCCATCCTGCTGCGCGCGATTGAAGCGATGGATCTCATCGACGAAGAGCAATGTCTTGTCGCCCATGCGGCGATGGTCGCGCGCTGCGGCGAACACCTTCTTGAGGTCCGCGACGCCCGAGAATACCGCCGAGATTGCCTCGAAGCGCATGCCGACCGCATCGGCGAGCAGCCGGGCGATCGTCGTCTTGCCGGTGCCAGGCGGACCCCAAAGGATGATCGAGCTCAGTTTCCCCGCAGCGACCATACGGCCGATCGCGCCATCCGGCCCGGTCAGGTGATGCTGGCCCACCACCTCCTCGAGCGCCTGCGGGCGCAGTCGGTCGGCCAGCGGTCCGGCGGTAGGCGCGGGGGTGTCCTGCGGGTCGGGTTCGAAAAGGTCGGCCATGCGATGTTCGATATAGGTTCTCGGGCGCGTTGGGAAAAGTTCGCGCTGGCCAACGCCGGGGTCTTGCATCTTAAAAGACTCAAGATATATCGAAGCTATCACGCAAAGATATATCGGAGAAAGATCGAAATGCGTTTTGGAATGGGATATGGGAGCTGGACCGAAGGGTTTGGCATGAAGGAGGGCCGCGGCTTCGGCCGTGGCCGGCACGGTCACGATCATCATCGCGGCGGCGGCGGCGGCGGTGGCCGCGGTCGTCGACGGCTGTTTGATGGTGGTGAATTGAAGCTGGTGCTGCTGCGGCTGATCGCCGACCAGCCGCGCCACGGTTATGACCTCATCCGCGAAGTTGAGGAGCGTACCGGCGGTGCCTATGCACCGAGCCCAGGCGTGGTCTACCCGACCTTGACCTTGCTCGCGGACATGGGGTTAATCGAGGAAGCCGCCGAAGGCGGTTCGCGCAAGGCATTCGCGATCACCGAGGCCGGCACTGCGCATCTCGCCGAAAACGAGGCGGATGTTGTCGCACTGTTCGAACGGCTCGCATCGCTGAGCGCGATGCGGGAGAAGACCGACGGCGCACCGATCCGCCGCGCCATGGGCAATATGCGCCAGGTGCTCCACAACCGCCTCAGCCGCGACGATGTCGATGCTGACACGCTCCACCAGGTAGCCGCGATCCTCGACGAGGCGGCGCAGAAGATTGAGAGGCTGTGATGACCAGCGCCATTGCCGACGTGCCGACCACCAACGGCAGCCGCTACCTTCAGCAATTGCTCAAGCATTGGTCGCATAACCTCGCGGTCGATTTCACCCCGGAACATGGCACAGTGACTTTCCCCAAGGATGCGCGCGGCGCCGCTTATCCGGGGGATGCGGTCGCCACCTTCGATGCGCATGCGGAGACGCTGGGCGTACGCATCGATGCAAGCTCACCCGAGCAACTCGAAGGGCTGAAAGGCGTGATCGAGCGGCACCTCGACCGGTTCGCGTTTCGCGAGGCGCCGCTGGCGTTTGCCTGGCAGGCGGCTGGGTAGGGGGCTTTCCCGCCCGGCGCCCATCCACTGTTCGTCCCCCGATTTCGCTCGGGACGAACAGTGGATGGCGTGGCCCGGGTTTCAAGCGGTTAAGGCACCCGGCTCCGCGCCGGGCCCTTGCCGCCCGCACGGCGCTGGCGGACCAGCCGGATATAGGTGTCCACCAGCTGCTGGTTCACCGCATCCCAGCCGAAGCGCACCGTTTCCGCCTCCCCGGCCTTGCCGGCGGCGCGGCGGGCGTCGGGATGTTCGCAGTAATAGCGCAACGCATCGGCGAAATCGCCGATAGCCCCGGGTGTGACCAGCCGGCCGGAGACGCCGTTGGTGACAAGGCTCTGGCTGCCCGTCGCGATCGCCGCGACCACAGGTACGCCCGCGGCCTTGGCCTCCAGCGTCACATTGCCGAAGGTCTCGGTGACCGACGGGTTGAAGAGGATGTCCGACGAGGCGACGGCGCGGCCGAGATCGGCGCCGCCCTGGAAGCCGACGAACACCGCTTCGGGCAGGCGCTTTTCGAACCAGTCGCGCGCCGGGCCATCGCCGATCACCAGCACCTTGTGGCGCACCTTGCGCTTGGTCAGCAGGTCGATCGCGTCGGAAAAGACGTCGAGCCCCTTTTCCATCACCAGCCGGCCGACGAACGTGATCACGACATCATCGGGGGCGATTCCGTACGACTCCCGCCAGGCGAGGTCGCGGCGGGCCGGCGTGAAGATTTCCTTGTCGACGCCGCGCGTCCAGATGCCAACGTCGTAGCTCATGCGCTGGTCGCGCAGCAGTTGCGCCATCGACTCGGAGGGCGCGACGATCGCGTCACACCGCCGGTAGAATCGGCGAAGCGCAGCTTCCACGAGAGGCTCGAGAAAGGCGAGGCCGTAGTAGCGCGGATAGGTCTCGAACCGGGTGTGGACCGAGGCGACCACCGGCAGATTATGGTTGCGTCCATAGCTGACCGCGCGATGCCCGAGGATCTCGGGGCTGGCGACATGGATCAGGTTGGGCGCGAACGCCTTGAGATCGCGCTTGGCGCGCGGCGGGATCATCAGCGGTGCGCGATATTCGCCGCGGCCGGGGAAGGGCAGTGCCGGGATCGGCACGACATCGCCGGTCGCGGGGAAGTCCGGCTTCTCGACGACGGGGGAGTAGATGCGCACAGAGGCACCCTGGCGCAGCAGATAGCCGACCAGGCGGTTCAGCGCCTGGTTCGCTCCATCCCTGACATAGTTGTAATTGCCGCTGAACAGCGCGATCCGAAGGTCTGACGTCTCCATTGCGGATGGCCAGATAGTCGGTGCCGCGGGAAAAGGCTACCACCCCCGCAGCACCGTTTGTCCCCCTCGTCGAAAAGCTCAGTCCTTCCAGTCAAGCTTGTCGCCTTCGGAGATGCCCAGTTCGGCAGCGCGGCCGCCGGCAAGTTCGAGCACTGCCGCAACCGGCTCACCCGACTGCACCGGTTCGAGCGATTCGGGCGTAGTGTTGTCGGCGATCCGCGCGATCGTGCCGTCCTTGCGGATGAAGATCATGTCGAGCGGGATGAGCGTGTTCTTCATCCAGAAGCTCGCGGGGCGGGGCGGATCATAAGGGAAGATCATCCCGCCATCGCTCGCCAGCGAGGTCCGGAACATCAGCCCGCGCTCCTGCTCCTCGGGAGTCCGCGCCACCTCCACCTTGAACTTGTGCTCGCCCGACGCTGTCCGGATACTGAGCGGGATGAACTTTTCCGCCTGCCGGGCTTCGGCCTCGGGTTCCGATGTGCAGGAGGTCAGGCTTGCCGCTGCGGAACACGCGACGAGGGCGGCAATAACGAAACGCATCTACGCTTTACTCCGGTCGGTTGACGACCACTGCCAGCGGGCCTTTGCGGCCCTGGACAATGCGCGCGATCAACGGCTGATCGGGCTCGACCTCGGCGATCTGGCCGCGCCGCAGCGTTTCCATATGCACGAATATATCGGGCGTGCCGTCATCGCACATCAGGAAACCATAGCCTTTCAGCCGGTTGAACCACTTGACCTTCACGTCCAGCGGCGGCCCGGCATCCGAAATCAGGCTCACGGGATCGACATGATCGGCCGTGCGCCGGTCGATCGCGTCGGCATCTGGGCCGGTGGCGGTGGTCAGATCGAACGAAACCACGGTCGTCGCCTGCATGCCGCGTTCGCGCTGCACCGCCTTGCAAACAACGCGCGTGCCTTCGGGCAAGCTGCGCCGGCCATGATCGCGCAACGCCGAAAAATGGATCATGATATCACCGGTGCCCGGCTCGTCCGGCACCATGAATCCGAATCCGCGAGTCGTGTCGAACCATTTGACGAGGCCGCCGTGCAGCGCCCCATCGTTCGTATCTTCCTGGTGCCCGTTGCGTTCGTCCGCATCTGCGGATCCCTGCAACCCATGCGAAGCGTCCGGCCCGAAATTGGCCATCGCCTCGCGTGGTAGCGATTCAGCGACCTGCTCGTTTCTCATACGCCACTCCCCCAAGCGACTCCTCACTGTAACACGCGCAGCCAGTGGTTTGGAACCTAAACGTAAATTCCTTGTGAACTTCTTCGGTTGCTCGCAAGATTCAATCCGGATCAGCCTCTCCAGGTGCAAGCGCCATGACGCGGCGGGCTACATCAGGATCATGGCCCGCGCGCATCAGCGCCGCAAAGGCGCGCCGCCGCGCCGCATCGTCGGGCGGCGTTGTCGCGAACGGTCCGATCCGGCGGCGGCGCGCGAAGGCGAGCGCGACCGTCATCGCGGCATCCCCTTCATCTTCTTCCTGGATATGGTCAGGTCCGCGCCCCCGGATCGCGGCGGCGGCATCGTCCGCGTCTATGCCCGCGCCAGCGAGCGCCGCGGCGACGCGACGCCGGCCATAGCCCTTGCGGGTCAATGCGTTCGCGCGGGCGCGAGCGAAAAGCTGATCGTCGACATAGCCCAGTGCCGCCATCCGATCGGCGATCGCGGCCACCGGCGGCGCGCCCTCGTCCGCCCAGCCGCGCTGTTCGACCTTGCGCTTGAGGTACTGGGCGAGCTTCGCTCGCGTCGTCGCGAACCGCGCGACATAGGCCAGTGCGAGGCGATCGAGGGCCGCGCAATCAAGGGGCGGACGGCGGGATTTGGAGGTAGCCGGAAACACGCGCCACGTTTATGCCACAGTCGGGCCGGAATTAGAACGCTTGTCGTCGGCTAGTACGGCGGGCTTCATGGTTAATCGGCGGCGGGGGGCCGCCCGGTCGTTAGAGATTGAAAGGGCATCCGAGGATGCTGGAAACGCACGGCTCCGTAAAAGAGAGCGAGGGGACTATGGGCACCTTGTCGCACACGCCCACCGACGACGCGCTTGCGCGCCGCTTCTCTGACTTCGCCACGCTTGGCGAGGCGCTGGATTATGCCGCCCAGGGCGTCCGCGGGCTCAATTTCCATGACGCGCGCGGCGGGCTCAAGCGGCCCTATCCATATAGCGAATTGCGCGCGGATGCGATCGCGCACGCCTATCGGCTGATCGCGCACGGCATCGTGCCGGGCGACCGCATCGCGCTGGTTGCCGAGACCGCGCCCGAATTCGCCGCTGCCTTCTTCGGCGCGGTCTATGCCGGCGCCTGGCCGGTGCCGCTGCCATTGCCGACCAGCTTCGGCGGTCGCGATGCCTATGTCGATCAGCTCAAGCTGCAGCTCGGCAGTTCCGACGCGCGCATGCTGCTGTTCCCACAGGAGCTTGCGGCGATGGCTTCGGTCGCGGCCGAGTCCGCGGGCGTGGAAGGCCATGCCTATGAGGCGTTCGCCGAGCGCGATGCGCCCGAAGCGCCGCTGGCGCAGCCGCAATCCAGCGATATCGCCTATCTGCAATATTCCAGCGGCTCGACGCGCTTCCCGCATGGCGTGGCGGTGTCGCACAGCGCGCTGCTCGAAAATCTCGCGGCGCATTCGCACGGGATGGAAGTGCGCGAGGGTGATCGCTGCGTCTCGTGGCTGCCCTGGTACCATGACATGGGACTGGTCGGCTGCCTGCTCTCGCCGGTCGCCAACCAGGTGTCCGCCGACTATCTCAAGACCGAGGATTTCGCCCGCCGTCCGCTGGCATGGCTCGATCTGATCACCCGCAACAAGGGCACGACGCTCAGCTATTCGCCGACCTTCGGCTATGACATCTGCGCGCGCCGCATCTCCAGCCAGACCAACATCGCCGATCGGTTCGATCTGTCGCGCTGGCGGGTGGCGGGCAACGGCGCCGACATGATCCGGCCGGATGTTATGCAGGCGTTTGTCGATGCCTATGCCGATGCCGGCTTCAAGGCTTCCGCCTTCCTGCCGAGCTACGGTCTCGCCGAAGCGACGCTGGCAGTTTCAATCATGCCGCCGGGCGAGGGGATCGTCGTCGAGCTGGTCGCAGAGACCGAGCTGTCGGGTGCCGCCGGGCATGAGGATCGGCCGCAGCGTTTCCGCGCCATCGTCAATTGCGGCAAGCCCGCGCGCGGCATGACCGTGGAGATCCGCGAGGAAGACGGCACCCCGCTGCCGGATCGCGCGATCGGCAAGGTGTGGTGCAGCGGCGGTTCTGTGATGGAAGGCTATTTCCGCGACCCCGAGGCGACCGCGGCCTGCCTGGTCGATGGCTGGCTGGACACCGGCGATATGGGTTATCTGTCGGATGGCTATGTCTATATCGTCGGCCGCGCCAAGGACATGATCATCGTCAACGGCAAGAATCACTGGCCGCAGGACATTGAATGGGCGGTGGAGCAACTGCCCGGTTTCAAGGCGGGCGATATCGCCGCCTTCGCGATCACCACGCCAGGCGGTGAGGAAACGCCGGCGGTGCTGGTGCAATGCCGCACGTCCGACGTGGAAGAACGCGCCCGCCTGCGTGACGAGATCCGCGAGCGGGTCCGTTCGATCACGGGCATGAACTGCGTCGTCGAACTGGTGCCACCGCGTACCCTGCCGCGCACCAGCTCAGGCAAGCTCAGCCGCGCCAAGGCGCGCAACCTCTACCTTTCCGGCGAGATCCAGCCCTACGATCTGGCCGCCTGACGCGGTGATGCCGGCTTGCGGACCGGCTCCGTCACACGCTGGACGAAGACTCTTTTCGCCGCTCCGCGCCTCGTTGCGCGGGGCGGCGTTTCGCATGCGACAAATTTGTGAAATTGCGAGCGAATCGCATGTTGCTCGTTGAAATGACGGCGTTTTTGCGCGTGTGGTCGCTGGGTAGGGGGTGTTGGGATCAATATGCGCGCCCATTTGCTGGACGAGCCGCGCGAATCGTGCAAACCTGCCTCTTGCGGAAGATCGGAAAAGGTGAAACCTTCAAATCCGGCGCCGTTTTTGGGGGGAAGAGGATGCCAACGATGTTCACGAAGCTTGATGGACTTGCGAACAACACCTGCTCGATCGCCTTGGCGATCGTGACCATTTATCTGGCCGCGCAGATCATCATCTATCTGACCGGTTTGTAAAACGCGCCTTGCGCACCGTGATCGCGCCCGCTAAGGCGCACCCTCTTCCGTGACACGGAGGAGTGTAGCTCAGTTGGTAGAGCATCGGTCTCCAAAACCGAGGGCCGTGGGTTCGAGTCCCTCCACTCCTGCCAGTCATGGCCTGCAGCCGATCGGCGGCCCCCACCTTGCGAGGTCGGGGATGTTGACCTAGGTTGCAGGGCAGAGAGATGACGAGGTCAGGGCGGCTCCGGTCGAAGGACCGGATAGGCTGCCGGTGGCCTCGTATTTGCGTTTGGCAAGGAACGGTTTCGGTGGCGAAGTTTAATCCCGGTCAGTTCGTGAACCAGGTCAAGGCGGAGACGGCTAAGGTCGTCTGGCCGACGGGCCGCGAGACGGCTTTGACCGCGGTGATGGTCGTTATCATGACGACGCTGCTGGGCGTCTTCTTCTTCGGCGTGGATCGGCTGTTCGGCTTCGTCATGAAGGCGCTGGTCGATCTGGTCGCTGGCTGAGCACAAGGATTTCAGGAACGAGCATGTCGCGCTGGTACATCATCCACGCCTATTCCGGCTTCGAGAACAAGGTTCGCGATTCGATCGTGGCCGAAGCGGCGCGCATGGGTCTCGAGGCGCTGGTCGATTCGGTCGAAGTGCCGACCGAGACCGTGACCGAGGTTCGCCGCGGCAAGAAGGTGCAGTCGGAACGCAAGTTCTTCCCCGGCTATGTGCTGGCGAAGCTCGAGATGAACGACGATGTCTACCATCTCGTGAAGAACACGCCGAAGGTCACCGGCTTCTTGGGATCGAGCGGCAAGCCGCAGCCAATCAGCGAGGCCGAGGCCGCGCGCATCCTCAACACCAAGGAGGAAGCGGCCGCCGCGCCGAAGACCAAGATCAAGGTCGATTACGAGATCGGCGATTCGGTCAAGGTGCTCGACGGGCCGTTCGCCAGCTTCAATGGTGTGGTCGAGGAACTGGATTTCGATCGCAGCCGCGTGAAGGTTTCGGTGTCGATCTTTGGTCGCGCCACCCCGGTCGAGCTCGAGTTCGAGCAGGTCGAGCGCGCCAAGTAAGGTGTGCTTCCCAGCGAACGAGCATATTTTTGAAAGTTTCCGGCTGAAACCGGGAAACCTGGCGGGAGCGGGCCTTCGGGCCCGCGGATGGACCGCTAAGCTTGAAACAGAGTGAGTAGGTAAAATGGCAAAGAAGATTACGGGCTATATCAAGCTCCAGGTGAAGGCTGGCTCCGCCAATCCTTCGCCGCCGATCGGTCCGGCGCTGGGTCAGCGCGGCGTCAACATCATGGAGTTCTGCAAGGCGTTCAACGCGGCGACGAACGACCTCGAAAAGGGCGCGCCGATCCCCACGGTGATCACCGTCTATGCGGATCGCAGCTTCTCGTTCGAGACCAAGACGCCGCCGGCGTCGTTCCTGATCAAGAAGGCGGCGAACCTGAAGGCGGGCTCGAAGGAGCCGGGCAAGGTTTCCGCCGGAAAGATCGCGCGTTCGAAGCTCACCGAGATCGCCGAGCTGAAGTTCAAGGATCTGAACGCCAACGACATCGACGCGGCGACCCGCATCATCGAAGGCAGCGCCCGCGCGATGGGCCTCGAAGTGGTGGAGGGCTGATTCCATGACCAAGCTGACGAAGAAGGCGAAGATCATGGCGTCCGCGGTCGACCGCGAGAAGCTGTATGGCGTCGATGAGGCGATCGCGCTGGTGAAGACCAACGCCACTGCCAAGTTCGACGAGACCGTCGAAGTCGCGCTCAACTTGGGTGTCGATCCGCGTCACGCCGACCAGATGGTCCGCGGCGTGGTGACGCTGCCCAAGGGCACCGGCAAGACCGTGCGCGTCGGCGTGTTCGCCCGCGGCGCGAAGGCCGAGGAAGCGACCGCAGCCGGTGCCGACGTGGTCGGCGCGGAAGACCTGCTCGAGATCGTGCAGGGCGGCAAGATCGAGTTCGATCGCTGCATCGCGACTCCGGACATGATGGGCCTGGTCGGCCGTCTCGGCAAGATCCTGGGCCCGAAGGGCCTGATGCCGAACCCGAAGCTCGGCACCGTCACGATGAACGTCGGTGAGGCGGTCAAGGCGGCCAAGGGCGGCCAGGTCGAATATCGCGTCGAAAAGGCCGGTATCATTCACTCGGGCATCGGCAAGGCGTCGTTCCCGGCGGAAGATCTGCGCGCGAACTTCGATGCGCTGGTCGATGCGGTGGTCAAGGCCAAGCCGACGGGCGCCAAGGGCAAGTATCTGCGCAAGGTTGCGCTGAGCAGCTCGATGGGGCCGGGCGTCAAGGTCGACGTCGCCGAGGTTGCGACGGCCTGATCGCGACTCCCAAGCGAACATGAAACGGGCCGGGGGCAACCCCGGCCCGTTTTGTTTATGCGGCGCGCGTCCGCACTTGTTTATGCGGCGCGTGTCCGCGCAGTGGCGATCGCGGCGACAGCCCCCACCGCATAGAAGCCGATCTGTGTCATGATCGCACCTGCATAGCTGCCGGTGTTGACGTAGAACCACGCGCCGACCGGTACGCCCGCGACGAGGAATGGCAAGGTCAGCAGGCTCGACAGGCCGAATGCCCGCCCGAAGCTTGCCGCGCCGAAGCGTTGCGAGAGGGCGAGGCCGAAGGTGGCGGTGATTGCCGCTGCATGGACGCCGATCAGCGCGATAACGACCAGCATGATCGGGAAGTTGGGCTTGAGCAGCAGCACCGCCCACAACAAACCCTGGTTGACGCAATTGACCGCCAGCGCGATCGCGCCGCCCATCCGGTCGGCAACCCAGCCGAACAGCAGCGAGCCGGCGATGCCCGCCAGCGCCATCACCGAGAGCAATGTCGCGCCCTCGGCGACGTCGAACCCCCAGCCACCGACCATCGGCGCAAGGTGGGTGACGAGCAATGTGCCGCCGGTGCTGATCGCGGCTGCCGCCAATGTCAGCGCCCAGAAGCTCGGCTGCCGGAGCAGCGCCTTTTCCGAAAGCCCGCCGGCGCTGGGATCCTGTGCAGCCGGGTCCGCCACCACGGGCGGCCGATCGACTACCGCGAGCAGCGGCAGCAGCAACAGCGCCATGCCGCCGGCGAGCATCAGATAGGTCGCCGCCAGCCCTGCCGACGCCAACACAGCCGCACAGGCGAGCGGCATTGCCGCAACGAGGATCGGCATATGAACGAGGCCCAGCGCGCGGCCACGGCCTTGGTCGAACCAGCGCGTCACCAGTGTCGCCGGGCTCACCGTCGCCACTAGTGCGAGGCCGGGGCCGATCAGCAGGCCATAGGCGGCGAGATAGGCGGCGACTGAACTCGCTACCGCGAGCAACACATAGCCCGACGCGCTCATCACCGCGCCCGCCATCATCAGCGTGCGCAGCGAAAATCGTGCGGAGAGCGCGCCTACCAGCGGCGCGCACAGCGCCATGCCCAGCATCACCAGCGCCATGCCGAGCGAACTGGTATCGCGGGCGATGCCGAGCTTGGCTTCCACCGGCTCCAGCAACAGTCCGAACGAGCCGAACATGAATCCGACGCCGGCATTCTGCGCAACGAAGGCGATCGCGGCCATGCGCACCGCGAGCGGGTGGTTGGGGGCAGCGATCGCGCTCATCCGACGATCACCGGCCGGTCGATGGTGCAGAAGCTGTGGACCAGCAGCGGATGGACGAGATGCTCGACATATTCGGGATCGAACCAGCGCTCGACATGCGCCCAATGCGCTGGATGGAGCATGTAGGTGCCCTCAAGCCCGGCGCGGTCGGCATATTCCTGCTCCCACACATGCGTCCAAGCGTGGAGCCCGGCCGCCTCGTCGGTATAGGCGATCTGCCAGCGTCGGATCGTGCGGATGTGGCGCGGCAGGCTTGCGGTCTGCGCGGCGAATGCCGCCAGCCGTTCGGCATCGGGGCGAATGCTCGCGCGGAACAGGGCGACGCGATAGAGGCCGCCGCCATCGGTCGGCCCGCCGATCGCGCCGCATTCGAAGCCGACGCTGTCCTGATGCACGGTGATCGACGGGTCGGCGAGCAATTCGGCCGCGGACGCCCAGGCCGGGCTCGCCATCGCGGCGTCGCAGGCGGCCCTGTCCGCAAAGGTCACGCGCCACAACGCGTCACCACCATTGTAGACGCCGGGCAGGGTCGGGGCGAACAGGCGCGATTCGGCGTCCAGCGCCTCGGTGGCGGCGGCGATGCTCGCCATCGCTCCGGCGCGGGCATCGTCGGCGAAGGTGAGGACGATCAGGCGACTATACATTGGCCAGTGCCTCCAGTTCGTCCGCGCCCGCCAATGTGGCGCGGCGGCGCGACAGCAGGAAGAACGGCGCCTCCTCGTTCCACCATGCGTCGACCGCGGCGTCGCCGCGCGCCTGGTGCTTGGCCGCCCACACCGCGCCGGCATCATCCGCCTCCCAAACCAGCAGCAGCCGGTTGGGGGCGTCGTCCAGCCACATTGCCGGCTCGACCATCCGGTGCGCCAGCCGCAACCCCCGCGCGGTGTTGCCCGGCGCGTAGCGGGTGAGATAGGCGTCGAGGAAGGCCGCCCCCATGCCCGGTTTCGTCTCGACCTCGTCGACGATCCAGATCATGCCAGCGCCTCGTCCACCGCGAGCAGGATCTTGCCGCGGACATGGCCGGCAGCAACGCGACGATGCGCCTCGCCGGCTTCGTTGAGCGGCAATATGGTCAGCTCGGGCGTATGGATCCGGCCGGCCGCCAGTGCTTCGACCAGCGCATTCAACTGCCGCTCCTGGTGCGCGAAATCGGCGATGGTCGGGATGATGTGGACGCCGCGCTCGGCGGCGCGGGCTGCATCGAACTTCGGTTCGTCGGCGATCAATGTGGCGATCGGCGCGATGATTCCGCCGGGGCGGACCATCTCGACCGCATCGAGCAGGCTGCCTTGGCCGACCGTATCGACGACGAGATCGACGCCCTCCGGCGCCCATTCTGCGACGGCTTCCTGGACGCCGCCCTGCCGGTAATCGATCGCCAGCTCGGCGCCCAGCGACCGGACATAGTCAAGATTGATCGGCCCGCAGGTGGCGGCCACCCGGGCGCCCGCCATCCGCGCGAGCTGTATCGCATAGCCGCCGGTGCCGCCCGCGCCGCCATTGACCAGCACGGTCGATCCAGCCTGCGTGCCGCCGACGTCGAACACGGCTTCCCAAGCGGTGATGGCGGCGGTCGGCAATGCCGCTGCGTCGCGCAGGCCGACATTGTCGGGCAGCTTCACGACGCGCTCGCGATCCGATGCGACATATTGCGCATAGCTACCGCGCTCACCTTTGCCCTGGTTGGATGCGGTGACGACGCGGTCGCCCGGCGCAAGGCCGGTCACGCCGTCGCCCACCTCGGCAACGATGCCGGCGGCATCGAAGCCGACGACGAAGGGGAAATGATAGTCGAAATAGCGCGACAGCCAGCCTTCGCGCGCTTTCCAGTCGGCCGGATTGACCCCGGCATAGGCGACCTGGACGATCACCTGACCCGGAGCAGCGCGCGGCCGCTCGAGCGTGGCGAGCGCCAGCACCTCGGGCCCGCCGAAGCGGTCGAGCGCCATTGCCTGCATGGTCTGCGCCTGCATGCTGATTCCCCTCCTGACTTGCTGTTTCGCAGCATCGTGACGAATCAAAAACGCAAATGCAAACATAATTGGCTATGAATGTGCCAAATGCGTTTATGACTGTTGATGTTGGTGCGCCATCGCGATAGGCGTAAGTCGCGTCGGCGGCAGACCGGAAGCGGGCGGAGAGGCGAAGATGTTCGATTTCAACGGCAAGATCGTGCTCGTGACGGGCGGAGGTGCCGGCATCGGCCGGGCGGCCGCCGAAGCGTTCACGCGGGCCGGGGCCAAGCTGGCGATTGTCGAGATCGATGCCGATCGCGCTGCAGACGCGCAGGCGGCGCTGGGCGACGAGGCGCTGGTCGTGACCGGCGACGTGACCGATCCCGCAGTGGTCGCGGGTCTTGCCGATGCCATCGAGGCGCGGTTCGGCGGCCTTGATGTGCTCGTCAACAATGTCGGCGATTTCCTGATGCTGGCCAAGCCGTTCGAGGCACTGACGGCCGAGGAGATCCACCGGCTCTATGCGACCAATCTTGGCCAGGTGTTCAGCGTAACGCACGCGATGATCCCGCTGCTGCGTAAGAAGGGGGCGGGCGGCAGCATCGTTTCGGTCTCCTCGATCGAGGGATTTCGCGGCATTCCAAATTGCGTGGTCTATGCCGCGTGCAAGGCCGCGTTGACCGGCTTCACCAAGAGCCTCGCGCTGGAACTCGGACCGTGCGGCATCCGCGTGAACCTGATCGCGCCGGAAACCACGGATACGCCGCAGGTGCCAGTGTCGCTGATGGTGCCCGAGGAGCATCGCGACCATATCCCGCGCTGGATCCCGCTGGGCCGCTTCGGCACGCCGGCGGACATGGCTTCCGGCATCCTCTTCCTCGCCAGCGATCAGGCGGCGTGGATCACGGGGACGGCGCTGCACATCGATGGCGGCGCGCTGGCAGCCGCGGGCTGGTACCGAGACCCGCGCGACGTGTGGACCAACTTGCCGGTGCTGTCGGGCAACGGCCTCAACTTCTGACGCAAAGGGGCGAACCCATGAAGATACTCGTCGTTGGCGGCGCCGGCATGATCGGTGGCCGCGCTGCGCTCCATCTCAAGAGCAAGGGGCACGATGTGACGATTGCCGGCCGCACCCCGCCGGCCCCCGGCACGCCGCTTGGCGACCTGCCCTTCCTGCGCGTCGATTATATCAACATGGAGTTCGATCGCGCAGCGCTCGGCCAGTTCGATGCGCTGGTGTTCGCCGCTGGCAATGATGTGCGCCACAAGCCGCAGGATATCGACGACAGCTATTGGCATGACGCCAATTCGGTCGGCGTGCCGCGCTTCTTCGCGGCGGCGAAGGAAGCGGGCATCCGTCGCGCGGTGAATGTCGGCAGCTTCTATCCGCAGGCGGCCCCCGAACTGGTGCCGACCAACGCCTATGTCCGCTCACGCAAGGAGTCGGATGACGGCGTGGCGGCGCTGGCCGACGAGAATTTCGCCGCGATGAGCGTGAACGCGCCGTTCGTGGTCGGCGCGGTGCCGGGGCTGACCCTGCCGATGTTCGCGGCCTACACCCAATATGCCGAGGGCAAGTTCGCGCCGATGCCCGAATTCACTCCGCCCGGCGGCACCAACTTCATCTCCACCCAATCGCTCGCCGAGGCGATCGAGGGTGCGCTTGAACGGGGCGAACCTGGCGCCTCCTATCTGGTCGGCGACGAGAATTTGAGCTTCCAGGATTATTTCGGCGCCTTCTTCGAAGGTGTCGGCCGTGCCAAGCCACCGGTGCGCGACGAGGAGCATCCGATGCTGCCCGATGGCGCGCTGTTCTTCGGGCGCGGCAATTCACTGTTCTACGAGACTGACCCGAAGGTGGCGGAATTGCTGGGATATCGGCGGCAGGATGTAAAGCCGGCGATCGAGGAGATCGTGGCGCAGTACCGGAGTTGATCAGTCCCCCTCCCGCTTGCGGGAGCGGGCGGGGCTTGGCTGCGGGGGAAGGGCGTGTGAAGGTCTTCCAGGCGGAAAAGGCCCGTCAGATCAGCAAGCGAAGTGTCAAAATTATGCGGGCGCCGACGCTTGGGGTCTTGGGGATAGCGTGAAGCCACTCCCGCTGCATGGCGCGCGGTGTATACAGCAGTGAGCCTGCGGGCAGGTCATGTGATCGTTCGATCAAACGATCCGCGCTGCTGTGGGATGTCATGCCGCAGAGCACAGCCCGCGGCTGGCCCGAGGTGGCGTCTTGCGCCGGACGGCCTCGCCTGCCACCCGGCACCTCCGATCGAGGAGATGGACTGTGACCGAGCCGACGCAGAAGCAGCGCATGCTGAATGGCGATCTCTACCATGCGAGCGATCCCGAGATCATCGCCGATCATCAGGCCGCGCTGGAATGGGCCGAGCGTTACAACGCCGCCTCGACCTTGCCCGTCGCAACGCGTGAGGCATTGCTGCGGGAAGGGCTGGGGTCGGTGGGCGCCGGGGTCGTGGTGCGGCCGCCCTTCCATTGCGACTATGGCTACAACATTCATCTCGGCAGCGGTGTGTTCCTCAACTTCAACTGCATCATCCTCGATGTGGTGAAAGTGGTGATCGGAAACGGCACGCAGATCGGGCCCGGTGTGCAGATCCTCACTGCCGACCATCCCCGCGATCCCGCCGAACGCGCGACCGGGCTGGAATCGGGTCGGCCGATCACGATCGGGCGCAATGTGTGGATCGGCGGCGGCGCGCTGATCCTGCCAGGCGTGACGGTGGGCGACGATGCGATCGTCGGCGCGGGCAGCGTGGTGACGCGCGACGTGCCGGCCGGCGCCACCGTCGCGGGCAATCCGGCGCGCCAGCGCTGAGCCGGGATTAGCGCGAGCCGGCGGCATCCTCCGCCGGCGCAACGCCTTCGACATCGACAAGATCCGCGCCCGCCATCACGCCGACGACGCGGACGCGTTTCTCGACATGATCCACCGGCACGCGATGGAGGTTGAGGTGCCAGCGGCCGCCGCGATCGCGCCGCAGCACGAAGCCGCCGCCGTCGCGCACCAGCGTGCCTGTTTCATCGACGGGATCGCCGGGGGCGCTCATGAGGCCAGTGCCGCCTGCTGCGCGAGCTTGCGGGCGCTGCAGCCTTCGAGGATGTCGAGGAACCGGCGGCAGCACACCGATGGCGTGTCATGCGTGACGATCCACAGCCGGCTGATCGCATCGGCATCCTTCAGCGGGCGATAGGCGAGACCATCGATATGGATCGCGGCGAGCGATCGGGCGATCACCGTCACGCCGAAGCCGGCGGAAACCAGCCCGAGCAGCGTCGCCAGGCCGCCGGTTTCCTGGATCACATTGGGGGTGAAGCCGGCGGCGCGGCATAGCGTGGCGATATGATCGTTGAAGCCGGCGCCCAGCGCGCGCTCGTAAAGCACGAAAGGCTGGTCGGCGAGGTCGGCGACCGAGAGCAGGGGGCGTTCGGCGAGCGGATGATCGTCGCGCACGGCGACGATCAGATCTTCCTCGATCAGCATCCGTGCCGACAATCCGTCCGCCAGCACTGGCATGTCCAGCCCACGGACGAAGGCAATGTCGAGCTGGCCGCCGACCAGCGCATCCATCTGGTCCTCGATATTGAGTTCGCGCAGCGCCAGCCGGATACGCGGATGCTTCTCGCGAAACGCGCGGAAGGCGCTGGCGACCGCCTCGATCAGTGGCGCCGAGGCGACGACGCCCACCGCCAACGTGCCGATCTCGCCACTCGCAGCGCGCCGTGCCTGATCGGCGGCATGCTCCACTTGTGCCACCGCCTTGCGCGCCTCCTCAACGAACCGCCGCCCCGGCTCGGTCAGCAGCACGCGCCGGCTGGTGCGCTCGAACAGGTCGACGCCCAGTTCTTCCTCCAGCGCGCGAATCTGCTGGCTTAGCGGCGGCTGTGAAATGCCGAGGCGCGCGGCGGCGCGGCCGAAATGCATCTCATCCGCAACGCAGATCGCATATCGCAGGTGGCGCAACTCCATGGATTATGTCTTTCTGTGTATGGATCGAGGCGTATTATATATTAGACCGCTAACGGATGAACGTGCATCTAAAATAGGTTCCAATTCGGAACGCATTCGGCTCGCGGTTCGCCGCGCTGCACGATCAATGACATAAGTGGAGAGGAACGGCTGGTTAGCAAGCAGGCGCCCCCGCGTGGGCGCCCGTTCTCGTCTGTGGAGTAACGAATGCTCGGGGTCGTCAAGGTAGCGCTGCAAAGACCGCTCACCTTCATCGTCATGGCGATCCTGATCGCCGTCGTCGGCGTGATGGCCGCGGTGCGTACGCCGGTGGATATCTTTCCGCCGATCCGCATTCCGGTGATCGCGGTCGCCTGGACTTATGCCGGCCTGCCGCCGGAGGATATGGGCGCGCGCATCATCACGCCGTACGAGCGCGTGCTGACCACGACGGTCAACGATGTCGAGCATATCGAGAGTACGTCGCTGCAGGGCGTCGGCATCGTCAAGATCTACTTCCAGCCGGGCGTCGACATCCGCACCGCGACCGCGCAGGTCACGTCGATCTCGCAGACCATCCTGCGCCAGATGCCGCCGGGCGTGAACCCGCCGCTGATCATCAACTACAATGCGTCCACCGTGCCGATCCTGCAGCTTGCGCTGTCGGGCAGGGGGCTGAGCGAGCAGCAATTGTTCGATACGGGGCAGAACCAGATCCGCCCGCAGCTCACCAGCGTTCCCGGCCTTGCCATGCCCTTTCCGTCGGGCGGGCGGCAGCGCCAGGTGCAGATCGATCTTAACCCGCTCGCGCTCCAGTCAAAGGGGTTGTCGGCGCAGGATGTCGGCAATGCGATCGCCGCGCAGAACCAGATCAACCCGGCCGGCTTCGTCAAGATCGGCTCGCTGCAGTACAGCGTCCGCCTTAACAACGCGCCGGACTCGATCGCCGCACTCAATGACCTGCCGGTGAAGGTGGTCAACGGTGCGACCATCTACATGCGCGACGTCGCCTATGTGCGCGACGGGTCGGCGCCGCAGCAGAACGTCGTCCACGTCAACGGCACGCGCGCCGCGCTGCTCACCGTGCTCAAGAATGGCAGCACCTCGACCTTGTCGATCGTCGAGGGCGTGAAGCAGGCTTTGCCGCGCATCCAGGCGGGCTTGCCCGACACGCTCAAGATCGATCCGATTGGTGACCAGTCGCTGTTCGTCGAGGCCGCGGTCGAGGGCGTCATCCATGAGGGCCTGATCGCCGCCGCGCTGACCTCGCTGATGATCCTGCTGTTCCTCGGTTCATGGCGCTCGACGGTGATCATCGCGCTGTCGATCCCGCTCGCCATCCTTGCCGCGATCGCCGCGCTGGCTGCGTTTGGGCAGACGCTGAACGTGATGACATTGGGTGGGCTAGCGCTCGCGGTTGGCATCCTCGTCGACGATGCGACGGTGACGATCGAGAACATCAACTGGCACCTCGAACAGGGCAAGGGCGTGATCGAGGCGATCCTCGACGGCGCCCAGCAGATCGTGGTGCCCGCCTTCGTTTCCCTGCTGTGCATCTGCATCGTGTTCGTGCCGATGTTCTTCCTGCCGGGCGTGTCGGGCTATCTGTTCGTGCCGATGGCGCTGTCCGTCGTGTTCGCGATGATCGCCTCCTTCATCCTGTCGCGCACGCTGGTGCCGACGTTGGCAATGTATCTGCTGAAGCCGCACCAGCAGGGCGAGGATGAGCATCTTGCCGGCACCGCGATCTCGCGCAATCCGCTGGTGCGCTTCCAGCGCGGCTTCGAACATCGCTTCGAACGGATCCGCAGCGGCTATGTCGGCCTGCTCAACCGTGCGCTCCATGCGCGCAAGCCGTTCATGCTCGGCTTCATGGCAGTGGTCCTTATCTCGTTCGGCTTGCTGCCCTTCCTCGGCAGCAATTTCTTCCCAGACGTCGATGGCGGCCAAATCGCGATGCATGTGCGCGCGCCGGTCGGATCGCGGCTGGAGGATACAGCGGCGCGCTTCGACAAAGTCGGTCGCGCAATCCGCGAGATGATCCCGGAAGGCGAACTGGAATCGGTGACCGACAATATCGGCCTGCCGGTCAGCGCGATCAGCACGGTCTATTCGAACACCGGCACGATCGGCCCGCAGGATGGCGACATCCTGATCACGCTGAAGCATGGGCATGAGCCGACCGCGGGGCATGTCGCGACCTTGCGCCGCGAACTGCCACGTCGCTTTCCGGGCATGAGTTTCGCCTTCCTGCCCGCTGACATCACCAGCCAGATCCTGAACTTCGGCGCCCCCGCACCGATCGACATCCAGGTGACCGGCAAGGATGCTGCCGGGAACCGCGCCTATGCCGAAAAGCTGCTGCGCAAGATCTCGACCATCTCGGGCCTTGCCGATGCGCGTATCCAGCAGCCCGCAAGCGCGCCGCAGCTCAGCGTCGATGTCGATCGCTCGCGCGCGGGTCAATATGGCCTGACCGAGCGCGATGTGACCACCAGCCTGGCGAGCTCGCTCGCCGGCACCTCGCAGACCGCGCCGGTGTTCTTCGTCAATCCGGACAATGGCGTGTCCTATCCGGTGGTGGCGCAGGCGCCGGAATATCTGGTCGATTCGGTGAGCGCGCTGGAGAATGTGCCGGTGTCGAACAACACGGGCGGCTCGTCCCAGCTGCTGGGCGGACTTGCCGGCGTCTCCCGCACCTCGACGGTGCCGGTGGTCAGCCACTACAACATTCAGCCGGTCATCAATCTGTACGGCACCGTGCAAGGGCGCGATCTCGGCGCGGTGGCGGGCGATATCGAAGCAGCGATCAAGTCGCTGGAGAATGAGAAGCCCAAGACGACCACGGTCACGTTGCGCGGCCAGTACCAGACGATGAACACCGCCTTCTCAGGTCTCGGCTGGGGCCTGCTGGGCGCGGTGGTGCTGATCTACCTGCTGATCGTCGTCAACTTCCAGAGCTGGGTCGATCCGTTCGTCATCATCACCGCGCTGCCCGCGGCTTTGGCCGGCATCGTCTGGATGCTGTTCACGTCGAGCACGCCGCTGTCGGTGCCCGCGCTGACGGGCGCGATCATGTGTATGGGCGTGGCGACCGCCAACTCGATCCTTGTCGTGAGCTTCGCGCGCGAACAGCTCGAGAAGCTGGGCGACGCGACCGAGGCGGCGCTTTCGGCCGGTGCCGTCCGCTTCCGACCGGTGCTGATGACCGCGCTCGCGATGATCATCGGCATGGCGCCGATGGCGTTCGGCATGGGCGAGGGGGGTGAACAGAACGCCCCGCTCGGCCGCGCGGTTGTCGGCGGCCTGATCGCGGCGACGATCGCGACATTGTTCTTCGTGCCTACCGTCTTTTCCTACGTCCACCGCAAGCGTGCCGCCAACGCGGCCTCGATGGAAATGAAACCCGCCCATGCTTGATCCCGCACACAACCCCGCAGCCAGCGCCGAGGCATCGGCCCAGGCGTCCGCCGGCCCGAGCAACAAGACGCTGAAGCGCGCCGGCATCGGCGCGGTGCTCGCGGCCGCCATCGTCGTCGGTCTCGGCATCGCCAGCCGCAACGGCGATGCGGCGGATCTGGCCGCGACGGCGGCGGACGCGTCCGTGCCGACCGTCGCGGTCATCAAACCGGAAACCGGCGGCAATGGCAGCCCGCTGGTGCTGCCGGGCAATGTGCAGGCATTCAACAGCGCGGCGATCTTCGCGCGCACCAACGGCTATGTCCGCCGCTGGGTGGCCGATATCGGCGACAATGTCCGCTCGGGACAGACGCTGGCCATCCTCGATGCGCCCGAACTCGACCAGCAACTGGCGCAGGCGAAGGCGGACTATCAGACCGCGCTCGCCAACCAGCGGTTGGCGGCGACTACGGCGCAACGCTGGTCGACGATGCTCGCCAAGGATGCGGTGTCGCAGCAAGAATCCGATGAGAAGAACGGCGATCTCGCCGCGCGCACAGCGCTCGCCAATGCGCAGCTTGCTAATGTCCGGCGGCTGCAGGCGCTGCAGGGCTTCACCCGCCTGTCCGCGCCGTTCGACGGCGTCGTCACCAGCCGCTCGGCGCAGCTCGGCGCGCTCGTCGTATCCGGCAATGCGGCGGCGCAGCCGCTGTTTACCGTGTCGGACACGCACCGCATGCGCATCTACGTGCGCGTACCGCAGGTCTATTCCGCGCAGATCCGCCAAGGCATTACCGCCAAGCTGACCTTGCCCGAATATGCCGGCCGCGAGTTCGCGGCCACGGTCACCCGCAGCGCCGGCGCGGTCGATGCGCAGTCGGGCGCGGTGCTGGTCGAGCTGCAGGCGGACAATCGCGACGGCGCGCTCAAGCCCGGCGCCTTCGCGCAGGTGCGCTTCGACGTGCCGACCACCGGCGGCATGCGCCTGCCCGGCAGCGCGGTGCTTTACAGCAACAGCGGCCCGACGGTCGCTGTGGTGGGCGGCGATGGCCGGGTGACGGTGAAGCCGATCACCATCTCGCGTGACGAGGGCAATGTCGTCGAGGTCGCGACCGGCCTGGCTGCGGGGGACCGCGTGATCGATACCCCGCCCGACGCGATCCGTACCGGTGACGTCGTGAAGGTCGCGGCGCCGGCCAAGGCCAAGTAAGGATCGCCGTGATGCAGGTCTCCATGGCTGCCCGCGGGTTGCTCGCCGCGACCGCGCTGTCGCTCACCGCTGCCTGTTCGATGGCGCCGGACTATCGCCCCCCCGAAACAGCAGCGCCCGCGGTCTATAAGGAAGTTGCCGGCTGGGTCGCGGCGGCGCCGATGGACGCGGCACCGCGTGCGGCGTGGTGGGGCAGCTTCGGCGATCCGGTGCTGGACGATCTCGAACGGCGTGCCGAGACCGCCAGCCCCACCTTGGCGGCGGCGCTCGCGCGTTACGATCAGGCCCGCGCCATTGCGCGCGATGAGCGCGCGGACCTGTTCCCGCGCATCGATGTCGGTGGCGACGTGTCGCGCAACCGCGCGTCGGGCAACGGGCTGGGTGGCAGCGGCGTGCCGCGCACCTATTCCGGCATCACGTTGGGCGGCACGCTGGACTATGAGATCGATCTGTGGGGGCGAATCCGCAACAGCGTTTCCGCCGCGCGTGCCGATGTCGATGCGAGCGGTGCCGATCTCGCCGCGGCGCGGCTCAGCCTGCAAGCCTCGGTGGCCGACGCCTATTTTCGGTTGCGCGGGCTCGATGCGGAGGCGGCGCTGCTGCAGCAGACGGTCGAGGCCTTCGGCCGCGCCTATGACCTGACCGCAACCCGCCATGAGGGCGGCATCGCCTCCGGGATCGACGTCAACCGCGCGCAAAGCGTGCTGGCGAGCGCGCGCGCTCAAATCTCCGCTGTCGCGCAGGAGCGCGCGGCGGTGGAGCATGAGATCGCAGCACTGGTCGGGGCGGTCGCTTCCGACTTCTCGATCCCGGCGGCGGTCACGCCGCTGCAGCCGCCGCAACCGGTGATGACCGGCGCGCCCTCGGAACTGCTCCAGCGCCGGCCCGATATCGCCGCCGCCGAACGGCGGATGTTCGCGGCCAATGCACGCATCGGCGTAGCCCGCGCGGCCTGGTTCCCGTCGCTGTCGCTCGGCCTGTCCGGCGGTGTGGCGACGACGCGCGGCGATCTGTTCTCGACGCCCAGCACCTTCTGGGGTCTCGGGCCGCTCGCCAGCGTGCTGACATTGTTCGATGGCGGCCGCCGCCGCGCGCAGGTCGCGCTGTCGCGCGCCGATTATGACGAGCAGGCGGCAGGCTATCGCGAGACCGTGCTCGGCGCGTTCCGGCAGGTCGAGGATGCCATCGCCGCCAACCGCTATCTCGCGACGCAGGGTGACGACCAGCGCGACGCCGCTGCCGCTGCCGGCCGCACGCGCGATCTGGCGATGACCCGCTATCGCGACGGCGCCTCCGACTATCTCGAAGTCGTCACCGCGCAGACCGACGCGCTCGCGGCGGAACGTGCAGCGATCTCGATCCAGGCGCAGCGGATGCGCGCGCATGTCGCGCTGGTCCGCGCGCTGGGCGGCGGGCTGGATGACGGCGCCCAGGGATCCTGATCGCGTAGCGATCGAGTGCCTGCTCGGTCGTGCCGTCACCGCGCTGCAGCCGCTCGCTGGCGGTGATATCTCGGGCGTCTGGCTGGTCACCCTGGCAGATGGTGGGCGCGTTGTCGCGAAAGCCGGCGACACTGCGGCGGCGGAAGCGGAGATGCTGGCCGCGATCGCGGCAGCCGGCGGCCCCGCCCCGGCGGTGCTTGCCTTCTCAGATGCGCTGCTGCTGATCGAGCATCTGCCCAGTGAGGGGGGATTGGCTGGCCCGGTATGGAAGGGACTTGCGGCTTCATTGGCGCCGATCCACGCCGCGACCGGCGCCGCCTATGGCTGGCACCGCGATCATCGCTTCGGCCCGGTGGCGATCGAGAACCGGCAGTCCGCCGACTGGCCGGCGTTCTGGGCCGATCGCCGGCTACGCTGCCACCTGCCGGATATCGCGTCCGCGCTTGCCCGCCGGATCGAGCGACTCGCCGACGGCATCGGCGACCATCTGCCCGCACGACCACCGGCGTCGCTGCTGCATGGCGACCTGTGGGGCGGCAATGTGCTGGTCGACGGCGATCGCATCAGCGGCCTGATCGACCCTGCCTGCTACCATGGCGACCGCGAGGTCGATGTGGCGATGCTGACATTGTTCGATCAGCCGCCGTCGCGCTTCTTCGAGGCGATGGCACTCGATGCCGGCTGGCGCGACCGGCTGCCGGTCTATCGGCTCTGGCCGCTGCTCGTGCATCTGCGGCTGTTCGGTGCGGGCTATGCCGGCGCGGTCGATGCCGAACTGGACCGGCTGGGCGTCTGACCGGCGCGGCTGAAGACGGTGATGTGGATGTCCCGCCGCAGAGCGAACCCCAGCTTCCGATAGAGCGCGATCGCGCCGTAGTTGGTGTGCCAGGCATGGAGGAAGGGCGTCCGCCCGCGCTGCTGGATCGTTTCGGCGACGCAGGCGGAGAGCCGGGCGGCGAAGCCGTGACCGCGGAAATCGGGATCCACGCACACGCCGCTGACCTCGACGAAATCGGGCGTCGCCATGCGTTCCCCGGCCATTGCGACGAGCCGGCCGTCACGACGAATGCCAAAAAACCGGCCGAGCGCAAGCGATCCGGGCATGAACGGCCCCGGATTGGTCGCCCACGCCAGCGCACACATCTCATCGACATGCCGTTCGTCGAGGGCGATGATGTCGGTGCGATCGGCGCCAATCTCGATGCGCTGCGGCAGCCACATTTGCACGCCGTGCGATCGCTCGGTCTCGATGCCGTCGAGCGTAGGGATTTCAGGCACCTGCAGCGCGACCGTCCTCTCGCCCGGCCGCAGCAAGGCGCCGAGGGCCGCGAGCGAAGCGTCGGTTTCGTCCACGGCGGCGGTGAAGATGCCGATTTCGCTGCGATAGCGCCTGGCCCGTTCTCCGCCCTCGGCAAGATGGGCATGGACCGAGTTGAGCGCGGACCAGATGGGGCGATCGAGCGGGTGAGAGGCGGTCATGGTCGTGTGCGCTCCGCGCGATCGAACAGCCTTGTGCGCGCCAGTTGGGCTTCGAGACTGTGGAGTTGCCCCAGCAGCGAGGTTTCGTCCGACGCGGCGGCCTCGGCGACGGCGCCATCGATCAGCGGCCAGATCTCCCGCTTCGCGGTCGCGATCAGCGATGTGCCTGCCACGCTCAGCCGCACCCTGCGCACGCGCCTGTCGTCGTCGGCAATCTCGGTCTCCACCCATCCGTCCGCCTCGAGACGGCTCAGCGAGCGGGTTATGCCCGGCTGCGCGAGCCCCAGCGCCTGCGAGAGGCCGCCGACGGTCGTCGAGCCCAGCCGGTCGAGCGCGGCCAGCACCGGGAAATGCGCAACCGCAAGCTCGACGCCGAAGCTGTCGATGATCTCTTGCGTCTGCTGCTGCAGCTGCTCGCCCAGCCGCTTCAGCCGCGTACCGAGCGTGAGATGACCGAAATGCCGAATCACATCTTCCATCGACACATTCTATATCCATAACGTGTTATATATCTAGTTATGGTTTTGGGGCGATAGGCGAGGTGCCTGTTCAATGCGCCTGTTCACGAAGCAGCGCCACGAAGTCGGTCAGCGCCAGCCGCGCATCGAGCCGTTCGAACACGCGCAATGTGCGGCCGGGTATGTCCGCGGCGTAGCGACCATCGTCGAGGATGCGGCGCGCGGGCTGTTCGCGCGCCTCGCTGCTGTCAGCGGAGAGCGAGCCGAGGAGGACGAGCGGACTGTCCCCCAGCGTGATCGACCCGCCGAGGCTTACGAACGGCGGCAGCGCGGCATAGCGATCGTGAAGCCAGGCGCCGAGCGGGGAGATGGTCCGGATCACGGATGTCAGCTCGGCGACGGAGAGCTGGAACTGCCGATATGCGGGTTCGGGCACCTGCCAGACCGGGATCGTGCTGCGCTCGATCACCTCGCGTGCCGCGTCGAGATCTGTCGACAGGTTGTATTCGGCGCCGCCCTGCGGGAATGCGGCGCCGCCGATCCAGATCAGCGTCATCCGGCGCGCAATCGCGGGTTGCGCCCGCAAGGCCTGCGCGAGGTTGGTCAGCGGGCCACCGCAGGTGAGATAGAGCGGCAGCGGGTCGTCGCGCATCGCCTCGGCAATGATCGCTTCGGCAGCGGGGGAGGTGGCATTGGCGCCGAAATTTTCGCTGCCGGCAATGATCGCGGGCGGTTTGGCCAGCCCTATCCGGCCGATCAGATCCAGCGCCGCCACCCGTCCCGCCTCCGCCGTCGCGCCCGCCGGCAGCCCGCCGAGCGCCGCAAGCTCGGGATCGAGCGGCGAGGTCGTCACCAATGTGCAGACGGCGGCGCGGGTGAGGAGCTGGTGGGCGAGCGCGATCAGCCCGTCCGGATCGCCCGCGAAATCATTGTCGACGATGATGCGAGCCTTGGCCAATCGACGGATGGCCGCACCGTCGCGTGCAGACGCACCCATCAGCATCGCGCTTGCGCCACCGACGAAGCCCCGCCGGGTGATGATATCAGCCATACCTCTCGCTCCTCTTGTCCGGCATGCGCTCGCATGGGATGGCTGCAGGATCAAATCGTCAGATCATGCCACGTCATAGGCAACGGCTATGGATTGGCGGGGCGCGGCAAGCGGCATATTCAGATTCGCGCCGCGATGTTCTAAGGCTCGAGACGTGCGGATTCTGGCCAGCCTGCTTGCGATGTTGACGATGGCTGCCGCGCCGCCCGTGATCGCACCGCCGGCACCAGCGCCACGTATTACAATTCGGCCGGCACAGCCTGCGACCTTGCCTCCGCCCGCGGCGCGTATCGAGAGCAGCGAAGAGGCGTTGGCGCGCGACGCCGCCGAATATGCCGCGCTTTACGGTGTGCCGGCAGAGGTTGCGTTACGCCGCCTTCACGCCCAGACTGAAAGCGTTGCCGCAACCGAGCGCATTGAGGCACGGTTTCGCGATCGCATCGCCGGCATCTCGATCCAGCATCGCCCTACCTACGGCATCAACGTCTATCTCACCGGCGCAACGCCGGTCGCACCCGAGCATCTGCATGTCGGTGGGCTCGACGTGGCGGTGATCTTCCGCACCGGCGCGCGCGCGACGCGTGACCGGGTCGTCTGGGCGATGACGACGCACCAGGCGGAAATCCGTGCGCTGTTCAATGTGGCGCCGTCGATGGGGCTTGATCCGCGGACGGGCGAACTCGTCATCGTCGTCAACCAGTCGGTCGTGCGCAGCAAGGGCGGTGCCGATGTACTGCGCGGCAAGATCGCCGGCATCACCGGCGTGCCCGTTCAGATCCGGCTGCAGGATCGCGAGGATCGCAACCTCAGCGTAGAGGGTGGATCGCGGCTGATCGGCGTGGATCCGGACGACAAGCTGCGCAAGCTCTGCACCACCGGCTTCGTCGTCACCAATGGTGCGCAGCAGGGCGTAGTCACCGCCGCCCATTGCGTCGACACGATCAGCCATTTCGATCCCACCGGCGGCGAGACGCCGCTCGATTTCGTCGCGCAATGGGGCTGGGGCTATCGTGACGTGCAGGTACACCTGGCGCCTGGACCACTGCAACCGCTCTTCTACGCGGATACCGCACGTACCCGGCTGCGCCCGGTGACCGGCCAGCAATCGCGCGAAGCAACGCGCGCCGGCGATTTCGTTTGCCATCGCGGCGAGAAGACCGGCTATCACTGCGCCGAGGTGGAACTGGTCGATTTCGCACCCGCCGGCGAATTGTGCGGCGGCGCCTGCCTGCCGACCTGGGTGACGGTGGCGGGGCCGCATTGCCGCGGCGGTGACAGCGGCGGGCCGGTGTTCATCGGCACCACCGCGCTGGGGATCGTCAAGGGCGCGAGCTACCGACCGGACAAGAGCTGCGCTTTCTATTTCTACATGTCGACCGACTATCTGCCGGCGGGCTGGTCGCTGCTGCGCGAACCGCCGCCGCCGGCAACGAACGCCAGCGCCGCATCCCGCGCCGCCAGCCAGTGAATTTGCTCGACGCGCGCATCGGGCAGTGCGCGGTGAGCGGGGTCGTCGTCCCGGGCACGCACGTCGAGCAGCGTCAATATCTCCTCGACCAGATTGTCGAGCGATGCCCCCCCGACATGCGGGGCGATGATGCCGGCAACGGTCTCCCTGCGCGCCGCCTCGGTCGCGCGCAGCCGCAGCGTGTGGCGCGGCAGTCCGGCCCCCCGCAGCAGCGCGCTCAGCCATTTACCGTCCCACGAGGGGGCGCTCGCGAAGAGGTCGTGTCCGGTAAGACAATCCACCATCCGCTGTGCGACGATGGCGTGCGGCTCGCCGTCGCTGGCGAGCAGGGCACGCGGGATATGGTGGATCGCTTCCGCCTCGGCTGACCAATCGGTCCAACCGGGGGCGGGGCGGATCAGATGGCTTTCCTCTCGCCCGTCCTCGAACACCCAGGCGACCTCGATCGGCACGCCCTGCTTGCCGAGCGACGAGGCCTCGAAATCGAGGAAGACATGCATGGCCGGCTCCCCGCGCGCGCTCAGGCCGTCACCGGCGCCAGTTCCTCGTCGGGATAGGTCTCGGTTTCCACCCAAGCCTGCATCGCCGCGTTGTAGCGCGGGCCGCGTATCGCGCCGGGCACGAACAGCGCATCGACTGCGGCGAGCAGGTCCGGCGCGAGCGGGATCGTCGCGGCAGCGATGTCCTCGTCGAGATGCGCAATGCTGGTGGTGCCGGGGATCGGCACGATGTCGTCACCCTGCGCCAGCACCCAGCCGATCGAGAGCTGCGCCGGGGTAATGCCGGCTTCGGCGGCCAGCGCATCGAATGCGTCGACCGTCTTCAGGTTATGCTCAAGGTTGGTGCCGGTGAAGCGGGGCATGCCGGCGCGGATGTCACCCGCGGCGTAATCGTCGCCGCGCACGGCCCCCGCAAGCAGGCCGCGTGCGACGGGAGAGAACGAGACGAAGCCGATGCACAGCTCCCGGCAGGCATCGAGTACCGCGATCTCCGGGTTGCGGACCATCGGCGAGTATTCGGTCTGCACTGCGGCGATCGGATGCACCGCCTGCGCGCGCCGGATCGTCGCGGCCGACATTTCGGACAGGCCGATGGCCCCGATCTTGCCCGCTTCCTTCGCGCGGACCAGCGCGCCGACCGACTCCTCGATCGGCACGTTGCGGTCCAGCCGGTGAAGATAGTAGAGATCGATATGGTCGGTGCCCAGCCGGCTCAGCGCATTGTCCAGCGTGCGCGCAATCATCGCCGGCGATCCGTCGAGCCCACGCGGGCCATCTTCGGCGTGGAGCACGCACTTGCTGGCAAGCGTGAAATATTGCCGGCGATGCATGATCGCCTTGCCGACCAGCCGCTCATTGCCGCCCAAGCCATAGACCGCGGCGGTATCGAAAAAGCTTATGCCGCGATCCAGCGCATGCTCCAGCAGCGCAATCCCGTCCGCTTCGCTGGGCGGCACGCCATAGGCGTGGCTGAGGTTCATGCAGCCGAGCCCGATGGCGGAGACGGTGAACGGGCCGATCGTGCGGGTGGGCAGCGTCGTCATGGGATCTCCTTGGCAATCTCCAAGTCCCTAGGCGACGTCCCCGAATCGCGACAAGAGCGGATCGCCGTGCCATAGGCGCCCCAAGACAAGGGAGACCCTGCGATGAAGACCCGTGCCGCCGTAGCATTCGAAGCCAAGAAGCCGCTGGAGATCGTCGAACTCGATCTCGAAGGGCCGAAGCCCGGCGAGGTGCTGGTGGAGATCATGGCGACCGGCATCTGCCATACCGATGCCTACACGCTGGACGGGCTGGACAGCGAAGGCCTGTTCCCCTCCGTGCTCGGCCATGAAGGCGCCGGCATCGTTCGCGAGGTGGGGGCAGGGGTGACCAGCGTGAAGCCCGGCGACCATGTGATCCCGCTCTACACGCCCGAATGCCGCCAGTGCAAAAGCTGCCTTTCCGGCAAGACCAACCTTTGCACCGCGATCCGCGCGACGCAGGGCAAGGGCCTCATGCCCGATGGCACCAGCCGCTTCAGCTACAAGGGCCAGACGATCTTTCACTACATGGGCTGCTCGACCTTCTCGAACTTCACCGTGCTGCCCGAGATCGCGGTGGCGAAGATCCGTGAGGACGCGCCGTTCGACAAGAGCTGCTATATCGGCTGCGGCGTCACCACCGGCGTTGGCGCGGTGGTGAAGACCGCCAAGGTCACCCCCGGCAGCAACGTCATCATCTTCGGTCTCGGCGGCATCGGGCTCAACGTGATCCAGGGCGCCAAGATGGTCGGCGCCGACAAGATCATCGGTGTCGACATCAACGACGCCAAGGAAGAATGGGGCCGTCGCTTCGGCATGACCGACTTCGTCAACCCGACCAAGGTTGAGGGCGATCTCGTCCAGCATCTCGTCGCGCTGACCGATGGCGGCGCCGACTATACCTTCGACTGCACCGGCAACACCGGCGTGATGCGCACCGCGCTGGAAGCCTGCCACCGCGGCTGGGGTGAGAGCATCATCATCGGCGTGGCCGAAGCGGGCAAGGAAATCTCGACGCGCCCGTTCCAGCTCGTCACCGGCCGCGTCTGGAAGGGCTCCGCGTTCGGCGGCGCCAAGGGCCGGACCGACGTGCCGAAGATCGTCGACTGGTACATGAACGGCAAGATCGAGATCGACCCGATGATCACCCATGTGCTGAATCTGGAGGAGATCAACAAGGGCTTCGACCTGATGCATGCGGGCGAGAGCATTCGCAGCGTCGTGGTTTTCTAAGAAGGGTCCAGGCTCTCCCAATCTTCTCCGCCTCCGCGGAGAGGGTTGGGCGCTGGCCTTCGTCTTCCTATCTGGAGCCTGTCATGGAAACCCTCTCCACCACCAAGGCCCATGGCGGCACCCAGTATGTGTACCGCCACGATTCCACGATCACCGCGACGCCGATGACCTTCTCGGTCTTCGTGCCGGATCATGCGGAAGGCGCGAAGCTGCCGGTGCTCTGGTATCTCTCCGGCCTCACCTGCACCCACGCCAACGTCACCGAGAAGGGCGAGTATCGCGCCGCCTGCGCCGAACACGGCATCATCTTCGTGGCGCCGGACACCAGCCCGCGCGGCGAGGGCGTGCCGGACGATCCCGAGGGCGCCTATGATTTCGGCCTCGGTGCCGGCTTCTACGTCAATGCGACGGAGGAACCGTGGTCGGCGAATTACCGAATGCGCGCCTATATCGAGGATGAGTTGCCGGTGCAGCTCGCGACGCATCTGCCGGCGGCGGACCTCACCCGCCAGTCGATCACCGGCCATTCGATGGGCGGTCACGGCGCGCTGACGATCGCGCTGCGCAACCCCGATCGCTTCCGTTCGGTTTCCGCCTTCGCGCCGATCGTGTCACCGCTGAACTGCCCATGGGGCGAGAAGGCGCTGACCCGCTATATCGGGGCCGATCGCGAGGCGTGGCGCCCCTATGATGCCTGCGCCCTCATTGCAGACGGGTCACGCGTGCCGGAAATTCTCGTCGACCAGGGTGAGGCTGACGGCTTCCTCGAAACCCAGCTCAAGCCCGAGTTGCTGCGCGAGGCCTGCGCCGAGGCTGGCATCGACCTCACCCTGCGGATGCAGCCGGGCTACGATCACAGCTATTATTTTATCTCCAGCTTCATGGCCGAGCATGTCGCCTGGCATGCCGAACGGCTGAAGCGCTGAAGCCGTCGGCATGACCGCATCCGCGATCCCGCTCGACACCAGGCGGGTCGCCTTCGATGGCGGCGCGGATGCGGCAGTGGCGCGCGAGATCGCGATCGAGGCGCCGGTCGCCATCGAATATAACGGCATCGGCTATGCCGTGATGATGGCGACCCCCGCTGACCTCGAGGATTTCGCAGTCGGCCTGACATTGTCGGACGGGCTGGCCGAGAAGGCCAACGATATCGATGCGGTGGACGTCCATGCTGTCGCCGGCGGCTGGATCGTGCGTATCGCGCTGGCGCAGGATCGAATGGAGCCGGTGCTGGCGCGGGCGCGCACCCGGATCTCCGAAAGCGGCTGCGGGCTGTGCGGCATCGAGAATATCGAGCAGGTATTGCGCCCGCTGCCGCCGGTCACCGCGCGGATTTCTACAGATCGCGCCGCGATCGCCGCGGCGCTGGACGCTCTGCCGGCGCGTCAGGCGCTGAGCGCGGCGACGGGCGCAGCGCATGCCGCCGCCTTCTGCGATGCCGACGGCACTATCCGTCTCGTCCGCGAGGATGTCGGCCGGCACAACGCGCTCGACAAGGTGATGGGCGCGCTCATCCGTGGCGGCATCGCCGCCAGCGACGGCTTCATCCTGCTCAGCTCGCGCTGCAGCTATGAGCTGGTCGAGAAAACCGCGCGGGCGAACTGCCCGCTGCTCGTCACCATCTCGGCGCCGACCAGCCTCGCCGTCGAACGCGCGCGGGCGGCGGGGCTGACATTGGCGGCGCTTGCCCGGCGCGATTCGATGCTGGTGCTGAGCGACCCCTGGGGCAGCATCGTGTGAGGCGCCTGGGTGTTGTCCTTGCGGGCGGTCGTTCCAGCCGCTTCGGATCGGACAAGGCATTGGCGCGCTTCGATGGTCGGACCTTGCTTGATCATGCGCTGGGGGCACTGCAGCCGCATGTAGATGCGGTCGCGATCGTCGGCCGTGCGCATGGCACGGTGCCCGGCATCGCCGATTGGCCGGCACCTGATCTCGGCCCACTCGGCGGATTGTGCGGGGCGCTGCGCCATGCTGCGGCGGAGGGTTACGACGCGGTGCTGAGCTGCAGCGTCGATTGCCTCGATGTGCCCGCAGACCTGCTCACCAAGCCGCCCTGCTATCTAGCGGCGCAGCCGGTGATCGGGCTGTGGCCGGTATCGCTGGCCGCCGCGTTGGAGGCGTTTCTCGCGAGCGATCCGCGCCGATCGATGCGCGGTTTCGCTGCGGCGGTGGGCGCGGCGGCCATCGACAGTGACCGGCGCCAGCCCAACATCAATACGCCCGCTGATCTGGCAGCACTGGGATTGTTCAGGCCAACAAATTGAAATACTCACCCGCTCGACGCTGAACGCATCCCTTCATAAATGCGACGCAATCGCAATAGTGTTAATTACCGCACTCGATCCGGAGTCGACGCTGAACGCCGCCTATGGCTTCGTCGGCATCGAACCCGGCAGCGTCTACTGGACCGCGCTGCAACCCTGATCTCACTACCCAACTGCCATCATCCCGGACGTTGTTCGAACGGCGGCTTTTTTGTGTGCGGCGCGCTCAGCCCGCCGCCATCTGACCCATCGTCACATAATCGAGCTTGCCCGTGCCTAGCACCGGCAGCGCCTCGACGGTGCGGATGTCGCGCGGGATCGCAAGCTCGGCGACGCCATTGGCGCGCGCCCAGCCCTGAAGCTCGGAGGCTGCGGCATTGGCGCGCGTCGTGAACAGCACGAGTTGCTCGCCCTTGCGCGGATCGGCGCGGGTCACGACGGCGTGTTCGGCCTCGGGCCACACTGCGGCCGCATAGCCCTCCACCGCGGGCAGCGAGACCATCTCGCCGCCGATCTTGGCGAAGCGCTTGGCGCGGCCGCGAATCGTCACGAAGCCCTGATCGTCGATCGTCACGATGTCGCCGGTGTCGTGCCAGCCTTCGGCGGGTGGCTGCAGCACGCCCGGCGCGCCGGCCTTCAGATAGCCGGCCATGATGTTGGGGCCGCGGATCGACAGGCGGCCGCCCTCGTCAATCCCGGGCACCGGCTCCACTTGCGCCTTGATCCCCGGCAGCAGCCGGCCGACGCTGCCCGCCTTGAAGTGCATCGGCGTGTTGACCGCGATCACCGGTGCCGCCTCGGTGGCGCCATAGCCTTCCATGATGCGGATGCCGAACTTCTCGCTCCACGCCTTGCGGGTCTCGTCGCGGACGCGCTCGGCGCCGGCGAATACATAGCGCATCGCGTAGAAGTCGTAATTGCCCGCCATCCGAGCATAGCCGGCCAGGAAGGTGTCGGTGCCGAACAGGATGGTCGCATTGGCGTCATAGGCCAGAGCGGGCACGATCCGGTAGTGCAGCGGGTTGGGATAGAGCAGAGTCTTGATGCCGTTCAGCACCGGCAGCAGCGTGCCGCCGGTCAGCCCGAAGCTGTGGAACACCGGCAGCGCGTTGAGCACGATGTCCGCCGCGTTGAAGTCGATCCGCGCCGCAAGCTGGTGGCAGTTGGCCAGCAGGTTGCGGTGGCTCAGCACCACGCCCTTGGGCAGACCTTCCGATCCGCTGGTGAACAGGATCACTGCCGGCGCGTCGGCAGAGATCGCGCGGCGGCGATGGCTGCGGCGGGCGAAGCGCGATGCGATCAGCGCGCGCAGCTTGGCGCCGGTGCCGATCTCGCCGGCGATGTCCTCCAGATAGAGAACGGTGATGCCTTCCAACGTCAGCGCCTCGACCAGCGGCTGCAGCTTGCCCTGTTCGACGAATGCCTTCGCGGTCAGCACCATGCGGACCTCGGCGGCGGCGCAGGCGGCTTTCACATTGGTGGCGCCGGCGGTGTAGTTGAGCATCGCCGGTACGCGGCCGATCGCCTGCAGCGAGAAGAACGTCGCGGCAACCGCCGAGACATTGGGCAGCAGCACGCCCACCGCCTCGCCGGCGTGGGTGCGCGGCTCGATCCGGCGACCCAGCGCGAGGGCGCCGGTGATCAGCCGGCCATAGGTCATCGGCGTGCGCTTGATGTCTTCCACCACCTCGGTCGCCGCGCCATGGATGTGGCGTGCGTCGAGCAGGGCGGTGAAAAGCGACCGGTCGAGGTCCGAGGTCGCGAAGATCATCCGGCTCATCTCGTCATAGAGGCGGCGGCCGGCGATGGCGCGGCGGGTGCGCGCGGTCATCTCGCCCTCGATCGCGAAGCGGCGCGGCGGCAGCACCGTCAGCCTGATCTTCGGGAACAGCCGGCGATTCACCTTGCCGGCGAGGCGGGAGAAGGGGCTGAACTGCGCGCCATCGATCCGCACGGGCACGATCGGTGCGTCGGCTTTGTCGGCGACCATGCCGGGGCCGTCGAACACCTTCATCAACGCGCCCGTCACCGTGATCCGTCCCTCCGGGAAGATCACCAGCGTATTTCCCTCACGCACCGCCTTGACCATCGCCTTGGCGGACATCGGATTGGTCGGATCGACCGGGAAGGCGCGGAACAGGCTGAGCGTCGGCTTGATCCACCAGCGCGCGACCACCGCGCTGTGCACCGCGAACACCGGCTTGCCGGGCAGGAAGGCGGCGAGCAGCAGACCATCGAGCCAGGAGACATGGTTGACCACCACCACCGCGCGCTCGCCGGGCGCCGGCATATTGTCGGCACCCGTCACTTCGACGCGGTAGAGCAGGGTCAGCACCGAACGGACGAGCGACTTGATCATCGTTTCGGGCAGCAGCCAGCAACTGATCAGGGCGATCGCGAAGGTGGCGAAGCCGAGCGCGCCGATCACGCCGGGAATGCTGGTGCCGGTCGCCTGCATCGCCACCGTCACAGCGACCACCGCCACCGTCACCGCCGCATTGACGATGTTGTTGGCGGCGATGATCCGCGATCGTTCCTCGGGCGGGCTGGCGCTCTGCAGGATCGCATAGAGCGGCACGATGAACATGCCGCCGGCGAAGGAGATGCCGACCAGGCACAGCAGGATCGGCCAGCTCGCCGGCGCGCGCGCGAAATCGGCGATGTCGGCGGCGATCTGCGGGGTCGGATAGTTGCGCGTCGCCAGCCACAGCCCGACCATGAACGCTGCCATCAGCAGCGCGGAGACCGGCACGTAGCGCGCCGAGACCTCACCCTTGAGCAGCCGGTTCACCATCAGCGATCCGATCGCGATGCTGACCGAGAAGATCAGCAGGAACAAGGTCGCGACCTGTTGCTCCGCCCCCAGCACGCTGGAGACGAGCGGGGCGAAGCCGGCGAGCAGCACGGCGCCGACCGCGAAGAACCAGCTGATGCCGAGGATGCCCAGCCAGATGCCGCGCCCGCCATGCGCCGCGGCCAACACCTGCCAGGTGCTGCGGAAGGGGTTGCGATCGATCACCAGCCCCTTCTGCAGGGGCGGCGCGGCCGGCACCGCGAGGCTGGCGCCGAAGCCGAGGATGGCAAGGCCTGTCGCGACGAGGCCGGCCTCCCACGGCGGCAGCACGCCCGCCAGCAACTGCCCGCCGAGGATGGCGAGGAAGGTGCCGGCCTCGATCAGCCCGGTGCCGCCGACGATCTCATGATGAGCAAGATGCTGCGGCAGGATCGAATATTTGACCGGGCCGAACAGGGTCGAGTGGCAGCCCATCAGGAACAGCGCGAGCAGCAGCAGCGGCAAGGATTCGAACCAGAAGCCGGCGAGGCCGATACCCATGAACAGGATCTCGGCGGCCTTCACCAGCCGCACCAGCCGTGCCTTGTCCCACGCGTCGGCGATCTGGCCGGCGAGCGCGGAGAACAGAAAATAGGGCAATATGAACAGGCCGGTGGCGATCGTCGCCAGCAGTTCGGCATTCTCCGGCGCGTCGCGGAACAAGGTGAAGCTGGCGAGGAACAGCATCGCGAACTTCAGCACATTGTCGTTGAACGCGCCGAGGAACTGGACGACGAAGATCGGCGCGAAACGGCGCTTCGCCAGCAGCGAGATATCGGGCGCCGACATCAGTTAACTCCTTCTTCCGTCGTCTTTTCCGGGGCCTGATCGCGGCTGAGCTGGCGGCTGTAAAGCCAGCCGATGCCGATCAGGCTGAAGCCCAGCGCCACGAAGGATCCGATCCGCGCCAGCCCGTCGAGCCCGGCGGCGTCGAACAGGAACACCTTGATGACCGCGGCGATGATCAGCAGCAGCGAGGCGACGCGCCACAGGCGAGATCGTTTGGCGATGCCCCACAGCAGGAAGCCGATCGCAAGCGCGATGGTGATGACGGAGCGTGAGATATCCTCCATCTCGCTGACGCCGATCACGGTCAGCAGGTTGCCGACGAAGATCTGGCGCAGCACCGAGCCGGCGAGGATCGCGATCAGCACCATCTGCGCAATGGCGCGCGGCATTGCGAAGCGGCGGGCGGCCTCCGGCTCGTAGCGGCCGAACGCCCACAGCAGCGCCAAGGGCAGGCCATAGGCCGCTAGCAGCCAGCTCAGCACCGGAATGCCGCCCACCGCCTGCTCCCACCACAGCGGGTTGTGCAGGGCGAGCGTGTACCAGGTGAAGTGGGCGAGCGCCGCGCCGATGACGATGCGGCCGGTGATCCGATGCCGGCGCCAGATCGCGATGCCGGCGGCGGCGAGCAAGGCCTCCCAGCATGTTCGCTCGATCAGGCCGAGGCGGGTGAAGGCCTCATAGCTGTCGATATGGAAGATCTGCTTGAACAATATTTGGCCGACGCCGATTGCCAGCGCGAGACCGGCGGTGGTGCCGATCCAGCGCGGAACGGTGGTGAGACGGGTGCCAAGCAGCCACAGCGCACCGCCGGTCGCGGCGGCGGGGATCAGCAGTCGCAGCAGCGTGTCGCGCAGCGCGGGCAGTTCGGTCATCAACAGCGGATCACCGACCAGTGAGATATAGGCCGGGCCTGCCCAATGCGCGAACGGCAGCGCCGCCCAGCCGAGGATGAGGAACAGCGCGCCGCCCAGCGCCGGCAGCAACGATAGCTGCGGCCGTGCCCGCGCGGCGGCCGCGATCGCGACGAGCAGCGCGGCGGTGACGAGTGGCAGCGGCGTGGGCGGCACGACCTGTGCGATCACGCAATAGCCGAAGAGGACGGTCAGCACCTGCGCGACCGCACGGGTGATGCGGTGGCCGGCGCCCCAGGCGTAGAGCCCGGCGACCGCCGTCAACGCACTCCAGCGCAGCAGCGCCGGCAGCAGCGTGACATCCGCCGGGATCCCGACGATGCGATCGAACTGGTCGAGCATGTCCTGATCGCCGGCGACGAGCAGCATGATTGCACCGAGGCCCGCGCCCCATCCGACCGGCTCGATCCTCTTGTCGCCGACGGCGCGGCCGAGCAGCAGCAGCCCGCCTGCGACCAGCGCGACCATCGGCGTCCAACTCCATTCGACGAGGCCGAGGATGATGGCGCTGCCGATCAACAGCGCGACCGCCGTCACCAGCGTGACGAAGCGGAAGTCGTTGCGCCGCTCCGCCGTGCGCCAGCCGAGCCCCGCACCGAGCGCGGGCGGCAGCGCCGTCGCCAGCGCGATCAGCGCCAGCGCGGCATCCCGGCTCGCATCGCCGAGGCGGAACTGGAACAGGGTGACGGCATGGCCGGCGAGCGCAATGGCCGCGATCTGCCCGGCCTCGACGAGGCCGCCGCCCGTCCGCCACAGCCGGACCAGCGCCGGGATGGCGAAGATCAGGCCAAGCCCGGTCGCGGCGATGGCGAAGTCCCGGATCGTGGGATCGGGCCAAGTGCCGAACAGCAGCAGCGCGATGGCGACCGCGAGTGCCGGCAGGCGCGCCAGCTTCGCGTCACGCGTCGAAAGCCAGATGATCGCGACCGAGATCAGGGCGAACAGGCCCCAATGCAGCAAGGTGAAGCCGCCGGTCGCGACCAATGTCGCGATCTGCGCCGCGGCTACGAGCGGAGCGACGCCGCGGATCAAGGTCTGCAGGCGGCCGCTGGCGATGAGCATCGGCAGGCCGACGCCCAGCAGCACGAGGAACAGGCCGAGCGAAACCGCACTCAACCGATCGAGCGCACCGGTCAGCAGCAGCACCGCGCCCCAGCCGAAGCCGCCGATCAGCGCGCCGATCCCCAGCCACGCCCAGCGCTGGCCGCGCGAGAGCGTGCCAAGGCCGCCGATCGCGAGCGCGAGATAGGTCACGAGCAGCGGGATATTGGGTTCGGTCGATCCGACCAGCGCCGGCGCGGCGAGACCGCCGATCAGCCCGAGCAATGCGCTGGGCGCGCCGAAACGCAACGCAAGGCCGAGCGCCAGCGCGGTCGTCCCTGCAAGGCCGATGAAGGCGAGGGTGGGGGAGATCAGCCCATAGAGGTTGGCGGCGATCAGGATCGACGCATAGAGGCTGGCGATGCCCGCACCCGACAGCGCCTGCGCAACACGCGGGTCGCGCAGCTTCGCCTCGAACCGGCGGGCGGCTTCGGCACTGCCGATCAGCAACGCGCCGAACAGCAGGCCCATAACGACGCGCACGAGTGGCGAGAGCAGCCCCGCGTCGATCGAATATTTGACGATCAGCACGCCCGCGACCGCGAGCGTCGCGCCGCCGGCCCAGATCGGCAGGCGACGGCCGAACAATTCCTCGAAGCTGATCCGCGGCCGCGGCGGCTTGACCGGCGCTGCAGGGCGGGGCGGGGCAGGAGGCGTAACAGGCTGCCCCGCCGGCCCCGCTGGCGCGGCCGGCGCGGCACGCGGCGGTTCGGGCGGGCGCGGGGCCTGCACCTTGGCCAGCACAATGGCGGGCTGCGGCGCGACGGCAGGCGCCGTTTTGCGCACCTCTTCCAAAGGCCGCCCGCCAGCATGATCCGGAGGCCGGCCGTCCTCGACCGCCCGTACATCCGTCGCCGATGGTGACGACTGGGCGGCGGCTGCCGTCCGATGCTCCGGCCGCGTTGCGGCGCGATCCTGATCCTCCAGCACTTCGAGCCGCTTGCGCAGGAAGGCAAGCTTGCTGCGTGTGTCGAACAACAAAACCGCGAGGACGATGATCAGCGCATAGGCGAACAGCATGAACGCAACTCCAGATATGCGCAGCCCGTCTAGGCCATAATTAATCAGTGTTCAATTAAAAAATTGGACAGTGATCAATTTGAAGCCTAGGCGGATCGCCATGGGTAGGCGATCGGATCATAGTCGGGCTGAACTGGAAAGCCTCATCGTCACCGAAGGGCATGCCCTGATGGCGGAGGTGGGCTTCGCCCGCTTCTCCGCGCGAGAGGTGGCAAAACGGATCGGCTATTCGGTCGGCACCGTATACAACGTGATGGGCACGCATGATCGGCTGATGCTGTCTATCAACACGCTAACCTTTCGCCTCTGGGCGGATCATCTGCGTGCCTGCCTGGCCCACCAGCCCGAAGATCGCATCGCGGCGCTGGTCGGCGGCTATTTCAGCTTCGCACGCGAGAACACCAATCTCTGGATGGCGATCTACGATCACCGCCTGCCGCCCGGGGACCCGATGCCCGAGGATTACGCTGCCGAACGCGGCGAATTGACCGGCATCGTCGCCGCCGAGATCGCCCGTGTGCTGCCGCCGGCGCGGATCAGCGAGGCTGCGGCACTCGCGCGGTCGCTGGTCGCCACCGTGCACGGCCATTGTTTTTTCGAATTGAACGGCACTTTCGCATTGCTTGGCGAGAAAGAACCACAATCCACGGCGCTTATGCGGGTGCGGGAGTCGCTCAACGCTGCCGTCTAGCTCAGTGAGCGATTGCAACATACCGCGTGAGGACACATGAGGGGCACTATCGCCGTTGTGAACGGCATCGATAGTATGGAACCAATGAGCGTAAGTCCGCTACGCACCGTCCTCGGCATGCCATGGTGGCTGCTCCAACTCGCAACCGGCGCGAAATCCTTCAAGGACAATCCGCTGATCGGTTCGAAACGTCTAAACCGCGCCGGGTTGCACGTGCGCCGCATCGCGCTGGCGCATCATATGGCCAGCATTCGGCGGGCGCGAATGGTGGCGCGGCTGACGTTGGACCACGTCGCCGAATTCGATGCCAACGGCTTCGTACGCATCGACGATGTCTTGCCGCAGCCTGTGTTCGACGCGCTTCGGGAGGCAGTGCTGGGCCATGAGGCACCCGCGCGCGAAATGCTTCAGGGCGATACGATCACCCGGCGAATCGCCATCGACAGTCGTTTCATGCGTGATGTGCCCGGCATCGGCGCACTGCTCGGCGACCAGCGCTGGCGGGGGTTGAGCCGCTACATTGCGAGCCATGACAGCGAACCGGTCCATTATGTTCAAACGATCCTGACCCATCGCGCCGATGCACCGGCGGATCCTCAGACCATGTTTCACTCGGACACATTCCATCCGACGATGAAAGCATGGTTCTTCCTGACCGACGTGGCGGAAGACGAGGGGCCGTTCTGCTACGTGCCCGGATCGCACAAGCCGACGGCCGAGCGCCTGGCCTGGGAACAGCGGCGCAGCTTGCTTGCCCCCGAAGGCGTGGATCATCTTTCCGCGCGCGGTTCCATGCGCGTCTCGCCGGACGAGTTCGAGGCGATGCGGCTGCCGGCACCGAAGGCGCTGGCGGTGCGCGCCAACACGATGATCATCGCTGACACCTTCGGTTTTCACGCGCGCGGCCACTCGGCGCGGCCTTCAACGCGCATCGAAATCTGGAGCTATAGCCGCAGAAATCCATTCCTGCCTTGGGCGGGCTTTGATCCTGCGACGCTTCCGGGACTTGCGGCGAACCGTGTGCCGCTAATGTGGTCCGCACGCGATGTTTTGGCGCGATGGATCGGTCAGCCGTGGCAAAATGTCGGCAGGAAACGACCCGGCGAACCATAAATTGATCGGCATGCTCGACACGCGGGGCATTAAGGCATAGCCCCGCAAGATAAAAGACGCCTGGATATAATACGTTGGGGTTGCGTAATGATTACGTCCAAGATCATTGAACCGCCGATCGACATCGTCGAAGAGGGGCTGGCAGTTATCCGGCAGGAGGCGCGTGCGCTGGAAGCACTCGCTCATACGGTGAACGCCAGTTTCGCCGATGCGGTCCGGTTGCTCGTCGCAACTCCGGGGCGGATCATCGTAGCCGGCATCGGCAAGTCGGGGCATATCGGCCGCAAGGTCGCCGCAACCTTGTCCGCCACCGGCACATCGGCTTATTTCCTGCACGCTGGCGAGGCGATGCATGGGGATCTCGGCATGTTGCGTGCCGATGACACCATGATCGTCCTGTCCAACTCGGGCAAGACGCCCGAACTGCGACCGCTGGTCGATCATGCGCTGGCAATTGGCGTGCCGATGGTAGCGGTCGTTGCCGATCCCGGTTCGTGGTTGGCGGAGGCTTCGGATTATGTCCTGATGCTTCCCAAGGTGCCAGAAGCCTGCCCTGAACGCATCGCGCCGACCACGTCGTCGACGATGATGCTGGCGCTGGGCGACGCGCTTGCGGTCGCGGCAATGCGGTTGCGCGGCGTGTCGCGCCGGGAGTTGGTCGGCTGGCATCCGGGCGGCAACATCGGCCGCGATGCCATGCCCGTCAGCCTCGTCGTCCGTCGCGGCGATCCACTGCCGCTGGTCGTTTCGCATGCCGGGATGCGCGATGTCGTCTTCGAGATGACGTCGGCCGGCAAGGGCGTGGCGGGTGTGGTGGACGATGCCGGCGATCTGATCGGCATCATCACGGATGGGGACCTGCGTCGCGGGTTCGATCGGATGCTGATCGCCACCGCGGCTGAGATCATGACCGCGAACCCGCGCACGGTTCTCGGCTCGGTCAGCGTGGCCGAGGCCCGTCATCTGATGACCGAAGCCAAGATCACCGTGATGTTCATGATGGATACAGAGAATCCGACGCGGCCTGTAGCGGTCCTTCACATCCACGATCTGGCACCCACTGCCTGAAGGGCGTTGGCCGCATGGCGCAAGCAGCAGTCTCGATCGTCATCCCGGCGCGCTTCGCGTCCAGCCGTTACCCGGGCAAGCCGCTTGCGGCGATCCGAGGTGCAACAGGGATCGCCAAATCGCTGATCCAGCGAAGCCATGAGGCGGCCTCGCAGGTCAGGGGGATCGCATCCATTCACGTCGCGACCGATGATGAGCGCGTCGGCGATGCGGCACGGCAGATGGGCGCGGACGTCATTGATACCCCGTCGACCTGCGCGAACGGAACTGAGCGAGTGGCTGCGGCATTGCATCTGCTGCCGGCGGAGACGGAGATCATCGTCAACTTTCAAGGAGACGCCTTGCTTACGCCGCCGGCCTATGTCGAGGCGCTCGTCGCCCACATGCGGCATTATCCCGACTGTGCCGTCTCGACAGTGGCGGTTCCCTGCACGGCCAGCGCCTATCGTCATCTCGTAGACGATCAGGCGGCCGGGCGCAGCGGCGGAACCACGGTGGTGGTCGATGCCAAGGGCGACGCGATGTATTTCTCCAAGCGGGTCATCCCGTTCGTGCCGGAGGACCGGCTGTCGGATCCATTGCCGGTGCTGATGCATCTCGGGCTTTACGCGTATCGGCGCGAGGCGCTGGCGCATTATGTCGCCGCCGAGCCCGCCCCGATCGAAACGCTCGAAGGGCTGGAGCAGCTCCGTTTTCTTCACCATCGCGTGCCGATGGCGGTCGTCCGCTGCGAACCCGCCGGGTGGGACAGTATAGAACTGAACAATCCCTCCGATCTGGAGACGATCGAGGCTGTTCTTGCCGCCAGGGGCATCGCATAGAGCCATGATGCGCTTGGGGAACAATAACATAGGTTCGGGTCAGCCGCTGTTCGTGATCGCCGGGCCGTGCGTTATAGAATCGGAGGCCATGTCGTTGAGCGTGGCGGAAACGCTGCGCGCGATCTCTGACCGGCTCGGCTTGACGCTGATCTTCAAGAGCAGCTTCGACAAGGCCAATCGCAGTTCGTCGGCTTCCTATCGCGGGCCGGGCGAGCAGGAAGGGCTGCGCATTCTCGAAAGGGTGCGCGATGCGACCGGCCTGGCGCTGCTGACCGATATCCATACGCCGGAACAGGCACGTGCCGCGGCCGATGTGGTCGATGTCATCCAGACGCCGGCCTTTCTCGCACGTCAGACCGACCTGATTGTCGCCGCGGCGGAGACCGGCATTCCGGTCAACATCAAGAAGGCGCAGTTCATGGCGCCGGCCGACATGCGGCAGGTGGTCGAAAAGGCGCGCCGCGCCGCGACCGCAGCTGGCGTGTCAGCGGACAATATCATCCTCACGGAGCGTGGCACCTCGTTCGGCTACAACAATCTCGTCGTCGACATGCGCAGCCTGGCGATCATGGCCGAAAACGGTTGCCCGGTGGTGTTCGATGCCACGCATTCGGTGCAGCTGCCCGGCGGCTTGGGCGATCGTTCGGGCGGCGAGCGCCGCTTCGTGCCGCTGCTCGCGCGGGCGGCGGTGGCGGCGGGGGTGGACGGGCTGTTCATGGAAACGCATCCCGATCCCGATCAGGCGCTATCCGATGGCCCAAATGCGTGGCCGCTCGATCAGATCGAGCCGCTGCTGCGGCAGTTGCTCGCGATCCGCGAGGCGGCGATGCCGCTGCCCGCGCGAGAACTGGCCGAAGCATGATCGTTCCCGAGCCGTTGCTGCGCGTGCCGCCCTTTCCGGGCGCTCGGGTGGGCGACGTTGCCGTTCGCGGGGCGCATGGCGCGCAGGCCGCGCCAGGAGCCTGCGTTCGGGCGTTGCGGCAGCACCGTGTCGGCGGCAGTTTTTGGGCGGCCCAGCCCGCGCTCGATGCCGGACGCCGTCTCGTCGCGCGCCCCGCCAGTGCGGCGCAGGCCGAAGCGATGCTGGAACGGGCCTGCGCGGAAGGCAATGAACATAAGCTGTTGTTCTGGATGCCGGCGACGCTGTCCTGGCGTCCGGCGCGATCGTCGATCGCGTGGGTGAGCGATCCCTGCGACCCGTGGCATTTGATCGGTCATGCGGAGACTTTGTGGGCCGATGCGGCGGATGAGGTGATGCTGATCGCACGGATTGCCGGCGCAGCGGTGACGCCGTTTGGCGCTGGTCCCTATGCCATTGGAACTGCCGAGGCCCTGGTGGCGCGTCATGTCGTAACCGGTTTCACTTATGTTGATCCATTCGAGGGCGATCCGAGCGACGCACTCGCGATCATCGAATTGCTGGGCAGTTGGCGCAGGCTGATCGACAGCAACCGCGCGATCGGCGCGGCGGTTGGCTTCGCGCGTTGGAAACGTGAGACAGTAGAGCCGTTGCTGTGGAACGGCAGTGATCGCGTGCGTTTCGTGCCGGCCAATCCCGCGATCCTGTCCGATCTCGCCCCGGACGAAGGCCTCGCCATCTGGAAGGCGCGGGTCCCCGAAGCGTTCCTTGCTGCCGCCGAAGCGGCGCCGAACGCGCTTCATGAGGTGGAGGACGGTTTCATCCGTTCCGTCGGCCTTGGCGCCAACTGCGTGCCGCCCTTGTCGGTCGTGGTCGATCCGGTCGGCGTTCATTATGATCCGTCACGACCGAGCGCGCTCGAAAATCTGCTCGAACGTGCCGAATTCGATGCGGCGACGCGCGATCAGGCGGCGCGCCTGCGCGTCGCCATCCGGCTTTCTGGACTGAGCAAATATGAGGTCGGCTCGGGGGCTCTGCCGCGCCCCGGCGGCGCGCGTCGGCACATCCTCGTGCCCGGGCAGGTCGAGGACGACAGATCGGTGCGCGCAGGCGGCGGCGCGGTCGCCGGCAATCTCGATCTGCTGCGGCGGGTACGCGCGCTGAACCCGGATGCGTTCATCCTTTACAAACCGCATCCCGATGTCGAATCCGGGCATCGGACCGGTCGCATATCCGAAACAGAGACGCTGAGCCTGGCCGATCTGGTCGTGCGCGATGCAGCGATGTCGCAACTGCTCGACATGGTCGATGAGGTGCATGTCCTGACCTCGCTTGCGGGGTTTGAGGCACTGCTTCGCGATAAGCCCGTCACGACCCACGGCGTACCGTTCTATGCCGGCTGGGGACTGACTGAGGATCTGGGCGACGTGCCTGCACGCCGCAGGCGCCGCCGGAGCGTCGATGACCTCATCGCCGCGGTCCTGATCGCCTATCCGCGCTATCTCGATCCGCTGACCCTGCTGCCCTGCTCGCCCGAGATACTTGTGCGCCGGCTCGCGGGCGGCGCGCGGCGCCAGAACGAGGCGATCGTTTCGTGGCGGCGGCTGCAAGGCGCGTTGCGCCGAACCTTTTCGCGTATCGGAGCGACGGCATGAAACCGATCGATATCGGTCAGCGATCCTTCCTGTTCCTGCAGGGGCCGCCGGGGCCGCTCTTCTCGATGCTCGGCGAACGGCTGCGCGCGCGCGGCTGTGCGGTCCATCGCATCAATGTCAACGGTGGCGATCGCTATGATTGGTCGGAGGGTGCAGTCGATTATCGCGGACGTGGTTCGCGCTGGTCGCTGTTCATCAACGAATATATGCGCGACAATCGCATCACCGATCTGCTGCTGTTCGGCGATTGCCGGCCGATGCACATCGCCGCGACCGGCATGGCGAAGCTTCGCGGCGTCAACATCCATGTGCTGGAGGAAGGCTATATCCGGCCGGACTGGATGACGTTGGAGCCGGACGGCGTGAACGGCCGCTCGACCTTGTCGCGCGATCCACGCTGGTTCCTGCAGCAGGCGGCCGTATTGCCGCCGATGCCGAACCTCGAGCCGATCACGGCGAGCTTCCGGCGTCGGGCGCATGATAGCTATTGGCATTACCATCATGTCGTCACGGGCAAGCTGCGCTTCCCCTTCTACCGTTCACACCGGCCCGGTTCGATCACCCTGGACGGTTTTGGCTGGCTCAACCGCTTCGCGATGCGCAAGCGCCGCGCGCGTCAGGCGGAAGCGGCGCTGGCCGCAGTAGACGGCAAGCGCTTCTACCTCTTCCCGCTTCAGTTGACCTCGGATTATCAGATCCGCGCGCATTCGCCCTTCGATGATATGGCGACCGCGGCGGAGTATGTGCTGCAGAGTTTTGCCCGCCACGCGCCCGCGGAGACGATGCTGCTCGTCAAGGAACATCCGCTGGATTCGACCTTCTTCAATTGGCGGCGATTTATCGCGAACAAGGCGCGTGCACTGGGCTGTGCCGACCGCATCCTCCATATCGACGGAGGAGACCTGGATGCGCTTTCGCGAGCATCGTCCGGCATGGTCTGCGTCAACAGCACCTCGGGTACGCTGGCGCTTGGCGCAGGCGTACCGGTGATGGTGCTTGGCCATGCGATCTATGCAATCCGCGGTGTTACCCACCAGGCGGGGCTTGATCGGTTCTGGATCGATCCGCAGGCGCCCGAGCCGCATGTCTATGATGCGTTCAAGCGTGTCCTCCACGCCCGCTGCCTCGTACGCGGTGGACTCGCCAGCAAATCCGCGACCAATATCCTGATCGACTCGATCGAGGAGCGGTTGTTCGGTGACTGGCAGCACGCCGTACAACGCTCGGCTTGAGCGTTCACCGCGTCGGAAGCGTCGCCAGCCAGCTGTCGACGATCGCAAAATGCCCAGACCATGTTGGCGGGTGAAAGCCGACCAGCCTTGAAAGTTGCGCGGAGCGCATGCGGTCTGCGCTGAAGGCATAGGCTTCGATCAGCTTCCGCCAGCGCTTTCCGTCGGTAGGTGCTGCATAGTCGGGTATTGGCCCCGCCAGTTCACGGAACACGTCGATCTCGCTTGCCACGACGGGTGTGCCATGTGCGAGCGCTTCGACAAGCGGCATCCCATAGCCTTCGGCGAAGGAAGGGAACAGCAGTGCACGCGCGCCGCGGAGCAGCCCTGCGAGTTCGTCGTCCGTGCAGCGCGGCATCTCGATGACGACACCGTGCAGCGCTTGCGCGCGATCGATCATCGCGAGCGCCTGTTCTGCCTCCCAACCGCGCTGCCCGACGATCAGTAGGCGCGGTGCAGCGTCGCCCCATCCCTCAACCAGCTCGCGCCAGATCTGCAGCATCAGCAGATGGTTCTTTCGTCCTTCGATCGTCCCCAGCATGACGAAATAGGGGCGATCGGTCGAAGGCGGCTCGTCGGCAAGGGGGAGGGGCGTGGTCCCGAGCCATGCGATTTCCGCCGGCGGCAACGGCAAGCCGGCACTGCGGGCATGGGTTGCTGCTGCCGCGCGCGTTGCCGCCGAGTTGCAGATCAGGCCCGCCCCGCTGCGCAGCATTGTCGCAAGCCGCATTTCATGGCGTTCGCGCTCGCCGGGACGGCAATATTCCGGGTGGGTGATCGGGATCACGTCGTGCAGCATGTACACCGGGCGTGTGTCGGCAGCGGCCAGCCACTCGCCCAGCCCGGGCTGGTTGAGCCCGGTGTGACCGATGTTGAGATAGATCTCGCCGTGAAAGCTGCGTGGGCTGCGGAGCGTGGAGAAAGACCGCAGCACCAGCCGCGTTGCGTCGCGCCGGAACTGGTCGCTGCTGGTGAGCAGCAGATCGAAGAGCTCGTCGGAAAGCGAACGCGGCAGCACGCGGCGCATCGTCCGATACTGGACGACGGCGCGCGCGCGATGCCGGTAATGCTCCACATAAGCTAGGCAAACGCGATCGATGCCGGTCGGCAGTCGGCCGGTCGATGCGCGCCAGATCAGGCGGCTGACGTCCAGCAGCACCTCGGGTTCGGTCATCCTTGCCGCACTCAGTTGCTGGTCGCATTCTCCAGCGTGACCAGCGGGAACACGATCGAGGAGATGATGTTCACGAACTTCTGCAGGTCCGCCAGGGGCGCGTTGGAGACGTAGATGATATCCTTGTCGCGCATCGGAAAGCTCTGCGCCGCGAAGAAGGTCGCCGGATTGCGCAGGTCGGCGCGATAGATGACGGCAACCCGGCCGTCCGGCGTACGACGGGCCGCGATCGCCGCTGTGGGATCGAGCGCTGCCGGATCCTCGAAGCGGAATACGAACATGCCGCGTGCGTCAGCCCGCTGATCCTGAAGTCCGCCGATGCGGCCCAGCGCCTGAGCGAGCGTCAGCCCCGACGATTCGAACGGTATCTCCTCGTTGCGACCGGCAGCGCCGGCGACGGTGAAGCTGTAGGGCTGGAACAACGCGGTCACGACATCGCCGGACTGAAGAATGATGTTCTGCCGCGGATCGGCGATGATACGGTCCAGCGACATGCGGTGAACCTCCGCGCCGCGCGTGATCTGGATCGTCGTCTTGCCAACCGGTTGACGCGTGCCGCCGGCCGACGCCAGTGCGTCGAGCAGGCGCTCACCCCGCGGGCTGAGCGGGACGAGCCTGCTTCCGCCCACTTCGCCGACCACGGTCGCGGTAGCGGTGGAATTTCTGACGATCCTCACCAGCGCCTGCGGCTGATGTGCTTTGCCGTTCAGGCGTCGGATGATCTCCGCCTCGATCTGCGCAGTCGTCCGACCCGAGGCATCGATCATGCCCGCGAAGGGGATGTTGATCTTGCCGGTCAGATCGACCGTCTGTTCGGGCAGGCTGACCGATTGCGAAGTTGTGTTGGCAAGGATCGACTGCGCGCCGGCCGGGCTCGTGCCGAACAGGGCCGCGGGCGGCGCTTCCCAAAGCGTGACTTCGACGGCATCGCCGGGCCTGACGATCGTTCCGACAGGCACGCCTTCGCCCAATGTCGTCGAGAAGAGGTCGCGCTTTTCGGAGGAGAGCAGGCGCCGCGCCACCACATCGTCGATCTCGACGAAGGCGATGCCGGAGGTGTCCGCAGGCTTCCCCACCTTCAGCATGTTCCCCGTCGAGGGGCCCGCAGAAGACATGAAACCGGAACTACAGCCGACGAGAGACTGAGAAGCGGCACCCAATGCCACCAGGGAAGCAAGGCGCCACATCGCGCGGGGGAGACTCATCGCTGATATTCCTGCTGCTCGCCGTTGACGGCGTTTGTCATGTTCGACCAGGGTGCCTGGACGGACATAGTGCCGAACTGGCGAAAAACCTCGCTCAATCGTGCGCCATAGGCCTCAGCGCTGAACAATCGAGCCTGAACGCGGCCGCGAGCCTCGCATTGCAGACGGAATTCCTGATCCCCATCCATCTGCTGGATCGCGCGCATCAGCGCTGTTGTGTCGTAAGGATCGACCGCAGGCGCCGCATCCCCACCGACTTCGGGAAGGCTGCCGGCCGTCGAGGTGATCACTGCGGTGCCAAGGGACATCGCTTCGAGCACCGGCAATCCGAACCCTTCGTACAAAGACGGAAACAGGACGGACTTGGCGCCACGGATCAGCGAGACCAAAGTCGATCGCGGAAGATACTCTACCTGGAGGATCTGCTTCGCCATCGGCGTATGTCGCAACGAATCCAGCAGCCGCATCTCGTCCTCAGATTTCCAGCCTGGAGCGCCAACGATGACCAATGGCGCTGCGACACGGCTGGCGAGATAGGCTTCGATGATCCGGCCGATATTCTTTTTCGGCTCGATGGCGCCGAAGAAGAGGAAATAGGATTTCCAATCGAGATCGAACACGCCTTTGACGTAGCCCGCCTCTTCTTCGAGGCTACGGCTCAGCAATTCCGGCTCGACATCACAGGCCTGATAGGTGTTCGAGACCTTCGCGGGATCCGCGTTCAGCATATTGACGATGTCCGAACGCGATGCTTCGGAGACCGTGAGGATATGGTCCGCTTGGTCAACGATGCGCTTGCAGAGCCGGTAATATCGATCCTTGTCGTCCAGCGTCGCCTCCGGAATCTTGAGGGGGACGAGATCGTGTATAGTGTAGACGTTCGCGGCATTGCGGGCACTGATGGGCAGGGGATAGGTCCAGTGCACCAGATCGGCACCCGGTATGTCGATCTTCGTGGTCCGGCCCGTCGTGCGATATGCGCCGATCGCACGCCTGAAGATGTCAGGGCTGTTCCAGATCAAGTCGGCCTCAGGCAGGCGATCGACGCCGCCATGAACTTCGCCGACAGGGGTGAAGGGATGAACTGGGTTGCCAGCAAGCGCGCGCATCGATCCCCAGATTTTGCCCATCTTCCGCCGGATTAGCCCTCCGGATGATCGCTCAGAATCTGCGAGCGCGACATTTTCCATCAAGGCATTGCCTCGCGATTTCAAGATTTCGCTGGTCAGCAAGGCCACTTCATGGCCCTGCCGACGCGCAACGTTCGTGAATCCGCGTGCATAGCTCGCGACGCCTGTGCCGCCTTTCTTGGAAAGATTGTAGGTGTCAACAACTATGCGCATTGCCGTCCATTTCGAAGTATTTCCGCCGACCATCCTTGCCCTGATCGGTACGTAGAGAGAGTTCCTGTTTGTCAATTATGCGTATGTAGCCTGGTAGTACTCGGCACCATCTTCGATATTATCAAAATTGAAGCAGCGTCCTTGATGGATGACGCTCGTTCTTTCGCAATGGTGATTAATGTAGGTCATGTCATGAGAAACGATGATCATGGCGCGATCGGCGCGTTTGACGAACAGTTCTTCATGGCACTTTTCCTGAAAGCGGGCGTCACCCACAGCCACGACCTCGTCGATCAGGAAGCAGTCGAATTCGATTACCATCGAGATCGCGAACGCCAGTCGCGCCCGCATGCCCGACGAATATGAGCGGATCGGTTCCCCCAGAAAACGACCGAGTTCGGAGAACTCCTGAACATAGTCGATCTTATCCTTGGCATCGATGCCGTAGATGCGACAGATGAAGCGGAGGTTGTCGAGTCCGGTCAATGCGGATTGAAACGCTCCGCCGAAGGCCAGCGGCCAGGAGACGCTCATCCGACGCTCCACCGCACCTTTGGTCGGCCGCTCGGCGCCGCTGATGAGGCGGATCAGCGTAGATTTACCGGCACCGTTCCGGCCGAGGATACCGACCTTTTCCCCAGGCTTGATCGTGAGATCGATGTCGTCGAGGACGGTGATCTGGCCGTGCCGGGTGGGGTAGCTTTTGCTGACATGATCCAGAACAATCATTCCGGCACCACTGCGCGGCTGATCTTGCGTGTTTGCGCAAGCCCAAGGATTGTCAGGCCCAGGCACCAGAATGTCATGTAGGCCATGTCATAGTGAGGCTTGAATGCGGATCCGAAGAATCCGCCGCGCAGATATTCGACGCCGTGCACCATCGGCAGGTAGAGCACGACATCGCGCGCGATTTTCGGCAGAATGTCGACGACGAACGCCGCGCCCGACAGCGGAAACATGAGATAGGAAAAGGGATGCCAAAGCTTGTCGACGGTCTCATGCTCTTCCGCGAGTGCACCGAGCAGCATCGCGAGCGAAGCCCCAAACCATGCCAGCATCAACCAGCCGATGATGACCTGAAGAACGTCCTCCGGCATTTTCATCCAACCAATTGAATAGAATATGCAACTGAGCGTGATGAAGGATGATGTCGCACCCGCAACCTCAAGCAAAAGGCGCGAGATGAAGATGTCGATGACCTTAACCTGCCGGTGAAACATCAGCGAGAGGTTCGGTTGGATGGAGCCGATGCAGCGGCCGGGCATGTTCCGCCAGAGCAGCACGCTCGAGTATCCGGTTACCGCAAATGCGACGATCGGAAGGTCTGAACCGTGGGTCGCCTTCGTCAGCGTCCAGAGCGTCGTCACGCCGATGGTGAACAGCATCGGCTCGACGAACAGCCAAAGGAAACCGATGTTGTGGCGGCCATAGCGGGTCAATATTTCCCGCATCAGCAGCGCGCCGATCACGCGGCGTTGCATCAGCCATCCGTTGGAAAGGGCGTTTAGGCCGCTCATCCGCCTCAGCCCTGATGCTCACGTATGCCGGCGAGCAGCATCGAGAGAATACCCCAGGCAACGAGGCCGAGGACGAACGTGGCAAAGATGCCGCGCAAACGCTTGGGTTCGATTGCCTTGTCCGGAAGGTTCGGTGCCACGATCCTTTCAAGATAGACCTGCTTCCGACGTGCTTCGTTCCGTGCCTCCTGCAGCGATCCCATCGCGCTGGCGAGCTGGCGATCGGCAAATTGGCTCTCCAGCTGCAGGCGCTGGAACTGCGTGGTTTGGTTCGCCAGCGAACGGCGGTTTCCTGCCGCGCCCGACATCGCGTCGTCGATTTCGCGCTGAATGCTTGCGGCACGCGCTTGAAGCGCCCCGATCTGTGGATTCTGGGGAGCGAAGGCGCGCAATTGAACCAACTGCGTGCGGGTCGCGATCAACTCATCCTGCAGTTTCGAAATGAGCTGAAGGACTGCCTTCGCCTGAATTTCCGGATCGACCACGCCTTGCTGGTTGCGGTAGGCTGCGAGCGCGCCGGCAGCCTGCCGTGCGCGTTCCTCCGCCTCCTCAACTTCGCGCTCGGCATAGACCACCAGGTCGCGCTGGCCCCGGATGTTGAGGCGATTGACGAGCGTCTCGCTCAGCTGGAGCAGGCGCTCGTTCAATCGAAAAGCTTCGTCGCGCGTGTAGGCGCGGACGGTTAACGTCGTGATGGTGGACGTGGTGTCATGTTCGGTCGTCACCATCGCCTGGTAATATTTGTAGAGCGATTCAAAACTGCCATCGGTAAGACTGCCGAAGCGGTTGAACCAATCCACGCGCGGATTGCTGTAGGACCGTGACACCTCGCCTCCGCGATCGAGTTCCTTCAGCGCGTCGCGCGAGAGGGCATAATCCTGAACCACATAAATTTCTTCGCCGGCGCTGCCGAAACCCGTGCTCTTGAGCAGGAAGCCGAGGCCCGCCGTTTGCTGCTTGTCGGGGCTGCGAACGACGAAACGCGACTCCGATACGTAAACATCGGAGGCGATCAACCCGAAATAAATCATCGCCAGAGCCGTTGGAATGGCGACTGTTAAAAGGAAGAGCCGGTTGACACCCCGCAACCGCGCCGAAAAATTCCGACCCATAATAAATAGATTATCCTGAACAGATGCCCACGTTCGACTCGCGTTCGCGCCAAAGTGCGCAGTGTGTTGTGTCCGCCCCTAAGGGGCGGCCTTTCTTTATGCCTTTGCAAAAAGCAAGTGGATGCACGGAGAAATGATGCGCCGGGGCCGGAACAATTGCACCGATCATGTCGTTGGCTCCAGCCCGGACTCATCGAAAAGTCCGCGTGCCCGCGCTCTGTCGAACAGCCGGTTGAGCAGCGGGTTGGACCAGCCGCAATTGGTGCTGAAGTCGCGTTTCAACGTGTCATGATGAAGCTGGTGCGCTTCCGGCGTCATCAGCAGCCCGGCCTGGCGCATCGCGCGCACGATCCAGGGATTGTCGGCGCGGTGCAGCGTGCCGTGGAAATATTGGGCGAAGCTGCCGCCGATCAGCAGCGCCACGAACCCGGCCATCACCCAGCCGGGCAGCCCCACAGTCAGCCAGACGAGGTTGAGCAGCAGCGAAACGGGCAGGGTGCCCGCGATCACCGTCGACCCGATCTGGCGCCACATTGCGCGGCGACCGAGTGCGTCGGGGCGGGGATGGTGGTTCTTGAAGTCGTAGACCAGCCGCTCGAACGGGTTGAGTGGCTTCATCGTCGCGCGGAACAGGCTGGCATATTCGTCGGACGCGCGCGAGCCTTCATAGAAATAGAGCCGGTCCAGCCCGTGGCCCGGGGGGCAGGGGCGATAGTCCATATACATGTGGATCAGGCCGGAGAGCATGTCGGCGACATACCAGCCAACCGCTAGCGCGGGCAGCGCAAGCCAATGCGCGTCGACGACCGCTCCCGTGATGTTCAACGCCATCGACGCGCCGAAAACGGCAACGACAGCGGCGGTGAATGCGCTTCTCATCGACCCTGCGTCCATGTTCTACCGACGAAGTCGACATGTCGGTTCCGCACCCGAAAGTCAAAAATTCGGTGCTGTGTTCGGCTCGGCCCCAGCCCGGTCGACCCTTGATCTTATATGATGTGCAATATATTGCACATCATCGATCATCGAATTGACGTCTTCGCGATGCGCGTGATGTGGCAGGCGAGGTCGGCCTCGCCGCTGGCGATGATATAAAAGGATCGTCGGCGTCGGCGATGCCGGTGGTGAAGACCGCCGGGTGCTGCAGATAGAGGCGGTCGGCGATGGGCGCGGCATTGGCTTCGAGCAGTGGCACCTCGTCCTCGAGCCGCAGCACCTTTGATAGATCGTCGCGGTCGAGCAGCGCCCAGAAGCTGCGATAGATGCCAACTGCCTCGCGCGTCTCCACGCCGTGGTAGATCATCAACCAGCCCTCAGGGGTCAGCACCTGCTGACTGCCGCCGCCCAGCTTCATATTGGCCAGCGAGCCGCGCTTGAGGACTAGGAAGGGCCGATCGAGTGGCTTCCAGTGGAGCGCGTCGGGCGATTGGGCAAGGTTGATCGCGGGGGGCGCCAACATAGGGGGCTTTCCGGCGCACAGGTGAAAATGGAATTCGCCCCGCGGCCGGGTGAGTGCCACGAAGCGACCGCCGACCTTGCCCTCGAACAGGATCATATCCTTGTTTTGATGGTCGAGGACGACGCCGTCCAGCCGATAGTCGAGGCCGTTGTCACAGGTTTAGAGCGTCATGCAGTGGCGTTCGGCAGAGACCGAACAGGTGGTCATGTACCAGCACCTGTCGACCTCGCTGATCCGCGCGTCCTCGATGCCATCATGTTGGTAGGATGCGGCGGGCTGGATCGCCTTGTCATAATGGACCGCCAAGATGCGGCCGCCGCCATCAGGGGTTCCACCGGCGGCAGCCATGACAGAGAGGTGAGCGCGAGCATGCGGTGGGTGGCATGTGCAGTCTCGACTGGCGCGGATCCTTCATGCTGGCGCCGACGAGCGGGTGCCGGTCGAGCACATAGCCATCCGGTGTCCAGCGGATCGCCAGCACATGCTCGCCGGTTATCGCTTCCTGCAGCGCCTCGGCGACGCGCACCGTCAGAAGAAGATTGCCGGAGGTCAGCACCGCCAGACCCGGGTTGGACGCGCCGAGCACATAGGTCAGCGCGTCGAGCGACCGGCGCAACGGCGATCGCGCGAGGTCGACATCGTTGGACCCGAAGATCAGGAAATCTTCGCTCATGCCGCCCTCCACGCGCGTCCTTGCCCATCAATGCTTGGAGCCCGGGAAGGGTGCATGGCAATGCCTGTCCGGATCAGCCGTCGAGCATGAAGCGGTAGCGACCCGTCAGTGGATGCGCGAGAAGCGCGTCTTCCTCGCGCGCGCCGGCGCCGATATTGTGGATGATCGACCAGCGACCGCTGGGGGCGCGCCGGTCCGAGACGATGCCGATATGCGGCAGCCGTCCGCCAACGAGGCTGGTGAAGATATCCCCCGGCCGCCAGCCGCCGCCATCGGTGGGAACGGGCAGCTTGCCGCCCTTGCGCGCCATGAAGGTCTGCAGATTGGGGACGCGGCGATGATCGATGTTGCGATCGGGGCGGCGCAGCCCCCAGGTATTGGGATAGGCGGAGAAGGCCGCCTTCATGTCGGTGTTGACCAGCGCCTGCAAGTCGATCCCGAACGCGTCGCGATAGGCGCGGATCAGCACGTCGGTACACACGCCCTTGCCGCGGGGCACGTCGCCATTGGGGAAGGCCAGCACCGAATAGGCCGGGTCATAGCTGAGGGTGACGCCCACCTGGCGGCGCGCCGAGGCGATCAGCGCGGTGGCGCTTCGACGCTGCGGCTGGGCGAGGGCAGGCACGGTAAGGCTCGCAGCGAGGCCGGTCAGCACGGCGCGGCGGTCGAGGTGGGCGATGACCATGGGACGTCAAGCTGCCGCGTCCCCGCCGAACGCGCAATGAACGGCGCATGGCCCTATCGCCGCATGAACCCCATCCATCGCAACCAGAAATAGGTCGCCGCGGCCGCCATCGCCGCCAGCACCGTTGCGTGGAACGTTCCCCACGGTCCCTCGGCCAGGGGTAGTCCGCCGGTGTTCATCCCGAAGATACCCGTCACCAACGTCGCGGGCAGCAGCAACGCGGTGACGATTGACAGGATGTAGAGGTTCTGGTTGGTCCGCTGCGCTTCCTGGATATCAAGTTCCTCGCGCAGCAGGCGGAGCTGCCCTTGTACCTCCAATGTGTCGGCATCCAGCGATTGCAGCCTTTGCGTCAGCTTCTCGACCGTTGGCAGCAATGCTTCGGGCAGTTCCTCATCCTTTTCCAGCCGCTGGAACACGCCGCGCATGCCGGAGAGCAGGCGGTGGATCTGTGCCAGCCGACGACGGATGCCGATCAGGTCGCGCGCGCTGGGCGGATGGTGGCCATCGAGGAAGGCGTCCTCTGCGTGCTGGACATCGGCAGCCAGTGTACGGCTGATGTCGGTGATGTTGTCGCCGATCGCGCCGACCAGCAGATCGAGCGCCTGCGCTGGGCCGATCGGCGAGGCGCTCTTGGAGAGGCGGCTCTTGGCGATGTCGGCGGAACGCAGCGGGTGGAGCCGGGCCGTCAGCATCAGGTCCGGAGTCAGCGCGATACGCAGCGCGCCGACGCGCGCGGTATCCGCCACGTCGAAGTCGCGCTCGAAATCATGCAGCACGCAGCCCACCGTGCCGCCATCCACCAGCGCGCGCTGGTGTGTGTCGGGCGAGAGCAGCAATTCGCGCACATCCGCCGGCAATTGGTCCGCGCGCTCGATGAAGCTGCGCGTGCCATGGTCGGCCAGCGCGAGATGCAGCCAGCGGAAACGTCCGGCGGGTTGGGCCTCGCAACGCTGTACGGGCTGTGCACCCTCGTCGGTGAAGTCGATCCCCCAGATCAAACCGGGGCCCATCCCCCCGAGCGAGAGGGGTAGGGGCACGAATCTGGGCGGTTCCGCGACGATGGCAGCCTCCGCTTAGATCAGTTGGGCGAACACCATATACAACAGGCCGGCCAGGATGATCGAGGCCGGCAAAGTGAGCACCCAGGCGGTGAGCAGGTTGCGCACCGTGCTCATCTGCAAGCCGGATTTGTTGGCCGCCATCGTCCCCGCCACGCCCGACGAGAGGACGTGCGTGGTCGAAACCGGCAGGCCTAGATGGTCGGCGCCGAAGATCGTGCCCATCGCCACGAGCTCGGCGGCGGCGCCCTGCGCGTAGGTGAGGTGGGTCTTGCCGATCTTCTCACCGACGGTGACGACGATGCGTTTCCAGCCGACCATCGTGCCGAGGCCGAGCGCAAACGCCACCGCCACCTTGACCCAGGTGGGGATGAAACGCGTGCCGGCATCGAGCGAGCCCTTGTAGGTCTTGAGCGTCGCCTGCTGCGGCTCCGAAAGGTCAGCGGCCTTTTCGCTGCCCAGCCGCTTGATCGCCTCGGACGCGAGATACATGTCGTTGCGCATGTTGCTCACCGCCGCCGCCGGCACCTTGGCCAGCGAGCCATATTCGGTGACCTGCTGGTCGACATCATGAACGAGCAAGGTGAGGGAGGCCACCGTTTCGGGCCTGAAGCTCTTGTCGGCGATGTAGCGCGTTATCTCGCGCCGTGCGGCGCTGGTATCGGCTTCGGTGGGGACCGGCTGACCCAGTGCCATTTCGGCGGCGCGCGAGCGGTCATGAAATTCCGCGGTATAATGTGCGGGCACCGCGCGGTTGAGCGCATAGGCCGTGGGGACCGTGCCGATCAGGATCAGCATGATCAGCCCCATGCCCTTCTGGCCGTCGTTGGAGCCGTGCGCGAAGCTCACGCCGGTGCAGGTGAAGATCAGCAAGCCGCGGATCCACGGCGGCGGCGGCACGCCATTCTTGGGCGCCTCGTACAGCGCCTTGTTGCGCACGAGCAGTTTCATCGCGATGAGCAGCAGCGCCGCCACGCCGAAGCCGATCAGCGGCGAGACGAGCAGCGCCTTGCCGATCTCAGTCGCCTTGCTCCAGTCGACGCCGGCGGTGCCGCTCTTGCCGTGCATGATCGCGTTGGCAACGCCGACGCCGATGATCGAGCCGATCAAGGTGTGCGAACTGGAGGAGGGGATGCCCAGCCACCAGGTTGCGAGGTTCCACAGGATCGCCGCGATCAGCAGTGCGAACACCATCGCGAAGCCGGCGTTGGAGCCAACCTGCAGGATCAGTTCGACCGGCAACAGCGAGACGATGCCGAAAGCCACCGCGCCCGAAGAAAGCAGCACGCCGAGGAAGTTGAAAAAGCCCGACCACACCACCGCGACATTGGCGGGCATCGCGTTGGTATAAATTACCGTAGCGACGGCGTTGGCGGTGTCGTGGAAGCCGTTCACGAACTCGAAGCCAAGCGCGATCAGCAGCGCGATGAACAGCAGCGCGAAGGGAAGGTAGGTGGTCGGCTCCACGCCCGCGGCGGTGGCATCGGCATAGATGCTGTACGCGACATAGAGCAAAGCCGCGATGATGGTAGCCAGAAAGCCGACCTTGCCGGCAATGCCCAGCCCCTTGTCGAGATCCGGCCGCGCGCCTGCCGCATCCATCGCCATCGTCGCGCTCATCGAATCAAGATCCCCAGCATTGCGTGCCCTTGGCCGCTAGGCGCGGTTGATGACACTCATGTTGCAGAGAGAAGGGGCAAATGGCGGTGCACGGCGCCCATCGTGCCGCGCGGCGTTCAGAGAGGGTTGCGATCGGAGCCAGGCGATTGAGAGAACAAGAATGTTTTGCCGCCGGGGGGCGGGAAGCGCCGGGCCAGCAACCTTCGGTGGTCGCTTCAGTCCCAAGGCCTATGCCATGTTCAACGCCACGGAAACGCTGACGATCAAGGGCGGCATCACCTCCGGCTACAAGGTGCCCAGCCTGCGCCTCGCAGCGACCGTTTTCGGCTCGACCTCGATGGGTCGCGTCATCATCGGCAATCCGGCGCTAAAGCCGGAAAAGACGCTGAACTATGAAGCCGGGGTCAGCTACGTCAATCGTGATGCGGGCATCTCGACCAGCCTGACAGCCTATAACAGCGAGTTCGAGGACAAGCTGCTGCGCACCGGTCGCATCTGCGCGCAGAACACCATGTGCGAACATAATGGCGTGACCTATCCGACGCACCAGTTCGGCTACGCCACCTATGAGAATGTCGATTCTGTAAAGCTGAAGGGCGTCGCGTGGACGGTCGAATGGAAGATCACCGACGCGCTGCGCTATCGCCATGGCTCCACCTATCCGGAGACGGAGCAGACATCGGGCGTCAATGCCGACAAGCCGCTCCACGACATTCCGGAGCATGTGTTCAACGCATCGCTCGATTGGGATGTCTCGGAGCCGGTGAAGCTGTGAGGGCAGTTGAACTATCGCGGCAAGACCTCCGGCCGCACGACGAATTCCAGCGGTTCGGGCACCAATGATTTCCGCTATCCACCTTACACCTTCCACAATTTCGGCGCGTTGTCACCGCGACTGGGGATGTGCGGATCAATGTCGGCGTCTATAAGCTGACCAATACGCAGGTATCGCCGGAAGATGGCTTCGCCCACGTCCTTGATGGGCGCCGGTTCAGTGCATCGCTGAACGTAAGCTTCTGATGCCGCCGGTTGCCGGAGGCGCTGAAAGCGCGCCCGGCAACCGGCTTCAAGATGTTCGATCCCCGATCAGAACATCGCGCGGACGCCGAAATTGACCGAGCGGCCGAAGGTGTGGATCTCGGTGAACTCGGCCTTGGTGCCGGCATAAGACACCTGGCGCTGATCGAGCAGGTTCACCGCCTGCACAAAGGCCTCGATATTGGGGCGAATCTGGTAGCTGGCGCCCATGTCGACGATGCCGAAGCCCTTCTGGTAATAGGCGACGACATCATCCGGCGTCGGCAGCGAAGTCACCAGTGCGCCCGAGTCCGTGATGTAGTTGCTGCGATAGGTGTAGCTGACGTTGATCTCGAATGGTCCTGCCTCGAAGAAAGGCGTGATTGAATAGCTCACGTCCGAAACACCCTGGATGCCAGCCGACTGCAGGCCCACGCCGGCGCGGTCCAGTTCCAGCTTGGTGGTCGCAAAGGTCGCGGTCGCGGTCACGCCGAGGCCGAACGGCAGTTTGTTGGTATAGCCGAACTCGACACCCGAGATCTTCGCGTCGCCGACGTTGGTGGGCGTGGCGACGAGAATGTCGACGGGCAGGGTGGAGCCGTCATTGACCGCGAAGGCCAATGTCCGCGTCTCGAAGTCGGACGCGACATAGTCGCTGATATCCTTGTGAAAGGCGGCAACGGTGAAGGCGCCGAACTTGCTGAAATACCATTCGAACGACGCGTCGAAATTCCACGACGTGTAGGGGCGCAGGTTCGGATTGCCGGCCGACGCCTGCAGGTTGAGCGTCGGATCGGCCAGCGCCGCGGCACCTTCGTTGAAGATGCTGGTGACGGTGACGCTGTTGGTGTTGATCGAGTTGCGCAGTTCGGAAAGCGACGGCCGGGTCATCGTTCGCGCGACGCCAAGGCGAAGCTGGACATTGTCGGTGAAGCGGAAGGTGGCGTTGGCGCTCGGCAGCCATTCGGCATAATGCGCCTTTGTCGTCACCGGCGTCACCGTGGTGGTCACGCCGCCGGCACCGCTGGCGACCGCCGACACCGTCGTGCCGCGCACAGTGGTTTCGGTGCGCACATAGCGCACGCCGAGATTGCCGGTCACCGGCACGTCGCCCATCACCGATTCGAAATCGATCCGGCCATAGCCGGCATAGATCTTCTCGCCGATCCGGTAGGAATTCTGGAGGTCGGCGGCGTTCGGCTCGAGGTCGTAGGCGCTGGGGTTCACGCCATCATATTCGCCGGCGAGCACATAGGACTGGTTGAACAGATCCCAGTCGACATTGGTCCAGGGCTGGCGGTTGACGATCGACTGGTCGAAGGCGTTGCCCGGCACCGGATAAGAGAGGAAGTCGCCGGTGCGGGTGAGGCCGTCGCGCAGCACCGTGGTGGCGCGGTCGCGGCGCTGATAATCGCGGTACCGGTCGGAGGCCTGGCCGCCGAAGCGGACGCGGGTCACGTTGAACCCGCCGACGCCGAAGTCGGTGTCACGTGAGACGTTGAGGATGGCGGTCTTGTCCTCATCCTCGGAATTGATCGGGCGGACCGCGAAGCTCTCGAACGGCATCAGCGACGGATCGGTGAGGTCGAGATCGCTGTAGAGCGAGGTGACCCGGCCCTTGCCGACCACATCGCCGCTGAAATCGAACGTCAAATTGCCGCCGCGGCCGTTGGCGGTGCGATATTGCACACGCTGGATCGGCGTATCGAGATCGCTGCGCGCGCGGGCATAGCTGAAGCGCGGCTCGATATGCCAGCCGCCCAGATTAAGCTTCACTATGCCGTTGAGCTGCAGGTTCTCGTGCGATTGCTCCATATATTCGGCATAGTTGCGGATGCGCGCGCCGCGGATCGTGCCGGCGACGAGCCGGCCGTCCTCGACGACCGCGGTGGACAGGTCGAGCCGCGAGAGCTGGCTGGGGATGTAGTAGGTCAGCCGCCGTTCGATCGATTCATTGTCGAACTGCGAGTAGAGGCCGTCGATCTCGATCTCGAGGTTGGACGTCGGCCGCCATTGCATGTCGACAACCGCGCTCAGCCGCTTGCGATTTTCCAGCTCCAGATAGGGCTGTGCGTCGCCGGGCACGCGCAAGCTGCCTAGACTCGCGATCTCGGCATCGTCCCAGCCGAGGCGGAGACGGTCGAACTGCACTTCGCGCTTCGTGTAGGAGATGCCGCCGAGGATGCCGAAGCTGCGATCCGCGCTGCGCCAGCCCGCGGCGATCGAGCCATTGGGATTGAAGGTGTCGGTGCGCTCCTCATAGCCGCCATAGGCGCTGGCGGCGACGAACGAGCCACGGTCGAGCGGCTTGGCGAGGCGGATGTCGACGGTGGAGCCAACGCCGCTCTCGACGAGATCGGCGGTGGGCGATTTGGTGACCACCACGCTGTCGATGAGCTGCGCGGGCAGCACCTGCAGGCGGAACTGGCGGCCGGACTGGCCCGAGTTGCGGATATTCTCGTTATAGGCGAGCGGCATGCCGTTGAAGGTCACCGCCTGGAAGTTCGGGCCCAGACCACGCACGCTGATGAACTGGCCCTCGCCCGCCTCGCGGACGATGGTAACGCCGGGCACGCGCTGCAGCGCCTCGGCGACGTTGAAGGCGGGCAGCTTGCCGATGTCCGCCGCGACCACCGCATCCGAGATCGAGTCTGCGTTGCGCTTGACGTCGAGCGCGCGTTCGACGCCGTCGGAGAAGCGCGCGGTGACGACGATGTCCTCGCCCGGAGGCGCGTCAGCGCGGGCGACGGATGGCGTTTGTTCGGCCGCCGCCACCTGAGGGCGCACGATCAGAGCGCCCGTCTCGTCGCGCACGACGGTCAGCGGCTTGCCCGCGATCAGGCGGCGCACCGCGGTCTCGGCATCGAACTCGCCGGCCAGCGCCGGAGCGGTCAGCCGCTCGACCGCGCTGCGGGTGAAGAGAATGTCGTTGCCGCTTTGGCGGGCGAGCTGCTCAAGCGCGCGGTCCATCGGCTGCGCCGCGATTGAGATGCGCACGCGGCGCGCCATCGCCTGCGCCTCGGCGGCGGTGGCGACCGCCAGCGTCGAAAGCGTGAGCGCAAGCGCCGCCGATCGGCAAAGCTGCCGTTTCAGACTTGTCATGATCTTGATGTCCCCGTGTCGCGCTCCTTGCGAGCGCTCGCCCCCTCGACGATGGCGGCGGGCTTTTCCTCACCCCCCCTGCGTGAAAAAAATCAGTCGGCGGCAGAAATCCGGATCGTTTCGCCGTCCGCTGCCACCCGCACCGGTAGCAGCACCGCCAGCGATCGTGCAAAAGCCTCGGGATCGCCGACACGGTAGACGCCGCTCAGCCGCAGCGCCGCGACTTTGGGATCGGAGACCACCAGCGCACGCTTGCTGTAGCGGTTCATCTCGGTGGCGGCCTGCGCGATCGTCTCGTCGCGAAAGGCCAGCCGGCCGCTCTGCCAGGCGATGAGGTCGTCGAGCTCGGGCTGGTCGAGGCGATCGGGGCGCCCCCGAGCCATCGCGATGCGCGTGCCCTGCGGAACTGGCACCGCTGCCGGTGCGCCCACCGCCTCGGGCGCGTCGATCCGTGCGTTGCCCTGAATCGCGGTCAGCGCGACAGCGTCGCCGTCGCGGCGCAAGTCGAGCCGCGCTGCCGCTGCGATCACCCGCCGCTCGCCCGCTTCGATCACGAAGGGGCGGGTGTCGCGGGCGATATCGAGGTCGATCCGGCCGGTGGCGAGCGAGAGCGTGCGCGCTGCGTTGCCGGCGCGGAAGCGGATGCTGGTGTCTGTATCGAGCATCACCCGCGAACCGTCTTCGAGCACCAGCCGTCGCTGCTCACCGATGCCGGTATGATAGACGCCGGCATAGGCCTGCTGCCAGCCCAGCCCCAGCCCGCCGGCAACGAACAGCGCGCCGCCCCCCGCCAGCACCGCACGGCGAGACAGGCGCGCCGCAGGCGCGGGCATGTCCCGCGCGAACGGCTGATCGCGCAGGCCGCCGGCGGCATCCCAGATCATCGAGGCGCGCTCAAACGCGTCTTCATGCGACGGATCGGCCTTCCGCCACGCGCGAAACGCGGCCTCGTCTTCGGCCGCGCGATCGTCTGCGTGCAGTCTCGCCAACCAGTCCGCCGCCTGCCGGTTGATACGCTCCGGCTCGCTGCGGAAGATCACGTCACCAATTCTCCATCCAATCGGCCAGATACGCCATCGCCTTCGCGATATGCTTCTCGACAGCGCTTTGGCTGATCCCGAGCTCTTGCGCGATCTCGCGATATTTACGGCCGTCGAGCCGATGCATCAAGAAGATCTCCCGCGTGCGCGGGCTCAGCTGCGCGACGCCGCTGCGCAGCCGTTCGAGGCGATGGCGGGCGATGAGCGCTTCATCCTGCAGGGGGCGGCAATCGGCGATGGCGTCGGCGGCGGGTTCGGCGACCAATGTCGATCCCATCCGACGTTCGCGACGATAGGCGTCGATGCCGCGGTGGGCAGCCGCACGGGCGAGCAGCGCCTCGCTGTTCTGTGCCTGCGTCTGCCGCTGGGTGATGCCGATCCACGCATCGTGGAGCAGATCCTCGGCATCGTCGCGCCGCGTCATCCGCGCGATTTGGTCGCGCAGCCGCGCCCAGCCGACCATCAGCGCCCCGTCGCGCGTAGAACCCTTCGTGCCACCCATCGCTGGCCGGCTAGAGGCGCTGGAATACGTTTTGATGACAGATCGGGGGCGCGCCGATGACGTTCCCCCGGTTTACCGGGGCAGCCGGAGCAATCTAACCGTTCGCCCTGAGTAGCGGCTGAGCGAAGCCGAAGACGCGTATCGAAGGGCCACGCTCGGAGCCAAGCCCTTCGATACGGGCATTCGCCAGGCTCAGTTCCTACTCAGGGCGAACGGATCAGTACAACGCTCTAGTGCGCTGCGGACGTATCCACGTTCGGTTTCGGCTTCGGCGAAAGCCAGATCACCGATGCCGCGAACAGCAGCACGAAGGCGCTGATCAGGAAGGTATGATCCACCGCCAGCATCGTCGCTTCCTGGTCGACGGTGTTGGAGATGATCTGCCGGATCTGCTCCATCCCGAATCCCGCGCCCGAAAGGCTGGACTGCACCGCATCGGGCTGCAGCGTCGATACGATCTCGCTGCGCGACACCTTCTGCGCATCTTCCCAGAAGGTCAGCACCACCGATGTCGCGATCGCGATCGCCATCGTGCGCAGGAAGTTCTGCAGCCCGGCGGCGGATGCCGTTTCGGAGGGGCGGACCGCGCTCAACGTGATCGTAGTCAGGGGAACGATGAAGAAGGGCATCGCGAAACCCTGCACAAGCTGCGGCAGCACCAATGTCCAAAAATCAGCGCCGCTGGTCCATTGCGAGCGCCACACCGACATGATCGCCAGCCACAACACCGCGCCGCAAACCATGATGCGGGGATCGACCTTGCCCACCAATCGCGCCGCGATCGGGGCGGTGGTGAGCGCCGCCATCGCGGTGAAGGCGGTGACGATGCCCGCCATTGTCGCGGTATAGCCCATCGAGGTCTGCAGCCATTGCGGGATCACCACGATACTCGCGAAATAGGCGCCAAACGACAGCGCGAGTGCGAGGACCCCCGCCGTGAAGCCGCGATGTCGAAAGATCCTGAGGTCCACGATCGGATGTTCTTCCGTCAGCTCCCAGATGATGAAAGCGAGGAAGCCGATGCCCGCCAGGATCGCGAGGGTCAGGATCATCGGATCGGCGAACCAGTCATGCTCGCGGCCGAGATCGAGCATGATCTGCAGGCAGCCGATCCAGAAGATCAGCAGCACCAGCCCGATGCGGTCGATCGGCAGGATCTGGCGATCCGTCTCTACAGGCTTGAGCAGCGCGAGCGCCGCGAACGTGCAGATCGCCGCCACCGGCAGGTTGATGAAGAAGATCCAGTGCCAGCTCCAATTGTCGCTGATGTAGCCGCCGATGATCGGCCCCATGGCCGGCCCGAGCAAGGTCGTCATCGCCCACAGCCCCATCGCCTTCCCGCGGGCCTCGGGCGGGAAGATGCGCAGCAGCAGAGTCTGCGACATCGGCATGATCGGGCCACCGCAAACGCCCTGGCCCAGCCGGCAGGCGACGAGCATGCCGAGAGTCGGCGAAAGCCCGCACATCACCGAGAAGAAGCCGAAGCCGATCATGCTGGCGATGAACACGCGCACCGTGCCGAAACGCAGCGCCAGCCAGCCGGTCAGTGGCACGCAGATCGCCTCCGCCACCGCATAGCCCGTGATCACCCAGGTGCCCTGGCTGGGCGCGATGCCCAGATTGCCGGCGATATGCGGCACGGAAACGTTGGCAATGGTGAGGTCGAGCACCACCATGAAGTTGCTGAGCGCCAGCACCAGCCCGGCGAGCAGCCGCCGGGAGGGTGCGATCAGCGTATAGCTGTCTGCCTGCTGGGGCATCGGCCGGGCCTCACTGTTCGGAGAGATCGATCTCGACTTCGGCGGAAAGGCCGATGCGCAGCGGATGTTCGGCAAGTTCCTTCGGATCGAGTGCGATGCGCACCGGCAGGCGCTGCACCACCTTGATCCAGTTGCCGGTCGCGTTCTGCGCCGGGATCAGCGCCGTCGACGATCCGGTGCCCCCGGCGATGCCGACGACCTTGCCATGATATTCGACGTCGCCGCCATAGATGTCCGCCGTCACCGTCGCCGGCATGCCGATCTTCACGCGGCGGAGCTGGCGTTCCTTGAAGTTGGCATCGACATATACGGTGGCGACCGGAACGATCGTCATGATCGGCGTGCCTTGGGTCACGCGCTGGCCGACCTGCACCTGCCGCTTGGTGACGACGCCGGCGATCGGCGCGCGGATGATCGTGCGGTCGAGGTCGAGCCGCGCCGCATCGAGCTTGGCCTTGGCGGCAAGCACGCCGGGATCGGTATCCTCGGTGGAGCCGCGCACCAGCACGTCATTGGCTTCGAGTTCGCCGATGGCAGCGCCGCGTGCGGACTGCGCCTGGCCGACGGCAGCCTGCGCTTGCAGCAGCGCGGCACGCGCGGCCGCGTAGGCAGTGCGGGCGGCGGTGAGTTCCTCGCCCGAAACCGCGCCGCTGTCCTTGAGTTGTTCGCGGCGCTGCAGGTCGATGCGCGCCTTGTCAGCATCGGCCCGGGCGGTCGCCAGCCGCGCCTGCGCCTGAGCGATGTCAGCGCCTCGCGCCTTGACCTGGGAGGAGAGGGCGGTGCTGGTCGCGCTGGTCTGGCGGAAGCGGCGGCGCGCCTCGGCCAGTTCGGCCTCAGCCTGCGCCACCGCGATCTTCGCGTTGGAGGGATCGAGCCGCACCAGCACCTGGCCCGGCTTCACCATCGCCGTGTCCGACACTTCGACCGCCACGGCCTGCGCGGACAGCAGCGGCGTGATCTGCGCCACTTCCGCATTCACATAGGCATTGTCTGTGCTGACATGGTTGCGGCCGATCAGGAAATAATAGGCGGCCCAGATGACCCCGGCGACGGCGACGGCGATCGCCAGCCGGATCAGCCATTTGCGCCGTGTGGCGCCGCGACCGGCGGCGGCGGCGGCGGCATCGGCTTGATCGGGGGCGGTCTGCGGCGAAGGGGCGGCGTCAGCCATTCGGATCTTCCTTGAATGCGGCGGCGGTCGTGGTGGTGAAACCGCCGCCGAGCGCGCGGATGAGGGCGACGTCGAGAGCGAAGGCGCGGGCGTCGAGCTCCGCGACCGTCTGCCGCACGACCAGCAGGCGATCCTCCACGTTCAGCACGTCGATATAGGTGGAAAGCCCGCCTTCGTAGCGCTGGCGGGCGATGTTGTAGGCATCCTCGGCGGCGGTCTGCGCCGCGCGCGCATCGGTCAGCCGCTGCGCGAGCATGCGCTGGCTGGTCAGCGCGTCCGCCACTTCCTGATAGGCGGTGAGCACCGTCTTGTCATAATCGGCGACGGCCTCGTCATAGGTGCCGCGCGCGCCGCGATAGGCGCCCGAAAGCGCGCCGCCGCGGAAGATCGGCAGGCTGATCGCGGGGCCGACACTGCCATAGGTGGAGTCGCTTTCGACCAGATTGTTCAGCCCCAGCGACTGCACGCCGATCAGCGCGCTCAGCCGGATTGCCGGGAAGAAATCGGCGCGGGCGACCTTGATCCGGCTCGCCGCCGCCTCGGTGCGTTCGCGCGCGGCGGCGATGTCGGGCCGGCGGCCGATCAGGTCCGTAGTGACGTCGGTCGGCAGGCCGCGCGGCGCGAGCGCGCCCAGTTGCGGCCGTGCGATGTCCAGCCCGCGATCGGGACCGGCGCCGACCAGCGCGGCGATCTGGTTGCGGCGGAGCGCGATCGCCTCGTCGGCGGCGGACAGTTCCGCCCGCGCGGAAGCGACGGTGGCGTCGGCCTGGCGGACGCTGCCGCGTGTATCCAGCCCGTTGCGTTCGCGATCGGCGACCAACTTGTTGGTCGCGCTACGCAGGTCGAGCGTCTGCTGGCTGATGTCGCGCAGCGCGTGAAGGCGGGCGAGATCGGCATAGAGATCGGCGATCCCGGTGGTCAGCATCAGCCGTGCCTGTTGGGCGTCGATCTCGGCGGCGCGCGCCTCGGACGTGGCGGCAGCGAGCGACGCGCGGTTGCGGCCCCAGATGTCGAGATCGAAATTGGCGCCGATCGAGGCGCCGCCGCGATCCTGCCAGCCCTTGGGCACGAATTCCTTGGGAATGCCGTTATTGTAGCTCTGCTTGTCGACCGAGGCGGTGCCGTTGGCGTCGATCGAAGGCAGTAGCGGCGCGCCGGCCTGCTGCGCCAGGCCTTGCGCGCGGCGGAAGCGCGCCGTGGCAGCGGCCATGTCGGGCGAATTCTTCAGCCCTTCATCGATCAGCCCGGCAAGCTGAGGATCGCCATAGGCGCTCCACCATTGGTCGACGGGCCAGGCGCTGGTGGCGCTGACGAAGCTGCGCGTGGCGGCGATGTCACCGGCGGCGCGGGGCTGCGGCTTCGGCCCGAGATCGGGCACAGAGGCGCAGCCGGCAAGCGCAAGCGCCACGGCCAGCGCGCCGGTAAGACGAAGGGGGGATCGACTCGCGTTCATGGGAACCCGTACTGATTGGTACGGGGGTGGCAATGCGCCCCCGATATGGGTCTTGTCAATCAGAAATCGTACTGTACGGTACGGTCATGGAAACGTCTCATACACAAAGGCCGAATCGGCGGGAGGCGCGGCGCCAGGGTCGCCACGACGCCATTGTCGCGGTCGCCAGCCGCTCGTTTCTGGAAAAGGGCTACGCCGGCACCAGCATGTCGGCGGTCGCGGCGGAAGTAGGCGGGTCGAAGGCGACCTTGTGGAATTATTTTCCATCCAAGGAGGATCTGTTCTCGGCGGTGATCGATCGCGCCGCCTCCGATTTCCGTGCGCGGCTTTCGGCGCTGCTCGAACCCGGCGGCGATCTGGAGACGAGTCTGCGATCCTTCGCCGCCAGCTTCCTCGAGAAGGTGACGTCGCCGCAGGCGATCGCGTTGCACCGGCTGGTGGTTGGGGAGGTGCTGCGCTTCCCCGAGGTCGGTCGCATCTTCTTTGAACGCGCGCCGCGCAAGATGCAGGCGCTGCTCGCCGCCTTCCTCGAAAACGCGATGGATCGTGGACTGCTGCTGCGCGACGATCCGCTGCTCGCCGCGCGCACCTTGGTGGGGCTGTGCATGACGGGCTGCCACCAGCAACTCCTGCTGCGCATCATCGAAGAGGCGACGCCCGAGATGATCGTCGCGGATGCCGACCGCTCGGTGATGCTGTTCCTGCGTGCCTATCGGGTCGAGCAGGGCTGAGCAGTCATGTCCCACCCCGGCACGCAGTGTCGGGGGAGGAAAGGGACGACTTTTACTGCCGCGCCCGGAATGTCACCCCGATCAGCCGCGGATCGCTTGGCGTGCCGAGGATCAGCCCCGAATTGCCAGCCTGGATCGTCAGGTTCTGGATGTAGTCCTCGTCGAACAGGTTGCGCGCGAACAGCGCCACTTCCCAGCCCGCTTGGGAGCGGTAGCCGATGCTGGCATTGGTCAGGTTGTAGCCCTTGATGAAGGTGAAGCGCGACAGGCTGGGATCGCCATAATAGCCGCTGCGCCAGTTCGAATCGGCGTGAAGCACGATCGCGCCGCTGCCGCGCACCGGCAGCGCATAATCCGCGCCTATCGTCTCGGACCAGCGCGGCAGCCCGGAAAGACGGCGGCCGGTGAGGTCGCAGGCGGTGGTGGCGCTGCCCTGCAGCTCGAGCGGGCAGGGGCCGGCCGGATAATCGGCATATTCGCCATGCGCATAGGCCAGTGAGCCGCGGATCTGCAGGTGGCGGCCGATCTGCGCGGTGGCATCCGCCTCGATGCCCTTCACCGTCACCTTGGGGATGTTGGAGAGATAGCCGCGCAGCGCCACGGTCTGCGTGCTGTCGACGATCGTCGCCTGGAAATCCTTCACGTCGGTCCAGTAACCGGCAAGGTTGAGCACCAGGTGGCGGTCGAACAGCCGGGTCTTTAGGCCGACCTCATAGGTGGTGTTGCGTTCGGGATCGACCACCGCGGTCGCCAGCGCCGGCTGGTTCTGCGCATCGAGCGGCAGGCCGGACATGTTGATCCCGCCCGATTTGAAGCCGCGCGCATAGCTCGCATAGCCGAGAATCGCGTCGGTCAACTGCCAGGCGATGTTGCCGCGGCCCGAAAGGCTGCCGTCATTGTCACGCGCCGCATAGGATTGCGGGCGCAGGATCGAGAGCTTGGCGTTGTTCAGTGCGGTGCTGCTCGTCGCCAGCCCGCCGAACACCGTCGTGTCGTAATCGCCTTCCTTATGCTCATATGTGTAGCGCAGCCCGGCGGTCAGAGTCAGTCGCGGCAACGGCCGCCAGTTGACCTCGCCGGAGGCGGCATAGCTGTCGGTGGTGAAGCGGGTGTGGCCGTCCTGCCCATAGCCGTCGAGCAGGTTGCCGGGCACCGGCGTGGCGTTGGCCCCCGTCGTCGGCCCGATCAGCCAATAGGCCGCCGCCGGGCCATAGATGCTGATCGGCCGGCCGGTGATCTGCTGGCGGAAGTAATAGAGGCCGGCGATATAGCCGAACGGCCCGTCGCCGTTGGAAGCGAGGCGCAGTTCCTGGCTGAACTGGTCCTGCCGCGATGGGATGTGCTGGGTGAGCTGGATCGGGATACCGGTATAGTCGCGGTCGTTGGCGGCATCCCAGTTCCAGAAGCGCCACGCGCTGACCGAGGTGAGCGTCGCGCCGCCCAGCGTCCAGTCGGCAATCGCGGAGACGCCGCCTTCATTGGTGTCGACGCCCAATGGCGCGTCTATGTCGGTCAGCCGGTCATAAGCATTGGTGCTGGGCGGCGCATAGCCAAGCCCCGCGGCCAGCGCGGGATATTGGCGCGCGGGCGAACGCAAGCTCTCGCCGACGCGCAGATGAACCTGGGTGCAGCAGTCGCTCTCGAAGTTGGTGAAGTCAGCAGTCAGCCGCAGCCGGAAGGTCTCGGTGGGGGTGAAGAGCAACTGGCCGCGCACCGCCTGGTTGCCGATGCGATTATGGTCGCGCCCGGTGACGCTGTTGCGGATTACGCCGTCACGCCGCGTCATCAGCCCGGAGACGCGGAACGCGAGGCGGTCGTCGACGATCGGGCCGGTGCCCGAGACCTTCACCTGCACGAAATCATAGTCGCCGACGCTGATCTCCTCGGTCGCGCCCGGCGTGAAGCTCGGCTCGCGCGTCGTGATGTTGATCGCGCCGGCGGTGGTGTTCTTGCCGAACAATGTGCCTTGCGGCCCGCGCAGCACCTCGATCTGCTCGATGTCCGAAAAGTCGAACGCGGCGGTGGCGGGGCGGGCGTGATAGACCTGATCGATATAGAAGCCGACGCCGGGTTCGAGCCCGTCATTGGCCTGGCTGACCGCGACCACGCTGGAGCCGAGGCCGCGGATGGTGAAGGCGGTGTTGCGCGGATTGGCGCTCGAATAGTTGAGCGCGGGCACCAATGTGGTCAGCCCCTGCGTGTTGATCGTGTAGGACTGGTCGAGCAGATCGCCGCCAACCACCGAGACCGCGAGCGGCACCGTCTGCAGATCCTCGTTGCGGCGGCGGGCGGTGACGGTGATGTCCGCGACGCCGCCCGATGTTTCCGCCGCCGGATCCGCGGGGGCGGTCTGGGCCGAAGCGGTGCCGGTGCCAAGCAAGCTCGCGCCGGCGAGCATGAGCCAACGCAGATGTGCGCGCATGGTCATGGAACAAACCCTTCTTAATTACCTCGATATTCAGTCGTATATCGAGCGCGGTAGCGATCACAAGCGGGGCAAGCGACAGTTGCAGCTAATCGGCTTTCGGGTTAAAGCGCCGCGCCTTGCCGGACCAATCGCCGGCAGCCATCGGAGATATGGATTGCTGGTAGAAACGCTGAAAGCGGGCGTGATGCCCCGGATCGTCAGCCTCCAGCCGTAGCGCGTCCCGCGCCGCGGCCGGATGGGCTCGCGGCATTCCACCCAGAACGATGAATATCGGGCGCCTGCGTGCGTCGACAGGGCCATTGTCATGGCTCCCTTTGGATCGCGCGGTGGGCGGGATCGGGATGAAGATGGAAGAGATCGATATCGTCCGGAGCGTGCTGCTCCGGCTGAAGACTGTGAAGGGGCGGACGCCGCTGGGCACCGCGCTTGGCGAATGGGCGACGGAAAACCGCGCCTGGCTGGGCGAACGCGGCGTGCGGGTCGAACTCAAGGCGGGCAAGGTCGGCTTGCGCCGGCTGATAGCCGCGCTGGAGGCGGAACCCGCGGCTGCCGCCGGAATCGAAACGCCGCGCGCGCTAGGCATCGCCGCAGCGCTTGCCGAAGCGCTGCGGCTGGGTGAGGCTGATGCGCGGCTGCTTCAACTGGCGGTAGGGCTCGACCGCGTGTCGCGCCTTGCCGATCTGTCGCGGCGCATCGGCGAGCATCACCGCGACATGCCGGTGCTGATCGCCGAGATTGCCGGGCACACCGAACAGGGGCTGCGGATGAGCCTGCTACTCACCCTCGGCCTCATCCGCTTCCGGCTCAACCGCGGCGGTGCTGCCGAACTCGATCTCGGCTGGGCACTGACGCGCCTGCTCGATCGCGGCGTTACCGATCGTGGTGGGCTGATCGAGGCGATCGTCGGCCTGCGCCAGGCCGCGCGGCTTGGGCTGGAGGATTTCTCCGGCATCGCCGACGATGCGGCGCGGCTGGTGCGGTTGCTGGCCGGCGCGCTACGGGAGCGGGCGGCGGGGGTCAACATCCTCATCCACGGCCCGGCGGGCACGGGGAAGACCGAGCTTGCCCGCACATTGGCGGCGGCTGCCGGCGCGACGCTGTTCAGCGTCGGCGAGGCGGATGAGGATGGCGAGGAACCCAGCCGCTGGGACCGTGCCAACGCGCTGCAGCTTGCCCACCGCGTCCTTAATGGCCGCGATGATGCGCTGCTGCTGTTCGACGAGATGGAAGACATGATCGGCGATGCGAGCCCGGGGCCGGGAGATTGGTTCCATGATCGCGAGGGATCGAAGATCTGGATCAACCGTCTGCTTGAAACCAATGCGGTGCCGGTGATCTGGACGACCAACGCGATCGGCAATGTCGAACCCGCGATCCTGCGCCGGATGAGCTTCGTGCTCCATCTCGACGTGCCGACCCCGGCGGCGGCGCGGCGGATGCTCGCGCGTATCGCCGATGACGAGGCGGTGGCGGTGCCGCCGGCCTTCGATCCGCTGCTTGCGGCGGCGCCAGAGGCGGCAACGGTGGCGCGCGTCGCGATGCGTGTCGGCCGGCTCTCGGGCGAGGCGGAAGACATCACCGCTTCCGCGCGTTCGCTGGTGACCGCGCTGCGCGCCGGGCGTCCGGTGGTGGATGCGGAGCCGCTGGCCGACCTCGACCTGTTCGAGACCGACCTCGACGTGCCGAGCCTGCTCGACCGCTTCGCGCGGGCCGATGGACCCAGCGATTTCTCGCTGCTGCTCACCGGCCCGCCAGGCACCGGCAAGACGGCGCTCGGCCATCATCTCGCCCACGCGATCGACCGGCCGCTGATCGTCCGCCGCGCCTCCGACCTGCTGTCGAAGTGGGTGGGGGAGACCGAGGCGCAGATCGCCGGCGCGTTCCGCGAAGCCGAGCGTCGCGGCGGCGTGCTGCTATTCGATGAGGTCGACTCGCTGCTCTACGATCGGGGCGGCGCGACGCGGAGCTGGGAGGTGACGCAGGTCAACGAGTTGCTGACCTGGCTCGATCGCCACCCGCTGCCCTTCGTCGCGACCACCAACCACGCCTCGCGGCTGGATCCGGCGGCGCTCAGGCGCTTCGTGTTCAAGCTCGATCTGCGTCCGTTCGGCGCGGCGCGGGCGGTACGGGCGTTCGCGCGCTTCTTCGGGATGGCGGCGCCGGCATCGCTGGCGGACCTGACCAGCCTGACGCCGGGCGACTTTGCGGTCGTGCGGCGGCAGATCCGCCACCTCGGCGTGACGGATGCGGAGGCGATCGTCGCGCGCTTGGGCGCGGAAGTCGCGCTCAAGCCGGGCGGCGGCCGGATCGGCTTCTGAGGTCGGAGGCGGGCGGCCCCGTCACCCGCTGAGGTCCGGTGCCATCTCGTCAATCCACGATCGCCGCGCTTGGCCATGGCTCCACCAGGCGGGCGATCGTCGGTTGTCTTTGCCACATGCCGGCGGCGTGGGATTGGAGCTTCAGGTGGGGCAGGGCCTACGCGCGCGACTCGGCGGCGTGGGGCCTGATCGCTACGCACGGCGGAGAGGGAGATCCTATCCGATCGGGTAGTTTCCCGGCTGCGTGCCGGTGCCATCGTCGATGATGACCGGGTCGCAGACAGGCGCGACGCGATCAGAGGCGGCGACAAATAATCCCTTGGGCATGAAACCTCGTTCGGCGGTTGGGTGATGCGCGTGGCCGCAGAGTAGCAGAGGGCTGTTCCCAACCCCGATGGAACGGCGTTATTTCGCGTAATGGGCCGCTCATGGCCGGTGGAAGATGCGAGGTAGGGCGTGATCGATTTCTCAGGGCTCCAGCAGGCAAGCACGGTGCGAGACGAATGGAGATATCCCGCCGCCACTGCCAATCGATCCGGCCTACTGCAGGTGGATCATGCGCCCGACCACAGGCTCTACTGGGAAGAATATGGCAACCCCGCGGGCGAGCCGGTGATGTTCCTGCACGGCGGCCCGGGCGGGGCGTGCGCGCCGGTGATGGCGCGCTTCTTCGATCCCGCGCGCTACCGCGTGATCCTGTTCGACCAGCGCGGCTGCGGCAAGAGCGAGCCGACCGTAGCGGCGGCGGGGCCGGCGGTCGCGCTGACCCGCAACACCACCGATCATCTGGTTGCTGACATCCGCACGCTGCGCGACGCGCTGGGCATAACCGGCCGGATGCATGTGTTCGGCGGCAGCTGGGGCAGCACGCTCGCGCTGGTCTATGCGATCCGCCATCCTGAGGATGTGGCGACGCTGGTGCTGCGCGGCATCTTCCTGGGGGAGCGCGAGGATCTGCTCTACATGTATCAGGGCAATGCCGAAACCTATGCCGCGGCGCCCTTCTCGATCACCGCGCCGGGCAGCTATGTCGCCTATCCCGACGAGTGGCGGACCTTCGTCGAGACCATCGCGCCGGCCGAGCGCGGCAACATGATGGCGGCCTACAAGGCGATCTTCGACATGGCCCCGCGCGACGATGCCGATCGCCTGCGCCAGTTGCAGGCGGCGACAGCCTGGTCGGTGTGGGAAGGTACCATCTCCAACATGATCCCGCAGGATGATGATCCGGGCAAGTTCGGCGAGGCGGCGTTCGCGCTCTCCTTCGCGCAGATCGAGGCGCATTTCTTCGCCAACGACCTGTTCCTGGCACCCGGCGAAATCATCGATAATATCGGCCGCATCGCGGCGATTCCGACCCACATCGTCCATGGCCGCTTCGACCAGGTCTGCCCGCTGACACAGGCCTCACGCCTGATCGAGGCGATGGCGGGCGCAGGCGCGACGCCGGCAAGCTTCGCCATCACCAACGCCGGCCACAGCGCGATGGAGGCACAAACGGTGCTGGCGCTGACTGCGATCATGGATGGGCTGCCGCCGCTGGGGTGAGGGGGCAGCGTGTGCGGCGACGAGCCCCTTCACCACCCCCCAAGCGCTCCGAGACGCCCCATATCCTGCCCGCTGTCGAGGCGAACGAAGAGGATGCGGCAGGGGCTGCCCGAATGGTTTGCCCACGCATGGTCGATACCGCGCTGGACGACGACACTGCCGGGCTTGAGCGGCACATTGGCGTCGTCGAGCATCAGCGTGATCTCGCCATCGAGTACGATGCCGAGATCGATCGCGCCATCGCAGGCTGCCGCCGAAACCTGGGGCGCCGGCATCGCTCGCTCGTCGATCGCGCTCGGCAGGGTAGGCGCCGGCGCGGGGACGGCGACATATTCGGCGAGCGGCGGCAGGTCGACGAAGCGGATGCGCGTGGTCTGGGGCGCATCCGCATCCTGTCCGGCCCTGCCAGGTGCGAGGATCGACACGAAGCGGGGCTGATCGAGTTCGTACCAGGCGGGTTGGAGGCGCGGCGCGGTGCCGTCATGATGGGCGGGCAGCTCCTGCATGCGGATCGGCGCGATGAAGCGATAGCCGCGTCCGGCGACGGTGGCGATGTAGCGGGCAGCACCTGCGTCGTCGTTGAGCGCCCGGCGCAGCGCCGCCATGTTGACCTTGAGGTTGCTCTCTTCGACCGTCGTCGTCGGCCAGGCGAAGGCAATCAGTTCATGCTTGGAAATCAGCTCGCCCGGTCGCTCCACGAGCGCGATCAGCAGGTCCAGCGCGCGCCCGCCGATGCGAACGGCGGTATCGCCCTCGAGCAGCAATTGCCGCTCTGGTATCAACCGGAACGGTCCGAAAGCGAAGATCCGTGCATCATTCATACATGCCTCACGCTTCTGCCGGGCGCTCCCGTGCCCGTACCGGTTCAGGGCGTGCCGCGATCCGCCGCCGTCTTCAGCAAGGCGAGCAGATCCGCCTCGTGGATGGGTTTGTTGAGAAATCCGATCGCGCCCGCCGCCATCGACTGCTCGCGCATCTGATCGTCGCCGAACGCCGTGATGACGATCGTCGGGATGATGTGGCCGTCATGCGCCAACTGCCTAAGCAATTGCAGACCAGATATGCCGCCGAGCTTCATATCGGTGATCAAACAGGAAAGCTGGAGCAGCGCCGGCGATTGAAGGAATTCCTCGGCCGAAGCGAAGAGCAGCACCGTATAGCCGATCGATTGCAGCAGCCCCTCCAGGGCTTCGCGCACGAAGAGATCATCGTCGATGCACGCGATTGTCGGCTGTGTTGGCAAGGTTCAGCCTCTCTTGCTGGCCCGGAGCCAAGTTATAGCGGGCCGCTCGGCCGCGCTTCAATTTCCCTCTTGGTCTCGGGGCATGGGATGGAGGTCTTGCGCACCTCGACTTTGGTCGAGGTGGCAGCCTAATTCGCCGCCCGCACCTCGATCCCAAAGATCCGCGGTGGCGTGATCGTCGCACGCGGTTCGCCCAGCACGACGAAGGCGTGGCCGATATAGCGCTCGTTCGTCAGGTTCTTGCCGAACAGCGCGACGGACCAGCGCCGGTCGGGCGCGGTGAACGCGATGCGCGCGTTGAAGACGTTGGTCGGCGCCCTCGAGAATTGGAGGTTCTCGCCCGGCTGGTGATAGACCCGGCTCATATACTCATACTCGCCGCGCAGCATGAGCTCGCCGCGATCACCGAGTGCGAAGCCGTTCTGCAGGCCCAGGGCGATCTTCACGTCGGGCGCGCGGTTCAGCCGGTCTCCCGAATAATCGACCAGCGAGACCGGGTCGACAAACCGGTCGTAGCGCGCATCGAGCAGCGCCGCGACCGCGTTGAACTGGAGGCGCCCCATCGGATGTGCGGTAACCTCCAGCTCCAGCCCGTCGATGCTGGCGGTCGCCGCATTGCGCACGACGAGGAAGCCGAGATTGTCGGCGGTACGGACCTGCAGATTTTTATAGTCATAGTGAAAGGCGGTGGCGGAGACGCGTAGCCGCCCATCCAGCCAATCTCCCTTCGTCCCTGCTTCGAACGCCTCCAGCGCCTCGGGCGCGAAGATGTTGGGCAGGGGCGTGGTGATCAGGCTGACCGAGGTCGATCCGCCGCTTTTAAAGCCTTCCGAATAGCTGGCGTAGAGCAGCAGCCGATCATTGGGGCGATAGTCGACCAAGATGCGCGGCGACAGGTCCGTCCAGCTCGTCTTCTGGCGCGACCGCGGGAAAGAGCTGAAGATCGGCGGAATGTCGACGGTGAATTGCTGCAGGAAGGTGAAGCTCTTGGTCTCACGGCTCCAGCGCAGCCCTGCTGACAGGCTCAACCGGTCGGTGATGCTGTAGCTCGCCTGTCCGAACGCGGCGATGGCGCGGGTCCGGTTGGAGGCGTTGATGTGCTGGGTGGTGGGCAGCGGCAGGCCCAGGATCGTCGTGAAATCGAGATAGATCGGGCTGAACGTGTCGGCATTCTCGCGAAAATGGTAGAGCCCGGCCAGCCATTGCAGCCGTCCGCCGCCCGCCGAACGGGCGCGCACTTCCTGGCTGAACTGTGCGGTCTCGTCATATTGGCCGAAGTGCACGAGCTTGGCGGCGCTGGCGTCGGTATCGATCAGGTTGGCGAGTTTCGCCTCGCGATAGCCGGTGACCGTGGTGAGGCTGATCGCGTGGAGATCGAGTGTCGCGTCGACCGATACTCCCCAATAGTCGCGATCCTCGCGCGGCGTCGCATCCAGCGCGATGCGCCTGGGATCGAAATTGGCGGCGGCGCTGTTGTGCACGACCACGGGCATGTCGTGATAGCCGCGATCGGCGTTCAACTGCACGTCGAGCCGGTCGTCGGGCTGCCAGCGCAACGCGCCGCGGATCGCAAAGCTGCGTTCGGGATCGAGATCGTCGCCGGAGGGGATGCGCCTCGTATAGCCGTCATGATGGCTCGCCGAGATCGCGATCTTGCCTGAAAGCGTGGGGCCGAGCGGCGCCATCGCCAGCGCCTGCGCGCCCCAGGAGTCATAATTGCCGTAGCGCACGGCCGCCTCCACCACCACCGCGCGTTCCGGCCGCCGGGTGATGACGTTGATCGCGCCGCCGGTGGCGTTGCGGCCGTAGAGTGTGCCCTGCGGCCCGCGCAGCACCTCGATTCGCTCCACGTCGACGAGGTCGAACAGGTTCATATAGGGCCGCGCAAGATAGACGCCGTCGAGATAAATGCCGATCGGTGCATCCGCGCCGATGCCGAGATCGTTCTGGCCGACGCCGCGGATCGAGATCGGGACCGCGCCCTGGCCCTCGCCGGTGCCGATCGTCAGCCCGGGCGTGAAGGTCATGATGTCGCGCAGGTCGCGCGTGCCGCTCGCCTCCATCTGTGCGGCGGTATAGGCAGAAATGGCGAGCGGCGTGTCCTGCAGCCGGGTCTCCTGCCGCGTTGCGGTGACGATGATGTCGCCATCGCCTCCGCCACCGGCACCGCCGGTGGCGGGCGATTGCGCGAGTGTCGGCGCGGCGGCAGCGAGCAGAGTCGCGCCGATCATCCACCGCAGTCCTGGCGCAAGTCCCATATCCCGCCCCCGAGATCGAGCTCCTTCCGGCCGCGATGTCGCAGCGGCCATGAAGCGGGCTATCGCGATCGGCAGACCGGCTCAAATCCGATTTGGTCGCGGCCGCGTCGCTGATGGTCGTATGCGGATCGACCTTGGTCGAGGTGGATGGTGGCGCGGCGGCGGATTAGGCTGTGGCCACGGGGGAGCGCGTCGCGGCTGGCGGCGTGCACACGGATGGGGCATCGTCGACGGGCCGATGACGCCGACACCAGGCAGGGACGGGGGCTGTTGTGAACGCACATCCGACGTCAATCGTGCCGGATAAGGGGGGCATGCCGGATGTTCCCGGGCCGGCATCGTTCGACGCGACCGCGATCGCTGACTTGCAGCGCTGCTGCGCCGACATTGCCCGCCTAAACGCGATGCCAGCGACATGGGCGGGCATGGATCCGACCGCGATCGTCGAAGCGATGCTCGACGAACTTCTCGACATGCTCGATCTCGATTTCGTCGGGCTGCGCTTCACCGAGATGGTGCATATCTTCATGCGCGTCGACGCGGGTTACCGCCCCGGGGGCGATCCCGATGTTGTCGGGGTCGCGATCGACGACTGGCTGGCGACCGATCCGACGCGGGGCGTCGCCACGTTGCACCTCGGGGGCGAGGATGTGGCGGTGCTGCCAGTGGCGTTGGGCGAGATCGCCAGCCTCGGCTGGCTTGTCGCCGGATCGCGCCGGGCGGATTTTCCATCCGGGATGGAGCGGCTACGGCTCGATGTCGCGGCAGCCCAGCTCAGCCTCGCCTGTCGCGAAGTGCGCGACCTCGCCGACCGCGAGCCCGCCGACACGCGGGAGGAACGGCCGACCGGGGATGCTCTGGCCGAAAGCGAACTGCGGCTGAACCTGATCATCAACACGATCCCCGCGATGGCCTGGTCGGCAAAGGCGGATGGCATGCTCGATTTCTGCAACCAGAAACTGCTCGATTTCGTCGGCTTCCCGGCGGAGGACATCTACGGCCTGGGCTTCTACCGGATCTTCCATCCGGACGACACGCCGGTGCTGCTCGCCGCCTGGCAGGAGATCATGGCATCCGGCCGCGGGCGCGAGGTCGAAGGGCGGATCATCCGCGCGGACGGCGTCTATCGCTGGTTCACCCTGCGGCAGAATCCGCTGCTCGATGCCAACGGCAACGTCGTGAAATGGTACGGCATCCTGCTCGATATCGAGGATCGCAAGCGCACCGAAAACGCGCTGCGCGAAACCGAAGCGGCGCTGCTGGCGAGCGAGCGCAACCTCAACCTCATCATCAATTCGCTGCCAGTGCTCGCCTGGTCCGCGCGGCCCGATGGCAGCGCCGATTTCATCAACCAGCGCTGGCTGGACTATGCCGGGCTGCCGGCGGAGCAGATACTCGGCTGGGGCTTCCTCGATCTCTACCATCCCGATGACGTGGCGGGAATGATGGAAACCTGGCGCCGCGATCTTGCGGGCGCCAAGCAGACCTTCCTCAAGGGACGCATCCGTGGCGCGAATGGCGATTATCGCTGGTTCTATTTCTCCGGCCGCAAGTTCACCGATGCCAACGGCGTCGTTCGCTGGTTCGGCGTCAACGTCGATATCGAGGATCTGCAGCGCGCCGAGGATGCTCTGAAGGCCAGCGAGGCGGCGCTGAAGGAAAGCGAACGCCGGCTACAGCACATCATCAACACCATTCCGGGGCTGGTCTGGTCGGCGGACGCCGATGGCGCGGTCAATTTCCTCAGCCAGCAATATCTCGATTATATCGGGATGGAGCCCGACCATGCGCTGGGCCCGGGCTGGACGACCGCGATCCACCCGGACGATCGCAGCACGCTGTTCGACGCGTGGAACGCGGCGCTCGCCACCGGGCGCGGCAATGAGTGCGAGGCGCGGCTGCGTGACGGGCGGGGTGGCTATCGCTGGTTCCTGTTCCGCGCAGGCCCATATTACAGCGCGGATGGCGGGCGGCCGCACTGGTTCGGCGTCAACATTGACATCGACGACCGCAAGCGCGCTGAAGAGGATCTGCGCCGCAGCCAGGCCGACCTCGCACATGCCACGCGGATGACGACGATGGGCGAACTCGCGGTCTCGATCGCGCATGAGATCAATCAGCCGCTGATGGCGATCGTCACCAATGCCGGCACCTGCCTGCGCTGGCTTGAGGATGGCCGCATCGATATCGCTCAGGCGCGGCAGGCCACCGAGCGCATCGTGCGCGACGGCCATCGCGCCGGCGACATCATCGGCAGCATTCGCGCGCTCGCGCGCAAGGTGCCGCCCACGATGGTCGAGATGGACCTCGAACGCGCCATCCGCGAGATCGCCGAACTGCTGCGAGGCGAACTGCACCGGCGCGGCGTGCAACTGGCGACCGATTTCACCACGCCCGCGATCATGGTGATCGGCGATCGCACCCAGCTTCAGCAGGTCGTGCTCAACCTGATCATGAACGCTGCGGAGGCGATGGCAGAGCGCGCGGCAAGCGAGCGGCAGATCGTCGTGCGCACCACCGTGACTGAAGAAGGCGATGTCGAGGTCAGCGTCGCCGACGGCGGGACGGGCTTGAGTCCGGCGCTCGGTGATCGCATCTTCGAAGCCTTCTTCACCACGAAATCCGGGGGAGTTGGAATGGGGCTTTCGATCTGCCGCTCGATCGTGGAGGCCCATGGCGGCCGCATCTGGGCGGCGGCCAACCAGCCGGCGGGCAGCGTCTTCCGCTTCAGCCTGCCCGCCGCGGCGCGGGGGGATGCGCATGCCCGCCTGTTTTGAAAGCGACCCACCCACCGTCGTCGTCATCGACGATGATGAAAGCGTGCGCGAGGCGCTGGGTGGGCTGTTCCAGTCGGTCGGGCTCGCCACCGAAAGCTACGGATCGGTGCAGGCCTATCTCGCCGCCGACCGGCCCGACCGCGCCGGCTGCCTCGTGCTCGATATCCGCCTGCCCGGGCGCAGCGGCCTCGAGTTCCAGGAAGCGCTGGCGCGCGCCGACGTTCGGCAGTCGGTGGTGCTGATCAGCGCGCATGTCGATGTGCAGATGGCGGTGCGGGCGATGAAGGCGGGCGCGGTCGACGTGCTGACCAAGCCGGTGCGCGAGGAGGATCTGCTGGAAGCCGTGCATCGGGCGATCGCCGCGGACGGGATGCGGCGCAGCGAGGCCGAGCGCAACGCGGCGCTGCGCGCGCGCTACGCCATGCTTACCGAGCGCGAGCGGCAGATCATGGCGCTGGTCACCACTGGCCTGCTCAACAAGCAGATCGCCAATGAGGTAGGCATCGCCGAGGCGACGGTGAAACTCCACCGCGGCCATGTGATGCGCAAGATGGCGGCGGATTCGGTTGCCGACCTCGTCCGCATGACCGACCTGCTCGGGCCCGGCTGCGCCGTCGTAACCGTTGATCCGATGATGGCCAGCCGCTGATCCCGCAGCGCCGGCCGCTGGCTGCTTGTGCGGTGCAGCAAAGCCCGCCATGCAGCCCACATGGACATTCCCAGCCTCTACACGCGGTTGATCCTGTGGATCGGTGACGGCACCGGCCTGTCGGACACCGTGCTCCACATCCACGCCGGCCTCGCGATGCTGATGCTCGGCCGCATGGTCACCCGGCGCGGGCTCGGCACCTTCGTGCCCCTATGGTTCGTCGTCGCGGCGGAGGCGGCGAACGAGATCATGGACCGGCTGCATTATGGCTCGTGGCGCTGGCCGGATACGACCTCGGACATCATCCACACATTGTTCTGGCCGACGGTGATCTGCCTCGGCATCCGCCTTCGCCCGCTCTCCGGCCAGCGCGCGCGGCGGCGGTAAAAGGCCATCCCCGTGCCGATGTATGGAGCAATAGGCAGATATATTGGGATTTCTGGCATTTAGGCCATCGCATCCCGTGCCTAGTTTGATAAGGGCAAATCAAGCTAAGCGGGTGCGCATCATGACGGCAATTGCCGATATGTCATTGTCCGATACGCTGGATCATCCGCATCCGGCAATTGACGTTAATTCCGGAACCCGTTCCGGATTGCGTTCCGCAATCATGCTGTTCGCGCTGTTTCTGGTTAGCAGTTGTGCCCAGATCGACCGGATACTTCCCTTCATCCTCGCGGAATCGATCAAGGCCGAACTGTCGCTCAGCGATACAGAGATCGGGCTGATCACCGGCGTCGCTTTCGCGATCTGCTATACGTCGCTGTCGCTGCCCCTGGCACGCGCATCCGACAGCGGCTCGCCGCGCTTCGTGCTGGTCGGCTGTATGCTGGTATGGAGCGCGATGACCGCGCTGGGCGGTCTCGCGACGGGCTTTCTCTTCCTGGCGTTGACGCGGTTCGGCGTCGCGGTGGGGGAGGCGGGAACGGTGCCCGCGGGCAATGCGCTGATCGCGCGCAAGATCGCGCCCGAACGCCGCGGGCTGGCGATCGGCATTTTCTCCATGGGTATTCCGTTGGGCACGATGGCCGGGTTTGCGATCGGCGGCGCGGTCAATGATGCGCTGGGCTGGCGCGTCGCACTGGTCGGCGCTGGCGCTGCCGGCGGGTTGGTCGCGCTGTTCGCATGGCTCGCCGCCGGGCCGACGCCGCCCGTCAGGCGTGCCGCGGTCAGCGCGGGATCCTTCCTGCGGTCGAGCCTCGACCTGCTCATGGCGCCGCAGTTCCGCTGGCTGTTCGTTGCCGCGGTCACCGCCGGTTTCGCCGCCGCACCCTTCTATGCCTTCGCGCCGCCCTTCCTGATCCGCACCTATGGCTACACCGCCGCAGAGGCCGGGCTCGCGTTCGGCTTGCTGCAGGGTGTGCTGGGCATCGCCGGCACGCTGCTCGGTGGGCGCGGTTTCGACCGCGCGGTGCGGGCCGGCCGCGGCGGCCTGCTTCGCCCGCCCGCCATCGTCTTCCTGGTCGCGGCGGCGACGACCACGGCTGCCCTGTTCGCATCGACCGGCTGGATGGCGGTCGCGCTGATGGTGCCGGGCATGTTTTCCTTCGCCTATATGCTGCCTTGGGCGTTCGGCACCGCCCATCGCGTCGCCGGGGAGGGCAGGGAAGGCATGGCCTCCAGCCTGGGCATGATCGGCTCCAGCCTGCTCGGCCCGGCCTTCGGTCCGCTGTTCGTCGGCCTTGTCAGTGATGCCGCGACCGGCGCCGGCATCGCCAACGGCCTCGCCCTCGGGCTGCTGATCGTGCCCGTGGCCAGCGTGCTGACCGGGATCGTCTATCTGGTCGCCGACCGGCGTCTCGCGGTTACGCCCGCACAGGGCTGAAGCCGCCCCACACAAGCGTTTCGGATCGGGCAAGCGCCCTCTCCTGCCCGATCCGGGCGGAGGCTGCCGTATACCCCCTATCGGCGGTCTCCAAGGCCACCGAAGGTCAAGCCCGAACCTCGGGCGCCTTCGGTGGCCGCACTCCCCACCACCATAAGGATGATCGACGATGCGCCTGTTCTTTCCGGCCTTGCTTGCCGCTGCCTCCGTGCTGCCCGCCACGTCCCATGCCCAGCAGGCCCCGTCCGATGACGCGGTCCACGGCATGGTCGCGCTCGGCGCCGGCGTGGTGCCCGATTATGACGGCGCCAGTGACGTTCGCGCGGTGCCCTTCGCGCTCGCCGACGTTCGCTGGCAGGGTTTGAACTTCGAGATTCGCGGCCTGCGCGCGCGAGTCGATCTCGCCCCCGATGCGCGGCTGGCGATTGGCCCTGTGATCGGGCCGCGCATGTCGCGCAAGAATGTCGACGGCCCGGTCGGATTGCTGCCGGAGATCGACATGGCGGTCGAGGCGGGCGGCTATGTCGGCTACCGGATCGGCGGCGACGAGCTGGGGCAGGGTAGCGTCCAGATGGAATTGTCGCTGCTCCATGACATCTCGGGCACGCATGACGGACTGGTCGCCACCGCGAGCGCGAGCTACGCCGCGATCCGCCAGCCGGATATGATGCTGTCGCTCGACGTACAGACGAGCTGGGCCAACAGCGATTACGCCCGCACCTATTTCGGCATCACCTCTGCCGACGCTGCGGCCAGCGGCCTTGCCGCCTTTCGCCCGGGATCGGGTTTCCGCGATGTGGGGGCGGGGCTGACCGCGGGCTATTGGTTCGATCGCCATTTCGGTGTCATCGGCCGCGCCGGCGCGACCTATCTGGTCGGCGATCTCGCCGACAGCCCGATTACCGATGAAGGTAGCCGCTGGCAGCCCACTGCCGGCCTGTCCCTGTCGTACCGCTTCTGAGGGGCGAGGGCCGCCGCCGGGCCCTCCATCTTCGACCATGCGCCGTCACGCGGGCAGCTTTTCGCCCGCGATGCGTTCGAGCACCGCACGGGTGACGTCAGCCGGCACCGCGAGGCCGATGCCGACATTGCCGTCGCCCGGCGTGATGATGGCGCTATTCACGCCAATGACCTCGCCGCGCATGTTGATGAGCGGACCGCCGGAATTGCCGGGGTTGATCGGCGCATCGGTCTGCACGTAGCGGTGGCGACCGTCAGCCGACGTGCGGATCGCGCTGACGATCCCGGACGTGACCGTCTGGCCGACCTGGAACGGATTTCCGATGGCAACGACATAGTCGCCGACCTGCGGAGACCGTGACTGCGCCAGGGGAAGTTGGCGCAGTCCGCCCGCCTGGATTTTCAGGACGGCGAGGTCGGTGCGCGGATCGCTGCCGATCAGTTGCGCCTCGACGCGGCGATCGCCGATACCGACCGCGATCGCGCGCGCATTCGCGATCACATGGTGGTTCGTCACCACGAGTCCGCCGGCGGCATCGACGATGAAGCCTGAACCCGCCGACACCCGCGGCGCCAGCGCTTCGTCCGGAACACCCATGAACAGGCGATAATAGGGATCGCGCAACAGCGGGTTCTGCAGGTTCGGCGACGCCTGCAGAACCGCGATGTTGACGACCGCCGGCGACACCTGCCTGACGAGCGGCGCGAGCGTGAGTTGATCGACGGGAAGCGGGGGTGCAGGCGGCGGCGCAGCTGCCTGTGCCTGCCTGTGCTCCAGAACCGCGGTCATTGCAGCGCCGCCCGCGAAACTGCTCAACGCGCAACTGCCGACAATCGCCAGTAATGCGCTGCGCGAGCGTCCGGCTCGGGCTGATGCGGATGTCACGGATCAATCTCCTTGCGGGCCGGCAGCGGGGCACCCGCCCGGTCTGCTTCGACTATGCGGGGCCGGCGTCAGCGCCGGCCCCGCACGGTCATCAATAGTCCATCGATGGGGCCGCCGGCGCGACCTTGTCCTCCTTGGGCAGCTCGGCGATGAGCGCTTCGGTGGTGATGAGCAGCGATGCGACTGACGCGGCATCCTGCAACGCCGTGCGGACGACCTTGGCGGGATCGATCACGCCGGCCTTGACGAGATCCTGATACTCGCCGGTCGCGGCATTGAAGCCCCAGTTATAGTCATCACTTTCGAGCAGCTTGCCGACGATCCACGCTCCGTCCTCGCCAGCATTGTCGGCGATCTGTCGGGCAGGGGCGCGGAGCGCACGGCGGACGATGTCGATCCCGGACTGCTGATCGTCGTTCGCCGCCTTGACGCCATCGAGCGCCTTCAATGCCCGCAGCAGCGCGATGCCGCCGCCCGGCAGGATGCCTTCCTCGACGGCGGCTCGGGTTGCGTGGAGGGCGTCGTCGACACGATCCTTCCGCTCCTTCACCTCGACTTCGGTGGCGCCGCCCACGCGGATGACGGCGACGCCGCCGGCGAGCTTGGCCAGCCGCTCCTGCAGCTTCTCGCGATCATAGTCGGACGTCGTGACATCGATCTGCTGGCGGATCTGCGTAACGCGCCCGTCGATATCGGCCTTCGTGCCAGCACCGTCGACGACGGTCGTGTTGTCCTTGTCGATTGTAACCTTCTTTGCGCGACCCAGCATCGAGATGGTGACGGTCTCCAGCTTCGTGCCCAGTTCCTCGCTGACGACATTGCCGCCGGTAAGAATGGCGATATCTTCCAGCATCGCCTTGCGACGATCGCCGAAGCCCGGCGCCTTGACCGCCGCAACCTTCAATCCGCCGCGCAGCCTGTTGACGACGAGCGTGGCGAGCGCTTCGCCCTCTACATCCTCGGCGATGATCAGCAACGGCCGGCCGGACTGGACGACCTTTTCGAGCAGCGGCACGAGCGCCTGCAGGTTCGAGAGCTTCTTCTCGTGGATCAGGACGTAGGGATCATCCAGTTCCACCTTCAGCTTCTCGGTGTTGGTGATGAAGTAGGGTGAAAGATAGCCGCGGTCGAACTGCATGCCCTCGACGGTCTCGAGTTCGGTTTCGAGGCTCTTGGCTTCCTCCACCGTGATCACGCCTTCATTGCCGACCTTCTCCATCGCCTCCGCGAGGATGCGGCCCACCTCCGCGTCGCCATTGGCGGAAATGGTGGCGACCTGCGCGATCTCGCTGTTTGCGCTGACGGTCCTCGCGTGCGCTTCCAGATCGCTGACGACGGCATTCACGGCGAGATCGATGCCGCGCTTGATATCCATCGGGTTCATGCCGGCGGCAACGGCCTTGGCGCCTTCGCGCACGATCGCCTGCGCAAGCACTGTGGCGGTGGTGGTGCCGTCACCCGCCTTGTCGTTCTGCTTGCTGGCGACCTCGCGCAGCATCTGTGCGCCCATATTCTCGAACTTGTCCGAAAGTTCGATTTCCTTCGCGACGGTCACACCATCCTTGGTGATGCGCGGCGCCCCGAAGCTCTTGTCGATCACGACATTGCGGCCCTTCGGGCCGAGTGTAACCTTCACTGCATTGGCAAGCGTATCGACGCCCCGCAGCATGCGATCACGCGCGTCGGACGCAAATTTCACTTCCTTGGCAGCCATTACGGCCTACTCCTTTTCTTGACCTTTCTGATTGCTTGCGAAACGGGCGGCCGATCAGGCTGCTTGCTTGAGCGGAACGACGTCGTCGATCACGCCGAGGATGTCGCTTTCCTTCATGATCAGCAGATCTTCGCCGCCGATCTTGACCTCAGTGCCTGACCATTTGCCGAACAGGATGCGATCTCCCACTTCGACCGAGAGTGCGAAGAGCTGCCCATCTTCGGTGCGCATGCCCGGTCCCGCGGCGACAACCTCGCCTTCCTGCGGCTTTTCCTTGGCGGTATCGGGAATGATGATGCCGCCCGAGGTCTTCTCCTCGGCTTCGATGCGGCGAACGACCACACGGTCGTGCAAGGGGCGGAAATGCATGGCAAAACCTCCAGTTGCATAACATGATGTGATTGCCCCAGCCGTTCGATCGAACGGGGGAGCTGTCATTCAATTAAAACGCAGGCGGAGTCGGTTCAAGAGAAAAATTAGCACTCACTTGATGAGAGTGCCAACGGCTTCCCCCGCCGGGTTTTCGAGCCGATTTGCCTCTTGACGCTGCCGACTGCCTCTCCAAAATTGGATCAGCGGCGTTGCGCCGCACTGGGATAATGCGACATCTGCAAAGGAGGTAACGGCCATGTCGCTGCCATTTTGCCGCTTTCTGCACCCCTTCGACGTTGCGCGCCATCCGAGCCTTGAGCCGGAAGTGAAGCGCGCCATCCTGGCCTCATGGGCTTCCGACCGCTCCGCTGTGCAGGATGAGCCGGCCATGCGTAAACCACCCGGCGCCCGCCATCCCGTACCGGTCGATGATGTCCTCGCAGCCATGAAGGCACTGGACGAACGCCCCGACGATGCGCGTCTGCAATGATCGATCGCGCACTGATGGTCCGGCTGGAAGGGTACGGCCTGACGACGGCGGAGATCCATTATCATCGTCCGGATGCGCCATCTCTGCTGAATCTGTTCGTCTGGCAGGACTATGATCTGGCGCCGGACTTTCCGGTGCTGTTCGAATTCATCGATTATTGGAACCGTCGGATCGAAGGCCCGCTGCACTCGATCAGCATCGCGCATGACCAATTGGTCCGGCCCGCTCAATGGCGCGCTGCGCGCGGTGACTTCCGGCTCGGCTGAACCTGTCAAAAAAGCGCCCGCCACCCTCGTTCGGGTGGCGGGCATTCAAAGTCTGGTTGCGTCATCGGTAAGCTGTCAGCTGTCGTCACGGTGCACAGGCATCAGGCTGCTTTTGCCTTCACCGGAATACGCCGGACATTCTCGTTCGCTGCGACCGAACGCGGCAGCGTCACCCGGAGCACACCGTTGCTGAACGTCGCCTGCGCCCGGTCCCGCTCGACGCCTTGGGGGAGGGCGATACGCCGCTCGAAGCGCCCATAGCTGCGCTCGGAATAACCGCGCTCCCTGTCCTCGACCTCGGCGCTTTTCGCCGCAGAGTGAGGACGCCATCATCGACGAGGATCTCGACATCGTTCTCGTCGAGGCCGGGCAGTTCGGCAGTGAAGAGAATGTCCTTGTCGGTTTCGCCCAGTTCGACGCGAGGCCAGATTGCCGCCCGGTCGAACCCGGCGAGGGCAGGCACGCCGAAGCCGCGGAAGGCGTCGTCGAACAAGTGGTTGACCTCGCGGTGAAGCGCGAACAGCGGATGATGCGCCAGCGCGTTTTCTTACGCGCTCGATACGGTTGCGGTCAGCCGGTTTTCCTGCCGGCTCCAAAGAATCAGATCACGCAATGTCATGATGCTCTTCTCCTTTCTGGCTGGAATTGGGCAGGGCCTGCCGGCCCGCCCGAGGGCAGCGCCGGCAAGCCACCGATGTCTTGGGATCAGGCCGCTTCGAGCGCCTTTTCCCTCGGCGCCTCGATCCGATCGTTGGCGGCCGTGCCGCCGATCTCGATCCGGCGCGGCTTCATCGCTTCGGGAACGACGCGCTTCAGCGCGATGCTGAGCAGGCCGTTGTCGAAGCTGGCAGCACCCACCTCGATATGATCGGCAAGCTGGAACCGTCGCTCGAACGCGCGCGTGGCGATGCCGCGATGCAGATACTCGCCCGTTCCGTTCTCGTCGGCGCGCTGGCCGGTCACGGTGAGCAGGTTCTGCTGGGCGACCACTTCGATCTCGTCGGGGCGGAAGCCCGCGACCGCGAGCGTGATCCGATAGCTGTCCTCGCCCTCCTTCAGGATATCGAAGGGCGGATAGCTATCGGCCATGTCGCTGCGCATGCCGGTTTCGAGCAGATCGAAAAGACGGTCGAAGCCGACCGTGGAACGCCGATAGGGCGTGAAGTCAAAAGTCGTTCTCACTACCAAATCCTCCTTATGAAGCGATCTGGGCATGAGTTGCGCCGGTAACGGAGAGCCGACGCCCTCTATGTCCCACCGGACCCGAACACGGCGCCCGGCACACTGAAAATAAGCGCGCCGATGTTCGGTTCAAGACCTTTCATGTCCGACGGGCGTGCGATCCTTTCACGTCGCAGTTCCGCCCCCGGCGTCCGGCTTATTCAGGTCGGCGGGCGGGCAGCGCCTTTTCCATCACGACCAACTCCAGATCCGGTCGAAGCGGACGCCCCACGCGCGGGTCGTCATAGGGAAACGGCAAGATCGCACCGGTGGGTTCGTAACCGCGCCGCCGGTGCCAGGCGATCAGCGCCTCGCGCTGCCGGATGACCTCCATTCGCATGCGCGGCGCGCTGGCGATCCTCGCCTGTCGCTCAACCTCCTGCTTGATCGCCTTGCCGCTTCCCGCCGCCTGCGTGTCTGGTTCGACCGCGAGCATCGAGGTGTGCCAGGCGCCGTCATCGTCGATCGCGACATGAATGCAGCCGGCGATCGGACCCCCGACCGTCGTGCGCAGCAGGACGATTCGCCCACGATCGAGCATGCGGCGAACGCTGTCCTCGCTGGTCCGTGGTCCTTCGATCAGTTCGCGTTCGTTGGTCCATCCGTAGGCGCCGCCCGCGGCCCGATAGGCCCTGTTTACGAGTGCTGCGATCTCGGCCGCATCGTGCGGGCTCGCGTCTTCGAAAATCATCACGGGGGACCTCTCGTTGCGTCGTCTGAAACTGGCGATCAAGGCTGCGTCCGGGGCGGCTGTGCGCGGACGAACTCCGCGCGGACGATGCCGCCATCGGGCCGCGTGAAAACCTCCAGCATGCGGTCGCCGCGGACCGTCATTTTCAGTTCGCGGGTCGTCCTGACGCTGCCGATCCAATTGGGAAAGGTCGCGCCCTCGACGCGATTGCCGGCGAAGCGGCCCGCGGCGTCTACCGAATAGGTTCCGAAGAAGCCGATGCTGCTTGCCATTGCGCGCCGGTTCTCGGCGTCGCTGCCGCCTCCCCGCGCGTCCGATGCGAAGCGCGGCGCATCGCCATCGGTCAACACTTCGATGAAATGCATGTCCGGGGTGAACACCAGCATGCCGGCCGGATGCGGACCATAGGGGCGGCTGACAACACCTTTGTCCTCGACGGTGGCGCTGATCATGCGCCAGGTGCCGGCGACCTCGTTGGCCGGTGCGGACGCGGCTTGCGTGAACGCGGTCGATGCCGGCGCGCAAAAGGGGGCGGCCAGCAGCATGGCTGCCCCGATCGCCCCTGCACCCGCCCGAGTTCGATCGCGCCGCGTTGGCGTGCGCCGCGGCACGTCATATAGCTGCCTGACATTGTCCCGCATGCCTGTCGCCCTCCTCCTCGCCGGTGTGCCGGCAGAGCGGACATCTAGGTGCGCGACGCGACCTTGCCATGCCCAATCCTCGAACAAGTCTGCCCGATACTCCGAATGCGCGTCTGCCCGCGGCGGGGCATCATGCGCAGCGGCAGCCTGGAAAGACGTCGATGTGCGAAAGGGAAACCGATGGTGGACGCACTAGGGCTCGAACCTAGGACCCGCTGATTAAGAGTCAGCTGCTCTACCAACTGAGCTATGCGTCCATATCGTTACCGGAAAGCGCAGGCCTGCGTTCCCGAAGCGATCTGCCGTTTGCAGACCTTCCTTGGTGGGAAGGACCTGGTGGACGCACTAGGGCTCGAACCTAGGACCCGCTGATTAAGAGTCAGCTGCTCTACCAACTGAGCTATGCGTCCACATAGTCGCGAGTGGAGGGAGGTTCCTTCCGCTCGCTGGCAGGGCGCGGCCCCTAACATGGGATCCGCGGCGCTGTAAACCTCTATCTTCGATAAAGTTCAGCTGAAGCCCGTGCTCTTCCGGCTGGCGCGGTCGAGCGACATCAGGATGCCGAGGCAGAGCATCACCGTGAGCATCGCCGAGCCGCCAAACGACACCAGCGGCAGCGGGATGCCGACCACCGGCGCCAGGCCCATCACCATCGACAGGTTGATCGCCACATAGAAGAAGATCGTCGCCGAAAGACCCGCCGAGGTCAGCCGGGCGAAGCGCGAATTGGCGCGCAGCGAGATGTTGATTCCCCAGCGGGTCAGCAGCACGAAGCCGATGATCAGTGCGCAACCACCCATCAGCCCCCATTCCTCCGCCATCGTCGCGAACACGAAGTCGGTATGGCCCTCGGGCAGATAATCGAGGTGGCTCTGCGTGCCGTTGAGGAAGCCCTTGCCGAAAATGCCCCCCGAACCGATCGCGATCTTGGACTGGCTGATGTGATAGCCGGTGCCCAGCGGGTCGCTTTCGGGGTTGAGGAAGATCAGCACGCGGTTGCGCTGATACTCGTGCAGCGCGAAGAAGAAGGCGAGCGGCGCGATCACCATCAGCGCACCGATGCCGCCGATGAACAGGCGGAGCGGCAGGCCCGCGAGGAACATCACGGTGATGCCGCCCGCGGTGATCATCAGCGCGGTGCCGAGATCGGGCTGCAGCATCACCAGCGCTGCCGGCACGCCGATCGCGGCCAGCCCGGGCCAGATCGCCGTCCAGCTTCGCACCTCGCCCGCGGGCAGCAATTCATAGAAGCGCGCCAAAGTCAGAATGATCGCCAGCTTCATGAATTCAGACGGCTGGAGGCGGATGAAACCCAGATCCAGCCAGCGTTGGCTGCCGCCGCCGACGAAGCCGAACACCTCCACCGCGAACAGGCCGAGGATGATGGCGGCATAGGCGGGGAAGGCGGCGTTGCGCCACCAGTCCTCGGGCACGCGTGACAGCGCCAGGGCCATGCCGATGAAGGCGACCAGCTTGATCCCCTGCGATGCTGCCCAGGGCGTCGGGCTGCCGCCCGCCGCCGAATAGAGCACGACCAGGCCGAAGCCGCCGATCGCCAGCACCAGCAGGATGATCCGCCAGGGCAGTTCGGCGAGGAAGGCGGGGACGAGACTGCGCGGCGTCATTCGGCGACCCCCGGTTCGGAGGGCGGAGTGGGGCTCGCGGCCGGCGCGGGCGCCGTGGCGGAGGCGTTGGCGGTGCCGGCTGCGCCCATAGCCTCGGCCGCAGGCGGCGAAGTGCCGCTGCGCGCGGCCTTCCACGCCGCGGCCTTTGCCGCCATGCGCTGCTCGATATTGCCGCCCCAGCCTTTTTCAAATTCCTCCAGCGTGGCCATCGCCTTCACCGGATCGTAGAGATAGGTGATGACATCGCGCGCGATCGGCGCCGCGGCGCTCGACCCGTGGAGGCCATGCTCCACCACCACCGACACCGCATAGCGCGGGTCGTCCACCGGCGCGAAGCCGACGAACAGCGCATGGTCGCGATATTTCCATGGCACGTTGGATCCGCCGCGGAAGCTGCCGGCGATGCGGCGCACCTGCGCGGTGCCGGTCTTGCCGCCCATGCGGATGCCCTCCAGCGGCAGCCGGCTGCGCCCGGCGGTGCCGCCGCCGTTCACCACCATGTCCATTCCCTGCCGGATCGCCGCGAGATGCTCGGGCGGGATCGGCAATTCTTCCGGGCGCTTGAGCTGGCTCGCGATCAGCGTCGGCATCAGGTTACGGCCGGAGGCGACGCGCGACGCCATCACCGCGAGCTGCAACGGGCTGACCTGCAGATAGCCCTGGCCGATCGAGGTGTTGAGCGTGTCGGACTGGCTCCATTTTTGGTCATATTTGCGCTGCTTCCACGCCGGATCGGGCACGGTGCCATAGCGCTGCGAGGGCACCGGCAGCGGATATTCCTGGCCCAGCCCCAGGGTCCGCGCCGCTTCCGCGATCTTGTCGATGCCGATGCGGTGGCCCATCGTGTAGAAGTAGGTGTTGCAGCTGCGCGCGAGCGCCCGATACATGTCCATCGGCCCGTGTCGGCCAAGGCAGGCGAAGCGGCGGTTGCCCAGCTGGTAGCCGCCATTGCAATGCACGATCTCTTCCGGCTTGATCCCCGCCGCCTGCAGTGCCGTCGAAGATACCGGCTTGAAGGTCGATCCCGGCGGATACAGCCCCTGCAGCGACTTGTTGAGCAGCGGGATATGATCATCCTCGCGCAGCATCGCCCATTCATTGTGGCCGATGCCGTCGGAGAAGCTGTTGGGATCATAAGCGGGCATCGATGCCAGCGCCAGGATCGCCCCGGTCAGCGTGTCGATCACCACGACGGAGGCCGATTCGGGGCCGATGCGACGCGCGGCATAATGCTGCAGCCCTGCATCGATGGTCAGCCTCAGCGTATCGCCGGTCACGTCCGGCCGCGTGGTGAGCTCGCGCACCAGCTTGCCGCGCGCCGTCACCTCGGTGCGCTTGGCACCGGGCTTGCCGCGCAGCATCGCGTCCATCGTCTTTTCCAGCCCGTCCTTGCCGACCTTGAAACCAGGGGTGACGAGCAGCGGATCGCGCGATTGCTTATATTCCTCGGCAGAAGCGCCGCCGACATAGCCGATCAGATGCGCCACCGCGGCGCCGGTCGGATAATTGCGGGTGAAGCCTCGGGTCGGCGCCACGCCGGGCAGGTCGGGCAGGCGCACACTGATCGCGGCGAAGCGCTGATAATCCATGCTCGCGGCGACCTCAACAGGGCGGAAGCCGGGGCTGTGCTTGATCTCGTCGAGGATGCGCTGATGCTCGTCCTCGTCGAAGCCGATCAGGTGCTGCAGCGTCTGGATTGTCGCTTCCACGTCGCGCAGGCGATCGGGGATCACGTCGACGCGGAAGTCGGTACGGTTGTCGGCGATCGGGCGGCCGTTGCGGTCGACGATCCAGCCGCGGCGCGGCGGGATCAATGTCAGGTTTACCCGGTTGCTCTCGGCGAGCAGCTTGTACCGCTCGTTCTCGGCGATCGCGAGCCACCCCATGCGGCCCGCCAGCACCGCGCCGAACGCCGCCTGCACGCCGCCGATGAACAGCGCGCGGCGGGTGAGCGTGAAGCTTTGCGAAGCTTCGGTGACGATCTTGCGGCGATTGTTCATCGGTCGCTGAGGCGCCAGCGATCGAGCGCCGCGGCGGTGCGCGCGGCGAGGGGATAGAGCAGGATCGACATGACGACTTGCGGAACGATCAGCAGGGCATGGCCTCCGCCCCCGGAGAACAGGACCAGCATCAGCCCGCCGAACAGCGCGAAGACGATGGCGGCGGCGGCGATCAGCCAGTCCTGCCAATAATCGCGCCAGACGAGCCACCTGTCTACCGCCTCGACGGCGATAAAGATCAGGCTCCACAGCAGCACGCCGCTGCCGGCCGGCTGGCCGCTCAACAGGTCATCGAACAGGCCGAAGGGCGCGGCCGCCCAGATCGGCCAGTAATCCGGCCGCAGCAGACGCCAGGCGATCAGCATCAACAGCCCGAACGGGGGCAGCACCGGCGCGTCGGCGACGACCGGCACGATCGTAAGGAGGCTGCCGACCAGCACCGAGATCGTCGGGGTAAGGCGGGCCCGTAGCGGGTGGATCATCGGCCGGCGATCGTCACGCGTCAGTTGCCGCCGATGGCAACCGCGGGCGGCGGCGTGACTTCCAGCGGCACATACACATCCTGAATCACCGCCAGGTCGATGCGGTCGGGGTCGGCGAAGGGGCGCCCGATCGCGCCCTCGCTGTCGACGCGCAGCGCGATCGCCACCGGAATGCCGGGGCGATAGATGCCGCCGACACCGGAGGTGACGAAGATATCCTTGGGAGAGAAGGGATTGCGCGCGGCGGCCAGCGGCCGGATGTCGAGCGAGCCATCGCCGCGCCCGGTGGCGATCGCGGGCATGCCGTCGGTCAGCCGGCGCACCGGTACCACGCTTGCCGGATCGAGGATCAGCATCGCGCGCGACGAGAATAGCCCGGTCTCGACGATGCGGCCGACCAGCCCCTCGCTGGACCGTACCGGCAGCCCGGGGCGCACGCCGTTGGAACGGCCTGCGGTCAATATCGCATAGCGATGCGTGCTGGTGGCGCTGGAACTAACGATGCGCGCGGTCGCGACTGCGCCAGGATCGCGGTCGACGAGTTTCAGCAGCTTGCGCAACCGCTCATTCTCATGCGCCAGCGCCTTGGCCTCGATCAGCTTGGGCCGGCTGGCGGCCACTTCCTCGCTCAACTGGCGGTTCTGCGCGCCGGCATTGATATAGGCGCCCACGGCGTCACCCACCGATCCGAACCAGCGGATGACCGAGCGGCCGCCGGCGGAAATCGGTGCCGTGACGTCGCTCGCGGCGCCGCGAATCGCGCCAAAACCGGTCGGATCTATGATCGAGACGACAAACAGCAGCAGTCCCGCCACCGCCGCCGCCACTGCCGCCACATAGGCGGCGAACAGCGAATAGCGCAGGCGGCGCGAATAACCGGGCTGGCGCGTGGTTCCGAGCGCCATCCTCGAGACTCCTTCAGGCGGTGAGGAGCACGCCGCGGTAGATCGGGTCTTCCAGTGCCCGACCCGTCCCCAGCGCGACGCAGGTCAGCGGATCGTCCGCCACCGTCACCGGCAGGCCGGTCTCGTCGCGCAGCACCTCGTCCAGACCCTGCAGCAGCGCGCCGCCGCCGGTCAGCACGATACCCTGGTCGACGATGTCGGCGGCGAGTTCCGGCGCAGTGTTCTCCAGCGCCATGCGCACGCCTTCGACGATCGTGCCGACCGGCTCGGCCAGCGCCTCGGCGATCTGGCCCTGGTTGATCTGGATCTCCTTGGGCACGCCGTTGACGAGATCGCGGCCCTTGATCTGGATCGTGGTGCCGACGCCGTCGATCGGGGGCTTGGCGACACCCACTTCCTGCTTGATGCGCTCGGCGGTTGCTTCACCGATAAGCAGGTTGTGGTTGCGGCGGACGTAAGAGACGATCGCCTCGTCCATCTTGTCACCGCCCACGCGCACCGAGGTGGTGTAGGCGAGACCGCGCAGCGAGAGCACCGCGACCTCGGTGGTGCCGCCGCCAATGTCGACGACCATCGAGCCGATCGGCTCGGTCACCGGCATGTCGGCGCCAATCGCGGCCGCCATCGGCTCTTCGATCAGCCACACCTTGGAGGCGCCGGCATTCTGCGCGGCGTCACGGATCGCGCGGCGCTCGACCGAGGTCGAGCCGCTCGGAACGCAGATCACGATCTCGGGCCACGACGGGAAGCGGCGCTGGCCATGCACCTTGTGGATGAAGTGCTTGATCATCTGCTCGGCCACGTCGATGTCCGCGATCACGCCATCACGTAAGGGGCGGATCGCTTCGATCGTGCCCGGGGTCTTGCCCATCATCAGCTTGGCGTCGTCGCCGACCGCTTTCACCTTGCGGACGCCGTTCAAGGTCTCGATCGCGACCACCGACGGCTCATTGAGGACGATCCCGCGCCCGCGCAGATAGACGACGGTGTTCGCCGTCCCCAGATCGATCGCCATGTCGTGGGACATGAACTTGAACCAACGCGAAAAGACCATCGCCTGTCCGTTTCCAACCTTCTTGTGTGCGCCCGTGATGTGCCCGATACGCCGCCGATCGAGGATGTGGATGCCCTGATTTTTGTGTCGCACCGGGTCGCAGGATGGGGCCGCTTGGGCTAGACCAACCTGCATGTCAATACGCCGCCTGCCCGAGCATCTTGTCAACCGTATCGCTGCCGGTGAAGTGGTGGAGAGACCAGCCAGTGCGTTGAAGGAGTTGGTGGAGAACGCGATTGACGCCGGCGCGCTCAGGATCGCGATCAAGCTTGCCGCCGGCGGCACCGATCTCATCGAGGTGAGCGACGATGGCTGCGGCATGCGGCCCCACGACATGGCGCTTGCGCTCGAGCGCCACGCCACCTCCAAGCTGCCCGACGAGGCGATCGAGGCGGTGACGACATTGGGCTTTCGAGGGGAGGCGCTGCCGTCGATCGCCAGCGTCGCGAAGCTGACATTGGAAAGCCGCGTGCGCGGTGGCGATGGCTGGAGCCGCGTGGTCGACAATGGCGCGGTGGTTTCGGAAGGGCCGGCGGCGCTGCCGCCCGGCACGCGCGTCCGCGTCGAATCGCTGTTCGAACGCGTGCCGGCGCGCCGCAAGTTCTTGCGCTCGGCGCGCTCCGAGTTCGCCGCCTGCGTCGATGCGATCCGCCGGCTGGCGATGTCGCGCCCCGATGTCGGCTTCACGTTGGAACATGAGGGGCGCGTCGCGCTCTCCGTCCAGTCCGGGCAGGATGCGCCGCAGCGGGTGGCGGCGCTGACCGACCGGGCATTGCGGGAAAACAGCGTCGCGGTCGATCTGGCGCGCGAGGGCGTGCGGCTGGGCGGCATCGCCGGGCTGCCGACCTTCAACCGCGGCGTCGCCGATCATCAATATCTATTCGTCAACGGCCGCCCGGTGAAGGATCGGCTGCTCGCCGGCGCGGTGCGCGGCGCCTATGCCGACATGCTCGCGCGCGATCGGCACGCGGTGGTCGCTCTGTTCCTCGAACTCCCCACCGCAGAAGTCGACGTCAACGTCCACCCGGCGAAAACCGAAGTGCGCTTCCGCGATCCGCAGCTCGTGCGCGGCATGATCGTCTCGGGGTTGCGCCGCGCGCTGGAGGCGGAAGGGCAGCGCAGCGTCCAGCGGCCGGCCGAAAACGCGCTCGCCGCCTGGCAGTCCGAACCGATCGAACAGCCGAACCTGGTCTATGACGATCCCGCCTATGACCATTCCGGCTATGGCGGCCCTGCCTATGCCGCCCCCGTCACCGCCGCGCCGCCGCCGCGCGCGCCGACGATGCTGTGGGAACGCCGCGCGGGCTTTACCGCGCCGCCGCCCGTGGGCCGCGCCGAGCCGGCCTATACGCCGCCGCCCGCCACGGTCAGCCATCCGCTCGGCGTCGCGCGTGGGCAGGTGGCGAAGACCTATATCGTCGCCGAGGCGGAGGATGGCCTCGTCATCGTCGATCAGCACGCCGCGCATGAGCGGCTGGTGCTCGAACGGATGCGCAAGGCGATGGATGGCGGCGCGGTCTCACGACAAGCGCTGCTCATTCCCGAAGTCGTCGAACTGGAGGAAACCGCGTGTGACCGGCTGGAGGCGCGCGCTGCCGAGCTTTCCGAATTCGGGCTTGAGCTGGAGCGCTTCGGCCCCGCCGCGATGCTCGTCCGCGCGACGCCGGCGATGCTGGGGCAGAGCGATGTGAAGGGGCTGGTAGCTGACCTCGCCGATGAACTCGCCGCGTTCGGTGAGGCGCTTTCGTTGCGCGAGAAGCTCGACCATGTCGCCGCGACCATGGCCTGCCACGGCTCGGTGCGCGCCGGCCGCGTGCTGTCGGTCGCCGAGATGAATGCGCTGCTGCGCGAGATGGAAGTCACGCCCCGCTCCGGCCAGTGTAATCACGGCCGCCCCACCTGGGTGAAGCTGGCGCATGGCGATATCGAGAAATTGTTCGGGCGGAAGTGAAGGGCACATTTCCCGTCCGCCGACGCTGCGCGCCGGTGAGGAAAAGACGGGTCTCCCCCTTTCCTCCGAACATGATATCAGCGCCATGTGGCGTAAGGGGAGACGAACGATGGGCGATCGGTTGCGGCTCTGGTCCGGCATGATGTTGATGGCGGCGGCGATGCCGGTCGCGGCAAGTGCGCAGAAAACGCCCGCCGCGCCCGAGGCTGCTGCGCCGGCCTGCTCGGCAAAGCCCGCCCCCTTGCCCGACGACCTGATCGGCTGGACGGCACCCGCCACCGACCGGGCGATGACCAAATATTATCCGGATGCCCACCTGCTGCGCGGGCTCGCAACGCGCGTCTCGCTCTACCCGGTCGAGAAGGTCGCGTTCCTCGTTAAGCCCGCAAAACCGGTGGCGCCGGGTACGCATGGCGGGCTGATGGCGATCCGCGTCGAGCGTGCCGGCCGCCTCAAGGTCGCGCTCGACGGCCGCGCATGGGTGGATCTGGTCGTGGGGCCGAAGCGCTGGGCGCCGGTCGCATCGGCTGCGCACGGCCATGGTCCGGACTGTTCGGGGATCGCCAAGATCGTCGAGTTCGATGTGGTGCCGGGCCGCTATGTGCTCCAGATCGTCAACGCGCCGGAAGCGAAGATCCGGGCGATGGCGGTTACGCCGCGGCCGCGGAAGGCGCTGGCGGCGCGCTGAGAAGGCCCTTCAGCCGCCCTCGTCCATGATCGGCGGCTATGGCGCGGCGGCGCGCCGCGCCCGCGCCGCATCGACCAGCATGAACAGGCCGACACCGCCCAGCACCAGCACGGTACCCAGCGCCTCGGGCCAGCCGAACGGCTCGCCGAGCAGCACCAATGTGACGATCAGCGGCCAGGCCGACGCCTCAACCGCGAGTTCGCCCACCGGGTGCGTCAGGAAAAATTGTGCAAGCAGCGATACGCCCGCGGCGCTCATCGCGACCGCCGTGAACAGCGCCGCACCGCACTTCACGATCAGCTCGCGCGCGAACAACTGGTAGAGCGCGAAGCTGACCGCGGCGGTCAGGACGAGGGCGGCACCGGTCAGCGCGTCGTCGGTCATTCGCGCGGGCGCGCCGCCGAACATCGCGGCGATGCCGGCATAGCTCATCAGCGCGCCCAGCACCGCGTGCGGCGCGAACGGGCGCTTGAAGATCAGCCGGCCGAACAGGATGACGAGGAAGGGATAGGTGAACAGGATCAGCCGCTCGGACTGCGCGTCGAGCAGCGCCAGCCCCTCAAAGTCCAGCCAGGACGAGAGGTGATAGCCGATCATGCCCACCGCGGCGGCGGCGCCGAGCGGCTTCACGCCCGGCCGCTCATGCACCGGTCGCCGCCGCCATTCGACGATGCCGACCGCGACGAACACCGGGGTGGAGAGCAGCATGCGCAGCGCCAGCAGCGCGAGCACGCTGACGTCATGCGCATAAGTGAGCTTCACGACGATGCCTTTGGTCGCGAACAGCATCGCGCCGATCGCGGACATGGCATAGCCGGTGATCAGCCAGGATCGTGGCATGGCGGGCATTCCCTTTTCCTTTCCGAGCGTCGTTCGGAAAGGGGGAGGACGCTTAAATGGCGTTTGCCGCGCTCAGCACCGCGCGGACCGAGGCGGTGGCGACATCCTCGTCAATACCGACGCCCCATACGGTGCGACCTTCGCCGGTGCGGCACTCGACATAGGCCGCCGCCTGCACGTTGGAGCCCTTGCCGATCGCATGCTCGCTATAGTCGGCGACGTCGAGGTCGATGTCGCACTGGTCGCGCAGCGCTGCGACGACGCTGGAGATCAGCCCGTTGCCGCGGCCGCTGACCGAGCGCATCTCGCCATCGACATTGATGTGGCCGGCGAACACGCGATCGCCATTGGGCGCGCGGGTCTCGTCATAGGCGTCGAGCGTGAAACGCTGCTCGCCCTCCAGCCGATAAGTGCTGGCGAAGGCCTGCCAGATGTCGCCGGCGTGCAGTTCGCGGCTGGTTTCGTCGGCCAGCGCCTGCACATGGCGGCTGAAGTCGGCCTGCAGCCGCTTGGGCAGCTTCAGCCCTTTGTCCTGTTCCAGCACCCAGGCGACGCCGCCCTTGCCGCTCTGCGAATTGACCCGGATCACCGCCTCATAGCTGCGGCCCAGATCGGCCGGGTCGATCGGCAGGTAGGGAACTTCCCAATATTCGTCGTTGCGCTGTTCCTGCGCGGCGAAACCCTTCTTGATTGCGTCCTGGTGGCTACCGGAAAAGGCGGTGAACACCAGGTCGCCGGCATAGGGGTGGCGCGGGTGAACAGGGATCGCGTTGCAGTATTCGACGGTCTGGATCACCTCGTCGATGTCCGAGAAGTCCAGCTTGGGGTTCACACCCTGCGTGTAGAGGTTCAGCCCCAAGGTCACCAGATCGACATTGCCGGTGCGCTCGCCATTGCCGAACAGGCAGCCCTCGACGCGGTCGGCGCCGGCCATCAGCCCCAGCTCCGCCGCGGCGACGCCGGTGCCGCGATCATTGTGCGGGTGCAGGCTGATCAGCACGCTGTCGCGGTTGGGCAGGTTGCGATGCATCCACTCGATCTGGTCGGCATAGATGTTGGGTGTCGCCGCCTCTACCGTCGCCGGCAGGTTCAGGATCAGCGGCTTTTCCGGCGTGGGCTTGAGGATATCCATCACCGCCGCGCACACTTCCAGGCTGAAATCCAGCTCGGCGGTGGAGAAGGTCTCGGGCGAATATTCGAAACGCCAGTCGGTGCCGGGGCGCTTGGCCGCCTCGTCCCGCAGCAGCTTGGCGCCCATCACCGCGATGTCGCGGATTTCCGGGCGGCTCATGCGGAACACGATGTTGCGCCACGCCGGCGACACCGCGTTGTAGAGGTGGACGATCGCGGTCTTCGCGCCTTCCAGGCTCTTGAAGCTGGTCTCGATCAGGTCCGCGCGTGACTGGGTCAGCACCTGCACGGTCACATCCTCGGGGATGCGATCGTTTCGGACGAGGCCGGAGATGAAATCGAATTCGGTCGCTCCGGCGGAGGGGAATCCGACCTCGATCTCCTTCAGCCCCACCTTCACCAGCAGGTCGAAGAAGCGCGTCTTCTTCTCGCTGTCCATCGGGTCGATCAGCGCCTGGTTGCCGTCGCGCATGTCGGTGGAGAGCCAGATCGGCGCCTTGGTGATGGTGCGCGTAGGCCACTGCCGGTTGGGCAGATCGACCTGCGGAAAGGGGCGGTATTTTACGGAAGGATCGCGCAACATGGCTCAAGTCTCGTTCTGCATCGCCCGCGCCGCGGCAGGCGGTTGATCGGTCGGTTCGGATCAGCCCTTAGGCGGCGGCACAGCCCCTCGGGCCGCGCAGGAACGCACGCGCCTAAGGGCGCGTAAGTCGAAGCAGAAGGAGGCCGCGATGCAGTGCCATCGCGACCCCCTTAATCCGGAATGGCGGGCCGTGTCTACCGCCCGCTGCCCGAAATCACTGCTTCATGAAGGCGACGCTGATCGTCAGCGGCACCTCGTCCGGCACCAGCGGAATGCCATAGCTGATGCCGAAATCGCTGCGCTTGATCTTGGTGGTGGCATGGAAACCCAGGCCTTCCTTGCCGCCCATCTGCTCGGGCAGCTTGCCCGCACCGCTGAACTGCACGTCCAGCGTGGCGGGCTTCGTCACGCCCTTGATCGTCAGATTGCCCGCGACGATCGCATGTTCGCCATGCACGGTGACCGAGGTCGACTTGAAGCTTGCCGTCGGGAATTTCTCCGCATCGAAGAAATCGGCGCCCATCAGATGCTTGGTCAGCCCGTCATGGCTGGTCGCCACCTTGTTGATCGGGATCTCGATCGAAACGGTGGAGGCGGCAGGCTTCGCCGGATCCAGCACCAGCGTGCCGGTGGCGCTGCCGAACAGGCCGAAATAATCGTTGAAGCCGAGATGGTTGACGCGCCACTCGACCTGGGTGTGACCCGAATCGACGGTGTAGGTGCCGGCGGTGACCCGCTTGGGATCCTTCGCGCCCGGAACCGACATCGTCTGCTGCGCGACGACGGGAACCGCGACGGCGGCGAGGCAGGCGCTTGCGATCAGGAGTGCACGCATCGATCAACATCCCTGTAATTTCTGGCGGAAATCGCCGGATGCTGCCCTAGCATGGGCGCGGTTCAACCGTCGAGCGCCTCGCCGATTGCCGAATAGACGATGTCCAGTTCGTCGCCGGTCACGCAATAGGGCGGCATGACATAGACGGTGTTGCCCAGCGGTCGCAGCAGCAGCCCGCGATCGCGGAAGAAGGCGGTGAGCTTCGGCCCCATCGCCGCGAGATAGCCGGCCTCGGGCGCGGCGATCTCGAACGCCGCGATCGTGCCGATTCGGCGGGGCGCCTCGACGCGGGGGTGGAGGCTGATGTCCGCCAGCCGCTCCGCCTGCAACGTGCCGAGCGCCGCGATCCGCTCCAGCACCGGTTCTTCCTTCCAGATCGCAAGGTTGGCGTTGGCAGCGGCGCAGGCCATCGGGTTGGCTGTGTAGCTGGAGGAATGGAAGAAGGTCTTGGTGCGATCGGTAGAATAATGCGATTCGAAGATCCGCTCCGCCGCCATCGTCACCGCCAGCGGCACCGCGCCGCCGGTCAGCCCCTTGGAGAGGCAGAGGATGTCGGGAACCACGCCCGCCTGCTCGCATGCCAGCAAGGTGCCGGTGCGGCCCCAGCCGGTCATCACCTCGTCCGCGATGAACAGCACGTTGTGCTGCGCGCAGATCGCCGCCAGTTCGGTGAGCGTCGCGGCGCCATAGCCGAGCATCCCGCCCGCCCCCAGCAGCAGCGGCTCGACGATCAAGGCGGCGGGCGCCGGCCCCTCGCGGCAGGCCGCTTCCAGTGCGTCGATCGTCGCCTGTTCCGCGCCTGCGGCGGGGAAGGGGATGCGCACGACGTCGAACAGCAAGGGCGCATAGGCCTGGTTGAACACGCCGCGCGCGCCAACGGACATCGCGCCGATCGTGTCGCCATGATAGCTGTGCTCCATCACGACGATGCGATGGCGCGGCGTGCCGAGATTGGCCCAGTGGCCAAGCGCCATCTTGAGCGCCACCTCGACTGCGGTCGAGCCGCTATCCGAAAAGAACACCCGGGTCAGCGCCTCGGGCATGATCGCGCGCAGCCCCAGAGCAAGGTCTTCCGCCGGCTGGTGCGTCCACCCTGCGAAGATTAACTGGTCGAGCTGCTCGGTCTGCGCGCGGATCGCCGCCATGATGCGGGGGTGGCAATGGCCGTGCGTCGTCACCCACCAGGAAGAGATGGCATCGAGCCAGCGCTCGCCCTCCGCGCCATACAGCCAGGCGCCCTCGGCGCGTGCGATCAGCGGCACCGGTTCGCCCAGCCCGTGCTGGGTGAAAGCGTGCCAGACGGGGGAATCGGTCATCGGAAATCCTGCGGGTCGAAACCGCGCGCGAAGGCGACGGTCAGTGTATCGGGGGTCACGTTCGCCAGCCGGTCGAGCCGGCCGAGGCGCCGCACATAGGACAGCGCGGGAATGATCGCTTCGCTGTCCTCCACCGCCTCGCCGATGAAGGCGATGCCGTGGATCGGCACACCGCGCGTCTTCAGCGCCTCGATCGTCAGCAGGCTGTGGTTGATCGTACCGAGCCCGGTGCGCGCGCAAACGATCACCGGGATCGCCCAGCGCGCGAACAGGTCGGCGTAGAGCATCTCGCGGGTCAGCGGCACCAGCGCGCCGCCCGCGCCCTCGATCACCAGCGGCGCATCGGTGACGGGGGGCACCAGCGCATCGACATCGATGGTGACGCCCTCGCGCTCGGCGGAGAGATGCGGCGAGGCGGGCAGCGCGAGCCGCCACGCTTCCGGCAGCACAGGCACGCCTGCGAGCCGGGCGACGGCCTCACTGTCGGTCTCTTCCTCCAGCCCGGACTGCACCGGCTTCCAGTAGGTTGCGCCGATCGCGCCGCACAGCGCGGCGCTGAACAGCGTCTTGCCGATGCCGGTATCGGTGCCGGTGACGACGAAGCGCGTGGTCATGCCGCCTCGGCGAGCGATCCCGCCATCAGGTCTACCAGCGCGTCGACATCGGCGCGGGTGACGTTGAGCGTGATCGACAGGCGCAGCCGCGCGGTGCCCTCGGGCACGGTCGGCGGGCGAATGCCGCGCACGTCGAAGCCGCCCGCCTGGAGCGCGGCGGCGGTGCGCATCGTCAGGCCGTTGTCGCCGATGATGACGGGGATGATCTGGCTGCCGGTGCGCGGCACGCCCAGCCGCGCGGCGAGCTGCGCATTGGCATGGTCGAATTGGGCGCTGAGCGCGGCGCGGCGATCGTCCGCGGCGGCGCTCAGCCGGATCGCGTGGCGCACGGCATGCGCGATCAGCGGGGAGGGCGCGGTCGAGAAGATGAAGGGCCGGCCGCGATTGACAAGGAAGTCGATCAGCACGCGCGGCCCGCAGAGCAACGCCCCCTCAACGCCCAGCGCCTTGCCGCAGGTGTGCAGGCTGAGCACGTCGGGCTCACCGGCGATGGCGTGCGCAAGGCCGCGCCCGGCCGGGCCGAACACGCCGGTGGCATGTGCTTCGTCCACCACCAGCCAGCCGCCCTCGGCACGGGCGAGCGCGAGGAGGTCGGCGAGCGGCGCCTGGTCGCCGTCCATGCTGTAGAGGCTCTCGACCGCGATCCAGACCTGCCCGGTATTGCCGGCGGCACGCCAGTGCGCGATCGCGTCTGCGAAGCTCTGCACGTCATTGTGCCGCGCGGCGGCGCGCTCGGCGCGGCCCAGCTTTATGCCGTCATGGGTGCTGGCGTGGATCAGCTCGTCATGGACGACAAGGTCGCCGCGCTGCGGCAATGTGCCGAACAGCGCCGCATTGGCGGCGAAGCCGGTGGCGAGGAAGAGTGCCGCCTCGCTGCCATAATGCAGCGCTGCCTCCGCTTCGACCGCCTCATGCTCTTCGTGATTGCCGCGCAGCAGCCGTGATCCGCCCGAACCGACAGGGATGCCCGCCGCCGCAGCATCGGCCACCGCCGCGCGCAAATCCGCGCTGCCGGCAAGCCCGAGATAGTCGTTGGATGCGAAGTCGAGCCCCTTGCGCGGGGCGAGCGTGCGAAGCCGGCTTTCCTCCGCAAGCGCCATTAGTTGCGCCGCGTGCGCCGTCGCGCCGGTTGCGATCCGGTGATAGCTGGTCTTCATCTGCGACGAATCATCCAAAATCCTCTCGGGGGCGTCAGATAGGCGCGGGCAGTCCGGCGGGGAATATCAAAGGGGGAGGGACCGAGCGGGCATCGCGCGGGTGGCGCGGTGACGGCTGGTCCCAGCGACGAAGGGGCGGACGGAATGGCGGGCATGACGAGGACGGCGCTCATGATGGGCGCGGCCGCGGTGGTGATGGTTGCCGGCGCGGAAATGATCCTGCGGCTGAGGGCGCCGGTGCATACCGACAGCTTGCCCTATTACCATGCCGACGACCGCATCGGCTATATTCCGCTTCCCGGCCAGTCGGGCGTCTTTCGCGGCGCGCGCTGGGTCCTCAACGAACGCAGCATGGGCACCGCACAGCCGTTTGCTCCGACCGCCGGGCGCGATATCGCGCTGGTGGGGGACAGTATCGTGTTCGGTGCGCAACTGGATCAGCCGGACAAGCTGGGGCCGCAGCTCGAAAAGGCGATCGGTGCCACCGTCTGGCCGATCGGTGCGCCGAGCTGGGCGCTGCAGAACGAACTCCAATATCTTCGTGACCATCCCGAGGTCGTGGCGGGCGCGGACCAGATCGTTTTCGTTCTCAACTGGCTGGATTTCGGCGATCCATCCGAATGGAAGACGGACCAGCGCCATCCCCTGCCGCCGCCGCCGCGTTTCCTGCTGGGGGAGGCGATCATGCGCCGTGTTCGCAGATTGACCGGTACAAGGCCCGATCCGGTGCCCGTGCGGGTTCCAGACGACATGCGCGTCGCCCGACGGGACAATTTCGCCGATCTGATGGCGCTGGTCGCCCGCGCGCGCAAGCCAGTGTTGCTGGTCTTCTATCCCAACCGGCTTCAGACCGGCAGCGCAGACCCCTGCGGGTTCCCGCTGCCGCCTGTGGCGCACGTCCCGGGCGTCATCATCCGATGCGTGAAGGCCGACGGGGCGTGGAGCCCCGCATTTTATGTCGACGACATCCATCCGTCGGCGCAGGGAACGCGCGTGCTGGCTGGGATCATCGCGAAGGCGCTCGACGCCCGCCGCTGAGGCCCAGCCGCCCGGCCATTAAACGGGGAAGGCCGCACGGGCGACCTTCCCCGTCAAAGATCAGTTCTTGTCCTTGTCGACCAGCTTGTTGGCACCGATCCACGGCATCATCGCGCGCAGTTCGGAGCCGACCTTCTCGATCGGATGCGCTGCCGCGGTCTTGCGCGCCGCCTTCAGCTCGGGCTGGCCGCTGCGGTTATCGAGCACGAAATTCTTCACGAACCGGCCCGACTGGATGTCGGCCAGCACGCGCTTCATCTCGGCCTTGGTCTCGTCGGTGATCAGGCGCGGGCCGGTGGTGATGTCGCCATATTCGGCGGTGTTCGAGATCGAGTAGCGCATGTTGGCGATGCCGCCCTCATACATCAGGTCGACGATCAGCTTCACCTCGTGGAGGCACTCGAAATAAGCCATCTCAGGCGAGTAGCCGGCCTCGACCAGCGTCTCGAAGCCCGCCTGGATCAGGTGGGTCAGGCCGCCGCACAGCACCGCCTGCTCGCCGAACAGGTCGGTTTCGCATTCTTCCTTGAAGTCGGTCTCGATGATGCCCGAACGGCCGCCGCCGACCGCCGAGGCATAAGCGAGCGCCACGTCATGCGCGTTGCCGCTGGCATCCTGCGCCACCGCGATCAGGCAGGGCACGCCGCCGCCGCGGACATATTCCGAACGCACGGTGTGGCCAGGGCCCTTCGGCGCGATCATGATCACGTCGAGGTCGGCGCGCGGCTCGATCAGGCCGAAATGGACGTTGAGGCCGTGCGCGAACGCGATCGCCGCGCCCTGGCGCATGTTGGCGTGCAGGTCTTCGGCATAGATCGCGGCCTGATGCTCGTCCGGCGCCAGGATCATGACGATATCGGCCCACTGCGCGGCTTCCGCATTGGACATCACCTTGAAGCCGGCACCCTCGGCCTTCTTCGCGGTCGCCGAACCGGCGCGCAGCGCGATCGCGACCTGCTCCACACCCGAATCGCGCAGGTTCTGCGCATGGGCATGGCCCTGGCTGCCATAGCCGACGATGGCGATCTTCTTGCCCGTGACCAGCTTCAGGTCGGCGTCGCGATCGTAATAAACCCGCATTGTCATTCCCTCTTTCAAATAGGTTCGCCCGGTCGGGGCGTCAGGATCAGTGTTGGTCGGCGCTCCATCGGGGAGCGGGGGGCTCAGGCCGCTTCCCGGCCCCGCGCGATCGCCACGATGCCGGTGCGCGCGACCTCGATCAGGCCGACCTCGCGCATCAGCTCGATGAACTTGTCGATCTTCTCGGTCCCGCCGGTCACCTCGAACACGAAGCTCGAGGTGGTCGCATCGACCACACGCGCGCGATAGACCTCGGCCAGCCGCAGCGCCTCGATGCGATGGTCGCCGGTGCCGGCCACCTTCACCAGCGCCAGCTCGCGCTCGACATGGGGGCCAAGCGCCGTGAGGTCGATCACCTTGTGCACCGGCACCAGCCGCTCCAGCTGGGCGATGATCTGCTCCATCACCGATGCCGAGGCGGAGGTGACGATGGTGATGCGGCTGATCAGGTCGTCGGCGCTGATGTCGGTGACGGTCAGGCTCTCGATGTTGTAACCGCGCGCGGTGAATAGGCCGGCGATGCGGGCGAGCACGCCCGCCTCGTTGTCGACGATCACCGAGAGCGTGTGCCGCTCCTTCGCTTCTTCCTTGATGTGCATCAGACCAGCGCCTTCGCTTCGTCGTTCAGCTCGCCGGAAACCTCGTCCGAATGGAGCATCATTTCGGTATGCGCGGCGCCCGACGGGATCATCGGGAAGCAGTTGGCGAGCTTCGCCACGCGGCAATCGACCATCACCGGCCCGTTGTAGGCGATCATCTCTGCGATGCCGGCGTCCAGTTCCTGCGTGCCGTCGATGCGGATGCCCTTCCAGCCATAGGCTTCGGCCAGCCGCACGAAGTCCGGCAGGGCCTCGCTGTAGCTTTCCGAATAGCGGCTGGAATAGGTCAGCTCCTGCCACTGGCGGACCATGCCCATATATTCGTTGTTGAGGATGAACACCTTCACCGGCAGGCGATATTGCACCGCCGTCGCCAGCTCCTGAATGTTCATCTGGATCGAGGCCTCGCCCGCGATGTCGATCACCAGCGCGTTGGGGTTGCCGACCTGCGCGCCGATCGCGGCGGGCAGGCCATAGCCCATCGTGCCGAGCCCGCCCGAGGTCAGCCACTTGTTCGGCCCCTCGAAGTCGAAATGCTGCGCCGCCCACATCTGGTGCTGGCCCACCTCGGTGGTGATGATCGGCTTGCGATCCCGCGTCGCTTCCCACAGCCGCCGGATGGCGAGCTGCGGCATGATCTCGGTCTTGGATTCGGGGTAGGAAAGCGACTTGCGGCCGCGCCACTCCTCGATCCGCTGCCACCAGCCGGACAGATCGACCTTGGGATTCTGGCGCGCCTTCCAGATGCGCACCATGTCTTCCATCGCGCGGCCGACATCGCCGACGATGCCCAGGTCCACCCGCACCGTCTTGTTGATCGAGGAGCGGTCGATATCGATGTGGATCTTGCGCGAGCTGGGCGCGAACGCATCCAGCCGGCCGGTCACGCGATCGTCGAAGCGCGCGCCCAGGCAGACGATAAGATCCGCCTGGTTCATCGCCAGGTTCGCCTCATAGGTGCCGTGCATGCCGAGCATGCCCAACCACTGGTCGGACGAGGCGGGGAACGCGCCGAGACCCATCAGCGTGGAGGTGACGGGCGCGCCGGTGATCCGCGCCAGTTCGCGCAGCACCGCCGATGCCGCCGGGCCGGCGTTGATGACGCCGCCGCCGGTGTAGAGGATCGGCCGCTTTGCCGCTGCCAGCATGTCGACGGCGGTCTCGATCTGCTTCGCGTCGGCCTTCACCTGCGGGCGATAGGTCTTGTGCTGGATCGCGCCGGGCTTGCGATAGGGCGCGGTCGCGACCTGGACGTCCTTGGGGATGTCGATGACGACGGGGCCCGGACGGCCGGAGGTGGCGATGTGGAATGCCTCGTGGATCGTGTCGCCCAGCTTCGCCGGCGACTTTACCAGGTAGTTGTGCTTCGAGCAGTGGCGCGTCAGCCCGACCGTGTCGGCTTCCTGGAATGCGTCGCTGCCGATCAGGTGCGTCGCGACCTGCCCGGTGATGACGACCATCGGGATCGAATCCATCAGCGCATCGGTGATGCCGGTGATCGCGTTGGTGGCGCCCGGCCCCGAGGTGACCAGCACGACGCCCGGCTTGCCGGTGGAGCGCGCATAGCCTTCCGCCGCGTGCGTCGCCGCCTGTTCGTGGCGCACCAGGATGTGGCGGATGCGCTTCTGCTTGAAGATCGCGTCGTAGATCGGAAGCACCGCGCCACCGGGATAGCCGAATACGACCTCGACCCCGAGATCGCTCAGGGCTTCGACCAATATGTCAGCGCCGCTCAATTCGGTGGCCATGTCATCCTCGTGTCAGAACGCCGGGCCTCTCGCAACGGACGAGAGGCTTGGCAAGGCCGGCTCCGCTAAAGGTAATAAACTATAGTGTCAATGCTTCATTGGCTAATTTTATTGCTAAATCGACGATGTCATCGCCATTCAATTGCGCGACTGCGCGTGGCCAGCCCGCCGGCGGCTGGCGGCTGAACCAAGTGTATTGGCGCTTTGCGTATTGGCGGGTGGCGGTCTGCGCGCGAACGATCATGGTTTCGCGATCGATGTCACCCTTTCGCCAGGCGATGATGTCGGGCACCCCGATTGCGCGCATCACCGGCAGGGCGGGGTCCAGATCGCGCGCCGCCAGCGCTTCGGCCTCTTCGATTCCCCCGGTTTCCAGCATCGTCACGAAACGCTCGTCGCAGCGCCGCTGCAGCCAGTCTCGCGGCGGCAGCAGCAGCAAAGGCGTGAGGCGGATGCGATCGCCGATGCCGCCGCTGAGATCCGTCTGCCACGCCGCGATCGTTCGCCCGGTCGAGCGGATCACCTCCAGCGCACGGGCGACGCGGGTGGTGTCCGCGGGGGCGAGCCGGGCTGCGGCGGCCGGATCCTCGCGGCTCAGCGCTTGGTGCGCGTCCGCGACCGGCAGCGCGCGCACCGCAGCGCGCACGTCCGGATCGATGTCGGGAATCGGCGCGATGCCGTTCAGCAAGGTGCGCAGGTAGAGGCCGGTACCGCCGACAAGGATCGGCAGGCTGCCGGCGGCGGTGCTGTCGGCGATCGCGCGGCGGGCATCGGCGGCCCAGCGCGCCGCCGAGCAGGCTTCCGCGCCGTCGATATAGCCGAACAGCGCGTGCGGCGCCCGCGCTTCCTCTTCGATAGAGGGACGGGCGGAAAGCACCCGCAGGTCACCATAGACCTGGGCCGAATCGGCGTTGACGATGGTCGCTGGCAGGCGTTCGGCAAGGGCCAGCGCCAATGCCGACTTGCCGCTGGCGGTCGGCCCTGCGATGAGCGCCACCCGGGTTCCGGTGGGAGGAAGATCTTTGTACATCGCGACGCTGATAGCATTGACGGGGCTTGAAGAGAGCGCCCTGAACATCGCGCGCGACGCGGCGGTCGCCGCGGGCGGCCAGCCGGGTGAGGCGCGCTGGATCGAATCCGGCATCGCCGCGGATCTCGCGCTCGGCGCCGAGCCGTTCGTGGCGCGCGATGCGATCGAGGCGGCGCTGCCCGGCATCGATGTGATCGTCCAGAGACCCGAACACCGTCTGAAGACTCTGCTCGTCGCCGATATGGATTCGACGATGATCACCGTGGAATGCATCGACGAGCTGGCCGACTATGCCGGCATCAAGCCGCAGGTCGCCGAGGTCACCGAGCGCGCGATGCGCGGCGAACTCGATTTCGAGGCGGCGCTCGACGCGCGTGTCGGCCTGCTGCGCGACATGGATGCCACGGTGCTCGACCGCTGCCTCGCCGAGCGGGTCAAGATCATGCCGGGCGCCAAGGCGCTTGTCCGCACGGTGCGCGCACGCGGCGGCACTGCGATCCTCGTGTCGGGCGGCTTCACCCATTTCGCCGATTCAGTCGCCGAACAGATCGGCTTCAACCGCGCCATCTCCAACCGCCTCGGCGTCGCCGATGGCCGGCTCGACGGCACCGTCGCGCGGCCGATCGTAGGCGCCGAAACCAAGCGCGAAGTGCTGATCGGCGCGCTCGAATCGCTGAGCATCGGCGCTGAACAGAGCATCGCCATCGGCGACGGCGCCAACGACCTGCTGATGATCGGCGTCGCCGGCCTCGGCGTCGCCTACCACGCCAAGCCCAAGGTCGCCGCTGCCGCCGATGCACGCGTGCGCAACGGCGATCTCAGTGTGCTGCTCTATGCGATGGGCCTGCCGCGCGCGGAGTGGGCAAGCGCGGATTGAACGGAGTTGGCAAGCGCTGACGCGTTTCAGCCCCTCCCCTTCAGGGGAGGGGCTGATAAGGCCCCCGACGCTGCGCGCCGGCGAAAGAAAGAGTCTACGGCTTCACCGCGATGCACGGGTTCCCCGCCGCGGTCACCGCGGTGCACAGCCGGTCGGCCGCCGCCTTGGTCGCGATCGGGCCGGCCTGCAGGCGTGTCACCGCGCCTGCCTTGATCTTGTAGGGGGTGAGCCCGCCAAGGCCGCTGACGCGCTGTGACAGCCGGCCCCACAGCTTGTCGGCATTGGCAGCGTCACCAAACGCGCCAAGCTGGATGCGCCACGCGCCGCCGGTCGCAGGGGCTGGGGCGGGGCGGGGCGGCGCCGGGGTCGGTGCAGGGACGGGCGTGGGGCGCGGCGTCGGTTTCGGTTCCGGTGCTGGTGTGGGCTTCGGCACCGGCGCCGGTGTGGAAGCGGGCTTGGGCGCCGGCGCGCCGCGTGCCATCGCGGCGGCCATCTCGGTGCCGCGGCGGCGCTGGTCGGCCGGAATATGCTTGTCCATCTCGCCCAGCGCGCGCGTTGCAGCCGCGAGGCCGGAGGCGGAGGCGCGGGTCATCAGCGCATAGGCGCGTGGCCAGTCGCGCGGCACGCCATCGCCGTTGAACAGCGCTACACCAAGGAAATATTGCGTGCGCGGCTCACCGCGTGCCGCAGACTTCTCCAGCCACGGCATCGCTTCCGCGCGGCGATTGTTCTGGAACAGCAGCAACCCGTAATTGTCGGCGGCCTGCAAATGGCCCTGCACTGCTGCGCGGCGGAACCAGTCTTCCGCCTGCTTCAGGTCGGCGGGCACGCCGCGGCCATATTTATAGGCCTGGCCCAAATTATATTGCGCGTCGGCATTGCCCGCCGCGGCAGGCTTGCGCCATTCCGACACCGCCGTCGCATAATCGCTGCGCGTCCACGCGTCATAGCCGCGCTGCACGGCCGGGTCGGCGCTGCGCGACTGCGCGGTCAGCCGGGTCCCGGCGCCCGCTGCGGCGGCAAGAATCAGGGTCGAAGCGAGCAAGGCCCGCCCGTGCGCAGCGATCATTCCAGGGTCCCCTTGGCGTGTCGCCGATGGTCGGCGGTGCGGGGCGACCATGCCCCAGCGTCGCACCGGCGTCGAGAGTGGTCAGCCGGTCGGCCCCGGCGTGTCGGCCAGTTGCGCGGCAACCTCGTCGATGTCTGTCCCCGGGCGGACGAGCAGCCACTGCCGAGGATTGTTGCCGTCAACCACCGTCACCGCACCGCCGGGGCACACACCCAGGCAACGCACTTCGAGGATACCAATCGGCGATTTGCGGCCGTTGCGGGCGCCGAGATGCTTCTTGAGCGCCTTGGCGAGCGGCGTCTTGCCCTTATCGCCGAAGCCGCCGCCCACTTTCTTCGAACATTTCGCGCAGACCAGCACGGCGCCGCGCCAGTCGGATCTCACGCTCGTCTTCAACGCGGCCGGCTCGGCTGGCTCCGCCGCTCTTCGGCTGCGCGCAGCACCTCATAGGCGGCCTGGATCGCCTGGAAGCGCACCGCTGCTTCTGCGTCGCCCGGCTTGATGTCGGGATGGTTCGCCTTGGCCAGCGCGCGCCAGGCGGATTTCGCCATGTCGAAATCGGCGTCGCTCTCCAGCCCCAGCACCGAAAGCGCGCGCAACTCGTCGCGTGATCGGCTGCCGTCGCCGGCGCCGCCCCAGCTATAATGCGATGCTTCGGCATAGCCGGAGGCCGAACGCCGCTCCTGCGCCTCGCGGGCGGCGGCCTCCTCGGCGTTCAGGCCCTCGAAATAGTTCCAGTTGCGGTTGTATTCCGCGGCATGTTCCTCGCAGAAATACCAGCGCTCGGGGCTGTTGGGCGATTTCGGCGCGGGCCGATCGCCCGGCCGGTCGCAGCCGTGCCGGTCGCACAGGCGCACCTCGACCGCCTCCCGCTTGGAGCCATAGCCACGCCAGCGGGGGAAGCCCCAGTCATAGGATCGGGAGGAACGCGCCATCCCTGCTCATGTAGAGGCGGGCGGATGGTTTTGCCATGGGCCATCGCCCGATCCCGTGCCTGAGCCGGCGCCCGGCTTGAGTGCAGGGGTGCGCACGGCAAGCGCCAGCGCGAGCAGCGCCGCCGCGGGCAGCCCCAGCACGATGCCGCCCCAGCGCAGGCTCAGCACGCCGCCGGTGATCGCGCCGCCGACCAGCGCCAGCCACAGCACCAGCCAGGGTAGGATCGTGCGGCGCGCGCCGGTCTTGCTGTTGGCGATGCCTTCGCCGATCCGCACCAGCGCGCCCGTCATGTAGGTGACGGCGAAGCCCTGACCGTCAGGCGCGACGATCGCGTTGGCCATCCCCATCGCCAGCACCATCAGCGGGATCGCGCTGCCGCCCATCCCGATCCGGAACAGCCAGGCGGCGACCAGCAGCAGCAGCGCCTCCACCAGCAGCAGCCGGCGGATCCGCGCCTGTTCGCCGCTGGCCCGCGCGGCGATCAGGTGGCCGCCGGCGACGCCGCCGATGAACAGCGCCACCAGTCCCAGCCCGAACAGCGCCTGTTCCCAGGCGCCGCCCGCGACGGCGACCGCCAGCCGGGTGGAGTTGCCGCTCATGAAGGATACGAAATAGCCGCCGAGCCAGACGAAGCCGACGCCGTCGACGAAGCCGGCGATGCCGGCCAGCGCATAGGCCAGCGCGCGTTCGCCGCGGTTCAGGCTGCGCATCGCGCGCTCCGGCGCGGCGTGGCGGCGGGGACGGGGTGGGGCCATCGCAGCATCGCTCTTGCCTTCTCCTCACGGGGCGCGCCGCCCGGGCGGCGCGTCGGAATCTCATGCCAGAGGATCTGTAAGCCGGGTTCTGTCCATCCCCAAGGGGGACTGGGCGACCATTCCTCTAGGGCGCGGATTGCTCCGTGCCTCAAGCAACCAACCCGGGCGACGGGCCGGAACCAGGCCCTCGGGTACGAAACCCGGTGTCGCCCCTATTCGGTCTTGCTCCCGGTGGGGTTTACCATGCCACCCCCGTTGCCGGGGGCGCGGTGCGCTCTTACCGCACCCTTTCAATGTCACCTGGCCGAAGCTTCGGCGACCTGCTTTCTGTTGCACTGTCCCTGAAGCGCGCAGCCGAAGCTGCGTGCTCCGCCGGGTGTTACCCGGCACCGTGTTTCCGTGGAGCCCGGACTTTCCTCTCCCCCCGACAAGCGAAGGCAGCGGCCGCCCGATCCTCTGGCGCGGCGGCTGTTAGCTCAAACTGTGACGTACGGCAATTTTTCGGTCTCGCATTGGCTGTATTGCCAAGGTATGACAGCAGCCACCATGCCATTTTCCGGGTCTCGCCGCTGATGTTCTGGTCGCGAGACCGCCGTCCCGAGCCGGTTCCCGCAGGTCCGCCGCCGGCCGACACTTATGCGGCGCCGCCGGTCGATTCGCCCGGGCAACCGGTACCACTTCCGCCGTCGCGGCTGCCGCGGGTCATCCGCCGGATCAAGCTGGGGCTGCTCGCCTTCCTGCTGATCTTCGTGCTGCTGGTCGGCTATCTCGCGGTCACCGCGCCGTTGTCGCGCTCGCTGCAGCCGGTCGCGGCGCCGCGGATCACCTTGCTCGCGGCGGATGGTACGCCGATCGCGCGGCGTGGGGCGATCATCGACAAGCCGGTCGTCATCGCCGAACTGCCCGCGCACGTGCCACATGCTTTCCTGGCGATCGAGGATCGGCGCTTTCGCCAGCATTGGGGAGTCGATCCCTGGGGGATCATGCGCGCTGCCTGGAACAATCTGCGCGCCGGCGGTGTGCGGGAGGGCGGCAGCACGATCACCCAGCAACTCGCCAAGGTCGCCTTCCTCGATGCCGATCGCACTTTCGGCCGCAAGGCGCGCGAGGTGCTGATCGCATTCTGGCTGGAGGCGCGGCTCTCTAAGGACGAGATCCTCGCCCGCTATCTGTCGAACGTCTATTTCGGCGACAATGTCTATGGTCTGCGCGCCGCCGCGCAACATTATTTCAGCGTGCCGCCGGAGGATCTGAGCGTCAGCCAGGCGGCAATGCTCGCCGGGTTGCTCAAGGCGCCGTCGCGGCTGGCGCCCAGCAGCAACCTGGAGGGAGCCCGTGCGCGTCAGAAGCTGGTCGTCGCGGCGATGCTCGATGCCGGCTTCATCGAAAAGGCGGTCGCCGATCGCGCCGGTCCCGCACGGCTGAAAATCCGCAAGGTCAAGGCGTTGCCCACCGGCACCTGGTTTTCGGACTGGGCGATGGCGCAGGCGCGCGACGGTTCGGGCGCGGTCTACGCCGAACAGGAAGTGAAGACGACGCTCGACCGCAAGCTGCAGGGCTATGCCGAGCGCGCGGTGCGCAACGCCGGCCTGCGCAAGGCGGATGTCGCGCTGGTGGCGATGCGCCCGGATGGGCAGGTGGTCGCGATGATCGGCGGACGCACCTATGCCGATGGCGCGTTCAACCGCGCCACGCAGGCGCGGCGCCAGCCCGGATCCACCTTCAAGCTGTTCGTCTATCTCGCCGCGTTGCGCGCGGGCATGCGTCCTGACGACAAGGTGGAAGACAAGCCGTTGACGATCGGTGAATGGAGCCCGCGCAATTCCGGCGACCGCTACCGCGGGGAGATCACGCTCAGGGAAGCGTTCGCGGTTTCTTCCAACGTCGCGGCGGTGCGGCTGTCGGAAAAGGTCGGGCGCAAGAATGTGATTCGCGCCGCTCGCGATCTTGGGGTGCGCAGCGCGCTCGCCGACGATGCCACGCTGGCGCTGGGCAGTTCGGGCACCACCTTACTCGAAATGACCGCCGCCTATGCTGCGGTTGCCGGGGATCGCTATCCGGTGCGCCCGCGCGGGCTGCCCGATGCGCGTGAAAGCTGGTTCGATTCGGTGTGGGACAGGCAGCGCCCGTTCGACGAGGAGATGCTGCCGGCGCTGAAGGATCTGCTGTCGTCGGTGGTCAAGCGCGGCACCGGCCGCGCGGCTGCGCTGTCGATCCCCGTCTATGGCAAGACGGGCACCAGTCAGGACAATCGCGACGCGATCTTTATCGGTTTCGCCGGCGATCTGGTTACCGGCGTATGGGTGGGCAATGACGACAACAGCCCGCTTTCCGGCGTCAACGGCGGCGGCCTGCCGGCGCGGGTGTGGCGTGACTTCATGGCATCGGCGCTCGGCGTGAAATCGCGCGCGGCGCCGCGCGCGATCGAAGAGGGTGAGGATGAGGATGAAGGCGCGCTGATCGGCAATGCCGGCGATATCGGTGTCAACATCGGCAATGACAGCCTGTCTGTGGACGGCAAGATCGGCGATGTCGGCGTCGGTCTACGCATCGGCCCGCAGGGCATCGAACTGGAAACGCGCCCGGCCGAGAACGCCCCTCCGCCGCCGCGCGACGATCGCGACGAATTGCTGCTGCCCCCGGTCGAGCGGCGCCGCGAATAACGCAATGCTTGCGCGAGGGAGCCAATCGCGCCATCGCTAGTTCAGCGGATAACGCTAGGACAGGATAAAGCCATGGCAGAGAAGAAGAAGACCGACGGCCTCAATCGTCCCGTACAGCCCTCGCCCGAACTGGGCGCCGTCGTTGGCACCAAGCCATTGACCCGCGCAGAGGTGGTCAGCGCGATGTGGGCTTACATCAAGAAGAACAATCTGCAGGATCCGGCCAACAAGCGTGATATCTTGGCCGATGAAAAGCTCGCCAAGGTCTTCGGCAAGGATAAGGTGACGATGTTCGAGATGAACAAGCTCATCTCTCCGCATCTGAAGCCTGTCGGCTGAATCAGCCCCCTATAGTGGCGGATGCTTTCACCGCCTGCGCTCGGCCGGAATTGTCTGTACGGCGGACCTGTGACGGGTGAAGGCTCTTCCTATCTTTTAAGCGAAGCCGGGACAATGGTGCTTGGCGCACCTTTCCTGTCCCGGCTTCTCTCGGCCGCCCGCTACGTCCGGGCTAGTGCGCGACGCTCTCATCCTCGGCGGGCGGAACGAAACTCACCTGCGCCAGCCGCCATGCGCGCTCCTCTTCATGCGGCCAGTAGGTGCCGGGCGGCAGTGCTTCGGCCGGCGGTGCGGCGCCATGCACCTCGGCACGGATCAGGCGGCCCGTCTCGCGCAGCCGCACCTCGGTGCCCGGAAACGCTGCCGCCAGCGTCTTCTTCACCGCTTCGGCATCCTCGGACAGATCGGCGCTGGAAAGGCCGCGCGGCGCACCATCGACCAGTTCGGCGGTCGACGATCGCAGCGCTTTGATGCCGTCGCTGAGCACGCTGAACGAGATCGCCGCCGCCGCGACCGAATCCGCCCACCACCAGCCGAGCCCCAGCCCGATGATGCCGGCAAGACCGGCAGCGCCCGTCATCCAGTTGGCTTTGTTCATCAGCGCGTCGGTGTGCAGCAATTTATCCTGCAGGGTCTTGGCCAGCGGCAGTTCCTTGCGGCCGATGATCAGCGGCGGGATGATCGCATAAGTCTGCGCACCTATCATCAGCCAGCCCAGCCAGATGTCGCGCCCGAACAGGCGCACCGATCCGACTGTGGCATGCTCGGCAGTGACCAGGGTCTTCGCCGCGTCGTAGAGCAGGAAGGCGCCCACTGCGGTCAGCGCGACGGCGGCAAGGAAAAAGCCAAGCCCGTTGACGCGCTCGAAGCCGAAGGGGAAGCGCGCGGATCGGCCGTGGTGCGTTTCGAAATGTGCGGCGATCAGGAACATCACCGGCGGCACCAGCCCCAGCATGTCCTCGATCCACGCCGTCTTCATCGTCTGGCTCTGGCCGAGCACGAGGCCCATCACGATGACGATGCTGATCGTCCAGCCGATGTTCCACCATTCGAGGCGGATCGCGCGGCGCATGGGCCGCGCGAGCGGTGCGGGAAGGGTGCCGCCGCTCATCGGCCTGCCGCCGCGGGTGCGACCGCGCGACTGCTGCGCTCGACCAGCATGATCCAGCGATTCTCGCCGTTGCGCATTGCGGCGACGAGTTCGAGCCGCTCGTCGCCCGTGCCGGCGATCGCAAGTGGCGGGCCGAACGCGACCTCGGTTGCCCACGGGCTGTCCGCGGCGACCGGCGCGATCACCAGGTCCAGCCGGCCGGCACGCAGCGCCGTAAACAGGGGCTCCGCCGCGCCACGGCTGATCTCGGCGCGTGCGCCGGTGTGCCGTTCCAGCGCCTCGATCAGCCGCACGGGGCGGTCGTTGCGGGATATCGGCAGGCCGGCGGCCACGCCCACCATGAGCCGGTGCGTGGTCTCGACGCGTTTCAGCGTGCCGCCCGGATCGCGCGGCAGGGCGTCACAACCGGTGATGAGGATGAGGAAGGCGAGAACGGCAACGCGGGTCATTACGGCTATTCAACGGCAGTCCGGGCGATGGGTTCCGTCATCGGCTTTTCCGATTTTTCGAACATTTCAATTGAGTTTATTCGGCTGTTTGATGCGCCGGTGCAGGTCCATCTTCTCCTCAACGGCGCCGCGCTGTCGCAGCCGCCGCTTTGGACAAGGATTATTCGAGATGAACAGCACCACCCTTGCCGCTGCGGCGGCGCCCCACTCCGCCGATCGCGCGGCCGGCGTCGCGGCGTTCGGCGGCCGCATCGCAATCGCGGCGATCTTCATTCTCAGCGGCGCGTCGAAGATTGCCGCGCCCGCCGGCACGATCGGCTATATCGCCTCCGCCGGCCTGCCGCTGCCGACCGTCGCCTATGCGATCGCGGTCGCGGTCGAGCTGCTCGGCGGTATCGCGCTGATCCTCGGCTATCGCACCCGCTTCGTCGCCGCAGCGCTGGCGATCTTCTCGGTCGCGGCTGCGTTCGGCTTCCACAACCAGCTCGCCGACCAGAACCAGTTCATCCATTTCTTCAAGAATATCGCGATTGCGGGCGGTCTGCTCCAGATCGTCGCGCTCGGCGCCGGCCGCGTTGCGCTCGACGCGCGCCGCTAACCTGCTTTAGACAGCCGGCGTCGCGTCCTGCGGCGCCGGCTTTTCCTTTGCTTGCCTCATGGGGGATCTGATGACCAACCGTACCACCGACACTGCGCTCGACCGCCTGTTCCTCGACCGCTGGTCGCCGCGCGCGTTCGACGGATCGGATATGCCGCAGGCCGATCTCGATCTCATTCTCGATGCCGCGCGCTGGGCGCCCTCGGCCTACAATTATCAGCCCTGGCGCTTCCTCTACGCGCATCGCGGCGACGCCAACTGGGCGCGCTTCCTCGATCTGCTGATCCCGTTCAACCAGGGCTGGGCCAAGGACGCGTCGGTGCTGATCTTCGTCGTTTCCGCGACGACGATGGGCGCGCCGGACAAGCCTTCGCACAGCCACAGCTTCGATGCCGGCGCCGCCTGGGCGCAGCTCGCGCTGCAGGCGCATATCGCCGGCTATGTCACCCACGGCATGAGCGGCGTCGATTTCCCGCGCGCGCAGACCGAACTGGGCGTGCCCGAGGATTTCCGCGTCGAGGCCGCGATTGCGCTTGGCAAGATTGGCGACCCCGCGACCCTGCCCGAGGGCCTGCGTCAGCGCGAAGTGCCGAGCGACCGCAAGCCGTTGGGCGAGATCGCGTTCGCCGGGAATTTCGTGGCGTAACTTGATTTCCTCCCCGGCGCGCAGCGCCGGGGAGGAAATGCCTACTCCACCGGCGTTGCGATATGCTCCATCGCCTCCATATGCGCCTCCGCCGGCTCGGCCTCGGCCGGCGGCTCACCCTCCACAGTGGCAAACGTGGATCCCCGCTCCAATGTGCGATGCACCGGGCAGCGGTCGGCGATCTCCAGCAGCCGCGCGCGCTGTTCGTCGTCCAGGGGGCCTTCGATCGAGATGCGGCGGCTGAAGAAGTCCGCGGGCGTCTGCCCGGCGCGGCGCTGGTGGCCCACCGCGGTGCGGATGCGTGAGACCGGCCAGCCCTTGCCATCCGCGTAGAGCCGCAAGGTCATCGTCGTGCAGGCGGCGAGCGCGGCGGAGAGCAGGTTGTAGGGCGTCGGCCCCGTGCCCATCCCGCCCACGCTTACCGGCTCGTCTGCCAGGAAGCGCTTGCCGCCGGCCTGGATCGCAACCTGGAACTTGCCGGCGCGGGTCTCTTCCGCTTCGGCGTCGGTCGCGAGCGCCGGCCCCTCGGGCAGTTCGGGCAGATAGCGCGCCGCCCAGCTCGCGATCGTCTGCGCGGCATAGTCGGCGTCGGCGCGGTCGTGCAGCAGATGGTCGGCGTCGTCGAGCGAGATGAAGCTTTTGGGATGCTTGGCGGCGACGAAGATGCGTTCGGCATTCTCGATGCCCACCGTGTCGTCGCGCGGGCCGTGCATCACCAGCAGCGCGCGCCGCAGCCCGGCGATGCGCGCGCCCTGATCATGACGGCGCAGATCGTCGATCAGGCCCTTGTCGACCAAAAAGGCGCGGCCGGCGAGCGAGACCTCGGCCCGGCCATTCGCCTCGATCGCGGCGAGTGCGGCGGGTTCAAACTGGTGGAGGGTGTGGGCGACGTCGAACGGCGCCGCGATTGTCGCGACCGCCGTCACGCTCGGCAAGTCGCCCGCGGCGGCGATCACCGCGGCGCCGCCGAGGCTGTGGCCGACGAGCAGGGCCGGCGCCAGGCCGGCTTCTGCCATCGCTTTCGCCGCGGCGACGATGTCCTCGACATTGGCAGCGAAGCTGGTCTCACCGAACGCGCCCTCGCTGGAACCGAGCCCTGCGAAGTCAAAGCGCAGCGTGCCGATGCCGCAGCCGGCGAGTGCCCGCGCGATGCGGACGGAGGCGATGTTCTCCTTGCCGCAACTGAAGCAGTGGGCGAACAGCGCCCAGCCGCGCGGGCGCCCTTCGGGCATCTCGATGCGGCCGGAGAGGCGGTGGCCGGCCGAGCCGACAAAATCGAACGGGCGCGTGGGCAAGCAGATCTCCGTGGCGCGATTGGCGGTCAGGCGAGGGTCGTATGGATCGGGAGCCCGCCCTTGAGTGTCAAGGTGACGGGGGTGCGTTCGGCGATCTCTGCCAGCCGCGCGCGCTGTTCCTCGTCGAGCCCGGCGATGGTCAGCGTGCGCTTGATCTCTAGGCCGTTTTCGCCCTGCACGGTGCGCAGCGCGACATCGACGCTCTCCAGCGGCCAGTCCTTGCGATCGGCATACATCCGCAAGGTGATCGCGGTGCAGGCGCCGAGCCCGGCGAGGATCAGGTCATAGGGCGCAGGGCCGGCATTGGCGCCGCCGAGCGTGGACGGCTCGTCCGCGACCAGGCTGTGGCCACTGACCTCGATTTTGGTGCGATAGGTGTCGCGCCCGATATGGGCGGTGCCGTGGGCCATGGTGCTTCCTTTCGGTTTCAGGCGGCGAGCTGCGCGATCGCATCGATCTGCGCGGGGTTGTAACCGGCGGCGATCGGTGCCGATACCCATCCTCAGGCATGGCATCCTCCTGCGCTGTCCGTGGGAGGAGGGATAGCGTGCCGCCCCATGCCGGATCAGTCGCAAAGATTCATGGCGCTCATTCGACAAAATCGAAAAGGGGGCCGGCGCTGGTCGCGCCGGCCCAGTCATTCCTACGCAGGAGGAACGTCGGCGGGGCTCATGGGGTCCGAAGGGGGAGGAAGGGGGGAAAAAGGGTGAAAAATGGGGTCAGCCGCGGGGCGCCCAGCGCTGCGACACGCGCACCTCGTCCAGCAGGTGACGGCCGATGAAGAACAGCGCGGCGCCCGCGCTGCCGCTCAGGAACAACAAAGTCGCGAGCAGCAGGTCGAGCGCGCCGACGCCACCGGCCGCATGGCCGTGCAGATGCCGCGCCAGCAGCGCCGAAAGATGGAAGGCGAGCCCGCCGAGCAGCAGCCCCGCCAGCCGCAGCGTCAGATCGACGTCGCGGCGCCCCCGCCAGTTCGCCATGGTTACGCAACTCCTTTGCACGCCGCGGAGTTACGGGGGGCGACATAGCTATTCGAGATCGAGGGGCCGGGCTTTGCGTAGGGATTGCGTAGGATGCGCTGCAAGGATCGATCGCGCGGCGCGAAATCCTATGCCAATCCTATGCCGGTGACCGGAAACCCCTCTGGAGATCCTATGCCGACCGATGCAAGCGGAGTGGGAATGACCGACCAGACCGGCGCCAAGCCGCATCATGAGCCCAAGGGCGGCCTCCACGCGCTGGCGCTCGGCGCGCTGGGCGTCGTGTTCGGCGATATCGGCACCTCGCCGCTCTATGCGCTGAAGGAAAGCTTCGTCGGCCACCATCCGCTCGCCGTCGATCAGGCGCACATCTATGGCGTGCTTTCGCTGGTGTTCTGGACGATGACGATCATCGTCACGCTCAAATATGTCGTGCTGATCCTGCGCGCCGACAATGAGGGCGAGGGCGGCAGCATGGCGCTGCTCGCGCTGGTGATGCGGCGGAGCAAGCTCAATGGCTGGAGGGGCGTGGTCGCAGCCCTTGGCGTGCTCGCCACAGCGCTCTTCTATGGCGATGCGATCATCACCCCGGCGATCTCGGTGCTGTCCGCGGTCGAGGGGCTGACGGTGGTGGAGGCCGGCTTCGACCGCTTCGTGGTGCCGCTCGCCATCGCCATCCTCGCCGGCCTGTTCCTGATCCAGCGCCGCGGCACTGCGCGCGTCGCTGCCTGGTTCGGGCCGATCATGGCGCTCTATTTCGCGGTGCTGGCGCTGCTCGGCATCGCCAACATCGTCCAGCACCCGGAAATCCTGGGCATCGTCAATCCGTGGTGGGCGATCAACTTCTTCCTGATCGACCCGAAACTGGGGTTCCTCGCGCTGGGATCGGTGGTGCTGGCGGTGACCGGCGCGGAGGCGCTCTATGCCGATATGGGCCATTTCGGCCGCCGCGCGATCAGCGCCGCATGGCTCTACGTCGCGTTTCCGTGCCTGTTGCTCAACTATATGGGGCAGGGCGCGCTGCTGCTGAGCACGCCCACCGCTGCCGCCAACCCCTTCTTCCTGATGGCACCCGAATGGGCGCGGCTGCCGCTGGTCGTGCTCGCGACCTTGGCGACGGTGATCGCGAGCCAGGCGGTGATCACCGGCGCCTATTCGGTCACCCAGCAGGCGATGCAGCTCGGCTATCTGCCTCGCCTTAGGATCACCCACACCAGCGCGGATGCCGCCGGCCAGATCTATATCCCGCTGGTCAACTGGGGGCTGATGATCTTCGTCATGCTGCTGGTGATGGGGTTCGGCAATTCGGGGGACCTGGCGGCGGCCTATGGCATCGCCGTCACCGGCACGATGCTGATCACATCCTGCATGTTCGGTATCCTGGCCTTCGCGGTGTGGCGCTGGCACCCCGCGTTCGCCGGCATCGCGACAGCGGCGTTCGTGCTGATCGACGGCGCCTATTTCGCCTCCAATGTCACCAAGATCCCTGATGGTGGCTGGTTCCCGCTGCTGGTCGCCGCGATCGTCTTCACCCTGCTCACCACCTGGGCGCGCGGGCGGCAGATCATGCGCGTCTATATGCAGGAAGGGGCGATGGACCTCGACCTGTTCATCCGCTCCACCGGCAAGTCGCTGGAGCGCGTGCCGGGCACCGCGATCTTCCTGTCCTCCACCACGGACGGCGTGCCGCCCTCGCTGCTCCACAATGTGAAGCACAACAAGGTACTCCACGAACGCGTCGTGATCCTGACGGTGAAGACGGAAGGCGTGCCCTATGTCGGCAAGGCGGGCATGGTCGAGAAGATCGACGCCGGCGAAGGCTTCTACCGCATGGTCATCCGCCACGGCTTCATGCAGGAGGTCAACATCCCGCGCAGCCTGGAAACGGTGAAGGATTGCGGCGGCAAGTTCGCCGCGATGGAAACCAGCTATTTCCTCAGCCGCCAGACGGTGATCCCCTCCGAACGGCCGGGCATGGCGCTGTGGCGCGAGAAATTGTTCGCCTGGATGGTGCAGAACGCGGAAAGCCCGATGGCCTTCTTCGGCCTGCCGATCAACCGCGTGATCGAGCTGGGATCGCAGCTCGAAATCTAGCCGGCGAGCGCCTTCGACGCCATGAAGACGAGGGTGACGAGCCCGCAGGAATAGAGCGAGAGCGTGACCGGGCCCTGCATGCCGAGCCAGTCGACGATGGTGGACCAGAGCGGATTGGGGTCTGACATGGGGCGGATGTGCCCCGTTAGGCCAGCGACTTTCGAGACGGACAAGCGCCCAACGGCGTTTGGATCGCGTAGAAAATGCCCGATCGCCCGGACGGGCTTCACCCCGCCACGTCCGCCCAGCCCAGCCCGAAGCGCACCAGATATTTGCGCAGCCGGTCCGCATCGTTCGCCGAACTGCGCCGGGCGAGCGAGGCGCTGAACAGCGTGCGGCCGGCCTCCGACAGCGAGCGGGACTGGCGGCAGACGGTGATGACATAGGCGAGCTGGACGCGGTCGAACGGGTCGATCTCGGCAAGCGCGTCGGCGGGGAGCAGCGCGGCGAGGCCGTCATCGCCGCTCTCCGCCGACCAGAGCCGACGCAGCCGGCCGATCTCCAGATCCACGCACTCCACGTCGATCCGTCCGCCGGGGGACAAGGTCGCCATGCGCGTGACGCTTGCCATCAGGTCGCGGAAATTGCCGGGCCAGCGCGCCTCGCCGCTGGTCGCGAAGGCGAGGTAGCGGCTGCGCGCTTCCTTGTTGAACGACACACGATTGCCCTCGCGCTCGGCGAAGCGATCAAGCTCATAATCGAGATTGGGCTCGATATCCTCGCGCCGCTCGGCAAGGCCGGGCAGGCTGAAGGTCCACAGGTTGAGCCGCGCATAGAGATCGTCGCGGAACCCGCCCGCCGCCACCGCCTGGCCGAGATCGCGGTTGGTGCCGGCGATGAGCAGGAAGTCGGACGCGGCCTCCTTGTCGGCGCCCACCGGCAGGAAGCGCTTGTCCTCGATCGCGCGCAGGATCATCGCCTGCTCGTCCAGCCCGAGTTCGCCGATCTCGTCGAGGAACAGCATGCCGGTGTCGGCGGCGCGCAGCAGGCCGGGGCGGTCGGCGACCGCGCCGGTGAACGCGCCCTTGCGGTGGCCGAACAGCGCCGACATCGCGCCGTCGCCCTTCAAGGTCGCGCAATTGACCTCGACGAAGGGCCCCGCGACCTGATGCTTCAGCCGCTTGAGTTCGTAGATCCGGCGCGCGAGCTGGCTTTTGCCCGCCCCCGTCGGCCCCATCAGCAGCACCGGCGCGCGCGAGCGCAGCGCGACCTGCTCGATCTCGTCGATCATCCGGTTGAAGCCGGCGTTGCGCGTGTCGATCCCCGATTTGAGGAAGGACTGGCTTTCCGCGGAGGCCATCGCGAAGCGCGTCGCGATGCTGTCATAGCGCGAAAGGTCGAGGTCGATCGCCGTCCAGCGGCCCGCCGGGCTGGCGGCGCCGCCACCGCCGCGGTTGGGCTGGGTCTGCAGCAGCCGGCCGGGCAGGTAGCGCGCCTCGGTCAGCAGGAAGAGGCAGATCTGCGCGACGTGCGTGCCGGTGGTGATGTGGATCAGATAATCCTCGGCCTCCGGATCGAAGGGCTCGGCGCGCGCGAAGTCGAGCAGCTTGCCATAGACCTCCTCGAAATCCCACGCGTCGGTGAAGTCGAGTTGGCGGGGTTCCACGGTCGTCTCGGGCGAGACCGAGCGCACATCATCCGCCACCAGCTCGGCAAGGCGGCGATGCTGCTCGCCATGGAGCAGCAGGAAGCGATCGACGCGCAGATCCTCATGCATGGCGATGCCCACCGACGGCCGCCAGCGGTTCCAGCGTGACGGGCCGAACTTGGCGGCATCGAGGGTGGAGCCGAGGAATCCGATGACGGTGACGGGTTTCATTCTTATCGTTTAGGATAAATTCCTATCGTTATCGATAGGAAATTTGCCGTCCGCTCGGAGAGCCGCGTCGACCGGCGTCACGGTCGTTGAATAATAAAATCATGTAAATTCAATAAGTTATAAAATATTCTTGTCCTCACCCCGGCAGTTGGCACGCCTCCTGCGATGCTGTTGGCGTCGGCGCTGTGGCCGGCAGCGGAAACGGAAACAGGGCGGCCGGAATGCGCCGGCCGCCCTGTAAGGAGGAAGGCAGAATGGCGAACAAGTCTCTTTTCGCGTCGGCGGTGGCGAAGTTCCTGCCGCGTGCGGACGCCATCAATCATGAAGGCGCGCCGGCCTATGCCTATGAGCCGGAGGCGAAGCTCGCGCAGCTCGCCGCCACCGGCACCCTCGCCGACAATTTCTATGGCGATGCCGGGGCGCAGCTGGCCGATGTGCTGGCGGCCGCCAAGGCGGTCGACCCGCGCTTCGCGGCGCAGGCCGCGGTCTATGCCCGCAAGTCGGGTGCGATGAAGGATATGCCGGCGCTGCTCGCGGCGTGGCTGACCGTCGCCGAGCCCGATCTCGCGGTGCGCGTGTTCGGCCGCGTCATCGACAATGGCCGCATGCTGCGCAGCTTCGTGCAGATCATGCGGTCCGGCCAGGTCGGGCGCTCGTCGCTCGGCACGCGGCCCAAGCGGCTGGTCCAGCAGTGGCTGGAACAGGCGTCGATGCGCAGCCTGATGGCGGCGGCGACGGGCAAGGATCCGAGCCTCGCGGACATCGTTCGCATGGTTCACCCCAAGCCCGCGGATGCGGCGCGGCGGGCCTTCTATGGCTGGCTGATCGGCAAGCCCTATGATGTTGCCGCGCTGCCGGCGGAGATCGCGGCGTTCGAGGCCTGGAAGCAGGATTCCTCGGGCCCGTTGCCGCCGGTGCCGTTCGAATGGCTGACCGCCTTTCCGCTGACTGCGGAGCAATGGTCCGAGCTTGCCGGCACGATGGGCTGGCAGGCGCTGCGGATGAACCTCAACACGCTGGCGCGCAACGGCGCGTTCGACGTGGAGGGAACGGTCGATCTCGTTGCCGCGCGGCTTGCCGATGCGGAGGCGATCGCCCGGGTTCGCCCGCTGCCCTACCAGTTGATGGTGGCGCTGGGCCAGGTCGACGATCGGGTGCCGCTGCGTGTGCAGGGCGCGCTCGAGGCGGCGCTTGAGAAGGCGCTGAAGGCCGTGCCGCGGGTCGAGGGCAACATCGTGATCTGCCCGGACGTGTCGGGCTCGATGCAGTCGCCGGTTACCGGCTTCCGCAAGGGCGCGTCGTCCAAGGTTCGTTGCATCGATATCGCGGCCCTGGTCGCGGCGGCGATGCTGCGCACCAACCGGCAGGCACGGGTGATGCCGTTCGAAACGCGGGTGGTGCCGCTCGATCTCGATCCGCATGCGCGGGTCGCGGTCAATGCGGCGCGGCTGGCGGCGGTCGGTGGCGGCGGCACCACGGTGTCGGCACCGCTGGCGATGCTCAACGCGGAGCGGGCGGCGGTGGACCTGGTCGTGATCGTCTCGGACAACGCGTCCTGGGTCGATGCGGGCAAGGGCCGCTCCGGCGCCACGGCGACGATGACCGAGTGGGACGCGCTCAAGCGGCGCAACCGCCAGGCCAAGCTCGTCTGCGTCGACGTCCAGCCCTATGGCACCACGCAGGCCTCGGGCCGGGTGGACATCCTCAACGTCGGGGGCTTCTCCGACGCGGTGTTCGACACGATCGCACGCTTCGCCAGTGGCGAGACGCGGGATTGGGTCGAACTGGTCAAGCAAGTGGAGGTTTGACGGAATGAACTGAAGGCCGTGGCGAATGCGGGTGGGACTACATCATTGAAACCGATGGGCCGAAAGGTCCGCTGTCCCATCCATTCTCGTCGCCACGGCCCAATCCCCCTCCCGCTTGCGGGAGGGGTTAGGGTAGGGCCTGTCCGGGCCTCGTGCTGTCTCGGGACAAGCCCTCCCCCGGCCCCTCCCGCAAGCGGGAGGGGAGAAGAAAGAACACGGCATGGCGAATGCCGATGGGACTACATCCACCAGAGAAAGTCCGGAGAGAAAAGCGCCCGGGAAACCGGGAGATGCGGGTTCAAATCCCGTCGCTGGAACGTAGCTTAAGGACGCCTATGTCTCATCATTCCTCGTCGCCAAGGCCCAGTCCCCCTCCCGTTTGCGGGAGGGGTTAGGGGAGGGCCTGTCCAGTCTCAGTGCCGTCTCGGGACAGGCCCTCCCCCGACCCCTCCCGCAAGCGGAAGGGGAGAAGAAAGAATAGAGTCATGGCGAATGCCTGACGGACTACATGGACTCGGTATCCCCAGGTCGCGGGTTCGAATCCCGCCGGGCCGGCCAATCGGCCCGTAGCTCAGCGGATAGAGCGGGTAGGCGTCCGTCGAAATCCTCGTCGCCATGACGACGCAACAACAACAGCCGGCGAATGCTGGCGGGACTACACGGTAGCCAGAAGGTTCGAATCCTTCTCCCGGTTTCGGCCGGGATGTCCCGCCAAACCCTTGTCGCCGGCACCGGATCGAAGGAGGTCGTGATGACCCAGACCTATGAAGTGCAGCACGCCACCGGCGGCGTGCCGGTGAAGATGTGGACGCGCGGCGTGCCGGTCGACGACAAGGCGCGTGAGCAGCTTTCGCGCGCGGCGGCGATGCCGTTCGTGTTCAAGCATGTCGCGGCGATGCCGGATGTGCATGTCGGTATCGGCGCGACCGTGGGCTCGGTGATCCCGACCAAGGGCGCGGTGATCCCGGCGGCGGTGGGTGTCGACATCGGCTGCGGCATGATGGCGGCGCGCACCTCGCTCGTCGCCAGCGACCTGCCGGACAATCTGGAGGGCATCCGCTCGGCGATCGAGCGGGCGGTGCCGCACGGGCGCTCGGTGGGACGCGGCAAGCGCGACACCGGCTCATGGGGCGATCCGCCGACGGCGGTGGTCGAGGCGTGGGCGACGCTCGCGGCGCGCTTCGGCCAGATCGTGGCGAAGCATCCGCGACTGAAGAACACGAACAACCTCGTGCATCTCGGCACGCTCGGTACCGGCAACCACTTCATCGAGCTGTGCCTGGATCAGGAGCAGCGCGTATGGGTGATGCTGCATTCGGGTTCCCGCGGCGTGGGCAATGCGATCGGCAGCTACTTCATCGAGCTGGCGAAGCAGGACATGCGCAAGTGGTTCATCAACCTGCCGGATCAGGACCTCGCCTATTTCCCGGAAGGGACCGATCATTTCGACGAGTATGTCGAGGCGGTCGGCTGGGCGCAGGACTATGCGGCGCTGAACCGCCGGATGATGATGGTCAATGTGATCCGGGCGCTGCGCGGCCAGATCGCGCAGCCGTTCGAGGCCGAACTGGAAGCGGTCAACTGCCATCACAATTATGTGACGCGGGAAAACCATTTCGGCGAGAATGTGCTCGTGACCCGCAAGGGCGCAGTGCGCGCGGCCAAGGGCGTGCTGGGCATCATCCCGGGTTCGATGGGCGCCAAGTCGTTCATCGTGCGCGGGCTCGGCAATGCCGAGGCGTTCGACAGCTGCAGCCATGGCGCGGGGCGCGTGATGTCCCGCACCCAGGCCAAGAAGCTGGTGACGCTCGCCGAGCATATCGCCGACACCGAGGGGGTGGAGTGCCGCAAGGACGACAGCGTGATCGACGAGACGCCGAAGGCGTACAAGCCGATCGAGGCGGTCATGGCGGCGCAGGCCGATCTCGTGGAGATCGTCCATACGCTCAAGCAGGTAGTGTGCGTGAAGGGGTGAAACGGGAAAAAGCGGCATGCCGGGGGCATGCCGCCCCGTTTCACGGTCGAGCAAGCGGCCGTGGAGATAAGGGGGCGGCTGCGCCGCCCCCTTACCCTGACTTCCCTTGCCGAGGGATGAGGGCAGAGAGAAAAATAATGATTATGATCGACGGGTCCGAGGGTGAGGGCGGCGGTCAGATGCTGCGCAATGCGTGCGCGCTTTCGCTCATCACCGGCCAGCCCTTCCGGATCACCAACATCCGCGGCAAGCGCGAGAAGCCGGGGCTAATGCGCCAGCATCTGATGGCGGTGACCGCCGCCTGCACGATCGGCAATGCGAGCTGCGACGGCCTCGAACTCGGCTCGACCGAGATCGAATTCCGGCCGGGCGCGATCCGCGGCGGTGACTATCGCTTCGCGGTGGGCAGCGCCGGCAGCACCGGGCTGGTGCTGCAGACCGTGCTGATGCCGCTGCTCGCGGCCGACGCGCCGTCGCGGCTGGTGCTGGAGGGCGGCACGCACAATATGGCCGCGCCGCCGTTCGACTTCATCGAGCGCTGCTTCCTGCCGGTGCTCAAGCGGATGGGCGCGCGCGTCGGCGTGCGGCTCGTCCGCCACGGCTTCTACCCGCGCGGTGGTGGCGTGGTGGAGGTTGAGATCGTGCCGGCGCGGCTGCGCGCGGTCGAGTGCGTCGATCGCGGCGCGCTGGTTGCGGTATCGGCGACCGCCCTGTTCGCGGGGCTGCCGCACGGCATCGCCGAACGCGAATTGCGCGCGGCGCGGCCGCTGCTCGACTGGCCGGAGGCGGCGTTCGCCGTCCGCCAGCTTCCCGAGGAGCAGGGGCCGGGCAACGCGCTGATGCTGGAGGCCCGCTTCGAACAGGCGACCGAGATCGTCACCGGCTTCGGGAAGCTGGGGCTGTCCGCCGAATCGCTCGCGAAGACCGCAGCACACCGGATGGCGGGCTACCTGCGAACGGATGCCTTTGCCGGACCCTATCTGGCGGACCAGTTGCTGCTGCCGTTCGCGCTGGCGGGGGAGGGCGTGTTCACCACGGTGAAGCCGAGCCAGCACAGCTTGACCGCCGCCTATATCGTCGAGCGGTTCACCGGCCGCCGCACGATCTTCGCCTCGCGTAAGGGCGGCGGCGCACTGGTGCAGGTGCGCTGAAAAAAAAATGGCCAGCCCCGAGGGGCCGGCCTTGAAAGTTTATAGGAGAGGATGCCTGAAAGGCCTGCTCTATGTGGCTGATAGCGCTCTCAGTGGCAAATGCGCACTGATCGATCCTGAATGCAGGAACTGCACTCACTGCGTGTAAACTTTGCTCCCAGATGAACGGGAACCAATTTTGGCAGGGCGGCGTTTGCGCCTTTTCAACGTGTTTCCTGGGTTTCGCTGGGCAATGCGGCAATGAAGGCGCGGACGACCGACGCGCTGTTTTCCGCCGCGAGCGACATGAAAATCGTCATGCTGTTGGGCCCGGCATCGCCGCCGGCGAGGTCTGACAGGCTGCGAAAGCCGATGAAGGGGATTCGGTTGGCGTGCGCGACCTGCGCGACCGCCGCGGTTTCCATGTCGATCACGCGCGCATCATAACTCTTGTGCAGATAGCTGCGGTAGGCGGCGTTATCGACGAAGGCTGGGCTGCTGACGCCGGTGCCGCCCACCACGATGCGCGGCGTGCCCGGCAGGCAGCGCGTGGCCGGCGCCTCGATGCAGCGCTTCAGCGTGACGGCTTGGGCGATGCGGGTGGCGAGCGCGACCAGCGCGGCGTCGGCAGCGAAGGCTTCGTGGCGGGTGGGATCGCTGCCCATTCGAATGCCGCGCGGAAACATCATGCCGAATGGCGCGCGCTTGCTCGCCTGCGCGCCGGGCGGCAGCAGGAAGCCGCTGGCGGTCTCACGCGCCATCACCACCTCCAGATTCTGCGACCATGATGCGGGCACCGCGACATCGCCCACCGCCAGTGCCGGATCGGCACCGCCCGCGATGCCCGAAAAGACGATCCGGCTGACCGTGAAGCGATCGATCAGCATCTGCGCGTTCATCGCCGCGTTGACCATGGAAACGCCGCTTTCCATCAGCACCACCGGCTTGCCCGCCATGGTGCCGGTCACGATCGCAACGCCATTGATTTCGCGTTGCACGGGCTGCTCGATCAGGCCGATCAGCGAGGCCCATTCGGGCGCGAAGGCGGAGATGATCGCGGTGCGCGGCGTCGTGTCCAGCGCCTCGCTCGCGGCGTTGGCGGGTGCGGTCGCCAGCCCGCAGATCATCGTCAGCCAGAGCGCGGCACGGCGCATCGTCTTCATCATCATTCCCCCTGGATGTTGCGCCGCGCCATTGCGTCATGCGCCGCGGCATAATGGGGATGGCGAGGCGGATCGCAACCCCGAACGAACCAGCAATGGCGGGGCTTGCGGGTTGTTTCCATTGTGTTAGCGTCTGCATCAACCCCCGGGGGCAACAAGGGGGATGGGAGAGGCCTCACGACAGGGCGGAGGCCGGATTGAAGCTTTTGGTTGGTGCCGTGGGCTGCGCGCTGATGGCGTGCGGGCCGGTGATCCCGGCGCGGGCGCAGACTGCGTCCGCGGGCATGGAAGGTCGCGCCGCGGCAACCGCGCCGGCGGCGGCGCCGATCGAGATCCGCACCGTCATCGTCACCGCGTTCGAGATCGGCGAGGATGTCGGCGATCGCGCCGGCGAATATCAGGCCTGGGCGGCGGTGATGCCCGAGGTGCTGCCCTTCCCGGCGGGGTTCCGCCACCTGCGCTACGATCCCGCGCGCAAGGCGCTGCTGCTGTCGACCGGCATCGGCACCAATCGCGCCGCCGCCTCGACGATGGCACTGGCACTCGATCCGCGCTTCGATCTCAGCCACGCCTATTGGCTGGTCGCCGCGATCGCCGGGGTCAATCCGGAGGTGGCATCGGTCGGATCGGCGGCGTGGATCGGCGATGTCGTCGACACCGATTATGGCTATGCGGTCGACGCGCGCGAGGCCCCTGCCGGCTGGACGACGGGCATGTTCCCGCGCGATCGCAAGACGCCCTATGAGGCGCCGCGCGGCGACACGCGCTACAATCTTTTCCCGCTGAACAAGGGGCTGCGCGACTGGGCCTTCGCGCTGACCAGCGGCATCCGCATTCCGGATACGCCGGCGCTGCGCGAGATCCGCGCCGCCTATCGCCATCAGCCCGCGGCGCAGAAGCCGCCCTTCGTGCTGAAGGGCGCCGAGGCGAGCGGCCAGACCTTCTGGCACGGCACGCTGCTCAACACGCATGTCGACAAATGGGTCAGCTACTGGACCGATGGCGGCGAGCGTTTCGCGATGACGGCGATGGAGGATACGGGCGTCGCCGGCGCGCTGGCGATGGCCGGGCGCCTCGGCCGCGTCGACCCCGAACGCCTGCTCGTGCTGCGTACCGGCAGCAATTATTCGGCGCCGCCGCCCGGTATCGGCGCCGCCGAAAGCCTCGTTGCCGAATCCAGCGGGCTTTCGGCGCTGCAGGCGTCGCTCGATACCGCCTTCCTCATCGGCATGCCGGTGGTCGAGGCGATCGACAAGGATTGGCACAGATACAGGGGAACAGTGCCCGGCACGTCGGAAAGCCGGCCGGGCAAATAGCACAAGCGCAACAAAGGGGGTCTTTCATGCGCAATCTGCTTCTTACCACCGCCATCATCGCCACGGCGTCCGCGATTGCGGCGCCCGCTTATGCCCAGGAAACGACATCCTCGATCCGCGGCGTCGTCACCGCCGACGGCGCTCCGGTGGCCGGAGCCGCCGTCAGCGTCACGCACGTGCCGTCGGGCACGACCTCGAAGGTGACGACGGGCAGCGACGGCAGCTTCGCCGCATCCGGCCTGCGCATCGGCGGGCCGTTCACCGTCACCGTCGTCGCCGACGGCTATGCCGAAACGCAGGTCACCGACATTTCGCTGGTCGCCGGCCAGCCGCTGCGCCTGCCGATCGCGCTCGACAATTCGGGCGGAGACATCGTCGTCACCGCCTCCTCGAGCGGCGCGACCGAGATTTCGCCGGGGCCGTCGACGGTGCTCGACCGCGAGAAGATCGAGGGCGTCGCCTCGGTGGCGCGCGATATCCGCGACATCGTCCGCCGCGATCCTTTCGCGACGATCGACCCGGGTCAGAGCCGTGGAGTGATGATCGCCGGCCAGAACGCCCGCCTCAACAAATTCTCGGTCGACGGCCTGCGCTTTTCCGACAATTTCGGCCTCAATGTCGGCGGCCTGCCCACCGCGCGCGGGCCGGTGCCGCTCGACGCGATCGAGCAGCTTTCGGTCAAGATCGCGCCCTATGACATCACCGAGGGCGACTTCCAGGGCGGCGCGATCAACCTCGTGCTGCGCTCCGGCGGCAACAAATTCACCGGATCCGCCTTCTTCACCTATACGGACGACAATCTGACCGGCAGCCGCACCAAGCCCGGCCTCACCAACCCCTCCGGCCGTGTCCGGCTGGATTTCGACAGCAAGAATTGGGGCGCCTTCCTCTCGGGCCCGATCATCAAGGACAAACTGTTCTTCGCCTTCTCCTATGAGCGGCTGGAGGAATCGCAGCCGACCTCGATCGGCGTCGGCGGCTTCGCCAATGTGGTGCCCAATCTCACCCAGGCGCAGATCGACAATATCAGTTCGATCGCCAATTCGGTCTATGATTATGACACTGGCGGCGTCTTCGCCTCCACCAAGGAGACCGACGAGAAATATACCGCCAAGATCGACTGGAACGTTGTCGACGGCCATCGCCTGTCAATGACCTATATCCACAATGAAGGCACGGTCGGCGCGGTTTCGGGCTTCTCCTCCACCAATGTCGGCTCGCCGGCGCTGACGCTGAGTTCAAACAATTATCTGCGTCCGGAAACGGTCGACTCCTTCGTCACCCAGTTGAATTCGGACTGGTCGGACAATTTCCACACCGAGATCCGCGGCAATTACCGCAAATATGATCTGATGCCCGTGCCCTTCGGCGAATTCCCGTTCAGCGAATTCTCGGTCTGCCTCGATCCATCCTCGACCACGCAGCAGAACGGGCTGCCCAACACCAATGCCGTCGCCTGCTCGGTGGGCAGCGCCGCCGGCCCGGCCGCGTCGCGGCTGTTCTTCGGGCCCGATCGGTTCCGCCACTTCAACTTCGTGCGCACCAAGCAATATGGCGCGGATGTCGCGGTGCGCTGGGAATATGGCGATATCTCCGCGAAGCTGACCGCGGCGTGGAGCCATCTCGACGTGGCCAACGCCTTCACCCAGAACGCGCTCGGCACCTATTATTTCGACTCCGTCGCGGACCTGCAGAACCGCCGCGCCAGCACGCTGACCCTGGCCGGATCGATCACCGGCGACCTCAACGACGTGCTCGCCAGCTTCAAATATGATCAATACACGTTCGGCGCGCAGGCAAGTTGGGATCCCAGCGCCGATTTCAGCGCGACGATCGGCGTGCGCGCCGACACCTATGACATGAATGAGGGGCCGCCGCTCAACCGCTTCTTCCTCGAGCGTTACGGCTTCGCCAACACCCATGTGATCAGCGGCAAGCTGATCGTGCAGCCGCGCGCCTCCTTCACCTGGACGCCGACGCCCGAGCTGCGCGTGCGCGGCGGCATCGGCCTGTTCGGTGGCGGGTCACCGGACGTGTTCCTCGGCAACAGCTTCTCTGTCGCGGGCGTGTTCGGCAATTCGATCACGATCAACCGCAACCTCGACGGTAGCTGCACCTTGCCGACCGCGGCGATCTGCGACGCGGCGCTGAACAATGTCGACGGCCGCAATTTCAACGGGCTGGTCACCGACTATCTTGCCAACAACACCGGATCGCTCGCGCTGGCGAACGTCAATGCGATGGATCCGGACTTCAAGATGCAGTCGACCTGGAAGACCAGCCTGTCGGTCGATTATGCGCCCGACACGCGCTTCCTGGGCGGCGGCTGGAATGTCGGCGGCGACGTCTATTACGGCTTCGTCAACAATGCGCCGATCTATTATGACCTGCGCCTCCGCCAGATCGGCACGACGCCCGACGGGCGGCCGCGTTATGCCTCGACCACGGCGGGGGCCAATACCGATCTGTTCCTGACCAATGTCGACAAGGGCCACTCCCTGGTCGCGGTCGCGCGCATCGACAAGGCGTGGGACTGGGGCCTCTCGGTCGGCGGCAGCTTCACGTTCCAGGATGTGACCGACGTCAGCTCGATGAACGGTACCACCGCGTCCGGCACCTATGGCCAGAACGCGATGGTCGATCCCAATGTCGCGGCCTATGGCACCTCGATCTACGAGATCCGCAACAGCTGGAAGTTCTACGTCGATTTCGACCGGGCCTTTTTCGGCGACTACAAGACGCGCTTCAGCCTGTTCGGCGAACTGCGCTCGGGCATTCCCTACAGCCTGACGATGAACGATCCGACATTGCTCGCCGGGCACAGTTCGGTGTTCGGCACCGCGGGCAGCGCCAATCGCTACCTGCTCTATGTGCCGCAGACCAACGATCCGCTGGTGACCTATGACGCACCGGGCACCAAGGCGGCGCTGGATGCCTTCATCGCCGCCAATGGGCTTGAGAAATATCGCGGCTCGATCCTGCCCAAGAACAGCCAGCGCGCGCCCAACTGGTTCAAGATCGACGTCCATGTCGACCAGGAGGTGCCGGTGCCGCTGGTCCGCGGCGCCCGCTTCAAGCTGTTCGCCGACATCGAGAATGTGCTGAACCTGATCGACAGGGATTGGGGCGCGCTGCGGCAGGTGGCCTTCCCCTATCTCACGCAGGTGGTGAACGTGGCCTGCGTGCCCGGCAACGGCAATCCGTGCGCGCAATATCGCTATTCGGGCTTCTCCAACCCGGCGGTGGACAATCAGGCACGCTTCTCGCTGTGGGGTCTGCGCATCGGCGCCAAGGTGGAGTTCTGAGGACGGGCGGAGCAGGGGCATGATGCCCCTGCCTTCGCTCATGCAGCGCGCCGCATCAGCGCGGTATAGCTCAGCATCGCCAGCAGCAGCCCGGTGAACCAGGCATAGGCGTAGATCGTCGTCCACAGCCCGCCGATCCAGCCGAACCTGCCCGGCATCGCGGTGGCGAGGAAGCCCGGCAGGTTGGGCAGCACGCAGATTGCGAAGGCGATGATCGCCGCGCGGTTCCAGCCGCCGCGATAGGCGTAGCGGCCGGTGCCGCGATACAGTTCCTCCACCGCCAGTCGCCCGCGCCGCACCAGCCAGTAATCGGCGATGAGGATGCCGGCGATCGGCCCGAGCAGTGCGCCATAACCGGTGAGCCAGACGAAGATATAGCCGCCGGTCGTCGCAAGCAGCTTCCACGGCATGATCAGCACGCCGATCGCCGCGGTGATGAAGCCGCCGATCCGGTAGGAGATGCGCGCCGGCGCTAGCGACGAGAAATCATAGGCGGAGCAGACGAGGTTGGCGGCGATGTTGCAGGAGATCGTGTCGATGCTGATCACGATCAGCCCCAGCAGCACGAACGGCCCGGCAAGCCGGCCGGACAGTTCGACCGGATCCCACACCGCGCTGCCATAGATGACGACGGTGGCGGAGGTTGTGATGACGCTGGCGAGCGCGATCAGCCCCATCGTCGGCGGCAGGCCGATCGCCTGGCCGATCATCTGGTCGCGCTGGGTGTGCGCGAAGCGTGTGAAGTCGGGGATGTTGAGCGCCAGCGTGCCCCAGAAGCCGATCATCGCGGTGAGCGACGGCCAGAACACCAGCCAAAACTGGCCGGCGCGGGGGCCGCCTTCCGCGAATTGGGAGGGCGCGGCGAAGATCGGCCCCAGCCCGCCGGCGGCGTCCACCGCCCACCAGACCAGCGCGGTGCAGATCAGGATTTTGAACGGCGCGGTCCAGGTCTCAAGCCGGCGGATCGTCGTCAGCCCTTTGGTGACGAAGAAGAGCTGCAGCGCCCAGAAGGCAAGGAAGGCGAGCAACTGGCCGATGCCGATATCGAGGAAGGGCAGCGGCGCGCCCTTCAGGTCGGCGCCGACGAAGATGCCGAGCAAGGTCAGCAGCGCCTCGCCGCCGATCCAGGTCTGGATGCCGTACCAGCCGCAGGCGACCAACGCGCGGGCAAGTGCCGGCAGCCGCGCGCCGCGCGTGCCAAATGAGGCGCGGGCGAGCACGGCATAGGGAATGCCATAGCGCGCGCCGGCATGGCCGATCAGCAGCAGCGGCACCAGGATCACGACATTGCCGAGCAATACCGTGAGCGCGGCCTGGGCGGCCGACATGCCCTGTTCGATCAGCCCGGCGGCCAGCATCCAGCTCGGCACCGCGACGATCATGCCCACCCACAGCGCGGCGAAATGATACCAGCGCCAGTTGCGCTCCGCGGCCCCCGTGGGCGCGAGATCGCGGTTCCACAGCCCGGGCTCTACCGCGTCTTCGAATGAAACCTGCTCGGTCATCGCCGCATTCCCCCTGTTGCTGCGGCGAATGCCGCAGCATGTGCCGGCGCCTTCCCGGAATCCGTCTCCCCCTCTTGCGCAGTGTGGCGGGCTGCAAATCGGCGTCAATGGCCTAGTCGCTACCTATGTGATCCGATAACGCGGCGCGATCCTCTCCGCGATGGGTCGCAAATGGACGCATCACCTTGTGGGTATTTTAAGCAGGAATTGATGGATTGCGCCGCGACACCATATAAGGTGGGTGGGGCGCCGCCTTCCGGGGCGCCCGTTCGGAGTGCAGATGACCCAGAGTTTCCCCGTTCTGCCGTTGCGCGACATCGTCGTGTTTCCGCAGATGATCGTCCCGTTGTTCGTCGGTCGTGACAAATCTGTCGCCGCGCTCGAGAGCGCGATGACGGCGAACAAGGAGATCTTCCTGGTCGCGCAGCTCGATCCGTCTGAAGACGATCCCGGCCGTGAAGACCTGTATGACATGGGCGTGATCGCCACCGTACTGCAGCTTCTGAAGCTGCCGGATGGCACCGTGCGCGTGCTCGTGGAAGGCCGCCAGCGCGCCACGCTCGAGGCGCTCGACGGCGCCGGTGAACACCTGACCGGCGATGTTGCCATCATCGAGGAACAGGAAGCGGAAGGCCCCGAAGCGTCGGCGCTGATGCGCTCGGTGGTCGACCAGTTCGAGAATTACGCTAAGCTCAACAAGAAGCTGCCGGCGGAGACCGCGGGCCAGCTCGGCGAGATCGACAGCGCCGCGCGGCTGGCCGATGCGGTGGCTGCCAACCTCTCGATCAAGGTCAGCGACAAGCAGGCGCTGCTGATCGAGCGCGATCCCGCGCGGCGGCTGGAGATGGTGTTCGCCTTCATGGAAGGCGAACTGGGCGTGCTCCAGGTCGAGAAGAAGATCCGCAGCCGCGTCAAGCGCCAGATGGAAAAGACGCAGCGCGAATATTATCTTAACGAACAGCTCAAGGCGATCCAGCGCGAGCTGGGCAACGAGGGCGAGGAAGGCGAAGGCGACGAGGTCGCCGAGCTGACTGCGAAGATCGCCAAGCTAAAGCTCAGCAAGGAAGCCCATGCTAAGGCGACTGCCGAGCTCAAGAAGCTGAAGACGATGGCGCCGATGTCCGCCGAGGCCACCGTCGTGCGCAATTATCTGGACGTGCTGCTGGGCCTGCCCTGGGGCAAGAAGTCCAAGCTGAAGAAGGACATCCCGGCGGCCGAGGCGATCCTCAACGAGGATCATTATGCGCTCGACAAGGTCAAGGACCGGATCGTCGAATATCTCGCGGTGCAGGCGCGCACCAACAAGCTGAAGGGGCCGATCCTGTGCCTTGTCGGCCCCCCGGGTGTCGGCAAGACCTCGCTCGGCCGCTCCATCGCCAAGGCGTGCGGACGGGAGTTCGTGCGCCAGTCGCTGGGCGGCGTGCGCGACGAGGCCGAGATCCGCGGGCATCGCCGGACCTACATCGGTTCGCTGCCGGGCAAGATCGTGTCGAACCTCAAGAAGGCCGGCACCAGCAACCCGCTGTTTCTGCTCGACGAGATCGACAAGCTGGGCCAGGATTTTCGTGGCGATCCGGCTTCGGCTCTGCTCGAAGTGCTCGATCCGGAACAGAACAGCAAGTTCCAGGACCATTATCTGGAGGTCGATTACGACCTGTCGGATGTGATGTTCGTTACCACCGCGAACTCGCTGAACCTGCCGCAGCCGCTGCTCGACCGAATGGAGATCATTCGGCTGGAGGGTTACACGGAGGACGAGAAGGTCGAGATCGCCAAGCGCCACCTGTTGCCCAAGCAGGTCGAGGCGCATGGCCTGAAGGATGGCGAGTTCATTCTGACCGACGAGGGCCTGCGCGCGCTGATCCAGTTCTACACCCGCGAGGCCGGGGTTCGCACGCTGGAGCGCGAGATCGCGAAGCTCGCGCGCAAGGCGCTGCGCCGTATCCTCGAAGGTAAGACGGAGAGCGTGACGGTGACGCCGGACAATCTGTCCGAATTCGCCGGCATCCGGAAATTCCGTCACGGCCTGGGCGAGGAAGAGCATCAGATCGGCGCCGTTACCGGCCTCGCCTGGACCGAGGTGGGCGGCGAACTGCTGACCATCGAATCGGTGACGGTGCCCGGCAAGGGCGGCGTCTCGACCACTGGCAAGCTGGGCGACGTGATGAAGGAATCGGTGCAGGCCGCCTATTCCTTCGTGAAGGCGCGCAGCCCCAGCTATGGCGTCAAGCCCAGCGTGTTCGCTCGCAAGGACGTGCACATCCACCTGCCGGAAGGCGCTGTGCCCAAGGACGGTCCATCGGCGGGCATTGGCATCGTCACTTCGATCGTCTCGACGCTTACCGGCATTCCGGTGCGGCGCGAGGTGGCGATGACCGGCGAGGTCACGCTGCGCGGCCGCGTGCTGCCGATCGGCGGGCTGAAGGAAAAGCTGCTCGCAGCGCTCCGCGGCGGCATCGAGACCGTGTTGATCCCGCTCGAAAACGAGAAGGATCTGGCGGATATCCCCGCGAACATTCGTGAGGGGCTGAAGATCGTGCCGGTAAAGCATGTCGACGAGGTTTTGCGCCTCGCGCTGACCCAGCCGCTCGACCCGATCGTGTGGACCGAGGCCGACGATATGGCGGCGTTGCCGCCCGCCGGAATCGCCCCGGCGCCGACGGATGGAGACGCAGTGAAGCATTGATTGCGGGTCCGCGGCGCGCGTCTTCGAACTGACGCATTTTGGTCATTTCGGGCCGCTTTATCCTTTACAGGCCGGCGTTCAGCCTCCTTACTGCGCGCCGGCTTGAAAAGCCTGATTCCTGAATAAGGTCGTTCATTCAAAGGGGTTCACGGGGCATGAACAAGCAAGAGCTCATCGGCGCGGTCGCTGACGTGTCGGGTCTCAGCAAGAGTGATGCGAGCAAGGCGGTCGAGGCGGTGTTCGAATCGATCGGCAGCGCACTGAAGAAAGGCGACGAGGTTCGTCTCGTCGGATTTGGCACCTTCTCGGTCTCCAAGCGCAAGGCATCCACGGGCCGCAACCCGCGCACGGGTGAAACGATGACGATCAAGGCGTCAAGCCAGCCGAAGTTCAAGGCCGGCAAGGGTCTGAAGGATCTCGTCAACTGATCCCTGCCGCTACCGGTTCGCCGTGCGGCACATCCCCGCTAAAAGAGGGGTAGACAGACAGGCGGTGACAGCTTATGCGCCGCCTTCCGCTTCCGGGGGATGCCTTGGAAGCACATCGTGGTGAGGGCGCGTAGCTCAGTGGTAGAGCACTGTGTTCACACCGCAGGGGTCGCAGGTTCAATCCCTGCCGCGCCCACCACGATCGAACAGGCTGGGAAGCGCAGGCTTCCCGGCCTTTTTCGTATTTGCGGGCTGGCGTTTAGTATGGGTTGAGGCTCTTCGAGCGACATTTCACCCGCACGCTGCGCAGCCAGCGTGCTGCGGCTCTCTTGATGTCAGGCCGGATGTCTGTGCCGGTCGCTCGGCGAGCACCAAGCGGCCTGACCGTCCAAGTTCGAGCAAAGCATCAATGCTGCCGGTCGCAGCCGCCGCTGCTCGTCCGCACTGCCATTCCGCGTCGGCCGCCACTCGGTCAGGAAGGCGTTACGATACGCGGCCCGAGATTGGCCAGTATTTGGCGCGCATCGAAGGCGCGTACATCGTTCGCCGGCTTCGAGCCGCGGCCCAGCACGATCTCTGCGGTCGCTTCGTACCGATCGACTGTCCGCATGTCGACCTGACGATCCCAGAACGGGTCGCCCCAGAACGGGTCCCATCCACGCCACCCGAAGCCGCTGCCGCGGTAGCGCCAACTCGGTCCCCAATAGCCATAGGGCCCCGCCGTGAATGGGCGATCGATGGTCGTACGGCTCTTCTTCTCGGTATCGCGGTCCGCCATGACGAACCAGTCGTAACCCTGCGCGGTCGTAAGCTCCGCGGCGCGATAAAGGAGAAAGGTTTCTACAGTCTCTCGCGAAGTCATGGTGTTGCCAACAAATGAAACCCGATAGCGATTGTCCTCGATGCGCTGATCGGAATAGCCGCCCGCCGTTCCGCCCCGTGATGAGATGGGCTGGTATGGCGTTGCCGTCGTGCAGCCCATGACGCCGAGGGTCAGCGTTGACGCTGCGCAAATCAAAAGCGCGCGAACGGATATTTGCATGGAACAGGCCCTCTCCCAAATAGTTCGCGGTGTTCGTATAATATCTATAATGAAGGGCGGATCGGTATGTTCCTATATTTATGTTAAGTCTGCTTCATTATGAATGACTGGCTTGGATCGGGTCGGCATAGGTTCGCGCAATCGAACAATCCTGAGCGCTTGTTCCTGCACTTGATCTATGGCGCGAGGCCGTATTTGCATCGATCCCTTGCGACTAGACCGGCCGACGCTCTGACGAGCGTGCCAATCCTGTTTCAGCCGTTGAAAGCGGCCTTAGCTGTCTCGGGTGAAGACGGCACTGACCAAGGCGATGCGCTCGATCTCCCGATAGCCGGCACGCAGCAATTCTTCCCCGAAAACATCCGGATCCATCTCCTCGTAGCACAACCTGCAGCCATGCCTCGCTGCAAGCGCGATCAGCCGCTGCCTGAACATGTCGCGGCCGCCCTCCGCGATCGCGCTCCCGGTGTATAGGATCAGGCGTCCGCCCGTCGCGAGTTGCTCCAGAGCCCCGCGCGCCATCTCCAAGGCCACTGCCGAACCATGTGCCGATCCGCCATTGCGGTAATCGCGCCCTTCATCATCGATGATGAAAGGCGGGTTGGCGACCACGATGTCCCACAGGCCATCCTTTGCGGCAGGCTCGTCCGCGTGGCGGATCGTGGCGCGGACGCCGGCCGCCTGGGCATTGACGCGCGCCAACCGCAGCGCAAACGGATTGATGTCTGTCATCAGGATGTCGAGTTGTGGGCAGCAATGGCTTGCAACGATGGCGCCGACCCCGGCTCCAGCACCGACATCGACCAATTTGGCTCCCATGGGCTTGGGGCAGCGGGCCAGTTCCTGACGGATTAGCCGGGCGAAGCGGTAACTGTCAGGGCCGAAGAACACCGCATCCTTGTCGTTCGTGGGATAGGCGGAATGAAGGAAAAGGTCCGGTCCCAGCGACGACACCCGAACAAGGCTGCGCAAATGTGGCCCCGCCGGCTCGACCATGCCGATGTCGTCCAGCCGGCGCAGCAATGTGGCGTCGAGCAAATCAGGCGCGAATGGCAGGCTCCAGCCGAACACATCCCGCAAGTCTGACGCTACCCGGTGCGGCGCGCGTGCAAGCACCCGGGCGTGGCTTGCCGGGGTCGGCGTCACGAATTGATATTGCGCTGCCTTCAACATGCCCAGCAGATCGTGCAGCACCGTGTCGGCTGGCTTCGCATCGAGTGCGTCGTTCAACTCCGTCTGCAACAAGGCAACACTCCGCCGATCGGTTCAGACAGGTTACGCCTGAGTGCAGGCGAAGTCTCATCGCGACGATGTCTGTTTAACCTTTGTTTGACGGATTCTGCTTCCATGGGGGACGGCCTGCGCGCAGGCCGTCGCATGAAGCTATGACGGCATTCTCCCGCGTCCTGCGATATACCGTCTCGTTGCCGTTCGATGTCGATCGAGAAGAACGGAGAAGGCTGAAGCCAGGCCCCAGTCCTTACGCCACCTGCTTCGCCGCACCGCGCTTGTCGACCACCGTATGCCGGCCGTTGACGCGCTTCTGGAATTCGGGGGCCTTGTCGATCGGGTTGTAGAACTGGCGGTACCAGATCCGGCACTTGTCGGTGGGGCCGTCACCGCGGACCATCAGCGGCGAGAAGCAGGCGCGCTTGTTCGCCCAGATCTCGAAATCCTGCGCGAAGGCTTCGCGGCTCGCCTGCTGGTAGGCGCGCGCCATCGGCACATCCTCCTCGGTGGCGGGGCGGCCCATGTCGACCATCAGCGCGTGCCACACATGGATCTTGCCGTCCTCAACGGGGGTGTGGGCAATCAGCATATGCGTGGGGAAACTGCCGCGCATCGATGATTGCAGGATCGACGGCCCGGTATACCAGGTGTCGAGTTCGAGCAGACCTTCGCCTTCCTGCACCAAGGTGCGGTGGCCCGCGCCGAACATCTGCCACTGCACATGATCGTCGAACTCGTTGTAGAAATATTCGATGTCGCGCGATCCGTGGATCGGCACGAAGTGGGCGAAGTCGGTCATGTTGTCGACCACCTCGATCGGATGCTGCGGCAGTTCGCCGAGATCGTCGATCGCCCAGCGCACCCAGTTGGGATTGTCCCACGCCTCGAACGGCGGCAGTTCATGATCGGGCTCATTGCCCTCCATGTCGTGCCACATCCAGATGATGCCGGCGCGTTCGACCACCGGCCAGGTGCGGATGCGCGCGGCCGCCGGCGGCTTCTGGTCCGAATAGGGGATCTGGTTGCAGCGGCCGTCCGGCCCGAAACGCCAGCCGTGGAACGGGCAGCGGATCGACTCGCCCTCGATCCGCTCATTATCGCGGACGATATAGCTGGTTTCGTTGCGGCCGAGATGCGCGCCCATATGGGGGCAATAGGCATCGACGAGGTGCGGCGTGCCGCTTTCGCCGCGATATAGCACCATGTCCGTGGCAAAGAAGCGCACCGGCAGCGGATCCTTGCCCAAGGTCGAGGCATCGGCGATCATGTGCCAGCCGCGCGCGAAGGTGTTGGGCCCCAGTCGGTAGTCGGCGGTCTGCGCCATCTCTCGCTCTCCATATCAAAGGCTGTTCGTATCGGCGCCAGGCGCCTTGTTTGTGCGCATCATATCATGGAAGCGCGGGGTGGAAGCCGCACTCCGACTGTGCAAGAATGCACGCCATGGCGATCGAGTGGGACGATGTCCGTGTGTTCCAGAGTGCGGTACGCGCGGGCGATTACAGCACCGCCGCGCGCAAGCTCGACATGGACCGGACCACCGTGGGCCGCCGCTTCGCGCGTCTCGAACGCGCGACCGGCCGTTCGCTGTGGGAACAGACGACGACCGGCTATCGTCCGACCGAAGCCGGCCGCGCCGTGCTGCGCGCGGCCGCCGCAATGGAGCGGGCGATGGCGCGGCTCGACCGCGATCTCGCGCCGGAGGGCGAACGCCTGACCGGCCCGGTGCGCATCGCCGGCACCGCCGGAATCGCGGGATGGCTGCTGCCGGCGATGACGCGGTTCCTTGATCGCCACCCGGCGGTATCGATCGAACTCGTCGGCGCGCGCGATGCGATCGCTGCGGTCAACCAGCGTCATGCCGACATCGGCTTCGCCGTCGCGCGGACCAAGCCGCGCGATCTGGATGGCGCGAAGGTCGCCGGGTTCGCGCAGGCGCGCTATCGTCGGCGCGGCAGCGATCCGCAGCGCGCGATCGTGTGGGGCCATGCGATGATGCTCGCCAATCCGCAGCCCTGGGCTCGCCTCAACCAGGCGGTCGAGGGGCGCGCGGAGGTCGAGGTCGATGGGCTGCGTGCCATGCATGAGGCGGTCCGCGCGGGGCTCGGCAGCGCGTGGCTGTGGTCGGCGATCGGCGATCGCGATCCGATGCTGGAACGGATGGCGGAGGCTGCGCCGGGCGCGGCCGGCGCCGATCTTTGGGTCGTCCACCGCAGCGATCTCGCGATCGAACCGGCGGTGGCGGCGTTGCGCGACGCGGCGGCGGAGATCGTCGCGCGCGCCATGGAGGGAGAGGCATGATCCTATGGCCGATTGGACGCACCACCGCGCCGTCATCAATGGCATTGCGATGCATTGGGTGGAGCAGGGGCAGGGGCCGGCAATCGTGCTGGCACATGGCTTTCCGCACATCTGGCTGAGTTGGCGGCACCAGATGGCCGCACTCGCCGCCGCCGGCTGGCGCGCGATCGCGCCCGACCTGCGCGGCATGGGGCAGACCGAGGCGCCCGCCGATCATCGGCTCTACGACGTGCCGCACATTACCGGCGATCTCGTGGGGCTGCTCGATCATCTCGGGATCGACCAGGCGGTGTTCGCGGGCCTCGATTTCGGCGTGTTCGCGATCTACGACCTCGCCTATCTCCATCCTCAGCGCGTGCGCGCGGCGATCGGGCTGGAAAATCCCTTCTACCCCGACACGCCGGACAAGGCGCCGCTCGCCGAGGCCGCGGAATGGGCGAAGGAGCATTTCGTTCACATCGATTATTTCCGGCCCGTCGGCCCGGCGGATGCCGCGCTGAACGCGGCTCCGCGCGCCTTCCTGCAGCGCGTGCTCTACGCGCTGTCGGGCGATTATCACTATCTCGACGTGTGGAAGCATCCGCCGGGCACGGCCTATCTCGACGCGCTGCCGGAAGCGCCGCCCTTGCCCTGGGCTTGGCTGGAGGAATGGGAATTCGAATGGGCGCTGTCGGACTATAGCCGATCGGGCTTCACCGGCGGGCTCAACTGGTACCGCGCGATGGACTTGCGCTGGCAGCAGCGCGCCGCGTGGCGCGACCGGCCGAGCGATCGGCCCTTCTTCTTCATCGGCAGCGAGAATGACGTCGACCTGGAAGCCTGGCACGGCGAGGATCCGATCGGCGCGATCCCCCGCCATTACAGCGATGTGCGCCGGGTGGAGATGCTGCCCAAAGCGGGGCATTTGATCCAGTTGGAGCGGGCGGCGGAGGTGAGCCGGCTGATGGTGGAGTTTGTGGGCGAGCTTTGAGTTTCGCCACGCGACTCCGTCCCTCGACTGCGCTCGGGACGAACGGAGAGGCTCACATCCTCCGTTCGTCCCGAGCGCAGTCGAGGGGCGAGGGGACAGGCTCGGAGTTGGTCTACTCCGCCGCCTCAGCCGTAAACGGCAGGCACACCTCGTCGAAGCCGAGCACATGCGCCACGCGGCCGAGCCCGACCCAGCAGGCGACCGAATTGGCCAGATCTGCGATCTCGGCGTCGGAAAAGGCAGCGCGCGCCTTCGCCCAGAAATCCTCGTCCTCGGCCAGTGCCTTTGGTTCGGTGCCGAAGCGCTCGGCGAATTCGATGGCGAGGCGTTCACGATCGCTGAACAGCGGCGAGGTGCGCCAGTCGAGCACGGCGGCATAATAGGCTTCGTCGGGCGCGGGGCCATTGTCCGCCACGGTGCCGCGGGTGCCGGTGCCCGAGAACATGCCGCCCAGATCGCGCGCGGCCCGGAACTGCTGGCAGATCACACAGCCATTGAGTTCGGCGGTGCGCGCACGGGCGCCCTCGAACTCACGCAGCGACAATTTGGAATGGCGATAGACGGCGTGGCTGAATGTGCCGCCCGCCTTCATGATCTCCGGCGCGAGATGCTCGGTGGCGAAGCCATAGGGATCGTGCGCCTGGGCCGGCGGAACGTCGATACGCATGGGTCCTCTCCTCTCGTCAGTAAAAGCCGCGATCCTGCGTCGCGCGGTCGAGCAGCCCGGTTGCGGGTTGCCAATATTCATTGCCCTGTTCGGCAGCGAAGCGGGTGACGGTGGTCGCGACGCCGGTCAGCCCCTGCCGGTCTGCCCACCACATCGGGCCGCCGAGATGCGCGGGAAAGCCGATGCCGTGGACAAGCGCGATGTCGATCGCGTCCGGCCCCGCGACGATGCCCTCGTCAATCAGCTTTGCGCCTTCGTTGACCATCGCAAGGATCAGCCGGTCGCGGATCTCCTCCTCGCCGATCGCACGCTGCGCGACGCCGTGGCGGGCGCCGTGCGCGGAAACGAGGGCGTCGATCTCGGGATCGGGCGCCGGCTTGCCGTCCTCGCCATAGGCATACCAGCCCTTGCCCGCGCGACGGCCGAGGCGGCCGGCGGCGAACAACTGGTCGACGAAATCGGCGCGATGTTCGCGTGGAGACAGGCGATCGGCGCGGGCGATGCGTGCGGCACGCTGCACGTCGATGCCGGCCAGATCGCCCAATGCGAACGGCCCCATCGGAAAGCCGAAGCCGGTGATGACGCGGTCGACGGCATAGGGGCTGGCGCCTTCTTCCAGCAGGAAATAGGCCTCGCGCGATCGTTTAGCGAGCAGCCGGTTGACGACGAAGCCGTCGCACACGCCGCTGAGGATCGCGATCTTCCCGATCTGCCGCGCGAACCCCATCAGGGTCGCGACGACATCCGGCGCGGTCGCGGCGCCGGCGACGACCTCCACCAGCCGCATGACATTGGCCGGGTTGAAGAAGTGCAGCCCGGCGACGTCGGCGGCGCGGCCCGAGGCGGCTGCTAGCGCATCGACATCGAGGTAGGATGTGTTGCTGGCGAGGATCGCGCCGGGCTTGGCGATGCTGCCGAGCGCCGCGAACAGGTCCACCTTGTCGGCCATCGCCTCGCCGATTGACTCGATGACCAGATCGGCGTCGGAGAGCGCGGTGAGATCGCTCGACCAGCGTACCCGCGCGGCGCTTTGCGTGTCGCCGAGCTTGGCCCACGCCTTCTCGACGGCGGCTTGCGCCTTGGCCAATGACGCATCGCTGCGCGCGACCGCGATGGTTTCCACGCCCGCCGCCGCGAGCGCCTGAACGATGCCGCGGCCCATCGTGCCGAGCCCGACGACGCCCACCGTCGCAATCGGTCGCGGCGGCGCATCCGCGGCATCGCGGCGCACGCGGCGTTCGGCGAGAAACAGGTGGCGCAGCGCGCGCGATTCGTCGGATCGCAGCGCGGCGATCGAGACGGCCTTCTCGTTGGCCAGCGCTTCGTCGAAAGGATGGTCGAGCCCGAAGCGGATCGCATCGAGCGCGAGCAGCGGCGCGCGCCGGCCGCGTGCCTTCTTCGCGACCTTGGGCGCCGCGGCCTCCACCAGCGCATGGCCATCCGCCGGCATGGCCAGGTCGCGCGTGCGGCGAGGGGGCTCGCCGGCCAAGGCGCTGGCATGGTCGATGGCCGCTTCGCGCAATGGCGCCTCGGCAATCGCATCGATCAGCCCGACTGACAGCGCGGTCGCGGCGTCGATCTCGCGCCCGTCCACCGCGAGATCGATGGTGATGCCGATCCCGGCCAGACGCGGCAGGCGCTGCGTGCCGCCACCGCCGGGGATCAGCCCCAGCCTCACCTCGGGCAGGCCGAAGCGCGCATCGGCGCTGGCGATGCGGCCATGGCAGGCGAGCGCGAGTTCGAGTCCGCCGCCCAGTGCCGGACCATGGATCGCGGCGAGGACCGGCTTGTCGAAGGTTTCGATACGGTCGATCAGATCCGGGAGGGGCGGGGCATCGGATACTGCATCCATCGCCTTGATATCGGCGCCGGCGACGAAGCCCTTGCCGCCGCACAGGATCACCGCCGCGCGGATCGCCGCATCGGCCTCGATCGCGTCGAGCGCCGCCGCAAGCCCTGCGCAGACCGCATCGGTGGCCGCATTGACTGGCGGCTCATCGATCCGGATCACCGCGACGTCACCATCGCGGACCATCGTCACTGCCTCTCCCATGCAGGCCATGTACGTCACGTCCTGCGTCATTGTCTATCGTCATCACTGCGTATAGCGTGAATCGATAATCATAAATTATGAGAAATGCGAGATGAATGCGGGTATATCGGAGCGCATGATCGATGTTGGTGGCGGCTTGCGCCTGCGCGCGGTGGAGGCCGGCGCGGGGCCGCTGGTGCTGATGATCCATGGCTTTCCGGGGCTGGCCTATTCGTGGCGGCACCAGATGCGGCCGCTTGCCGATGCGGGCTGGCGCGCGGTGGCGATCGACAGCCTCGGCTATGGCGGCAGCGACCGGCCTCTCGACCCTGCGCTCTATGCGGCGGACCGGATGCAGGCCCATCTGATCGCGCTGCTCGATCATTATCGCGCCGCACAGGCGGTGATCGTCGGCCAGGATTTCGGCGCGCAATATGCCTGGAACCTCGCGGTGCGTGCGCCCGAACGGGTGCGCGGCCTCGTCACGACCATCCCCTATGATTATGATCTTGCCGGCCGCGCGCTGCTGGGCAGCGCCGAACGGCTGCCCGCCGATGCGCCGGCGGAACCGGAGATGGCATCACCCGATCGCCGCCCCACCGAACGCTATGCGGTGATGGCGGCGGAGCATTTCGTCCATTTCCATTATTTCCAGACGGTCGGCCCTGCCGATCGCGAACTGGGCGGTGCGCTGGCCGATTATTTGCGCCGCAGCTTTCATGCGCTCAGCGCCGAGGGCGATCTCTGGGCGTGGAAAAGCCTGCCGTCCGAAGGGACCGGTTATCTCGACGCCTTGCCCGCCGCGCCGCCGCTGCCATGGCCGTGGCTCAGCGAGGCAGAGTTCGCCCGCTTCGTCGCCGGCTATGACCATCCCGATCCGATGCGGCGGATGATCGGCGGGCTCAATTCCTATCGCACCGCCGACGCCAATTGGGCGCTCGGCCGCGCCTGGGCGGACCATGACGTGATCGTGCCGACATTGTTCCTCTATGGCAGCGCCGATCCATCCTTCGGCTTCTTCCCCGATTGGGAGGCGCGGATGCGCGGGCGGGTGCCAGGGCTGGCCGGGATCGTCACGATCGAGGGCGCCGGCCATCTCGTCCAGCAGGAAAAGCCTGAAGCGTTCAACGCGGCGCTGCTCGATTTCCTCGGCAGTCTGCGATGAACCCGCCGCGCCTCGCCGGGCATCTCGGCGTCCGCGCGCCGGATGCGCCATTGCTGCGCGGCATCGTCGGCTCGGCCGATCCGATCGAGCAGATCGCGCTGCTGGCGGACCTCGGCTTTGCCGGTGTATCCGACAATTATCTGGCGCTGCGCCCACCCGACGTGCAGGCGCGGATCGGCGCGGCGGCCGCCGATCATGGCCTTGAAATGGGGGGCTTCGTTCATGATCCGCTGCGCTGGGATTCGCCGGCGTGGATCGATGGCAGCGCGCTCGATGCGCTGGATGCGACGCTGGCGGCAGCGGCGCGCTGCGGCAGCCGGACGGTCACCTGCGTTACCGGGCGGCTGCCGGCGATGGATTTGGCGGTGCAATATCAGGCGATGGCCGGCAATCTCGCGCGCGCTGCGGATCGGGCCGGGCGCGCAGGCGTCACCTTGTGCGTCGAGCCGACGCATCCCGCCTTCGCGCCGGGCCTGCTGATCGAGCGGCTGTCCCATGCGCTCATCGTCGTGCGCGCCGCAGATCATCCGTTCGTGCGGATCGATCTCGACCTCGGCCATGTCGCGCTGCACGGCGAGGATCCGGTCGCGGCGATCGCGGCGGCGGGTGCGCTCATCGCCATGGTGCAGATCGCCGACGTGCCCGGCCGGGTCGAACCCGGCGCGGGCACGCTGGACTGGCACGCGATCTTTGCGGCGCTCGGCGAAGCGGGCTTCGCCGGCCTCGCCGAACTCGAACTGGAACCGGCGGCGCCGGGGGCGGCGGGCGAGCGCGCGATGCTGGCGCGGCTCGCCCGCCTTGGGCTGCTTCAGAAGGAGAAGCCGACGTCGATCCCGTAGGTCGCGGGATCGCCATAGGAGATCGCCTGGTTCTGATAGCCCGCGATGATCGAGCCGGAACCGATCACGAAGCCCGGATAGCGCTTGTCGAAGACGTTCTTGCCCCACAGCGCGATCGAGATGTTGCGGCCGCCGCCGCGATCGATCGTGTAGCTCAGCCGCGCATCGACCAGTTCATAGCTCTGGTTGATCGGCGCGTCGCGGCCGACCGGCACGCTCGGGCCGTCGCCGGCGGTGGTGAACACCTTGTCCTTCCAGGTATAGTCGACATGCGCGGCGAGTTCGCCGTCGCCGATCGATGCGATCACCCAGTCACCGGCCAGGCGGACGCTGTGCTTGGGCGTGAAAGGAAGCACGAAATAGCCGGTGATGTCGTCGCCCACGTCGACCGGTGAGGCCGGGTTGATCGCGGGATCGAAGATCGATCCGGCCGGCGCCGCGACATTGCGGATCTTCGAGGTGGTGTAGGCGTGGCTCGCCTGCAGGGTCAGCCCCTCGACCGGGATGATCGTGATGTCGGTCTCGAAGCCCTTCACCGTCGCGCGGCCGACATTGAAGGTGTCGGAGAGCGAGGCGTCCGCCGCGTCCGCCGAGATATCGAGCTGCAGATCCTTATATTTGGCGAGGAACGCCGCGACGTTCAGGCGCACGCGGCGGTCGAACAGGTCGGACTTGAAGCCCGCCTCATAGCTGGTCACCGATTCCGGGCCGAAGGTGCGGGTGAAGGTGGGGGAGGCTTCGTTGGAGCCACCCGCCTTGTAGCCGGTGACGACCTTGGCATAGAGCGAGGTCGTCTGCGATGGGCGGTAGCTGACGGTGATGGCGGGGTTGAACTTGTTGTTCTTCACCCGCGTCTCGCCGATCACCGATCCCAGCGGCACGACGATGCCGTCGCCATTGAAGCCGCGGAACACCAGCGGCGAGGTTTCGCCGATGAACAGGTTGGAGGTGCGGACGCGATCCGCAGTGCGTTTGTCGCTCGTATAGCGGCCGCCCACGGTGATATCGAACTTGCCGTCGGCGAACAGCGGCGTCCACGTCACCTGCCCGAACACCGCCTTGGAGATCGACTTGGCGCTGGTATCACGATCGACCATCACCAATTGGCCGGGCGTACCCGTGCCGATGTCGGCCGCGAGGATATGGTTCGCGGTCTCGCGGAAATAATAGAGACCGACGACATATTTGAACTGGTCGGCGAAATTCCCGACCGCCTGGAACTCCTGCGTGTAGGTCTTGGACGAGATCCGGTCATAGGCCCAGAAGGGCGCGAGGAAGGATTCGACATAGTCCTGATAGGTGTCGACCTTAATGTGGCGGTATCCGCTGAGCGAGCGGAAGGTCAGCGCGTCGCTTGCGCGCCACTCGGCGATCAGCGTCTGCCCGTCCGACTTCACATGGCTGTAGGGCAGGTAGACCGGCCGATAGCTGTTTTCCGGGTCCGGATTGTAGCCGGGGAAGAGGAAGGGTGCGAACTGGTTCTCGGTGACGTAGCGGACCGGCGTCGTGCGCTGATCGCTATAGTCGCCGGCATAGTCCAGCGTGAAATCCGGGGTCGGTTCCCACCGCACCGCGCCGCGCACGGCATATTTGCGGTCGGACTGGAAATCATTCGCCGCGGGGGTGTTGCCGGTGTCGCGGGCATTGCCCGCCCAGCCGTCCCGGTCGGAGAATAAGCCGGTCAGCTTAACCTTCAGCCCGGCGAATTCGGGCAGGTCGAGGTTCACCAGCGCGCGCTTGTAGTCGAGGTTGCCGACCGAGAGCAGGCCATGCACGCCGAACTCGCCGCTCGGTTTCTTGCTGATGATGTTGACCGCTCCGCCCGTGGTGTTGCGGCCATAGAGTGTGCCCTGCGGGCCGCGCAGCACCTCGACGCGCTCGACATCGGCGAGGTCGAAGGTCGAGGCCTGGGGGCGGGATTGGTAAATGCCGTCGACATAGAGGCCGACGCCGCCATCCTTGGTGATGATGTTGGGATCGCCGATGCCCTGGCCGCGCATGAACAGCACCAGCGTGGTCGACGAACTCGGATAGGGCGCGAAATAGAGGCTGGGTGCCGCCTGCACGACACCGCGCAGATCGTTGATGCCGGAGGTCTGCAGCGCGGTCGACGTCATCGCAGTGATTGCGATCGGGGTGCGCTGGAGGTTTTCCGAGCGCCGCTCGGCGGTGACGATGATGTCTTCCAGGCCAGAGCCGGGCGTCGCCGCCTCGGCCGGCGGTGCTTCGGGTTGCGCTTGTGCCGGGGCCGGTTCGAGCGTGGTCTGTGCCCATCCCTGACTGGCCATGGCGAAGGCGAGCGCTGCCGTCGACACGCAGAGCGCGCGCATGGGTTTCATAGATCCTCTCCCTCTTGCGGGCTAATTATCGCTTTTGCCATTTCATGCGCGATACAATCGCAAAGATCAATTCTTTGCGTAGCAAAAATGCTATATCAATACGCAGTGCGGCAAATATGCCACGTGACCATTGTGCGATGCGGGATGAGAAGAGTGTGCCGATCGAATGTCGGCCGGCCGGCGCAGAGTGATTTGCGCACGCCCAATCTCGGCCCGTCTCGAGGCTTGCGCAATACCGAATTAGCGGAAGGTTTCCGAAATTTCGCCCGGGGATAGTCCCTCACACGAAGGCGAAGCGCGGCTCGGTACGGTCAAGGATCATCTTGTGGCGTTGCTCCAGCATCGGGTCGAGCGCCTCGGGTTGCGGCACGATCCAGTATTCGCCGCGGCCGATCGCGTCGAACACTGCTTCGGCGAAGGGCTGCGGATCCATGCCGTGCTGGCCGATCATGCCGCGCAGCATATCGACGAAGCTTTTCGTTGCGGGATGGATCTCGCCGCCGAACGGGTCGTCGAAGATCGCCGAACGGACCGGGCCGGGCGCGAGCAGGCTGACGGCGACCGGCGCCTTCAGCATGTCGAGTTCGCCCTTCAGCGCTTCGGTGAGCGCGACCACCGCGAACTTGGTCGCGCTGTAGGGCGCCATCAGCGGGCTGGGACCGAAGCCGCCCACCGACGCTGTGTTGACGATGCGCGTCGGCGCGCCCTTTTCCAGCATCCTGGGCACGAAGGCGCGAATGCCGTTGAGCACGCCGCCCACATTGACCGCGATCGAGGCGTCCCACCGCGCCGGTGCGATCTCCCAGCTCAGCCCGGTCGCCATAATGCCGGCATTGTTGAACAGCAGGTCGACGGTGTCGAACCGATCGAACGCGATCTCCGCCAGCCGCTCCACCGCAGCTGAATCGGTCACGTCGGTGGGCACCGCCAGTGCATCGGGCAGCGCTGCGGCGGCGCTCTCCAGCGCCGTCGCGTCGCGATCGGCAAGCACCAGCCGGATGCCGCGCTTGGCCGCTTCCTGCGCCAGCCCCAAGCCAATGCCGCTGGCGGCGCCGGTGATGACGGCGCTCTTGCCTTCGAAGCTCATCGTCCCGCCCCTCAGTAGTTCAGCTTGAATTCGACCATCACGCGGCGCGGCTCGCTGTAGAATTTGCCGCCGAAGCCGAGCGAGCCGAAATCGATGCCGTAGAGCACCTGATCCTCGTTGAGCAGATTTTCGCCAAGTACCGCGATTTCCGCCTTGGCCCGCCCGCCGATCGGGATGTCGCTGAGCGCGATGCGGGCGTCGACAGTGTTGGTCGCGGGCGAATCCACATCCTGCTGGAACGGGTTCACCTCGTCATTGGGATAGAAGTAGACGTGGCTTCGATAGGCATAGGAAGCGCGCGCCGAAAGCGTGCCGACGTCCATCGGCGGAAACACATATTCGACGGCGACGTTGGAATTGAACTTGGCGACGTTCGGGAAGCGCGCCGTATCGGCGACGTCGGTGATCTCGTTGGTGTTGGGATTGCGGAACAGGAAGCTCTTGTAGTTCGGATCGGTGTAGCCGAGCGAGCCCGACAGCGTCAGCCCGCGGGTGGGCACCGCGGTGACCTCCAGTTCTACCCCCTTGAAGTCGGCGCTGCCGGCATTGACCAGCAGGGTCGAGGCGCCGCCGGTGCCGGCAGCGAACTGCGGCACCTGCAGATCGTCATATTTGCTGTAGAAGAAGGCCGCGTTGATGCGCAGGTGGCGATCGAACAGGTCGAGCTTGGTGCCGGCCTCGTAAGAGGTCAGCTTCTCCGGATCGAACATGTTCAGCGTATCCGCGCGCGGATTGAAGCCGCCCGATTTATAACCGGTCGAGACCTTCGCATAGACTAGCGCGGTCGGGGTGATCTGATAGCTCACGGAGCCGAGGAACGAGGTGTTGGTATACTTCACATTGCCGCGCGGCGGCCCGACGACCGAAGACACGCCATTGGCGGTGTTCTGCAGGAAGATGCTCTTCTTGTCCTCGGTATAGCGGATGCCTCCGGTCAGTTCGAAGCGTTCGTCCAGCGCCTGCGGCTTCCAGCTCACCTGGCCGAATGCAGCATAGGATTTGGAAACCTGCGAATAGGCGGCGACCGGGTTGAGGTTGAGGCCGATCAGGTCGATGCCCTGCGCGACCAACGCATCCTGCACCCCGGTTGGAAAGCCGAGGAAGGGCAGTGCGAACGGAGAAAGGACGAGGGTGAGCGACTGGTTGTTCCGCTCCGAAACGCGCTCGCGGAAGTAATAGGCGCCGAGCACATAGTTGAAGTCACCGACCTTGCCGAGCGCCTGCACCTCCTGCGAGAACTGCTTTTGCCGCTGCGGGCTGTTATAGCCATTATAGGGCGTGACCGAACCGACCGAGGTCAATGTCGGCGAGGTGAAATCCAGCACCAGCCCCTGCAGATCGCCCTGGCCGCTGAGCCCCAGCACGTTTTCCAGCAGCAGCTTGCGATAGCCGGTGATCGACTTCAGCGTCAGCGCATCCGAGAAATCATAGGACAAGGTCAGGTTCTGGCCCTGGCTGCGCGTGTGGGACGTGAAGGTGTCGCCGGGTCCGCCCGGCTGCTGCAGCCCCGAAAAGAGCCGCGTGTCAGGGCCGACGAACTGCAGCGGCGGGCCGCCATAATTGGGAGAGCGGCTGTAATACGTACGGGCATCGGCGCTCAGCGCTACGGTCTGGAAGAAGCCGGGCGCACCGGTCCGATCGTCGAAATCGAAACCGTAGCTGAGTTGGAAATCGCCCCAGTCGCCGCGGATCCCCACTGCGAACGCATCGACGTTGAGGGAACCCGGATCCTTGCTGTCGGGCGTCAGCGCATTGTTGAAATAGCCGTCGCGCTGGCGATGGAGATAGCTGCCCGAAACCGAAATGCCGGTGTCGCCCCATTCGCCGGAATCGACGCGGACGCGACCATACCAATTGTCGCGCGTGCCGTAGCCGCCCTTCACGAGAAAGCCGAACTTGTCCGCGGGCTTGCGCGAGACGAGCTGGATCGCGCCACCGGTGGTGTTGCGGCCGAACAAGGTGCCCTGCGGACCGCGCAGCACTTCGATCCGTTCGAGGTCGACGAGATCGAAGATCGAGCCGGCGGAGCGCGCGACATAGACGCCATCAAGATAGATGCCGACGGCGGTATCGAGCCCCAGCGACGGATCGGTCTGGCCGATGCCGCGGATGTTGATCGACGTGGCGGAGAGCGAAGAGGATTGCTGGCTGATCACGAGATTGGGCGCGATCTGCGCGACCTTCTCGACCGACTGGACGTTGATCTTTTCCAATGCGACGCTGTCCAGCGCGGTGATCGAGATCGGCGTCTTTTGCAGCGACTCCGACTGGCGGCGCGCGGTGACGACGATATCCTGGATGCCCTGATCGGAAAGCGGTGCCGCCTCCGCCGCCGGGTCGGCAGGTGCGGTCTGGGCATCTGCGCTGTTCGCCCCCGCGGCGAGCGCGACAACGGCGGCATGCGCCGCCAGACGGGTCTTCATATGCGACATCGATCCTCCCCTTGCTGGTCGACCCCGCTTTTTGCGGGTGGTTATGCTGTTGATGCGACGCATAGCGCTCTGATACTGTTATCGTCAACGATAACGCGTAGAGAAAATTGCATAACAATACGCAAGACTGCACATGTGTCGGTGCCGAGGGGCTTTTTGGCTAGCGCCTTGCGTTGAATTTTGCGTAGCGTGACAAGCGGATCAGCTACGCAATATGCTAGGAATGATCCGCCAGACCGACTCGGCCGCAGCCGGGATCGCCCGCTTCAGACGGGATGAAGGAGTAGAGGATGAGACGGGCGCAAACCAACGCCGAACTGCGCACCGATCGCACGCGCATCCACGTCTACACCTATCGCTACGATACGCCGTCGCGAGACACCGGCCGGCCACGGCAAGATGTGATCGCGCTGTGCCGCAACCTGCCGCAGGGCGCTGCCGGCATCTATCGGGGTGCGGACGGGCGGAGCGGCATCCTCCCTCTCGGCGGCATGATGGTAGTCCCTGCGGGGATGGCGATCAGCGCGACCGGAGCAGGCGGTGACCGGCACTTGTCGGTCTGCTCCACGGTGGAAGGGCTGTTGCCGCCGGACTTCGACCGTGGTGACCCGCGCCTGCTGGCGCGGTGCGGCGATGTGCGTGACGTGCGCATTCGCAGTGGTCTGGAACGGATGGCAGCGGAAGCGCTGGCGCCCGGCTTCGCGTCCGACCTGCTGGTCGATGCGCTGGCCGCCGCGATGACGATCGATCTCGCACGCTATTTCCTGCGCGTGGCCCCGCGGGTGCCGGACGAACGCGGACGGCTGGCGGCGTGGCAGCTCAGGCGCGTCGAGGAATATGTCGCGTCGTCGGGCGGGCGGCGCCTGTGCATCGCCGATCTTGCTGGTGCGGTCGACATCGGCCCCAGCCACTTCGCCCGCATCTTCCGCAACACCACCGGCCGGTCCGTGCATCGCTGGATTGAGGAGGTGCGCCTGATCCGCGCCGAGACCTTGTTGCGGGACACGGCGTTGCCGCTGAAGCAGATCGCCGCCGACCTCGGCTTCAGCACCCCGAGCAGCTTCAGCCTCGCCTTCCGCCGTGCCAGCGGCACGACCCCCGGGCGCTTCCGCAGCGAGGGGCGCGTCGGCTGAGTCCGCGCGGATCCAAACAGGCGCGCGCGGATCCGAACATCCGCCGAGCTTCCATGTCGGCAGGCGGCCCATAGGATGCCGACGATCGAGACGACCGGCACCAACGCCGGCGAGGGAGAGGAACAGGATGGATCGCGTGGTGCGGATCGGTGGCGGATCGGCCTATTTCGCCGACAGCGCGCTTGGTGTGCCGCAACTGCTCGCAGCCGGCGGGCTCGACTATCTCATCTTCGACTATCTGGCCGAAGCGAGCATGGGCATGTTCGGCCGCGCCCGCCGATCGCCGACGCCAAGCTGCTATCCGCCCGATTTCCTCAACGTCCATGTCGGGCCGCATCTGCATGAGATTGCGCGGCAGAAGATCCGCATCGTCGCCAATGCCGGTGCACTCGATCCGATTGGGCTCGCGCGCGCCGTCGAGGCGCGCATCGCCGCCGAGGGGCTCTCGCTGACGGTTGCCGCGGTCACCGGCGACGACCTGATCGACCGCGTGGCAGAGCTCCGCAAGGCAGGTCATCGCGACATGTTTACCGGTGCCGCCTTCCCCGAAGAGGTGCTGACCTGCAACGCCTATCTCGGTGCCTTCCCGATCGCCGAGGCGCTGGCGGCGGGGGCGGACATCGTCATCACCGGCCGCGTCGTCGATTCCGCGATCGTGCTGGGGCCGCTGATCCACGAATTCGGCTGGGGCCGCGACGATCATGACCTGCTCGCGGCCGGCACGCTCGCCGGCCACCTCCTCGAATGCAGCACGCAGGTGACCGGCGGCACCTTTACTGATTGGGAAGCGGTCGAGGATTGGGAGACGATCGGCTTCCCGATCGGCGAGGTCCGCACCGATGGCAGCGTCACCATCACCAAGCCGGCGGGAACGGGCGGGCTGGTCTCGGTCGGCACCGTCGCCGAGCAATTGCTGTATGAGGTCAGCGATCCGGCTGACTATATCGTTGCCGACGTCTCCTGCGATTTCAGCGACGTGCGGCTGGCGCCGGACGGGCCAGATCGCGTCATTGTCTCCGGCGCCAGGGGGCGACCGCCGACGCCCTTCCTCAAGACCAGCATCACCCATGACAAGGGTTGGCGCACCGTCGGCCTCACCCCGATCGTCGGGGAGGCGGCGGGGGCGAAGGCGCGGCGGCAGGGCGCGGCGCTGCTCGCGCGCGCGCGCAGCCTGCTGCGCGGCGCCAACCTGCCCGATTTCACCGCGAGCTCGGTGATCGTGATCGGCGAGGAAGCGAGCTTCGGCGCTCACGCGCGGGTGCGCGATGCGCGCGAAGTGGTCATGAAGATCACGGCCGATCATCCGATGGTGGAAGGCGCGGGGCTGTTCGCGCGCGAGCAGGCCTCGGGCATCTCGACGATGTCGGTCGGCACCGGCGTCAACCTCGCGACCAATGTCCAGCCGCTGACCGGCAACTTCGCTTTCCTGATCCCGCGCGACGAGGTGGAGGCGCGCGTGACAATGGGCGAGCGAAGCTGGAGCGTCGCGGCGGGCGATGGGCGCTCGACGATGCCCGCGCAGCCGGCGCTGGAGAGCGCCGCGCCGGACGGCGCCGACCTGATCGCGGTCGATCTCATCCGGCTCGCCTGGGGGCGCAGCGGCGACAAGGGCGACCTGTTCAACGTGGCGATCATCGCGCGCGAGCCTGACTGGCTGCCGTGGATCGCGGCGGCAATGGGCGCGGCGCAGGTGGGCGACTGGTATCGTCACCTCACGCCGGAGGGGCATCCGCCGAAGGTCGATCGCTATGCCGTGCCCGGCATCGCGGCGCTCAACTTCGTCGTCCGCGATGCGCTGGGCGGCGGCATCCTCGCCGGCGCGGGGCTCGATCCCGCCGCCAAGGGCATGGCCCAGCTCATCATGCGCTTTCCCATACCCGTCCCGCGGCAGATCGCCGCCACCGTTCAGCCGGAGGTTCTGGCATGACCGACTATAGCTATTTGATGAAGGGCATCGTGCCGCTGTCGACCGACAGCAGCACGCTGATCAGTTCCTCCAAATATCTCAATGACGCGCGGTTGCGCGACTGGGTGGCAACGCACATGCTGCGGCGAAACGGCGCCGACGTGCCGACGCCTTCGGACTCGATCCAGCTCGTGCTGCTGCTCCGCCAGATCCAGGATATCGAGCATATCAACACGCTGATCGCGGAGGAGCGCGCGATAAATCCCCCGCTCGACGCCTGGTTCGCCGAGCAATATGTCTCCAGCTTCAATCGCGACGATCTCGCGCAATACGAACCCGGCACGGTCGGCCACATCTTCTATCGCCAGCTCGTCGATAATGACCTGCAGGTGGATATCGTGCCGCCGTTCAAGCCGAAAAACGACTATGAATATTTCAACCTGCGCGCCGGCCAGCAGCATGATCTCGAACATATATTGGGTGGCGGCGGGTTCGACTTCATCGGTGAGGTCGTGCCCTATTATATGCGCCTCACCAACCTTTTCGTCCATTTGAGCCCCGAGCTTGCCGGCGAACTTTCCGTCTTCGCGATCCTCGGCTCCACCCGCATCCTGACCCGCGCGGTGCTCCATTATCCGCAGACCTGGCTGACCGTGCTCGACGCGGTGGAGCGGGGGGCTGCGGTCGGCCGCCAGTCCGACCCGCTCTTCTTCATGCGTTATGAAGAGGTGTTCGCGATGACGCCGGATGAGGCGCGGGTCCATCTTGGCATTCGTGGCGTGCGCATCGCCGATACCGCGAAGGCGTCTGCCGCATGGGGCTGATGATCACCTACGAAGCGAGCGACGGCATACCCTTGATCGCGGACGCGGCCGGGCCGGAGGATGGCATGCCGGTGCTGATGCTGCACGGCGGTGGGCAGACGCGCGGCGCATGGCGCAATGCCGTCGCGGCGCTGGGTGCACGCGGCTATCGCGCGGTCGCGCTGGACCAGCGCGGACATGGTGACAGCGGCTGGTCGCAGGACGGCAGCTACACGCTCGATCGCTTCGCCGATGATCTTCGCGGCGTGATCGCGGAGTTTGCGACGCCGCCGGTGCTGGTCGGCGCGTCGCTCGGCGGCCTCGCAAGCCTGCTCGCGGTCGGGGAGGCGCCGCAGGCGCCGGCCGCCGCGATCGTGCTCGTCGACATCGTGCCGTGGATGGAGAAACGAGGCGGCGATCAGGTCGTCGGCTTCATGCGCGGCACGCTCGGCGGTTTCGATACGCTCGATCAGGCGGCGGATGCGATCGCCGATTATCTGCCGCACCGGCCAAGGCCCGAACGCCTCGACGGCCTGTCACGTAACCTGCGCCACCGCCATGACGGGCGCTGGTACTGGCATTGGGATCCCAATTTCGTCCGGCCGCAGGGCGGGTGGGATATGGACGCGATCAACCATCGCCTGTCCGCCGCGGCGCGCGCGGTGGAACAGCCGTTGCTGCTGGTGCACGGCACCGCCAGCGAGATCGTCTCGGCGGAAGGCGCGGCGCGGTTCCGCGCGCTGCTGCCCGATGCGGAGGTCGTGCCGATCGCCGGTGCCCACCACATGGTGGCAGGCGACGACAATGACGCGTTCCTGGCGGCGTTGATCGCCTTCATCGATCGCCGCGCGGTGGAGGCGGCATGAACGGCTTCATCGTCCCCTCGCGCGAGGAATCGATGCGCCGGCTGATGCGCGGCTATCAGCGCGTCGCCGGCTTCGCGCGCGACATGGCCTATACCACCGCCGACAGGCTGGAAGAGCGCGCGGTCGACGCCGCCGACACGCTTTTCATCCTGTTCGAGGATCAGGCGATCAACTTCGCCGCGATGAATGCGCGCGCCAACCGCGTCGCCCATGCCGCGCATGAGGTGGGGCTGGTGAAGGGCGATGTCGTCGCGCTGCTGATGCTCAACCGGCCCGAATTCGTGATGATCTGGCTGGGGCTGGCCAAGGCCGGGATCGTCACCGCGCTGCTCAACACCAGCGCGACCGGCCAGGTACTCGGCCATGCGTTGCGTCAGGTCGAAGCGAAGGCGCTGATCGTGGGATCCGAACTCGCAGCGACCATCGCGAGTGTCGATCCCGCAGCGCTTCCCGACCTGATCTTCGAGCAATCCGAAACCGGCGCCGACCGCAGCGACCATGGCTGGCGCGATTTCGATGCGGCAATGAACGCCGCCTCAGCCGAAAACCCGCCCCGCGGTTGGCGGCGTGGCGTGGTGATGGCCGATCCGCTCTATCTCATCTTCACCTCGGGCACGACCGGGCTGCCCAAGGCGGCGCGCATGAGCCACATGCGCTTCCTCAACGCCGGCGAGATGATGACCGGGCTGATGCAGTTCGGCGCGGACGACGTCCACTATTGCGTGCTGCCGCTCTATCACGGCGCCGGTGGGATGGTGGTGCCCTCTGTCGCGCTGGCGGCCGGGCGGCCTTTCGTGCTGCGCCGCAAGTTCAGTCGATCGGGCTTCTGGGCGGACGTCCGCCGGCACCGCATCACCGCGGTCTATTATATCGGCGAGATCGTCCGCTATCTGATGGCGACGCCGCCGTCGCCCGATGATCGCGACCACAGCCTGCGGGTGATGAGTGGTGCCGGGCTGAAGCCGGACCTGTGGGCCGCCTTCACCGGGCGCTTCGGCGTATCCAACATCATCGAGGGGCTGGGATCGACCGAGGCCAATTACGGCATTACCAATGTCGATGGGCGGCCGGGATCGGTCGGCCGGCTGCCCTATCCGCAGGCGACCAACATCCGCGTGCTGAAATGGGATGTGGGCAAGGGCGAGCATGTCCGCGCTGCCGATGGCAGCTTCGTTGAGGCGGGGCCGCACGAGGTGGGCGAACTGGTGGCGGAGGTGCTCGACGGCACCGGCGTCGGCGGCTTCTTCGAAGGCTATACCTCGGCGGAGGCGACCGAAGCCAAGCTGATGCGAGACCTGTTCAAGCCCGGCGACCGCTGGTTCCGCTCGGGCGATCTCGTGCGCTTCGACGAGGATGATTATTTCTTCTTCGTCGACCGCGTCGGTGACACCTTCCGCTGGAAGAGCGAGAATGTCTCGACCCAGGAGGTCGAGACGGTGCTGTCCGGCTTCGCCGGGCCGTCGGTCGTCAATGTCTATGGCGTCGCGGTGCCGGGGGCGGAGGGGCGCGCGGGCATGGCCGCGCTGACCTATGACGAGGGCGGCAGCTTCGATGGCGCCGCGTTCCACGCCTTCGCAATCGCGCATCTCGCACCTTATGCGGTGCCGCTGTTCGTTCGCCTGACCGCGAGCGCCGACATGACGACGACGTTCAAGCTGCGCAAGATCGAGCTGCAGCGCGAAGGCTATGATCCGGCGCGCTGCGATGGCGATCCGCTGTTCGTCGCCGACCCGGAGGCGGGGGCTTATGTGCCGCTGGATGAGTCGGTGCTGACGCGCCTCGGCATCGCGCCGTTCGAGGCGCCAAGCTCATGAGCCCCTCCCCTTCAGGGGAGGGGTTGGGGTGGGGCCTGTTCACCCGGCACCTATTCTCCAGATCCAGCGCCCTCTCATTCCCCACCCCAACCCCTCCCCTGCAGGGGAGGGGCTAGGAGTTCCTCATGCACGTCGATTTCACCCCCGCGCAAAAGGCGCTCCGCGCCGAATTCCGCGCCTATCTTGATGCGATCATGACGCCGGAGGTCCGCGCCGCCACGGTCGATGCCGAGTCCGGCGACACCTATCGCGCGGTGATCCGCAAGATGGGGCAGGACGGTTGGCTCACCCCCGGCTGGCCCGCCGGCTATGGCGGCCGCGGGCTCGATCCGTTGACGCAGAAGATCCTCCTCGAGGAACTGGTGCTTGCCGAGGCACCGTTCCCCTTCGTCACCGTCAATACCGTCGGCCCGGCGCTGATGCGGCTGGGCACCGAGAAGCAGAAGCAGGACATATTGCCGCGCATTGCCACCGGCGAGCTGATCTTCGCGATCGGCTATTCGGAGCCGGGTGCGGGTACCGACCTCGCCAGCCTCAAGACGCGCGCCGTGCGCGATGGCGACGACTATGTCGTCAACGGCCAGAAGATCTTCACCAGTGGCGCGGAGGGCGCCGACTACATCTTCCTCGCGGTCCGCACCGATCCAGACGCGCCACCGCACAAGGGCATCACCATCCTGATGATGGACACGAAGCTGCCCGGTTTCTCGGTTTCGCCGATCTGGACGGTGGGCGGGTTCCGTACCAACGTGACCTATTACGAGGATGTCCGCGTGCCTGCAGACATGGTGATCGGCGCGGTCAACGGCGGCTGGCGGCTGATCGCCGAGCAGCTCAATCATGAGCGCATCGGCCTCGCCGCGCTGACCTATGCCGGCAATGGCTGCTTCGATCAGGTAGTGGAATGGGCGCGCGAGACGCCGTCCGGCGCCGGCCGGCTGCTCGATGTGCCGTGGGTGCAGGCGGCGCTGGGCGAGGCCTATGCGCTGCTGCGCGCGATCGGGGTGATGGGCAACCGGGTGGCGGCGGAGGTGGCGACGGGCTCCACCCGTGCCGACCTCGCCTCGGGGCTTAAGGTGTTCGGTACGGAGGGGATGATCAAGGTGATGCGGCTGCTGCTCGACGTGCTGGGGCCGGCCGGCCTCATCCGCGACGGCTCGCCCGGCGCGGTGCTGCGCGGGCGGATCGAGCGCGAATATCGCAAATGCCAGATCAACACGTTCGGCGGCGGCACGGCGGAGGTGCTGCGCGACATGGTCGCGCAGGTCGGCCTCGGCATGCCGCGGGGCGCGCGCTGATGTCGGCGCTGCTCGATGAAGCGCGCGGCTGGATCGGCAAGCCCGCCACCCGACCCGCCACCGCGCGCGATGCGGTGAACCTGCCGATGATCCGCCGCTGGTGCGAGGCAATGGGCGAGACCAACCCGATCTATCTCGACGAGGATGCCGCACGCGCCGCCGGCCATCCCGGCATCGTCGCTCCGCCGGCCATGCTCGACGTGTGGGCGATGGCGCCCTACCGCCCCGGCGGGCGCACCGCCGAGGACGGCATGGCGGTGCTCTCGCTGTTCGACGATGCCGGCTATACCGGCGTCGTCGCGACCAATGTGCGGCAGGAGTATCAGCGCTATCTGCGGCCGGGCGATGTCGTGACCTCCACGCCGATCGTCGCCGACGTGTCGGACGAGAAGCGCACCGGCCTCGGCATCGGTCATTTCGTCACGCTCGAATTCGCCTTCTCGGTGGGTGACGAGCCGGTAGGGCGGATGACCTTCCGGGTGCTGAAGTTCAAACCCAATCTCGCGCAGCCGAAAGCGCCGGCGCCCGCCGATCAGGCGCCGGCCTTCCCACATCCGCGCCCGGCGATCACGCATGACAACGCCTTCTTCTGGAATGGCCTGAACGAACGCAAACTGCTGTTCCAGTCGTGGAATGGCCGCCTGCGCCATCCGCCGGGGCCGATGGATCCGAAGACCGGCAGCCTCGACTTCGACATCGTCGAGGCGAGCGGGCGCGGTACGATCCACAGCTTCGTCATCATGCACCAGCCGCGCCTGCCGGGGTTCGATTATCCGCTGCCGATCGTGCTCGTCGAGCTTGAGGAGGGTGTGCGCATTGTCGCCAACATGCTCGATGCCCCGCCGGAGGATGTCGCGATCGGGCGCGCCGTGGTCGCGGACTTCGTCGAGGTCGAGCCCGGCTATGTCCTCCCCGCCTTCCGGCTGGCCTGAAGGAGGCGCCCGATGGATTTCAACCTGAATGACGACCAGCGCAGCTTGCGCGATCTGGCCGCGCGCATCTTCGACGACGCCTGCAGCGACGACGCGATCCGCGCCTTCGCCGACAGCGGCCAGCCCTATGACAAGGCGCTGTGGCAGACCTTGGCCGAGGCCGGGCTGCTCGGCATTGCCCTGTCCGAAGCGGGCGGGGGGCTCGGGCTCGGCATGATCGAGCTTGGTCTGCTGCTGGAGGAACAGGGGCGGACATTGGCGCCGGTACCCTTGACCGCGACGGTCGCGCTGGCCGCCTGGGCGCTGGACGCGCACGGTGGCGCCACGCAATCCGGCTGGCTGCCGCGCATCCTTGCCGGTGAGACGCTCGTCGCCGTGGCGATCGAGGAAGCCGGCGGTGTCGATCCGGCACGGCCCACCACGCTCGCCGAAGCGGACGGCAATGGCTGGCGGCTGTCCGGTGTCAAATATGCAGTGCCCTATGGTGCGGAGGCCGAGGCATTGTTGGTCACCGCGACCACGGCGGACGGGCCGGGCTTGTTCCTCGTCGATCCGTCTGGCCCCGGCATCACCATCGCGCCGCAGCGTTCGACCAGTGGCGAGCCGCAGGCGCTGGTCACGCTCGATCGCGCGGTGGTGGCCGGCGATGCGCGGGTGGGGGAGGGGGCGGTCGTCTCCGAACTGGTCCAGCGCGCGCAGGTTGCGCTGGCGCTGCGGCAGGTGGGTGTCGCCGCCGAAGCATTGCGGCGGACAGCGGATTATTCCAGCAACCGCATCCAGTTCGGCAAGCCGCTGGGGTCGATGCAGGCGGTGCAGCAGCGCGCCGCCGACGCCTTCATCGATGTCGAGGCGATGCGATCGACCGCGCTGCTCGCGGCGTGGCAGATCGATCAGGGCGATGCCCGCCCCGCCGATATCGCCACCGCCAAATATTGGGCGGCGCTCGGCGGACACCGCGTCACCCATGCTGCGCAGCATCTGCACGGCGGTATTGGAGCCGACATCACTTATCCCATCCATCGCTATTTCCTGACCGCCACGCAGATCGGCGAGGCGCTGGGCGGCGCCGGCCCGATGCTTGCCGCCATCGGCGCCGCAGTCGCCACCGGACAGACGGAGCCGCTCGCATGAAGGACGTGACCGTGGGGCAGGCGCTGCCCGAACTGGTGGTGCCGATCACCGCCTCGGCGATCGTCGCCGGTGCCATCGCCACCAATGATTTCGAGAATGTCCATCATGACAAGGCCGCCGCGCAGGCGACCGGCGTGCCGGACATCTTCATGAACATCCTGACCACCAACGGTTTCGTCCAGCGCTACGTCTCCGACTGGTGCGGCACGAACGCTCGAATTGCGGCGGTCGAGATCCGGCTGGGCGCGCCGAACTTCGTCGGCGACACGATGCGGCTGAACGGCAATGTCGCGCGCGTCGAGGGCAGCCGGGTCGAGGTCGCGGTCAGCGGCCGCAACGCGATTGGCGAGCATGTCACCGCCACAATCACACTCGATCGGGGAGAGACGGCATGACGGGTCCGCTTTCCGGGCAGGCCGCGATCGTCGGCATCGGCGCCACCGAATTTTCCAAGAACAGCGGCCGGTCCGAACTGCGTCTGGCGGTCGAGGCGATCGCCGCGGCGTTGGCGGACGCGGGCATAGACCGCGAGGAGGTCGACGGCCTTTCGACCTACACGATGGACAACAACCCGGAGATCGAGGTCTTCCGCAACATCGGTGGCCGCCAACTCAAATTCTTCAGCCGCATCCATTATGGCGGCGGCGGCGCCTGCGCGCCGGTGATGCAGGCGGCGATGGCGGTGGCGACGGGTGTCGCCGAGGTGGTCGTCTGCTACCGCGCGATGAACGAGCGGTCGCAATATCGCTTCGGCAGCGGCTACACGCCGCCGCCCGTGCCCAATGCGGAGTCCGCGCATTACGGCTATTATGTGCCTTTCGGGCTGGTGTCGCCCGCATCCTGGGTGGCGATGGCGGCGCAGCGCTACATGCACGAGACGGGCGCCACATCGGAGGATTTCGGGCGGGTCTCGGTCGCCTGCCGGCGCCACGCGGCGACCAACCCGGCGGCCTGGTTCCACGGCCAGCCGATCACGCTCGACGAGCATCAGGCCTCACGCTGGATCGTCGAGCCGCTGCATCTGCTCGATTGCTGCCAGGAATCCGATGGTGCCGTCGCGCTGGTGGTGACGAGCGCCGCCCGCGCGGCGAAGCTGCGCCAGCCGCCTGCGATCATCCGGGCCGCCGCGCAGGGCGCCGCCGATGACCAGCAGATGATGACCAGCTATTACCGCGCCGATATCTCGCGCCTGCCCGAAATGGATCTGGTCGCGGCGCAGCTCTATGCGCAGGCTGGGGTCGGGCCGGGTGATATCCGCACCGCCACGCTCTACGATCATTTCTCGCCGTTCGTGCTGCCGCAGATCGAGGCGTTCGGTTTCGCGCCGCCCGGCCGCGCGCGCCATTTCATCAAGGATGAGGGGATCGAGATCGGCGGGCGGCTGCCGGTCAACACCAATGGCGGGCAGCTGGGCGAGGCCTATATCCACGGCATGAACGGCATTGCCGAGGGGGTGCGGCAGGTGCGCGGCACCTCGGTCAACCAGGTGCCGGGCAATGGGCCGGTGCTGGTCACCGCCGGTACCGGCGTGCCGACCAGCGGGCTGATCCTGGGAAGCGCCTGATGCTGCGGGACCGGCTGCTGCTGTTCGCGCTGATGAGCGGATCGGCGACGACCGCGCTGACCCTCGTCGTGCTGATCCCGGTGCTGCCGCTGCTCGCCGCGCACTTCGGGAGCGGCGGCGCCGCGCTGTCGCAGGCGGTGATGACCGCGCCCGCGCTCGGCCTCATCGCCGGCGGCTTCCTCAGCGCCGCGGCGATCCGTCTGGTCGGCGCGTGGCGGCTGCTGGTCGCCGGCTTCGCGCTCTACGGCCTCACCGGCTCCGCGGGGCTGTGGAGCGATGGCTCCACGTTGATGCTCGCGGCACGCTTCCTGCTCGGCATCGCCGCCTCGTTCATCGGTATCGCCTCGACCGCGCTGATCGCCGCGCTCTATCCGCCCGAACCGCGCGCGCGGCTGATCGGCATCAAGGGCGCGCTGGGGTCCATCGGGGGGATTCTCGGCATATTGATCGGTGGCGAACTGGGCATGTTGGGGGGCTGGCGACTGCCCTTCGCGGTCTATCTGATCGGATGGCTGCTGCTGGTCATGGCACTCGCCGGGCGACGTCCGGTGATGGCGCCAGTCGTATCGGCCGAACGCGTAGCCGGGCAGGGGCTCGCCGCGCTGTGGCCCTTCTATGCCGCAATCGTCGGCTTCGGCATCGTGCTGATGATGACCAACACGCAATTGTCGTTCCTGCTCGGCGAGATCGGCATTTCCGCGCCCTCGCGCGTGGCCCGCGTGGCGGTGCTCGCACCGGTCGGCGCGGCGATCGGCGGGTTCAGCTATGGCACGGTTCGCCGCCGGCTGAACTCGCGCGCCTGCTTCGCGCTGGTCTTCGCGCTTTGGACCGTTGGCTTGGCGACGTTGGGCTTCTCGCAGGGTGTCGCCGTCGCGTCGCTTGGCTGCCTGATTGCCGGGCTCGCCGCCGGGCTGTTCCTGCCGCACATGATCACGACATTGACCGCTGTGGCGGCTCCTTCGGTTCGCGATCGCGCGATCGCGATGTTCTATTCGGCGATCTTCCTTGGCGACTTCCTCAACCCGCTGGTGATCGAGCCGATCAGCGAACTGCTCGGCCGCCACGGCGCCTTCCGTGCGGTGGCGACGGTGACGGCGGTGTCGATGCTTGCGGTGTTGATACGCAGCCGGACGGCGCGGGCGAAGGCCTGAGGTCAGCCAACCTTCGGAAACAGCCGCTCCGCCGCCGCGGTCATCGTCCGTTCGATCGTTTCCACCAGCACCACCGTCTGGTGTTCCACCTCGAAATTCACCTGGTCGCCCACGCGATAGAGGCCGAAGGTAGTCTGGCGGATCGTCTCGGGGATCAGGTTGACGGTGAACACGTCGCCCTCCTGCTCCGCCACGGTCAGGCTGCAGCCGTTCACCGCGAGGAAGCCGTGGACGAACACATATTTCGCCCAGGGCATCGGCACGCGGAACTTGATCCACATATGCTCGTCCGAGGTCGTGTCGATGCCGACGATCTCGGCGGTGCCGGAAACATGGCCGGCGACGATGTGGCCCCCGATCTCGTCGCCCATCTTCGCCGAGCGTTCGATGTTGACGCGGTCGCGGCTCAGCGTGCCGAGATTGGTCTTCTCCAGCGTGCCCTTGGTCGCGTCGAAGCCGATGCGGTTGCCGTCGATGCTGGTCACTGACAGGCAGACGCCCTCGATCGACACGCTGGCACCCAGCACGAGATTGTCGGTCAGCGGATCGGGGAACTCCAGGGTCAGCGCGATTCTGCCCGGCAGCGTTTCAGCCCTCGCGACGCGCGCCACACCCTGAACCAGACCCATGTACATCGTCGTTTCACCCGTTTTGGCATGGAAGAACTACGCTTGCCCTACGCGCGCGGCGGAAGGCGAACAAGCGCGCTTGGCCGAGCGAAATCTTCGCGTTATTAAGAAAATTATTACCTATTGATCGAGGCCATCATGACCGCTTCTCCGCCTTCCGACCCGCCCGCGCTGCCGGAGACCGATGAAGCGGTGGCGGCTACGGTCGCCGAAACGCTCGCGATGGAGATGCCGGCCGACTGCGTGCCCGGCGTGGCGATGAATGCGCGACTGCTGGCCAATCATTGGGCGGTGCTGCGCGAGGCGCGCGGCGCGTGACCGGGGTTCTGAAGATTGCCGCCGCCGTCCGCGGCCGGCAGATGCGCGCAGTCGATATCGCGGGTGAGGCGCTCAAGCGCATCGAGGCGCGCAATGACGGCATCAACGCCGCGACGCGGCTGCTCGCCGAGCGTGCGATCGTGGAAGCGCGCGGGGTGGACGAGAAGGTCGCAGCCGGCATCGATCCGGGGCCGCTCGCCGGCGTGCCTTATGGCGTGAAGGACCTGTTCGACGTGATCGGCCTGCCGACCACCGCCGGTGCCGGGATGCGGCGGGATGCGCCGCCCGCGACCGAGGATGCGGAGGCGATCCGACGGCTGTCGGCGGCCGGCGCGGTGCTCGTCGCCACGCTCAACATGGACGAATATGCCTATGGCTTCGTCACGGACAATGCGCATTGGGGCATCACCCGCAACCCGCACGATCCCGCGCGCTTCGCCGGCGGCTCGTCTGGCGGTTCGGCGGCGGCGGTGGCGTCGGGCATGCTGCCGTTCACCTTGGGGTCGGACACCAACGGCTCGATCCGCATCCCGGCCAGCCTGTGCGGCATCTATGGCCTGAAACCCAGCCATGGCTCGCTGCCGATGGCGGGCGCCTATCCGTTCGTCGACAGCCTCGACGATATCGGCCCATTCGCGGCGTCGGCGGCGGATCTCGCCGTGGTGGACGCGGTGCTGCGCGGCGATGGCGAACTGCCCGCGGCGCCCGCACGGATCGCGATGCTGGGCGGCTGGTTCCGGCGCAACCTCGCGCCTGAGATGAGCGCGGCGCTCGATCGCTTGGCGGCGGCGCTGGGCGGTCTGGAGACGGTGGAACTGCCGCAGGTCGCGCAGGCGCGCTCGGCGGCGTTCCTGATGACAGGCTATGAGGGCGGCCAGTTCCATCTGCCCGAACTGCGCACCCGCGCGCTGGAATTCGACGCGGCGACGCGTGACCGGCTGATCGCCGGCGCCGCGCTGCCCCGCGCCGCCTATGACGATGCGAAGGCGTTCCGCGCCATCTTCCGCGGCCACGCCGCCGCCGCCTTCGCGCAGCACGACGTGCTGATCGCGCCGGTGGTCTATGGCCCTGCGCCGCTGATCGACGATCCAGTAATCCCGATCGACGGCAAGCCCGCCCCGGCGCGCGCCAATCTGGGGCTCTACACCCAGCCGATCAGCTATATCGGCCTGCCCGTGGTGGCGGCGCCGCTCGCCGACGTGCCGGGAATGCCCTTGGGCGTGCAACTGATCGCGGCGCCGGGCAGGGACCGGATGCTGATGGCGCTTGCGGCAGAACTTGAGGCGAAGGGAGTGATTGCGGCGAGGATCGGGTGACGCCGAACGGTCGCACCTATCCCGTAACCGCGACATAGCGCCGCACGAGTTCCGCCGCATAATCGGCCCAGCCGCGCCGCCATTCGGTGCTGCGTAGGTCGACGTCCAGCACCGCCGACAGCGAATAGCCGTTGGCGAGGTGGAAGCGGCTGAGCGCGGTGATGGTGACATAGAGCTGCAGCGGATCGATGCCCGGGCGAAACAGTCCCTTCGCCTCGCCGGCGGCGACGATCGTTTCCAGCCGCTCTTTCAGCCGATCGCTCGACGCGCGGATCGCGTGGGAGGTGCCGACGACGCGGGCGCGCGTGTCGTTTTCGGATCGGATCAGCCCTTCGAGATGCGGGTGGCTGGCGAAATAGCGCATGGTGAAGCGCAGCAGCGTGTCGAGGCAGCCGAAGGGATCGTCGAGGTCGAGGTCGAGCTTCGCCTCCTCCGCGCGGAGGTCGGCATAGGCGCCCTCGACGACCGCCTGGTAGAGCGCCGCCTTGCTGCCGAAATGATGGTAGATCATCCGGATGTTGCAACCAGCGCCGGCGACGATCCGTTCGATCCGGGCACCAGCGAAGCCGTGCGTCCCGAACTCGCGCGTCGCCACCCTGAACAGTGCGGCACGGGTGCGTTCGGCGTCGCGCTTGCGCGTTGCGGGGGCGGCATCGCCGTTCATGCGAGCTGCGCCCGCAGCTCGACGCGTATCTCTTCCGCCAGCCGGCTGACCGCGGAATTGAGCGTACCGTTCTTGCGGTAGATCAGGCTCAGCGGCTGCGGCCGCACCACGCGGTCGCGGATCGGCACATAGACCAGCTCGCCGCGCGCCGCCTCTTCGGCGATGTCGACCGGGGTCATGAAGGTCACGCCCTCCTGCCGCCGCGCGAGATGCTTCATGAAGCTCACCGAGTTGGAGACGATCTGGGGGCGGAAGATCAGATTGGCCTGCGCGAAGGCGTCATGGATGATGCCATAGATGCTCATCGTCTCGTTGCCGACGATGATCGGATAGGTGGTGCAATCGCTCAGCCGCACGGCGGGCTCGGCGGCAAGGGGGTGATCGGGGGAGACCACCGCGCCCAGCCGCGTCTCGAACTCGTGCAGCACCGAGGAGCCCGGCGTCGAGGAAATGTTGTAGCCGAGCGCAAGATCATATTCGCCGCTCGCCAGCCCCTGCGGAAGCTGCTGGCGGAACACGCTGAACACATTGACCTGGATGCGCGGATGGCTGCGCCGGAACGCCTGCGACACCTGCGGCATCAGGTTTGCCGCGAGATTTTCGAAGGTGGCGATCGCCACGCTGCCGCCGCGCAGCCCTTGCAGCGCGGCGATCTCCGCCTGCGCGCGATCATGTTCCTTCAGCGTGTTGCGGATATGCTGGAGCAGCACCTCGCCCGCAGCGGTCGGCCGCACGCTGCGCGGCAGCCGCTCGAAGATCTGGGTGCCCAGTTCCTCCTCATAGGCGATGATCTGGCGGTTGATCGCGGTGGAGGCGATGTTGAGATGCGTCGCCGCCTTGCGGATCGAGCCCCTGCGGGCGACCTCGTCGATATAGCGCAGCAGGCGCGCGTGCAGCATGCGTCGATCCTCATTTGCGGCGTCGGATCGACACCGCGTCGAGTGAGGCCTTAAAGGCATCGGTGTGAGAGCAAAACAGTTCTTTGGGGCACCGGTGTCCTATGGTCTAGTCAGCGCTGTCGGAGTCGAGCGACAGGTCACGATCAGCCATCGGGCCAGTCATTCTGTGGGCTTGGCGACGACGAAAAAGAGCCGAAGAAACAAGTCGGCACGTGCTGGGGGAGTGAACCGCAATTCACATTGGGGTCACTTTATGATGGTCAAAAACATATACAAATCCGCGCTGCTGTTCGGCGGCGCGTCCTTGATCGCGCTCATGCCGGGGGTGGCATCGGCGCAGTCCGCCGGGGCAGACGCCGCGGCGCGCGCACCCGCCGCTGAAGGCGATGAGGGGCTCAACGACATCGTCGTCGTCGGTGAAAAGCGTGAAACCACGCTGCAACGCGCGCCGCTGTCGATCACCGTCGTCGGCAATGACGAACTGCAGCGCCGCAACGCCAACGAACTCAACGATCTCAACGGCATCGTGCCCGGCCTCAGCATCTCCAAGAGCGAAGGCAGCGCGCGCATCATCTCGATCCGCGGCATCGGCTATGAGACCTCCGCCAACCCGAATTCGCAGCCGGGCGTCGCCTTCCACATCAACGGCGTCTACGTCGCGCACGTCATGGCGCTGGCGCAGGATCTGCTCGACGTCGAGCGTGTCGAGGTGCTGCGCGGGCCGCAGGGCACCGTGTTCGGCCAGACCTCGACCGGCGGCGCGATCAACGTGATCACGAAGAAGCCGGTGATCGGCGAAACGAGCGGCGACGTTGCGCTGAGCTATGGAAATTATAATTATGCCAAGGCGCGCGCCGGGCTGAACATCCCGATCTCGGATACGATGGCGGCACGGGTCAGCGCGCAATATCTGCGCCATGACGGCTACGGCAAGTCGATCGGCGTGGCCAATCGCTCCGGATATGATCTGGACGATGCCAACAATCTCGGCCTGCGCGGCTCGCTGCTGTGGCAGCCGAGCAGCGATTTCACCGCGATCCTCTCCGCGCAGACCTTCGACACCGATCGCAACGGCGCGCTGCAGAAGAATGTGCTCGATACCACGCCGGGCGCGCGCACCGTCAACCAGGATTATCCGAGCACCTTCGAACTGAAGACGCGGATGGTCGATCTGTCGCTGTCCTATGACATCGGCGATTTCGCGACGCTGAAGTCGGTCACCGCCTATCAATATATGCTGAAGGAGCAGACCGCCGACACCGATCGCCTCGCCGGCAGCTTCTACGTCCACACCGTGCGCTGGAACGATCGCAGCAAGGCGTTCACCCAGGAAGTGTCGCTCGCCTCGCAGGCCGGCGGCCCGCTCGATTGGACGGTCGGCGGCTTCTTCCTGCGCCAGCGCGCGCTGAAGGATTATCTGTCGCTCGGCAGCGGTCCGGCGCTGACCTATCAGGGCATGCCGATTGTCTTCGCGACCTACAGCCCCTATCAGCACACCTCCGTGGCCGGCTATGGCCAGGCGACCTACCACGCCACCGACGCGCTCTCGCTCACCGCGGGCCTGCGCTATAGCTGGGACAAGACGACCGGCCAGCCGGTCAACTTCTTCAACCAGTTCGGCCCGGCCGCGCCGCGCCGGGTGACCAGCGACGCCTTCACCGGCAAGCTCGGCATCGACTATCAGATCACGCCCTCCAACATGGTCTATGCGACGCTCTCGCGCGGCTACAAGCCGAGCGGCGTCAACTTCAACCAGGGTTCGGTGCAGGTGCCGCAATCCTACAAGAAGGAAATGGTCGACGCGATCGAGATCGGCACCAAGAACGAGTTCTTCGATCGCAAGGTGCGGCTGAACGCCTCGGGCTTCTATTACTGGTATGACGATTATCAGTTCACCGCGGAGGACCCGCGGGTGAATTCGGGCGGTAGCTGGAACATCCCGCACGCGGAGATTTACGGCGCCGAGTTCGAAGCCTCGATACTGCCGATGGACGGCCTGCGGTTCGACGGCATGCTGTCGCTCGCCAAGGGCGAGTTCAAGGGCGACTTCTTCACGATGGACAGCCAGGGCGCGTTGGCCATCCGCCGCGCCCAGGCGATCGCGCTCGGCCTGCCGCAGCCCTATGTGACGGGCTATGGCTATAACCCGTCGATCATCGCGGCGGTGCAGAACAATCTGCAGAACACCAACGGCAACAAGGTCGCGAAGCTGCCCGGCGTGCAGGGCAATTTCTCGACCACCTATGATGCCGATGTCGGGGCCGGGCAGCTCACCTTGCGGGGCGAGGTGGTCTATCGCGGCAGCTTCAACTCGCGCATCTTCGATGGCGGTCCGCTCGACAAGGTACCGGCCTACACGCTGTTCAACGCGTCGGTGCAATATGCCCCGCACGACAGCGCCTTCACCTTCTCGGTCTCGGCGCAGAACCTGTTCGACAGGAATGGCGTGAACTCGCTGTTCACCGATCCGTACGGGGCGCTCACCACCAGCGTCGAATATGTCAATCCGCGTCAGGTGTTCGGCACCGTTTCCTACCGCTTCTGAAGACTTGCTCGGGCCGGCTCTGCCAGTCCCGCTTAGGGGCAGAGCCGGCCCAACAGGGGAAAAGTGAATGTTGACGACCAAGCAGCCGGTGCTGCGCAATTTCTGGTATGCGACGCACCCGCTGAGCGCTCTCGCCGATGGCCCGCGGCCGTTCCGGCTGATGGGCGAGGATATCGTGTTGTTCCTCGATGCCGAGGGCGAGCCCGCCGCGCTGCGCGACCGCTGCTGCCATCGCACCGCGAAGCTCTCCAAGGGTTGGTGCGACAAGGGCAATATCGTCTGCGGCTATCATGGCTGGACCTATGATCGCGGCGGCAAGCTGACCCGCATCCCGCAATTCGCGGCGGACAAGCCGCTGCCCGAATTCGGCGTCGACGCCTATCGCTGCGTCGCCCGCTACGGCTATGCGTGGGTCTGCCTGGGTGAGCCGATCTCCGACATTCCGACGATCGTCGAGGATGATCTGCCGGAGTATCGCCGCATCCACCAGTTCAACGAGAGCTGGCAGACCGCGCCGCTGCGGTTCATGGAAAACTCTTTCGACAACGCCCATTTCTCGTTCGTTCACAAGGGCACGTTCGGGCAGGTGGAGCAGCCGGTTCCCAAGAAATACCAGCTCAACGAAACCGATTTCGGGTTCGAGGCGGATGCGACGGTGGAAATCCGCAACCCGCCGGAATCGCACCGGGTGACCGGCACCGACGCGCCGATGGTGGAGCGCCGCCTGCGCAACCGCTGGTACCTGCCCTTCTGCCGGCGGCTCGACATCGAATATCCCACCGGCATGCGCCACATCATCTTCAATTGCGCGACGCCGATCGACGACAAGAGCATCCACATCGCGCAGATCCTCTACCGCAACGACCGCGAGGAGGATTGCTCCACCGCCGAGCTGGTGGCGTGGGATGCGGCGGTGATCGAGGAGGATCGCGAGATTCTGGAATCGACCGATTTCGATGCGCCGCTCGACGCGAGCACGGGCGAGGAAGGATCGATGATCTCCGACCATCCCGGCCTGATCGTCCGCCGCCGCCTGCTCAAGCTGCTGCGCGAGCATGGCGAAACCGAAGTCCGCGGCGATGGCCCCAAGCCGCCCGCGTTGCGCCGCACGCGCGCCGGCGCCACCGTCACGCCGATCACCTCCGCCAGCAAGGGTTGAACCATGTCCGACACAGCCACCGAGACGCGCTTCAAGGTCACGCCGATCGGCGACGGCTTCGGCGCCGAGGTTTCCGGCCTCGACCTCGCGACCGCGAGTGACGCCGAACTGGACGAGATCGCGGCGCTCTATCGCGCAGGCAGCGTGATGGTGATCCGCGGCCAGTCCCTCACGCCGGACCAGCTCACCCGCTTCGGCGCCGCGCTCGGTCCGCTCGAGGATCATACCCGCGAGCAGTTCACCTTGCCCGGCTATCCAACGATCTACATCCTTTCCAACAAGGAAGTGGATGGCAAGCGTATCGGCGTCCATCGCGACGGCATGGGCTGGCACACCGACGGCTCCTATCTGCGCGAGCCGCTCGACACGACCGTGCTCTACGCGCTGGAAACCCCGCCCGAAGGCGCCGACACCTTGCTGGCCGACATGCGCGCCGCCTTTGAGGCGCTACCCGAGGCGGAGCGTGCGGCGATCGCGGACAAGCAGGTGCTGCACAGCTTCGTCTATCTGATCGGCCAGCTCGATCCGCAGGCGCGATCGGTGGTGACCGCGGAACAGGCCGAGCGCGCGCCGGACGTCGTCCACCCGTTGGTGCTGACCCGGCCGGACGGCAGCCGCAATTTCTATCTCAGCAGCGGATCGACCAAGGAAATCCTCGGCGAAGAGCCCGAGGCCGGCCGCCAGCGCGTGCGGGATCTAATCGCGCATGCCACGCAGGATCGCTTCGTCTACCGCCACAAATGGGAAGCGGGCGACATCCTCGTCTGGAACAACCGCTACACGATGCACCGCGCCACTGAATATGACGACAAACGCTATGAGCGCCTCGTCTACCGGCTGTGGATCAGCGGGCAGGGCGGGCTCGCGGCATGAGTATCGCGACGCGCAGCGCCGGCGGCTGGGCCGCCCGGCTGACCGCGGCACCCGATGCCGCGGGGACGACGCATCTCGGGCGCTGGGCGATCGCGGTTCTCTTCTCGTTCAGCGCGCTGTTCTTCTTCGGCTTCGCCGCGACCTTCTCGGCGCTCGGCGTCACCTTGCCGTCGATGGTCACCGAACTGGGCTGGAGCTGGACGCAGGCGGGGCTGGGCTTCACCTTGCTCGGCGTTTCCTGCGCGGCATCCTCCTTCGTGCCGGCGCGGCTGATCCGCCGCTTCGGCGTGCGCGCGCCGCTGCTGCTCGGTACGGTGGTGCTGGCGGGCGGGCTGCTCTGCCTCAGCCGCGCGCAGGGGCTGGCGCCCTTCTTCGCCGGCACGATCCTGTGCGGCATCGGCTATCAGATGCTCGCGCTGATCCCGGGCACGCATGTGCTCTCGGCGATGTTCAGCCGGCGCTCGCTGGTGTTCGGCATTTATTTCACCTCAGGCTCGCTGGGCGGCGTCGCGGGGCCGTGGATCGTGCTCAGCATCATGTCCGGCTTCGACGGCAATTGGCGGATGGTGTGGATGGTGCTCGCCGCCTGCATCGTGGTTGTCGGGCTGCTCTGCACTTTGATCGTGGGCCGGGGCAGCGATACCCATGCTCAGGCCGCCGCCGCCAAGCCCGCGACGGCCGCCGAAGAGGGCTGGGAGGTCCGAGAGGCGCTGCGCGCACCGCAATTCTGGCTGATCTTCGGCGCCTATCTGGCGCAGTTGCTGGTGCTGAGCTGCGTCGCCAGCATGTCGGTGGCGCATCTTACCCAGCTTGCCATCACCCCGGCGGTGGCGGCGGGCATGCTCAGCCTCGAAGCCGCGGTGCAGGTGGGGGCGCGGCTGCTGGGCGGCGCGATCGGCGAGGTGGTCAACCGCAAGCTGCTGCTGCTGTTCGGCCTGGCCTGCACGACGATCGGCGTCTGGACGCTGTCGATCGCGACGACGCCGGCGCTGCTGCTGATCTATGCCGTGCTGACCGGCGTCGGCGTGGGGCTGACCGCGCTCTCTTCAACGCTGCTGCTGCTCGAATATTTCGGCAAGAAGCATAATCTCGAACTGTTCTCGATCATCTGCACCTTGGTCGCGATCTCCTCGTTCAATTCGCTCGCCGGTGGCGCCATCCGGGATGCGACCGGATCCTTCGCGCTCGCCTTCCAGCTCTTCGGCTGCGTGCCGGCGCTGGTGTTCCTGGCGACTCTGGTCACGCCGCGGCCGCGGCGGAAGGAAGCACAATCATGAAACCGCTTGGCGCCACGCGCCACAATCGCTGGCAGGTCTCGCCCGAACGCGTCGACCTCGTCCGCCCGATGATCGCGCCGCGCATCGTCGATATCCCAGCCGAGCCTCGCGCGCTGACCATCGATCTCGCGCGCACCGCGATCCTCGTGATCGACATGCAGAACGACTTTTGCCACCCGGACGGCTGGCTGGCCTCGATCGGTGTCGATGTCTCGCCTGCACGCGCACCGATCGCGCCACTTCTCGCCACCTTGCCCGCGCTGCGCGGCGCCGACGTGCCGGTGCTGTGGCTCAACTGGGGCAACCGGCCGGACCTGCTCAACATCAGCCCGGCCTTGCTCGGCGTCTATGATCCGAACGGGGAAGGCGTCGGCCTCGGCGCGCCCTTGCCCTCCAATGGCGCACAGGTGCTGCAGGCGGGAAGCTGGGCGGCGGCGGTGGTCGACGAACTGGCGCCGGTCGCGGGCGACATCCGCGTCGACAAATATCGCATGTCCGGCTTTTGGGACACGCCGCTGGACAGCATCTTGCGCAACCTCGGCGTCACGACATTGCTGTTCGCCGGCGTCAACCTCGACCAGTGCGTGATGTGCACGCTGCAGGACGCGAATTTTCTCGGCTATGATTGCGTGCTGCTGGAAGATTGCGCGGCGACCACCTCGCCGGACTTCTGCACGCAGGCGACGCTCTACAACATCCGTCAATGCTTCGGGCTGGTCACCACCGGCGCGGCGCTGACGGCAGCGATCGGGGCGGGCTGATGCTGCATCATTGGCGAGACCTTGGCTGGCAGGATTTCCGCGACATCGATACCGCCCGAGCGGTCGCGGTGATGCCGGTGGCTGCGATCGAGCAACATGGGCCGCATCTGCCGGTTTCCGTGGACTCCGATCTCAACGCCGGCATCATCGCCGCGGCGGCGCCGCTGGTGGCCGACGATGTGCCCGTCTATCTGCTGCCGCAGCTCCCCGTCGGCAAGAGCAACGAACATGGCGCCTATCCCGGGACGCTCTCCATCGGGGCAGCGACCCTGATCGCGATGTGGACCGACGTGGCGGACAGCGTCGTCCGCACCGGCTTTCGCAAGCTGCTGCTCTTCAACTCGCATGGCGGCCAGCCGCAGCTCGTTGATGTCGTGGTGCGTGACCTGCGCGTGCGCCACGCGATCCTCGCGGTCGCGGCGAGCAGCTATGCGCTGGGGTTGCCCGAAGGTCTGTTCGATCGTGACGAGGAGATTTACGGCATCCATGCCGGCGACATCGAAACCTCGATGATGATGCACCTCCGACCCGAGGTGGTGAAGGCGGGGAAGATGGAGAATTTCCCCTCGGTCGGCGTCGTGATCGAGCGCGATCATCAGGTGCTGCGGCTGGAAGGGGGCGTCGGCATGGGCTGGATGACGCAGGATGTGAACCCATCCGGCGCGGTCGGCGATCCGCGCCCTGCCACCGCCGACAAGGGCGCGGTGGCGGTCGCGTTCGCCGCGCAACGTCTGGCCACCTTGCTCGCCGAGATCAGTGCCTATCCGCTCGATGCGATCAGGAGTACGCCATGACGCTGCCCGCCGCCCTGCTCGCGCGTGCGACCGAGGTTTCCGCCTTCCGCATCGCGCCCGCCGACACCAATTATTTCGCGCTGCTGTTCGATCCCGAGACCGAGGGTTTCGCCAATATCTGCGTGGTCGAGATCTTCACCGTCGGCGGCAAGACCCCGCCCAACAGCCACAGCGTGGCGCATGAATTCTTCTATGTGCTCCACGGCGAGGGCATCGCCCACTGCCAGGGCAAGGCGTTGCCGCTCGCCAAGGGCGATGCGCTGCTGCTGCGGCCGGGCGCCGAGCATGTCGTGGAGAATACCGGCAGCACCAAGCTCTACACCTTGACGGTGATGACGCCGAACGAAGGCTTCGCCGAACTGATCCGTGCGGGCGAACCGGTGGAACTGGACGACGAGGATCGCGCGGTGCTGCGCGGGGCAGGCTGATGGCCGGCAAGGCGGCATAGCCTATCTTCGGCTGCCGCCCCCGAACTTGCGCTGCGTCTTGCCGAACCGCGTCTTGCGTGTGCCCGGCTTGCCCTCGTTGCTGCGGCCCATGATCGGCGCCTTGCGCTCGGCCTCGGGCAACCCGAGTTCCTCCGCTTCCAGCGAACGGATTTCATCGCGCAAGCGACCGGCTTCTTCGAACTCCAGGTCGGCCGCAGCCTTGCGCATCTTCTTCTCGAGTTCCTCGATATAGCTGCGCAGATTGTGGCCCACCATGTGCGGGCGTTCCTCGTCGATCTCCACCGTCACCTGGTCGCGCGACGACAAATGGCTGATCACGTCGGCGATGTTGCGCTTGATCGTCTGCGGGGTAATGCCATGTTCGGCGTTATACGCTTCCTGCTTCTCGCGCCGCCGCTCGGTCTCGCGCATCGCGCGTTCCATGCTGCCGGTGATGCGATCGGCATAGAGGATCACCCGTCCGTCGACGTTGCGCGCGGCGCGACCGATCGTCTGGATCAGTGACGTCTCCGAACGCAGGAAGCCTTCCTTGTCGGCGTCGAGGATCGCGACCAGCCCGCATTCCGGGATGTCGAGCCCCTCGCGCAGCAGGTTGATGCCAACGAGGATGTCGTAAACGCCCATGCGCAGGTCGCGGATCAGCTCGATGCGCTCCAGCGTCTCGGTGTCCGAGTGCATGTAGCGGACCTTGAGGCCGGCCTCGTGCAGATATTCGGTCAGATCCTCCGCCATCCGCTTGGTGAGCGTCGTCACCAAGGTGCGATAACCTTTGGCGGCGGTCTCGCGCGCCTCGTGGATCAGGTCGTCGACCTGGCTCTCAACCGGGCGGATCTCCACCGGCGGGTCGATCAGGCCGGTCGGGCGGATCACCTGCTCGGCGAAGACGCCGCCGGTCTGTTCCATCTCCCAATCGCCCGGCGTCGCCGAGACATAGACGGTCTGCGGGCGCATCGCGTCCCACTCGTTGAAGCGCAGCGGGCGGTTGTCGATGCAGCTCGGCAGACGGAATCCATATTCGGCCAGCGTGATCTTGCGGCGATGGTCGCCCCGCGCCATGCCGTTGACCTGCCCGATCGTCTGGTGACTCTCGTCGACGAACAGCAGCGCGTTTTCCGGCAGATATTCGAACAGGGTAGGGGGCGGCTCCCCCGGAAGCCGGCCGGTGAGGAAGCGGCTGTAATTCTCGATGCCCGCGCAACTGCCCGTTGCCGCGATCATCTCCAGGTCGAAATTGGTACGCTGCTCCAGCCGCTGCGCCTCCAGCAGCCGCCCTTCCGCATGCAGCTCCTTCAGCCGCTCGGTCAGCTCGAAGCGGATCGCCTCCATCGCCTGCTTCAGCGTCGGTCCCGGCGTCACATAGTGGCTGTTGGCGAACACGCGGACATAGTCGAGGCTCGCGACCTTCTTGCCGGTCAGCGGATCGAACTCGACGATCTCCTCGATATCGTCGCCGAAGAAGGCGACGCGCCACGCCGTATCCTCATAGTGCGACGGGAAGATCTCGAGGCTGTCGCCGCGCACGCGGAAGGTGCCGCGGGTGAAGGCGGCGTCGTTGCGCTTGTATTGCAGCGCCACCAGCTTTCGGACGATCTCGCGCTGGTCGACGGTCTGGCCCTTCTTGAGGTCGAAGATCATCGCCGAATAGGTCTCGACCGATCCGATGCCGTAGAGGCAGGAGACCGAGGCGACGATCAGCACGTCGTCCCGCTCCAGCAGTGAGCGCGTCGCCGAGTGGCGCATGCGGTCGATCGCCTCGTTCACCGAGCTTTCCTTCTCGATGTAGGTGTCGGACCGCGGCACATAGGCCTCGGGCTGGTAATAATCATAATAGCTGACGAAATATTCGACCGCATTCTCGGGGAAGAAGCTCTTGAACTCGCCATAGAGCTGCGCCGCGAGGATCTTGTTGGGCGCCAGCACCAGCGCTGGGCGCTGCAACGTCTGGATCACCTTCGCCATGGTGAAGGTCTTGCCCGATCCGGTGACGCCCAGTAGCACCTGGTCGCGCTCGCCCTGCTGCGCCTGTCCGACCAATTCGGCGATCGCTGTCGGCTGGTCACCGGATGGCTCATAGTCCGACACCAGCTTGAACGGCTTGCCGCCCTCGGTTTTTTCGGGGCGCGGCGGGCGGTGGGGAATGAAGCTCTGCCCGGTATCGGGCTCTTCGAGCGTGGTGCGGATCTGAATCGCCATAATGGCAATATGGGTGCCCGTGTACCGCACCGCAATCATGGCGCGGCGTGCGGCCGCGGCGTCAAGCCGGTAAGGACGCCTTGAGCATATCTGACCTACGATGACGACGCCGGGCTACGAAAACGTCAGCAGATCAAGGCGCGAGCTAGAATTTGCGGGTGAACCCGAACGACAGCGCGATGTCCGGCGCGTCATGGTCGATTCCCGCCACCGCCTGGACGTCGATCTGCGTCATGTCGGCGGGCTGAGCGGCGAGGGAGAGGGCGGCGCTCGCCATCGTCGCATGCGCGGACGGATCGCGATCGGCAAGGATCTGGACCTCCGGCGTCAGAGTTATCGCGTCGGTCAGGCTCACGCCGAGGCCGACGGCGGTCCCATAGGCGAGATGGCGTCCGGAACCGTCCTCGTCAGCAGCGGCGTCGACTTCGGGAGAAAGTTCGACGGAGAGCGTATCGTTGAGCGTGAAACTGGCCGGCACGACCAGCCCTGCGCCCCACGTGCCCGCGCCGACGCCGTCGCTCCCTGTTGGCAACGTGACGAACGGCAGCAGCGCGATGGCAAGCCCCGGCGTCGTCTCTGCGGGATGACGCAGGTTCTGCTTGAGGCCGATCGTCACGTCGCCGGTCCCGGATGATCGCTCGATCGCACCGCTCGAGCGGTCTTGCGTCCGCATATGGCCGAAGGCGGTCCAGCCGAGCCTGAGTTCGGTGGTCGCGCCGAGACCGTAGCGCAGCAGGATATCGCCCGCCTCGATCTCGTCGCTGCGTTCGTCGGGCTGGCGGACGAGGGTCCAGCTGGCAAGGCCGATTTCCGCCTGCAGCCGGCCAGGGTCGACGGTGCAGGGGGAGGTGTTGAGCCCCGGACGGTCACTGCACAGGTCGCGCGTCGGTTTCTGTGCAGCCTCCTGCGCAAGCGCCGGGGCGGGGATCAGCGTGAGCGAAACAAGGGCAGCAAGGAGCGGCTTCATCGATGACCCCACGGTTTGCGATCGCCCAACGTACCTGCGCCATTGCCGTTCCGCGCGTGTCGCGCGCCATTGCGCAAAGCGGCCCCACCCGCCAAGGCTGTGGAATGACCGCCTCTTCGCCCGACATCGCCATTCGTCTGCGTCGCGCCGCATTCAACCGCGCCCTTCTCGACGCAGACCTTGCCGCTATCGGTCCGCTGCTCGCGCCGCATGCGATCCTCGTCACCGGCACCGACAGTGCGGTGCTCGCCGGCCGCAAGGCGCAGCTCCTGGCATGGAAACGCGAATTCGCAGCCGTTGCGCGCACCATCTATGTCCGCACGCCGGAAACAATCACCGCCTCGCCGATCGAGCCGATCGCCCTCGAACAGGGCCGATGGGAGGGGGTAAGTGCCGGCAATGGAGAGCGGCTGGCCTGCGGCATCTATTCTGCGAAATGGCGTTGCATCGGTGCCGACTGGATGCTTCTGGCGGAGATCTACGTCACCCTCGGCTGAGGGGTAATGGCGGCTCCTGCAGAGAGACGGCCGGTCTGTTCACCGAGCCTTGCGGCTGCTGACGCAGTCCTGGCGCGCTTTGCGCCGCCGCCTGCGGCGTCTATGGATCGGACACCTGGTTTCTGGAAGGATGTCATGCCTGTTGTCGGAGGATGCCGTTGCGGCAAGCTGCGCTACACCGTTGAGTTGGAAGCGCTGCCGCCCAGCTATGCCTGCCATTGCCTCGACTGTCAGACGTGGAGCGGCAGCGCGTTCGCCCTGCATGCGCTGCTGCCCGAATCCCTGGTGATCCTGTCGGGCACGACCGTAGATTTTGGGATCGACTCAGACGAAGCGATGGTTTCCACCCAAATCGCGTGTCCTGCCTGCATGACGCGGATCGCCAACCGCAACGATGCGGTGCCCGGCATGCTGATCCTCCGCTCCGGCACGCTCGACCGGAGCGATGAGATCATACCGGTCGCCCATATCTGGACGCGTCGCAAGCAGCTCTGGCTGGACATCGGCGATGCGCCCAGCTTCGCGGAAACGCCGAGTCCGGCGCAATTCGCGGCGGCGCTCCAGCGGGGCACGTGACACCGGGCGGCGGCACTTTGATCATCTTCCGACGATCTATGGGCGGTAAGCACAAATGCGACGCATTCCATGCCTTGCCAACATGCCGCATATCGGATTGAATTTCATGTGAAAAGGGGCTGGACGACGTCCGGTCTCTCCCTTATCGGCGCGCTCGTTCGGCCTCAATTGGGGTCTGTCTTGGCCGGACACCTGAACATCAGGTTCTATTTGGGGGATTACATGAAGATCTATCTGCTTGGCGCCGCCGCTTTGGCGAGCGTCCCCGGTGTCGCGTGCGCGCAGGAAGTCAGCGCGGACAATTTCGACGGCATCCGGATCGAAGCGCGCCTCGGTTATGAAACGCCGACCGTCAGCGAGGATGGCGACGTCTACAAGATCGGCAGCGCGGTTTCCTATGGCGGCGAAGCCGGCGTCGATTTCAAGCTTGGCGACCGTGTCGTCGCCGGCCCGTATGCCACCTATGAATTCTCCAGCGTCGAACTGTGCGACGGCCGCGACTGCCTGAAGGAAGAGGGTAATCTCGGTACCGGCCTGCGCGTCGGCTATGCCGTTTCGCCGAACGTCCTGGTCTATGGCAAGCTCGGCTATGCCAGCATCAGGTTCAAGGTGAACGCCGGCTCCCTCAGCGCGAGCGCCAGCAAGGGCGGCGTGCAGGGTGCGATCGGCACCGACGTGAACTTCGGTGAGAAGTTCTACGGCTTCGCCGAGATCAACTATGCCGATTATGGCAAGTTCTATGGCATCAACCTGCAGCGTCGCCACGTCGCGGCTGGTGTCGGCTTCCGCTTCTGATCGCGGACCGACGATGATCGAGGGGGCGGCTGCGCTGTGCGGCCGCCCCCTTTTTCACTGCGGTCACGGCAGGTCGGCCAGTTCGTAGATCGGCCGGATTTCGATCTCGCTGGGCCCCGCCATCGGATTGGGGCAGCGTTTCACCCAGGCCACCGCCTCGTCCATATCCTTGACCTCCCACAGCCAGAAGCCGGCGACCTGCTCGCGCGCCTCGGCAAACGGGCCGTCGATCACTGAGCGGCCGGGGCCATCGAAGGCGACGCGCTTGGCATCGGACGTAGGCTTTAGGCCGTCCGCCATCAGCAGCACGCCGGCCGCGCGCAGTTCGTCGTTGAACCGGCCCATCGCCTCCATCATGGCGTCGGTCTCGGGTGTGCGCTCGAAACCCTTCTCGCTGTCTTCGGTCGCTTTCACGAACACCATCACACGCATGGACTGTCTCCTTGGTTGAGCCGGCCGTACCGGCCTGACAGGGAAACGACGAACGGGGCAGGGCGAAATCGACAGCCACCCGCAAATATTCTTGGGCCAGTGCTCAGCCGCCGCGGGCGGCAGGGTCGCATGCGCTGCGGCGCACCGGCGTTCGGCTCGTTTTGTCCCACATCATGGATTGGCAAATCAACTATTGCGAATCCTCCGCTGTCATGCCTAGATCAAGGCATAAGATAATGCGCCCATGATGGCGTGGGGATGTGAGGAGGATGAGCGGCCGGAACAGGCGCGCGAGACAAGGTGAAATCGCAGGCTGACTTGGCCACGTGGCAATAAAGCGCCGCGCCGATCCTGTCTGTCTGGCTGACACGCTGCGCCGATCATTTGCCGTTTCAGCTTCGGTTGCCGCTTTGACTGGGCAGCGCCGGGCGATGAGCCATGCCTTTGCCCTGTCGGGCTGCTCGGCGCGGCTGCTCGAGCGTCGCGCCGAACGATCGACATGCCAAAGGGAGGATAAGGCAATGAATTTCGCGAAGTTGGCGATCACGCGCCATGGCGCATCCCCTGCAGCGCTTAGCGTGGCGCTGCTGTGGGCATCCGCCGCATCCGCGCAGGCGCCGCAGAGCGATGCGCCTGCGCCGGCCCAGCAACCTGGCAGCGGTACCTCGTCCGAGGTCTCCAACGAGAAAGTCGATGACATCGTCGTCACCGGCATCCGGCAAAGCCTCGCCGACGCGCTGAACGCCAAGCGCGATTCCGCCCAGGTGCTCGATGCGATCTCTGCGGAGGATATCGGCAAGTTTCCCGACAAGAATGTCGGCGAGGCGCTCCAGCGCGTCACCGGTGTGCAGATTACCCGTGCGGGCGGCGAGGGATCGGGCGTCTCGATCCGCGGCGCGGATCCCGCGCTGAACCGGGTCGAGATCAACGGCCAGACGGCACTGGGCACCGGCGCCGGCGTCGCCAGCCGCTCCGTCGAGTTCCGGGACATCCCCGCCGAGTTCGTCAGCCGGCTGGAGGTCGTGAAATCGGCTACTGCCGACATGACCGAGGGCGGTCTCGGCGGCACCGTGCGCATCATTACCCGCCGGCCGTTCGATCGCGGCGCGGAGAATGGCTATCTCGCCGGGTCGGCGCAGGTTGTCTACACCGATGTCGCGCATCGCTTCGATCCGAAGTTCGCGCTGATCGGCAGCAAATTGTTCGCCGACGACACGATCGGCGTGCTGCTCTCCGCCACCTATGAGAAGCGCAGCCTGTGGTACGATCAGGCGCGCACCACCGGCTGGCGCCAAATCGAGGCGGTGCAGCCCGCCACGCCGACCGCGCAAAACTGTCTGAACGGCCGCAACCAGGCGCGCTGCGTCGATCTCGATGGGAATGGCTTCGGCGACTTTTTCCCTGATATCCCGCGCTACGTGATCAACCGCGACCTCACCGAGCGCTATGCCGCCAACGCGATCGTCGAATGGCGCCCGTCCGACAGCATACGCGCCTTCGTCGAAGGCACCTACACGCGCGGCAAGCAGACGCTGAATTCGCAATTCCTCGCGCTCGGCACCGTCCAGGCGATCACCAATGGCGGCGTCGATATCGCCAACACCGAATTGGGTGAGGATCAGACCGTCAGCTATGTCGAGTTCGACAATGGCGTCGCGCGGCCGGGCGGTCTCAACGTCAATTATCGCAATATCCTGGGATCGATCGACCGCCAGCAATACAGCCTGCAGGCCGGGCTGGACTGGAACGTCACCGAGCGGTTCAAGCTGCTGGGCCGCGCCGCCTATACGCGTGCCCGCGCCTACAACAATGAGATCAACACGTCAGCGACCGCGCAGACGCTGTCGGCGGTCATTGTCGACTATTCGGGTTCGCAACATGCGCCCAACATCATCACGCCCGGCCTCGACGTCACCGAAACCGCCGGGATCACCCAATTCTCGATCCTGCGCCGCCCGCGCTACAACATCCAGGTCGAGAAGAATTACACGCTCAACGCCGAATGGGATGTCGGAAGCTGGCTGGATTCGGTGAAGTTCGGGGCGCAGAAGCGCGATCTGAAGGTCACCAGTCGCTTGTTCGACGGCACCCGCACCTACAATGGCTATGTCGCCGCGACGCCAGGTCTCGGCAACATCACCAACGCCAACTACAATACGGCGGACCGGCCGGGGGCGAGCGTGGCGGTCGTGCAGTCGACCGCGTCGAACGCGGCGATCCTCCAGCAGATCCAGGATATCGTCGGCCGCGCCGACCTTGGCGATCACAACTTCTTCCACACCGGCAATCTCGGTTTCGACGGGATCTCGCGCTGGCTGAACCTCGGCAATGCCGTGGCCGACGCCGCCGGCATTCCCGATCCCTTCGTCAATGTGAACCCGGCGGACACATGGGGCGTCGACGAGAAGAATCTCGCCGGTTACGCCTCGGCCAATTTCGCGCTCAAGCCGGCCGGGATCGAGATCACCGGCGTGGTCGGCGCGCGCGTGGTGAACACGCGCACGAGCACCCGCGGCTTCATCGTCGTGGGGCCGACCGCCGCGACGCCGACGTCGCCCGCCGCACCGGGCCGGATCGATCCCTTCTCCTCGAAGGGCGAATATACCGAGTTCCTGCCGAGCCTGAACCTGCGCGCCGCGATCGTGCCGGACAAGGTGATCCTGCGCGGCACCGCGACCGAGGTGATCGCGCGGCCCTCGCCCGCTGATCTCGCACCCCGCTTCACGCTCGACAATGTCGGCTTCTCGGGATCGCGCGGCAACCCCGAACTCGAACCCTATCGCGCGGCGCAATATGACATCGGCGCGGAGTGGTACATCAGCAGCACCAACTATGTGTCCGCGACCTTCTTCCGCAAGGACATAAGCTCCTTCGTCGACCGGACGACCGCGCCGGAGACGATCAACGGCGTGGTCTACACCGTCAGCCGGCCGATCAACGGCACCTCGAAGGTGCAGATCAACGGTCTCGAACTCGGCAGCCAGTTCGCCTTCACCTTCCTGCCCGGCCTGCTTAAGAATTTCGGCATGCTCGCGAACTACACCTATTCGAAGGACAAGGGCTACGATCAGAAGGATTATTTCACCGGTGAGGCGCTGAGCTTCCCCGGCCTGTCGCGCCACAGCGTCAACGTCTCGGGCTATTATGAGGACGACACCTTCTCTGTCCGCCTCTCCTACAACTGGCGGTCCCGCTACCTGATCGCCGCGCTCGATCGCGGCAACAACCCTGCGATCGGCGAGGCTTTCGGCCAGTGGGATGCGTCGTCGAGCGTCAACCTCACCGATCGCATCGCGCTGTTCCTGGAAGGCGTGAACCTGTTCCACGCACAGCGCGTGGAAAACGCCAACAGCATCTACCGGCGCAACATCATCGAAACCTATGGCCGCCGCATCTACGCCGGCGTGCGCGCAAAGTTCTGAACGGCGGAAGGCATGGCGCCCTCAAGGGAGGGGCCATGCCTCAGTTCCGCCGAGTGGCGTTAGCGTTTAAAGGCCATTGCTCGTGCCGTCGCTGAAGCACTTCGCCAGGTAAAGGGCTAAACGCTACGGGCGTTCCAATGCTGCGATATGGCCGAGCTCGCCGACGCAGAGCGCGGCCATGCTGTCATAGGACGTCCGATGACAGCATGGCCAATGTCGTGAACGATTCGAGCGTCGAAGTTGAGCTTACCGCTGCGCCGTAGCGGCGGGCGCAGTTGTGAACTTGATCGCGGTTCCCGTGGCGTTCGTCTTTCCCCAGCTGAAAGCGCTGACGTGGGAGTCGCCATATTTCGCGTTGATCACCGCATCAGCGCCCAGCTTTTCTGCGCGCTCCCACAGTTCGCGATAGACCTTGCCCTGCGATGCTTCCTTGCTGAATACAGTCGCCTTGCGAACGCCTGCCTTCACTTCGCCGACCACGGTGTAGGGGCGATCCGTAATATCATAGGGAAAAACGGGCACGCCGACGTCTTCATTGACGACGACATACTTCTTTTCTTCTTTTTTTGCAGCGACGAACTGAGTCGGAAGCGTAGCCAGCAGCGCACCGGCAACCACGTATTTAAGAAGCTTCATGATGCATATTCCCCCAAATATCCCTCGCGCCTTCTGCCAAAAATTCCAGACGTGTCAATGGGGCCTAATCTTCGACGGCGATTATTGCTTTCTTAATCTAATCTGGCAAGAAGAGGGCGGGGTGTGATTGGGGGGCTTATGAAAATCAGGTTGATGGCAGCCATCGTTGCCGCTTCTTCGGTCAGCGCGGCGCCGTGTGCACTCGTTGCGCAGGATGTCGCGACTGCGGTCGTTCCCACGCCGCCCGTCGAGGCGTCCGCTATCGCGCCGATACCTGCTCCGGCGCTGCTTATGCGGCGCGACACGCCTGTAGTCCTGATGGCCGTCAGCGAGGTCAGCACGGCGGACGCTAAGCCGGGTGCCCGTTTTCGCCTGCGAGTCAACGAACCGATCGTGATCGACGGCAAGACGGTTGTGCCGGTAGGAACGCCGGCATTTGGTGTCGTCATGTCGGCAACCGATTCTGGCGGGTTGGGCAAGTCGGGTCGGATGTCAGCTAAACTGTTGCACATACAGTTGGGCAATGCCGAGATTCCCCTTGAAGGCGAAATGAGCGCGAAGGGGACCGGCGCAGGTTCGGCCGGCATGGCCGTATTGTTTACAGGCGTCGCCGGCCTGTTCCACCGGGGCAACAATGCGAAGATCAAGGCAGGTGAATTGCTGAGCGGCTTCGTAGCCGAAGATGTTTGGCTCGATACTGTCGCGGCGCCAATCGTTCGCGTGAGCGCGCCTGCACTTGCACCCTCGCCACAGCCCGTGGCGGCGGTACCGGTCAGCGGCAGCCGCTGAGCATGCCGATGTCGCTACGAATTGGCCTCTCGATCATGTTTACAATGACCTGTGCGCCCGCGCTTGCGGAAGAGGTCATGGTCTCATCCGGTACATTGATCCGTCTCGAAACGACGAAGCCCTTGTCGAGCAAGACCAACGTGAAAGGCGACATGGTTGCCCTCCGTACGGTTGAAGACGTCAAACTCGGCGATCGAATCCTCATACCTCGGGGAACCGAAGCCATGGGGCAAGTCGTCGATGCGCGCGCGAAAGGTGCGATGGGTATGTCGGGCCGGCTCACGCTCGCGCCGCTTTATGTGCGTGTGCGCGGCCGTACCGTTCGACTTATCGGGCAATCGGCGGACAAGGGCAGTGTTACTGCGGGTGCAGTAGTAGGTATGGCCTTGCTGAGCCCCGGCTTTACCGGCCGAAGCGCCGAAATCGCCGACGGCACGCAGTTCGCTGCATATGTCGATCGATCCACGATGGTCGAAGTCGAGTAGGCGGACACTGCGAGCGCGCGGCGGGGCGACATGTTCGTTGTACCCAGTTGTCATTCTGCTGGCTGTTAAACCGGATCGAGATGCGCAGTCGATGCATCTGACTGCATATCATTCTTTTCTCAGATCCGCCGGCGCCGTCGCCAGAAATGCCCGCGAGAGGCCGTGGTACAGCCGCTCGCGGCAGACGAGGCCGCTGACCGCGTCGGCGATCAGGGCGGTCAGGAAGAAGGGCATGATCATGCCGCGGCTCGCGGTCGTCTCGCTGACGATGATGATCGCGGTGAAGGGCGCGCGGACGACGCCGGTGAAATAGCCGACCATGCCGAGCAGCACGAGTGCGCCGGTGGGGGACTGGGGGAAGAATTCCGTCAGAACCTCGCCCACACCCGCGCCCACCGCCAGCGACGGCGCGAAGATGCCGCCCGGCGCGCCGCTCAACGTCGTCGCCAGCGCCGCGACCAGCTTCGCCGGGGCGAACCAGGCGAGGCCGCCATGGCCCTCGACCAGATGGCGCGTGGTCTCGTAGCCGGTGCCCCAGGTCGCGCCGCCGGTGACCACGCCCAGCACTGCGACGACGAGGCCACAGCCCGCGGCGAACGCGATCGGTCGCGCGCGAATTGCCGCGATCGCGGGCGCGGCGCTCTGCCCGAACGCCAGCACTGCGCGGGTGAACAATCCGCCGAGCAACCCGCCGACGATACCCGCAAGCGGCGCCGCGAGCAGCAGGTTGTGCAGCTTCATCGTGTCGCGCATCGCGCCGAAATAGATATAGTCGCCGGCGATCCCCAGGCTGGTGAGGCCGGCGATCATCACAGCGCCCATCACCAGCACCGCCACTTTCTGCTCATAGGCGGCGGCAAGCTCCTCGATCGCGAAGGCGACGCCCGCGAGCGGCGTGTTGAACGCCGCCGCGACGCCCGCCGCGCCGCCCGCGATCAGCACGCCCGCGCCGATCGGCACGCGCAGCAGGCGATGGACGCCCACCATCAGCGCGGCGCTGATCTGCACGGTCGGCCCCTCGCGGCCGACCGACGCCCCCGACGCGAGCATCGCCACGGTCAGCAGGAACTTCGCGATCGCGACGCGGACCGAGACGAGGGCGTTGGACCAGCCCGTGCCCGGCGCGCGCCCCGCGGCGATCACCTGCGGGATCCCCGATCCCTTTGCTTCGGGCGCGAACCGGCGGGTGATCCAGACGACGCCGGCGAACACCAGCGGCGTCACCAGCAGCGGCGCATAGGGGAAGCGGCCGACGAGCGATGCGAACAGCCGCTGTGCGCCGTCGCCCGCCTTGGCGAACAGCAAGGCGGCAAGCGCGAGCAGCACCGCCCCGATCAGAGTGGCGATCCGGCGGCGAGCGGTATCCAGTCCATCACCGGGGATCCGCTCACGCAGCGCTCGCCACGACATTTTCACCTTACAAAATGTCCCACCAGTTCCGCATGCGTCGACCAGCGGAACTGGCCGACCGGCATCACCTGCTCCAACCGATATCCGCCGGTGACCAGCACCTTCGCGTCGCGCGCGAAGGTGGCGGGGTTGCAGGATGCATAAGCGATGCGCGGCGGGCCCGCCTTGGCGAGCGCAGGCATCTGCGCCTCCGCGCCGCTGCGCGGCGGATCGAGCACCACCGCCTCGAAGCGTGCGCATTCCTTTTCGTCGAGCGGGCGGCGGTAGAGGTCGCGGTGGTCGGCAAAGAGCTGAAGCTGCGCCCGCGCACCGGCAGCCTTGAGCGAGAGCACCGCATCCCGCGCCGCCTCCGCGGCGTAGACGCGACGGCCTTCGGCCAGCGCAAGCGCAAAGGTGCCGAGCCCGGCGAACAGGTCGGCGACGACCGTCGCGTCACCGATGCCTGCGCGAACGGCGGCGGCCAACGCGGCCTCGCCATCCTCGGTCGCCTGCAGGAAGGCAGCGGGGGGCAGCGGCACGGGCACGCCACCCAAGGTTGTCGTCACGGGCTCTGGTTCCCACCGCGTCTGCGGGCCATAGCCGTCGTCGATCGCGAGGCGGGCGAGCTCATGCGCGCTAGCGAATGCGGTCAGCGCCTCGGTCGTGTCCAGCGTCGCGGCTTCGATGCCCTCGATCAGCAGGTCGACTCCCTGATCCGCCATTGTCATCCGCACCTCGCCGCCGCGCCGGTCGGGCAGCAGGCCGGCGAGCAGCTTGCGCAGCGGCGCGACCAGCGCGAACAGTTCGGGCCGCAACACATGGCATTCGGCGACGTCGACGATGCGGTGGCTGCGCCCCTCGTTGAAGCCCAGCAGCACGCTGCGTCCGCGCCGTTCCGCGCGCAGCGAAGCGCGGCGGCGGCTGAACGGCGGCGAGATGTGCGGCGGCAGGATCGGCGACTCGAGTTGCTGGCCGGAAAGCGCCACGGCCACCCGGTCGGTCAGGAACTCGGCATAGCTGGCATCGTCGAGATGCTGGAGCTGGCAGCCGCCGCAGGTGGGGAAGTGGCGGCAGGGCGGCTCGGCATGGTGCGGGCCGGGGATGATGCTGCCATCGTCGCCGATGCTGTCGCCGGGGGCGGCGAGCGCGAAGAAACGGCCATCGGCGGTAACGCCATCGCCGCGGGCGGCGACGCGAAGAATCACACTCACAAACATTGCTCCAATGCGCGCGGCAGCGCCGCGGCGAGATCGTCGGCGATCAGCGCGGGTCCGGCGATCCGCGCCGCTTCACCATGCAGCCATAGCCCGGCGCAGGCGGCATCGAACGCATCGAGCCCGCGCGCGCGCATCGCCGCGATCGTGCCGGCCAGTACGTCACCCGTACCCGCGCTGGCAAGCCATGCCGGCGCGGCGGGCGCGATCACCGCGCGGCCATCGGGATGCGCGACGATGCTGTCGCTGCCCTTCAGCAGCAGCACCGCGCCCGACGCCGCGGCGCCGGCGCGCGCGCGGCTGAGCCGGTCGCCGGCGATGCCGGGGAAGAGTCTGGCGAACTCGCCCTCATGCGGGGTGAGGATCGCGGGCGCATCGAGCGCGGCGAGGCGCTTCAACCCCGGCTGGCCGAGCAGCACCAGCGCATCGGCATCGACGATCAGCGGTCGCCCGCTGCCCAGCGCCGCCGCGACGATCTCGCGGGCGGCGCCATCGCGGCCAAGCCCCGGCCCGACCACCAGCGCACCGACCCGCCTGTCCTCGATCAACGCGTCGAGCGGACGATGCACCAGCGCCATCGGCCCGCCGCCGGCGCCGTTGGATAGCGAGACATAGCCGGCACCGGCGCGCTGCGCGGCGGTGGCGGCGAGCAGCGCCGCGCCCGGCATCGCGCCACCCGCGACCGCGACCATGCCGCGGCTATATTTATGGTCGCCGGCGGTCGGCGCCGCCAGCCGCGGCCGCGCAAGTTCGCGCAGGCGCGCGGCGTCGGTCGGGATGCCGATCTCGCCGACGACGACGCGGCCGATATGGTCCGCCGCCGGGCGCAGGCGATGCGCGGGCTTGAGCGCGCCCAGCGCCAATGTGAGGTCGAACCGGGGCAACCCATCGGTCAGCACCGCGCCATCATCGGTGGCGACACCGCTGGGCAGGTCGACCGCGATGGTTACCGTAGCCGCAGCCGCCAGCGCCGCAAGCTTCGCCGCGACCGCCGCATCGAGCCCGCGGGTAAGGCCGGTGCCGAACAGCGCGTCGACCAGCACCGTCGCCGGCGCGGCATCGGCAAATGCCTCGAGCGCGCCGCCCCAGCCGTCACGGGCTTGGCGCGCGGCATCGGTGCGCGGTTCGGCGAGCGTGGCGACGCGGACGTTCATGCCCAACTGGCGGAGCAGCGCGGCGGCGACATAGCCGTCACCGCCATTGTTGCCGGGGCCGCAAACGATCAGCGTGTCGACCGGGCCGGCATGGCGCCAGACCAGTTCGGCGAGCGCGGCGCCGGCGCGCGCCATCAGCGCCTCCACGCTCATGCCGCCATCGAACAGCACCTGTTCTGCCGCGCGCGTCTCACCCGCCGTCAGGATCGGGCGCCCGGCGTCCCATGCGCTCACGCCAGAGCGTCCCGCGCTGCGAGGATCGCCGGCGCGAGCAGTCCGGCCATGCGCGCCACGCCGGCGGCATCGCCCACCAGATCCTGCCGCATCTCGATGCCCAGATAGGGCGTGCCGCTGCCTTCGCCGTGCCGGTTCATCGTCGCGTTGAGCAATTTACCCGAATAGGGAAGCTGGTCGCCGATGGTGAGGCCAGCCGCCTCCAGCACCGGGATCGCGATCCGCGCGGCGCGGTCATCCTCGTTGTAGAGGATCCCGACATGCCACGGCCGCGCCTCCTCGGGTCGGCTGGCGAGTTGCGGCGTGAAGCTGTGCAGCGAGACGAGCAGGGCAGGGCGCGTCGTCGCGATCCGCTCCGCCACCGCGTCATGATAGGGCCGCCAGAAGCGCGCCACCCGGCTCTCGCGGCCGTCATGATCCAGCGCATTGCCGGGGATGGCGTGACCATCGCTCGTGATCGGGATCAGCCCCGGCGCATCTTCCTCGCGGTTGAGGTCGATGACGAGGCGGGAGACCGTCGCGAGCACCGCCGCGCAGCCCAGTGTCGCGCACAGCGCCTCGGCGACCGGTGCGACGCCGATGTCGATCGCGACATGCTGATTCAGCAGCGCCGAATCGATGCCAAGCACCACATCCTCCGGGACATGCGCCGAGGCATGATCGCCGATGATCAGGATGCCGGCGTCGCCCTCGACGATGCGCGGGCTCATCCCGGGAACTCCGGCGAGCGCTTCTCCGCCAGCGCCGCCATGCCCTCGCCGCACTCGGGGCTGCCGAAGGCGTTGTCGAACAGCCGGTCGCCCAGCGACACATCGCCATCCGCTTCGATGAACGGGTAGAAGTCGGTCACCATGCGCTTGAGCAGCTTCACGCTGGAGGGCGCATTGGCGGCGATCGCCTGCGCGAGTTGGTCGGCGGCGGTCGCGGCATCCGCCGCGACGCGCTCGACCAGCCCGATCCGTGCCGCCTCCTCGGCGCCGATCGCGCTGCCGCTGGTCAGCAGCAGCATCGCCTGCGCCGCGCCGACCAGTTCGGTCAACCGGTTCACGTCGATGGCCGGATAGAGGATGCCGAACCGCGCGGGCGGGATCGCAAAGCGCGCGGTGGGGGAGGCGATGCGCATGTCGCACGCCATCGCCAGCGCGACGCCCGCACCAAACGCCCCGCCCTCAACCAGCGCGATCGTCGGCATCGGCAGGTCGGCGATGCCGTCCAGCGCGGCGCGCATCGCCCGGCGGAAGGGCGCACGGGCGGCTTCGTCGTCATGCAATGTGGCGAGCTGCTTGAGGTCCGATCCCGCGCAGAAGGTGCCGGGCACCGCCGATCGGATCAGGAGCACGCGCGCCGGCGCGGTCGCCAGCCCGGCGGCTGCCTCCGCCAGCGCAGCCCAGTCGGCGAGGCCAAGCGCGTTGCGGCTGCCAGCGCGGTCCAGGGTGAGGCGGGCGACGGCGCCCTCATAATCGAGTTCGATCATGGCACAGCCTGTTGCCCGCAAAGTCGCCGGATGTCACGAAGGAGCCGACAATCGAAAGGGACGCGATGCGCCTGTTTACCCGCCGCCAGACTATAGCCGGCCTCGCTGTTGCGGCGACATCCGCCCCCGGCCTGGCGGCGACGCGGCCAAAATCCAAGCCGAAGCCTCCCCGCACCTTGCCTCCACCCACGGTCGGTCCGCTCGACCCGCTGACCGATGAGTTGCTCGCGCACATCCCCGAGACCGCGACCTACAACGGCACACCGACGGCGATGGACGGTGGCCCGGCGGCGCGGCGGATGGACGATTATTCGCCCGCGGGCGAGGCGGCATGGCGCAATGCGCTGCGCAACGGCGCCAACCGGCTCGCGACGATCCGCGTCGCCGCCGACCCGCTCACCGCGACGCGGCTGGCGGTGGCTGGCGCGATCCTGGAAAATGGCGTGCGCAGCGCGGGCATTGCCTATGGCCGCACCAACCCGTTCAATTTTTCCGGCCATGTGCCCTATCTCGTCACGCAGGTGGCGGGGCCGCATATCGACACGGTCAACATGCTCGCCTCGCAGCAGTCGGTCGCGACGCCGCGCGCGGTCGATGCGTGGATCACCAAGCTCGACGGGTTCGAGGGCGGCTTCGCCGGCGTCGTCGAGAAGTTGAAGGCGGACGAGGCGGCGGGCTGCCGGCCGCCGCGCGCGCTGCTGACGCGGACCTTGCCGGTGCTCGATGCCTTCCTTGCGGGCAAGGCGGAGGACCATGTGCTGATCCGCAGCTTCACGCAGCGCATCGGTGAGGCCGGCCTGTCCATGGAAATGCGCCGCACCGCGATCCGCCGCGCGACCACCGCGCTGCGCCGCCGCGCACGGCCGGCGATCGCCAAGCTGCGCGCCCAGATCTCGGCGATGCTGGTGACGGCGCGCGAGGAGGACGGGCTGTGGGCGCAGCCCGAAGGCGCCGCGCTCTACGCCGCCAATGTCCGCGCGCTCGGCGATACGCCGCTGCCGCCCGAGGAGGTCCACAGGCTCGGGCTCGACGAGGTCGCGCGCATCTCCGCCGAGATGGAGGCGCTGCTGCGCGCCCGCGGGCTGACCAAGGGCAGCGTCGGCGCGCGGATGGATGCGCTCGCCAACGATCCCGCCAACCAGTTCGCCGACAGCGACGCCGGGCGTGACGAACTGCTCGACTATGTCCGCGGGCTCGTTTCCGCCGCGGAGGCGCGCTATCCGGATCTGCTGCCGGCGGACCTGATCCCGGCCCAGCATCTGGTGGTGAAGCGGGTGCCGGTCGCCTCGCAGGAAGGCGCGCCGGGCGGCTATTATGACGGGCCGTCGCTCGATGGCTCACGCCCCGGCACCTACTGGATCAACCTGCGGGACATGCGCGCGGTGCCGCGCTTCAGCCTGCCGACGCTCAGCTATCATGAAGGCGTGCCCGGCCACCACACCCAGGGCTCGATCGCCACCGCGCTGCCCGAGGCGCCGCTGATGATCCGTATCGCCAGCTTCAACGCCTATCAGGAAGGCTGGGCGCTCTATTGCGAGCGGCTGATGGCGGAACTGGGCGCCTATGCGAAGGATCCGCTGGGCGATCTCGGCCGCCTGCAGGACGAACTGTTCCGCGCGGTGCGGCTGGTGGTCGATACCGGCATGCACCACAAGCGCTGGAGCCGGTTGCAGGCGATCGATTACATGCGCGACACCACCGGTTCCGCCGACAGCGAAGTGACCGCCGAGATCGAGCGCTACATGGCCTGGCCGGGGCAGGCGCTGGGCTACAAGCTCGGCCAGTTGCGATTGCTGGACCTTCGCGAAAAGGCGAAGGCCAAGCGTGGTTTCAGCCTGAAACGGTTCCACGGCGTGGTGCTGGGCGGCGGCGCGATGCCGCTTGATCTGGTGGAGGCCCGGCTGGGGCAGGCTTGATATCTTCCCCGGCGCGAAACGTCGGGGAGAAAAAAGCGCTGGTCTCAACCCAGCCTATACAACCCCGCGCCATGCGCCGGCAGCGTCCGCACCAGCCGGCCCGTTGCATCGCCATCCGCGGCGCCGGCCCACAGATCCCGCACCTTCACCGTCCCCGACAGCCCCAGCATCGCCAGCGGCACACCGACCGGCTTCGCGCTCTTGCCCGTGTTGAACAAAGCGACATAGAGGCCGCCGCCGCTCTCCGGCCGCGCCGACCAGACCCGCGTGCCGTCCTCCACGAAATGCGGCTGGTTGCCCATGCTCGCCTGGTTCACCGCCAGCACCTCGCGGTTGGTCAGCAGCGCCAATGTCGGCGAGTCGAGATGGCGCAGATCGCCGCCCATGATCAGCGGTGACCGCGCGATCGACCACAACGTCATAAGCGTGCGCTGCTCGTCGGGCGTGAAGCGGGTGTCGCTCTCGCCCATGCGCAGACGGCCGAGCGGCAACATGTCGGCGTCGGGCCAGCGGCCGGGCGCGCGGTGCGGGTTCCAATTCTCCAGCCGGGTGAACTGCGCCTCCAGCATCGCCCAATCGTCCCAGAAATCGTCGCTGATCCGCCACATCTGGGCATGGTGCGCAACATGATCGGCGCGCACCACCGGCGTCTCGCCGGGCGAGAGGCTGAGCATCATCGGTCGGCCGCTGGCGGCGATCGCCTGCGCCGCCGCCTCGATCTCGGCGGCATGGGCATCATAGGGGCGGCTCATATCGTCCATCTTGACGAAATCGACGCCCCACGACGCATAAAGCCGGAACAGGCTGTCATAATAGGCCTGCGCGCCGGGCTTCGCCATGTCGACGCCATACATGTCCGGGTTCCACGAACAGATGCTGGACGTGTCGGCGACGTCGGCGGCGCGATACGGCGTGCCGAGGATCGGCAGGTTGCGCTTCACCGCCGCGCGCGGGATGCCGCGCATCACATGGATGCCGAACTTCAGCCCGAGCGCATGGACCTCGGCGGCGAGCGGCGCGAAGCCCTTGCCGCCCAGGGATGACGGGAAGCGTTTGGGCGCGGGGATCAGCCGGCCATTGGCGTCCATCGCCGGCTGCGGCTCCCGATTATAGTCGTAACCTCGCGCTTCGGGCTCGTACCACTGGATGTCCACGGTGAAGATGTCATAGCCCGCCGGCAGCAGCTTCGCCGCCATGATCCGCGCGGTCTCGCGCGCCTGATCCTCGGTGATGGTGGTCGCGAAGCTGTTCCAGCTGTTCCAGCCCATCGGCGGCCGCGGGGCGAGGGGCGTCGCGCTGGTCCTGGTCGCCGCGTATGCCGGCGCCGCGGCGGCAACGAGACCGGCCGAACCGGCGACGAGAAGGCTGCGACGGTCGATCTGCGGCATAGGTACCCCCTCCTGGTGAGGGGGGCACTTATACTCCGACAAATAGAGCGGCCAAGCGAGCCGCGCACAAAAAAGCCCTCTCCTGCTTGGCAGGAGAGGGCCGTACATCGAAACGGGCCGTTGGATCAGTCGAAGATCGCACCCCACGCACGCTTGGTGCGGTTCTTCCAAGCGCCGCGGTGATAGGCGTCCGACGCCAGCAGCGGCATCACCGAACCGGCTTCGGCGAACACCATCTGCTCCAGCGTGGTGTCGACCTTGCCCCAGCTCGCCGCTTCCTTCAGCGTCGAGGAGGAGCAGGCGCCGTCGCGCACATCGGCGACCGTGATCTGCACCGCATATTTGTGCATCTCGACATCCTCGTGGCCGAGAATCTCGGCGCACACCACGGTGTCCTGGATGAAGTTCTTAGGCACGCCGCCACCGATCATCAGCAGGCCGGTGGTGCCCGCCTTGATCTTGATGTCGGTCAGTTCGCGGAAGTCGGCGATGGCGTCGAGCACCATGTAGGGCTTGCCTTCCTTGGCGCGCTCGACCTGATGCTTGACGAGACCGAAACCCGCCGAGCTGTCGACGAATGCCGGGCAGAAGATCGGCACGTCATGCTCATAGGCGAGCTTGACGAGGCTGTTCTCCTTCTTGCCATGCTCGGCGAGATACTTGCCCATCTCGCGGATGAAGGCGCGGCTCGAATAGGCCTTGGGCTCCAGCGAGTCGGCGATCTTGCCGATCGTGTGGTCGCAGTCCTGAAGCTGCTCTTCGTCGATATAGGTGTCGTAGATGCGGTCGATGTAGAGCGAGCGCAGCGTGTTGTCGTCGGGCACTTCGAGCGCCTGATAATGCTTGTGGCCGAGGCCCTCGAAGAAATCCATGTCGACGATCGACGCGCCGGTGGCGACCACGCCGTCGATCATGTTGGAGCGCAGCAGCTCCGCATAGAGATCCATGCAGCCGCCCGCCGAGGTCGAACCGGCGATGACGAGGAAGATCGAGCAGTCCGGATCGTTCAGCATCTGGTTGTAGATGCCGGTCGCACGCGCGAGGTCGCGGCTGGTGAAGCTCATCTTGCCCATGGCATCGATGATCGGGCGTGCGTCGAACTTGGTGATGTCGACATGCTCGACGACGGTCGAGAGTAGCTCGGCCTTGCGCGTGTCGTTGATGGCTTCGGTCATTCGGATCTCCAGCAGCAATGTTCCCCTTCCGCTCGGGCGGGAGGGGCTAGGGGAGGGCCCGTTGGGGCCAGTAGGTCAGGCGGAAAAACATGCCCTCCCCCAACCCCTCCCGCAAGGCGGGAGGGGAGGAAGAGAGCGGTCTGTAGGACGAAGGTTACAGCGTGACGACGTTCGACGGGCGGGCCGCCGGCTCGTCCAGCTCGACATAGAGCGAGACCATCGGCTCGTCGGTGACTTCATGGGCCGGCGCCTCGCCGAAGCCGTTGAAGCCGGTGCGCATCGCGCAGCCATAGGCGCCGAGCATGCCGATCTCGATATAGTCGCCGGCGCGAACGTCGGCGGGCAGCAGGAACGGGCCCGTCATGTGATCGAGATCGTCGCAGGTGGGGCCGTAGAAGCTGAACGGCACCATCTTGGCGTTCGATTCCGGCTCGCGCAGCAGCACCACCGGGAAACGCCAGCCGACATGCGCCGCATCGAACAGCGCGCCATAGGCGCCGTCGTTGATGTACAGCTCATCGCCGCGGCGACGCTCGACGCGCACCACGAGGGAGCTGTACTCGGCGCACAGCGCACGGCCCGGCTCACACCACAGTTCGGCCGAATAGCTGACCGGCAGGCTCTCGAACGCGCGATGGATCGTCTCGAAATAACGCTCCAGCGGCGGGGGCTCCATGCCCGGATAGCTCGACGGGAAGCCGCCACCGACATCGACAACGTCGACGGTGACGCCGGCCTCGACGATCGCGGCGCGCACCCGCTCCATCGCCTGGGCATAGGCGTCCGGCGTCATCGCCTGGCTGCCGACATGGAAGCAGATGCCCAGCGCATCGGCGACCTGGCGGACGGCGATCAGCAGATCCTTGGTCTCACCCGGCGCAGCGCCGAACTTCGAGGCGAGGCTGAGCTTCGAATGCTCCGACGACACCCGCAGCCGCACGCACAGCGTGAGGTCTTCCGCTCCGCGGGTCGCACGGACGATCTTCTCCAACTCCTCGATCGTGTCGAGCGAGAAGGTGCGAACGCCATGTTCGAAATAGGCTTCCGCAATCGCTTCCTCGGCCTTCACCGGGTGCATGAAGCACAGGGTGGCACCCGGCGCGGCCTTCGCGGCGAGGCGGACCTCGGCGATCGACGCGACGTCGAAATGCGTGATCCCGCTTTCCCAAAGGAGCGTGATCAGTTCGGGCGAGGGGTTCGCCTTCACCGCATACATGGCCGTACCCGGGAACTTCTCCGCGAAGAAACGGGCGGCACGGCGAGCGGCGTGCGGGCGAACGAGCGTGACCGGCTGGACCGGACGAAGGGCTGCAGCTAGCCCCAGCGCGCTATGATGCTTGTGCAACTCAAGGGACCTCCAGTGGGTAGTTCACGAAACGTGCTGCCTTGCGGTGGAAGTCCCATGGGGCAGCGGGAGGGGGCGATATATTCAGCACGCCCCCCCATGTAAAGCGGCTGCTCGTTGAGATGTTTCAATTCGGAGACATGCCTGTGGATAAGTCACGTCGGCCGCAGCTTGAAGGGGTGGTCAAGGCTCTGGAAAATCTTGATAAAGTCGTGCCGTCCACACCGCTTCTGTCGCTGCCTTTTTTCGATGAACGGCTGCTCTGCAAGGCCGAATCGCTCCAGCCGATGGGGGCTTTCAAGCTGCGTGGTGCATGGCATCGGCTGAGTGACATGACCGATGCGGAAAAGGCGGCGGGCGTCGTCGCCTTTTCGTCGGGAAATCACGCGCAGGGCGTCGCCTGGGCGGCGCGTCGGCTGGGCATCGCCGCCACCATCGTCATGCCGGCGGACGCGCCGGCGGCGAAACTCGAATCGACGCTGGCGCTGGGGGCGGAGGTGATTCGCTATGATCGCGCCACCGAAAGCCGTGAGGCGATCGCGGCGGCGCTCGCCGCGGAGCGCGGCGCGGTGCTGGTGCCGAGCTTCGACGATCCCTGGGTGATCGAGGGGCAGGGCAGTGCCGGGCTGGACGCGGTGCGCCAGATGGCGGCGCTGGGGCTGGCGCCGCCCGACCGCATCATCATCCCCTGCGGCGGCGGCGGCCTTTCCGCCGGCATCGCGCTCGCGGTGCCGGAAGCGGAGATCATCGTCGCCGAACCCGAAGGATGGGACGATATGGGCCGCTCGCTGGAACTGGGGGAGATCGTCCCGGTCGGCCCCAACCCGCCAACCACCGCCTGCGATGCGCTGCAGACGACGCGCGTCTCGCCGCTGACCTTCGATGTGCTCAAGGCCCGCGGCGCGCGCGGCGTGGCGGTGAGCGAGGCCGAAGTCGCCGCCGCCCAGCGCCACACCTTCCGCCACCTGCGCGTCGTGGTCGAACCCGGCGGCGCGGTGGCGCTCGCGGCGGTGCTCGCGGGCAAGGTAAAGCTGGGCGCGCGGACCTTGGTGATCCTGTCCGGCGGAAATGTGGACGCGACAGCATATGCACGGGTGTTGCAGGGGTGATGCCGCCCCTTAAGGACTTGCAGTGAGGGGACGAACACGCGTCTAAGCAGGATATGCCCAGTCGTGACCTCTTCAATATCGTCACCGCCATCGCCATGCTCGCGGTCCTCGCGCTCGTCATCGGCGCGATTGCGCTGTTCCGTCGGGGTGGCGATCGCAAGCAGCCGCTGCTGATGCTCGGCGCAGCGCTGGTGCTGTTCGCAAACATCCTGATTTGGACCTGGCCGCACGCCTGATGAGCGATCCCATCGACCCCGATCTCGCCGCCTTCAACCGCCGGCTGACCAATCGCTGGCGCGAGCATCCGCCGCTCGACGGACTCAGCATCGCCCGCGCCCGCGCGGTAGCCGAGATCGTTCGTGCGCCGCTGCGCGCCGGCGGACCTGCCATGGCGCGCACTGACGAACATCGGCTGGAAATTGGCGATCATCGCTTCCGTGTGCGCATCCATCGTCCTACCGAAGACGCCGTGCTGCCGGCCTTGGTCTATCTCCATGGCGGCGGCTTCACATTGTTCAGCATCGACACGCATGACCGGTTGATGCGCGAATATGCTGCAGCGGGCGGCTTCGCGGTGGTCGGCGTCGATTATCCACTGTCGCCAGAGGCGCGCTATCCGGTCGCGCTGGACGCGGTGCTGATGGTGCTGCGCTGGCTGGCGGCGAAGGCGGGGGCGCTGGGGATCGACGCCACCCGACTGGCGATCGGTGGCGATTCCGCCGGTGCCAACCTCGCGCTCGCCGCCAGCCTGCGGCTGCGCGATGGCGCCGACGGGCCAAAGCCGCGGGCGATGCTGCTCAACTACGGCACCTATTCGGATCGCTCGTCCGACGCGGCCGAGGCGGAACTGGGCGGGCCGAATGCGGTGCTCAACCGCGCCGAGATGGATTGGTTCTACACTAATTATCTGCGCGACGATGCCGATCGCAGCGATCCTTATGTGTGCCCATTGCTCGCCGACATGAAGGATGTACCGCCAGCGCTGCTGATCGTGGCCGGGCGAGATCTACTCGCGGAACAAAGCTTTGCGCTCGCCGAGCGGCTCACGGTGGCAGGCGTGGAACACCGGATGAGCGTCTATCCGGGGGCGACGCACAGCTTCCTGGAAGCGATGGCGACCGCGCCGATCGCGATGCGGGCGATCGGCGAGGGAGCAAGCTGGGTGAAAGTGCAACTGGCTCCCTTGTCGTATAGCTAAAGAGTGGTAGACGGGGCCAGGACGCTCCGTCTTGCCCACCCCACCCTGCTGTCGCCCAAGCGAAGTCGAGGAGGCTATCGAGCGGAGCCGAGACGGAGGCTTCGGGCCCCGCGCCGAGCCGGTCTCGGCTCTCGGCCTCGCCCGAGCCCCCCTTGCCCGGGAAAAGCGGGAAGGGGGCGAGACGAGGACAGAAAGACCCCCCATGCTCCGCCCCTGGAAAACCGTTCTCGCCCAACGTCTTCAGCCTGACGGCGATACTCCGCTCTACATGCAGATCGTCCACGCGCTGATCCACGAGATCCAGCGCGGCCGTCTCCCGCCCGGCACCTATCTTCCCGGTACCCGCGAGCTGGCTACCGCGCTTGGGGTCAACCGCAAGACCATCGTCACCGCCTATGACGAACTGGTGGCGCAAGGCTGGCTGGAATCGCTCGGCCGCCGCGGCACGATCGTCTCGGCCTCGCTGCCCGAGGCGGAGCCCGAGCAGGGCTCCGGCCTGCCCACCGCGTTCGCGCCCGAGCGGCTGATCGCCTATCCTTTCCGGCGTGCGCCCGATCGGCCGATCGCTGTCCCGGCCGGGCGCTGGCTGAAGCTGGACGAAGGCGCGCCGGACGGATCGATCTTTCCCGCCGAACTCGTCGCGCGCGCCTATCGCTCGGCGGCGCTCAAGGCCTCGCGCGAGAACCGGCTGCTTTATCGCGATCCGCGTGGATCGCCGCTGCTGCGCCAGAGCGTCGCGACGATGCTACAGGGGCAGCGCGGGCTGATGGTGGGGCCCGAGAACATCCTGATCACCCGCGGCAGCCAGCAGGGCATCTTCCTAGCTGCGCGTATCCTCACCCGACCGGGCGCGGTCGCGCTGGTCGAGGAACTGACCTACGAGCCGGCGGTCGCCGCCTTCCGCGCCTGCGGGTCCCAGGTGGTGCCGGTGCGGCTCGATGCAGAGGGACTCGATGTCGAGGATGTCGAGCGCCAGTGCCGCCAGCACCGCGTCGCCGCTATCTTCCTCACCCCACACCACCAGTTCCCCACCACCGTCTCGCTCCGGCCCGAGCGGCGGCTGCGCCTCCTCGAACTCGCACGCCAGTTCGGCTTCGCGATCATCGAGGATGATTATGACCATGAATTCCGCTTCGGATCGCAACCGCTGCTGCCGATGGCCAGCTATGCGCCCGAACATGTCCTTTACGTCGGCTCGCTTTCCAAGCTGCTGCTGCCGGCGCTGCGCATCGGCTATGTCGCGGCGCCCGCGCGGGTGATCGACGCGCTCGCCTATGAGGTGTCGCTGATCGACGGCATGGGGAATACCTTGACGGAGGATGCCGCCGCCGAACTGATCGACAGCGGCGAGGTGCGCCGCCACGCGCGCAAGGCGACACAGATCTACGCCGGCCGTCGCGATGCCGCCGCGCAGGCGGTAAGCGACGCGTTCGGGGACATGGTAGACATGGCATTGCCACAAGGCGGCGTCGCGCTGTGGCTGGCCTTTCGCGACCATGCCGCGCTCGACCGGATCGAGCGCCGCGCCCCCGCGCTCGGCCTCAGCTTCGCCCCCTCGCACAGCTATATGGTCCGGCCCGAGGCGGAGCGCGGATTGCGGCTTGGTTTTGCCAGCCTCGACGAGGTCGATCTCGCCGCCGCGATCTGTGGCCTGCGCGACACGGCCGCGCCCTGACTTTGCTGGACCCATCGGTTTTGCGATTCTGGATGTTTCGATGGGGTCAGCGTTGCGAAACCTTCGCGAAATGCAATTTTCCTCCGGATCCACCGCCGACCTTCTCAAGCTGATCGCCGAGCATCCGCTCGCCTGGCTGGTCAACCATGGCAGCGCCGGCTTCGATGCCACGCCGCTGCCGATGCTCGCCGAAACCGATGCGGAGGGGCGTCTCGTCTCGCTGCTCGGCCACTGCTCCCGGCGTAATGCGCAGGTGGCCGCGTTGCAGGCCAACCCTAATGCCGTGCTGCTCTTCTCGGGCCCCCATGCCTATATCTCGCCCGCGCTGGTATCGAAGCCGCGGTGGGTGCCGACCTGGAATTTCGCAGTGGCGATGATCGCCGTCGAGGTCGAGTTCATCGAGGATGAAACGCTGTCTTCGGTCGAACAACTCACCGATACGATGGAAGCCTCTCAGCCGAACCCCTGGACGATTGCCGATGCCGGTGAGCGAATGGCGCAATTGCTGCCGCGGATCATCGCTTTCCGTGCGCACGTGCGTGCGATCGACGCACGGTTCAAGCTGGGACAGGACGAAACCGCCGAGGTCGCGGCCGAACTGATCGCCGGCACGGACGGCACTGAATTATCGGATTGGATGCGCCGGATGAATGCAGATCGACTGCCTGTGCCGACCACCACGCAGGAGTCGCTGGCATGACGATGACGATGCTTTCCCGCCGCTCGCTGCTGGGTGCCGGCACCGCATTGCTGGTTGCTCGCGCCGGCTGGGCGGCGGATGCGAAATTCGACACCGTCTATGTCAATGCGCGGGTGTGGACCGGCGCCGCGACGCCGCCGAGCGATGCGATCGCGATCAGCGGCAACCGCATCGCCGCGCTGGGCGATGCCGCGGTGCGCGCCGGCATCGGCCGCAAGACCCGCGTCGTCGATCTCGGCGGCGCCTTTGTGATGCCGGGCTTCATCGACAATCACACCCATTTCCTGCGCGGCTCGGCGATGCTCGCGCAGCCCAGCCTGCGCGATGCCGCCACCCCGGCCGAATTCACCCGCCGCATCGCCGAGGCGGCAGCGAAGATGCCGCCGGGCAAATGGCTGGAAGGCGGCCATTGGGATGAGCAATTGTGGGGCGGCGAATTGCCGCGGCGCGACTGGATCGATGCGGTTACGCCGAATACGCCGGTCGCCGTCGCGCGTCTCGATCTCCACATGTATCTCTGCAACAGCATGGCGCTGAAGCTGGCCGGCATCACGCGGGACACGCCCGATCCGGCAGGCGGCGTCATCGTTCGCGATGCCAAGGGTGAGCCGACCGGCATCGTCAAGGATACCGCCAAGGAACTGGTCGAGCGCGTCATCACCGCGCCGACCGCGGCGGAGATCGAAAAGACGCTCGCTGCCGGTACCGCCTATGCGTTGTCGCGCGGCGTGACCCAGGTGCACATCACCGAACTCGACTGGACCACGCAGGATGCGCTGCGCCGTCTGCGCGGCACGTCCAAACAGCTTCCGATGCGGTTCTATTCCTTCGTGCCCCTCAAGGATTGGGAACGCATGGCGGCACTCGTCAAGGCCGAGGGCCGAGGCGACGACTGGGTGCGTTGGGGCGCAATGAAGGGGCTGGTCGATGGCTCGCTTGGATCCCGCACCGCCCTGTTCCGCCAGCCCTATACGGACGCGCCGGACAGTCACGGCATCGCGCTCGATCCGCTCGACAAGATCGAGGCATGGATCAAGGGTGCCGACGCCGCCGACCTGCACGTGACGACCCATGCGATCGGTGACGCCGCCAATGCCGACCTGCTCGACATCTACCAGCGCGTCGCCGCCGCCAACGGCGCGCGCGACCGCCGTTTCCGCATCGAACATGCCCAGCATCTCGATCCGGCCGATATCCCGCGCTTCAAGCGGCAGGGCGTGATCGCCTCCGTCCAGCCCTATCATGCGATCGACGACGGCCGCTGGGCGGTGAAGCGGATCGGCGAGAAGCGCCTCAACGGCACCTATGCGTTCAAGTCGCTGATCGACAGCGGCGCGCACGTGACCTTCGGGTCGGACTGGCCGGTGGCGCCGATCGATCCGCTGAGCGGCGTGGCGGCGGCGGTGCTGCGCCAGACGATCGACGGCGCCAACCCCGGCGGCTGGTTGCCCGAACAGCGGGTCACCGCGGCCCAGGCGCTTCACGCTTATACCGCCGAAAATGCCTATGCCGGCTTCCAGGACGATCGGCTGGGCACGCTCAGGCCCGGCAACATCGCCGACTTTGCGGTGCTCGACCGCGATCTGCTCCGCGACGATCCGGCCGGGATCGCCGGGGCGAAGGTGCTGCGCACCGTGGTGGACGGCAAGGAGCGGCACGGCGCGACCGGCTGACAGGAATAAACCGCAGGAAACGGACTTTTTCGGGTCAGCACGCGAAAAACGCGGCGGCTTTCAGGGTGGAAAGGGAAATACAGATGATCAGGACCAGCATGATGAAGGCGGCGCGCGCATCCGTGCTCGCGCTCGCCATCGGGGGCATTGCCGGCACCGCCTATGCGCAGGCACCGGCTGAAGGCGACGGTGACATCATCGTCACCGCGACCAAGCGTGAGGAAAGCATCCGCCAGACCCCGCTCGCGATGAGCGCGGTGACCGGCGAGGATCTCGCCGCCGCCAACGCCAACAGCCTCTCGGACTATATCGTCCGCCTGCCGGGTGTGGTGTTCAACGATTATCAGCCGGGTATTTCGGAAGTCGTCATCCGCGGCATCGCCGCGACCACCTATCACGAACAGGGCCAGACCACGGTCGGCTATTATCTGAACGATATCCCGCTGGTGGAGCCCGGCTTCCCGATCGGTATTCCCGATGTCGATACCTTCGACATCGAACGCGTCGAGGTGCTGCGCGGCCCGCAGGGCACGCTGTTCGGCTCCTCCACGCTCGGCGGCCTCGTCAACTATATCGTCAAGACGGCCGATCCGACGAAGTTCGACGCGGCGGCGCAGGGCCTCGTCGGCTACACCAAGAATGCCGACGGCGAGGTCAACTATGCCGCCAAGGCGATGATCAACGTGCCGATCATCGCGGACAAGCTGGCGGTCCGCGTGATGGCTCTGCAGCGCGTCGATGCCGGCTATCTCGACAATCCCGGCACCGGCATCGACGGTGCCAACGATTTCCGCACGCGCGGGCTGCGCGGGTCGGTGGTGTTCACGCCGGCCGAAGGCTCGAAGATCACCTATATCTCGACCTATCAGGAAACGAAGCTCGACGATCAGACCTATCTCGATCTCGACAATCCCTATATTCGCAACACGCCGCGCGCCGAGCCGCAGGAAACCGATTTCTGGCTCAATTCGCTGCGCGTCGATCAGGATCTCGGCTTCGCCACGCTCACTGCGCTTGGCTCGATTGTCGAGAAGAACAACACCACCATCTTCTCCTATCCTTATGCCTATGTCACCGGCGTGACGACGGGCGACGAGGCGGCCTATTCGCTGGGTGATGCGCACGCCAACATCAAGAGTGCCGAGGCGCGGCTGGCATCGAACGATACCGGCATATTCCGCTGGCTGATCGGCACCAGCTACATGCGCGCCAAGAAGACCAGCTATGATCAGATCTTCCAGGCCGGCGCCGCCGATTTCATCGATGCCAATCCGGGCCTGTTCGGCGGCTATACCGGCGCGCAGCTCACCCCGGGCGATCGGCTCTACGGCTATCTTTCGGATACGGTGAACGAGGATTTCGGCATCTTCGGCGAACTCGCCGTCCGCCCGGTCGACGAATTCGAGATCAGCTTCGGCGGGCGCTATTTCTGGAACAGCTACAAGGGCGCGGTGCTCAACCAGGCCGGCGCGCTCGGCGGCTATCCGGGCGGCTACACGCCCACCGATAGCGGCGGCACCGTCAGCGAGAGCGAGGATGGCTTCACCCCGAAGGTGACGATCACCGCGCGGCCCACCGACACGTTGATGGCGTATATGACTTATTCGCGCGGCTATCGCGTGGGCGGCATCAACCCCAATGCCGGGCTGCTGCCGACCATTCCCGCCGCCTATGACAGCGACACGGTCGACAATTACGAAGCCGGCGTGAAATTCTCGCTGTTCGAGAACCGCATGTATGTCGATGCGACGGTGTTCACGATCGACTGGAAGGATATCCAGGCCCGCCTGTTCGGCCCAGCACCGAGCTTTTATTCCTATGTCTCCAACGCCGGCAGCGCCAATGTGTCGGGCGTCGAATTCTCGACCACGGTCGAGCCGCTGCCCTATCTGTCGGTCTCGACCAACCTGACCTATCAGGACGCGCAGCTGACCGATTTCCTCCCCGATACGTTCGCGGTGGGTGGCGGCTACGCCTCGGGCACGCGCCTGCCGGGCACGTCCAAATGGTCGATCGCCAACAATGTGAAGCTCGATCTTGCCGATGTTTCCGGCAAGCCCACGATCGAGATCGCGCATCGTTACCTGTCGTCGGCGCCGGTCGCATTCGGCAATGATGCGACGCGTGGCAATTTCAACATCTTCGATCTGCGCGCCTCGGTCACGCTGATGGAGAAGTTCCGCATCCTCGCGTTCGCCAACAACATCTTCGACGAGTATGGCATTCTCAACGCGCCGTTCACGTCGCAGGTGACGCCGGCTGGCTCGATCGTTCGTCCGCGCACGATCGGTCTCCGGCTCGACTGGTCGCTCTGAGCGGCCTTCGCCCGCGCGCCGATGGTGCGCGGGCGCCCTTGTCTGCCTGTTGGGGATGTTGATGAACACGCCGTTCCGCCGGTTGCTCGGCGCGATGCTGCCCGCATTCGCGCTCGTCGGTATCGCCCATGCGGAAGACGGGGCAGCGCTGCCGCTCGCCCCCGCCCGCACCTTGGCGTTCAACGCCGAAGAGGCGACGTGGATGATGCTGGATCTTTCGCCCGACGGGCGCACGATCCTGTTCGACCTGCTAGGCGATATCTACGCGCTCGACGCGACGGGCGGCACCGCGCGGCCGCTGCTCACCGGCATGGCGTTCGAACGCAATCCGGTGATCTCGCCGGATGGCAAAAGCTTCGCGTTCATCTCCGATCGTTCGGGCGTCACCAACCTCTGGGTCGCCAATATCGACGGCACCGGATTGCACCAGGTCTCGCAGGATCAGTCGCTGGCGCTCTACGCCGCGCCCGCCTGGTCGCCCGATGGCGAAAGCCTTTACGTCTCGCGCGCAGTGCATTCGGTGCTCGCGTTCGAGCTGATGAAGTTCCCGGTGGCCGGCGGTGCCGGCGTCACCGTCGTCAAGGCGCAGCCCAGCGGCAATGAGGATTGGGACCATCGCATCAACGCGATGGGCGCACTGATCTCGCGCGATGGCCGCTACGCCTATTACGCCACCAAGTTCGGCACCACCTGGTCGCCTAACGACGCGCCCAATTGGCGCATCGCGCGGCGGGATCTCGCCACAGATGTCGAGGAAACGGTGGTGCCGGTGGGCGGCGGCGGCGCGTTCCGCCCGGCGCTGTCGCATGACGGGCGCTGGCTCGCTTATGGCAGCCGCAACGGCAAGCGCGCCGGGCTGCGCCTGCGCGATCTGGAAACTGGCGAGGATCGCTGGCTCGCCTGGCCGGTCGACCGCGACGGGCAGGAAAGCGGCTATTATGACGATCTGCTGCCGCGCTTCGTCTTCACGCCGGATGACAAGGCGATCATCGCCGGCGTCGATGGCGGCATCGTCCGCATCGACGTTGCCAGCGGCCGGCGCACCAAGGTGCCGTTCACCGCGCCGGTCAGCCTGCCGCTCGCCGCCAACACCCGCGTGCGCCAGCGCGAGGAGACCGGCCCGGTCAGGGTCCGCGTCGCGCAGGCGCCGCGCCTCTCGCCCGATGGCCGGCAGATCGCCTTCACCGCGCTCGGCGGCCTCTATGTGCAGGCGGCGGGCGGCGGCACGCCGCGCCGGCTGGTCGCGGCGGACGCGTTCCAGCCCACCTGGTCGCCCGATGGCCGCAGCATCGCCTTCGTGAGCTGGACAGCGAAGGATGGCGGTGCGCTGTGGACCATGCCCGCTGCCGGCGGCACGCCCCGCCGGCTGACCAGCGCGCCGGGCTTCTACAGCGAGCCGCTGTTCGCGGCGGACGGCAAGCGCCTCTATGTGCTGCGCTCCGCGCATCATGACCGGCTCCGTGCGCTCGCCGAGATCGCCAATGAGCGCGTCACCGATCTGCTCGCGCTGCCCGTCGCCGGCGGTGTGCCGATGCCGGTCGCGCACGCGGTGGGGATGCGCTCGCCGCATCTGACGCGGGATGGCCGCATCTGGTTTTACGGGCAGGGCGTGCTGAAGTCGGTCGCGGCCGAGGGCGGCGCGATCACTGACGAGGTCGGCATCGTCTCCCGCGCGATGGGTCAATATGTCGGCGTGCCGCTGTCGGTGGAGGATGCGCGGGTCAGTCCGGACGGGCGTCGCATTCTCGCTAGGGCGGCGTCGCAACTCTATCTGCTCGACATGCCCGCGCGGACTGCGGGCAAGCCGGCGACGCTCAACCTCAGCGTGCCGGGCGTCGCCCGCGCGAAGCTGACGCGAGTCGGTGCCGACTTCTTCAACTGGTCGCCCGATGGCGCCGGCATCACCTGGTCGGTGGGGGACAGTTTCCGCCGCGTCGCCGCCGCCCGCGCGGCTGCCGGTGCGGAGGCGGGAGCCGCCACCACCGCGCTCACCGTTTCCGTGCCGCGCGACGTGCCTGAGGGCAGCATCGTGCTGCGCGGCGCGACGGTGCTGCCGATGGAAGGCGAGGAGGCGATCGCCGACGCCGATGTCGTGGTCAGCGGTGATCGCATCGTCGCGGTCGGACGCGCCGGCGCGGTGCCGGTGCCCGCCGGCGCGAAAGTGCAGGATGTCCGCGGCCGCTTCATCGTGCCGGGCTTCATCGACACCCACGCGCATTTCTTCGGTATTCGCCGCGGCATTCATGACCGCAGCTATTGGGAATTCGCGGCCGACCTCGCCTTCGGCGTCACCTCCGCGCTCGAGGTGCAGCCCTTCACCACCGATATCTTCACCTATCAGGACATGATCGATGCCGGCGTGATGCCGGGGCCGCGCGCTTGGTCGACAGGGCCGGGCGTGTTCGTCAACAGCGAGATCCACGGCAAGGCGGATGCGCTGGACGTGCTCAGCCGCTATCGCGACCATTATCGCACGCGCAACATCAAGGCCTATATGGTCGGCGATCGCGCCCAGCGGCAGTTCACCATCCAGGCGGCGCAGGAACTGGGGATGATGCCCACCACCGAGGGCGCGAGCGACCTCGTCCTCGGCCTCACCCACGCGATCGACGGTTTCGCCGGCAATGAGCATAACCTGCCGATCACCCCGCTGCGCAGCGACGTGATCCGGCTGATGGCGGAAAGCCGCATCGCCTACACGCCGACCTTGTCGGTGCTCTATGGCGGCGGCCCGGCTCTGTTCGATTACATCATCGAGAAGCGCCCGCAGGACGATCCGAAGCTCAGGCGATGGATGCCGCCCGCGGTGATGACCGAAAAACTGCGCAACCGGCGCTGGCTGCCGCGCGAATCCCAGTCCTACGCCCAGTTTGCCGCCGACGCTGCGACGCTGCAGCGCGCCGGCGGTCTCGTCGGCATGGGCAGCCATGGCGAGATGCCGGGGCTCGGCATGCATTGGGAGATGCAGGCCTTCGCCAGCGGCGGCGCCACCCCGATGGAGGTGCTGCGCGCCGCGACGATCGACGGCGCCACGATCGTCGGCCATGCCGACGATGTCGGCAGCATCGTGCCCGGAAAATTCGCCGACATGGTCGTCCTCGATGCGGACCCCCGCGCCGACATCGCCAACACCCAGCGCATCAGCGCGGTGATGAAAGGCGGCCGGCTCTACGATCCGCTGACCCTGGCGACGGACGGTCGCGCGGCGCCCGAACGCTGGTTCTCCAACGAGGCGCCCGCGGAGAAATAACGGGCACTTCCCCGCATATCGGACGTTGCCTCTCAACCAACAGGGAGGAAGCGTTCGCATGATCGCAACAATAGCCGGCTGGATCGCGCCGGCCGCGACGATGATCGCCGCGATGATGACTGCGGCCAATCTCGGCGCACGGGTCACGGGGTGGGGATTCGTCGTCTTCACGGTCGGGTCTATCGGCTGGTCGACGGTGGGGCTCACGTCGGGCCAGACCAATCTGCTTGCGACCAACATCTTCCTGACCCTGGTCAACATGGTCGGCATCTGGCGCTGGCTGGGCCGCCAGCGCGCGTATGAGGAGGGGGCCGAGGCGGCGGCGGAAAAGAGCGAGACCTCCCCGCAATCCGGCCTGTACAATGCCGCCGGGCTCGCCGGCCTTCCGCTGATGACCGACGAGGGGCAGAAGATCGGCAACGTGGTTGACGCGATGATCGCCTGCGAGGACGGCCGTGTTCGCTACTTCGTCGTAGCAACGGGCGGTGTTGCCGGTATCGACCAGGAGTTTCGCGCCTTGGATGCGAGCGCGGCTCGCCTGGGCAAGGCGGAGCTGACCCTCGACATCGCCCATAATCGTTTTGAGGCGCTACCGACGATCGCAGCCGATGACTGGCCCGCGGAGCCACCAGAGCCCGCCACCCCGCGCGGCGAATGAAGCGGGCAAATCCCGGTCAGCCCGATTCAGCGTTGGCGCATGCGGCGCTCGACAAGCCCGGGCGCTTCGCCGATGGTCGTGCCATGCCCCGTTCGCATGCCCTTGACCGAGACGAGCTGCTCGCCCGCCAGAGCTTTCAGCTCGATCTGGTGGAGCGGCTGCGCGGGCTGGACGATCCCCAGGCGATCATGGCCATGGCATCGCGCATGCTGGGCGAATCGACCGGGGTCACCCGCTGCGGCTATGCTGAGATCGCACCGGACGGCCAAACCGTCTGTATCGAGCGAGATTGGGCGGCGCTCGGCGCGCCGAGCATGGCAGGCGTGGTGCTGAAGATCGAGCAGTTCGGCACCGCGCTGATGCAGGAATTGCGCGCCGGCAACACCAGCGTGGTCGATGATTGCGCCGCCGATCCGCGCACCGCGCCCTTCATCAAGGCCTGGGCATCGATCGGCGCGGGCGCGCTGATCGTCTGCCCCTTCCTGCGCGAAGAGAAACTGTCGTCGGTGCTGTTCGTCCACGCCGATGCGCGCCACTGGACCGAGGCGGAGATCGCCCGCACGGAGGATGTCGCGCTGCGCACCGCGGAGGCGGTCGATCGCGCCCGCGCGGAAGCCGCGCTCAAGGCCAGCGAACTGCGTTACCGCACCTTGTTCAATTCGCTCGATGCCGGCTTCTGCGTGGTCGAGGTGGCGTTCGGTGAACGCGGCGAGCCGCTCGACTATCGCTTCCTGGAGGTCAACGACGCCTTCCCGACCTACACCGGCATCCAGAACGCCGCCGGCCGCTGGATGCGCGAGATTGCGCCCGACCATGAACAGCACTGGTTCGATGCCTATGGCGCGGTGGCGAAAAGTGGCGTGCCGGCACGTTTCGAACTGCCGGCGCACGCGCTCGGCGATCGCTGGTACATGGTCCACGCCTATCGCGTCGACGATCCCGCGCTCAACCACGTCGCGATCCTGTTCACCGATCTCACCCAGCGCCGAAAGACCGAGCGTGCGCTGGAGGAAAGCCGTGAGGAACTGGAGCTTGCGGCGCGCGCTGCGCAGCTCGGCCGGTTCGATTATCGCCCGCAGGAAGGCACGCTGCGCTGGGATACGCGCTGCAAGGCGCTGTTCGGGCTCAGCCCCGATGCGCGGATCAGCTATCAGGGCTCTTTCCTCGCCGGGCTTCATCCCGAAGATCGCGATCGCGCCGATCGCGCAGTGACCGAATCGCTCGATCCCCGCGGCAATCACCGTTACGACATCGAATATCGCACGATCGGGATCGAGGACGGGGTCGAGCGCCATATTGAGGCGCACGGCCTGGCCTTCTTTGAAGGCGCGCTTCCCACCCGGCTGATCGGCACCGTGCAGGATGTCAGCGAACGGCGCCGCGCCGATGCGCTGCTGGCGGAGACCGAGGAACGGCTGCGCATGGCCGGCAAGGCCACCAATGATGCCGTGTGGGATTGGGATTTCCGCAGCGGCATCGTTCTTTGGAACGCGGCACTCGAACGCGCTTATGGCCATCGCCCGGAACTGGTGGAGCCGACCGGCAGATGGTGGCTCGATCACATCCACCCCGACGATCGCGACCGCGTCTATGAAAGCATCCATGGCGTGATCGACGGCAGGGAAACGGTGTGGACCGACGAATATCGTTTCCGCTGCGCCGATGGCCGCTACGCCGATGTGCTGGACCGCGGCTATGTGATCCGCGACGCGGCGGGTGCTGCCACGCGGATGGTTGGCGCGATGCTCGACATGTCGGTGCAGAAGTCGCTCGAACGGCAATTGCGCGAACAGAATGTCGGGTTGGAGGCAGAGGTCGCGACGACCGCCGCCGATCTCGGCCGCGTAGAGGATGCGTTGCGCCAGGCGCAGAAGATGGAGGCGGTCGGCCAGCTCACCGGCGGCCTCGCGCATGATTTCAACAATCTCCTCGCTGGAATTTCGGGCGCGCTCGAAATGATGCAGTTGCGCATCGGCCAAGGCCGGGTCGGCGATCTCGAACGCTATGCCACCGCGGCGCAGGGCGCGGTGCGGCGCGCGGCGGCGCTGACCCACCGGCTGCTCGCCTTCTCACGCCGCCAGACGCTCGATCCGCGGCCGACCGACGTCAACCGGCTGGTCGCCGGCATCGAGGAACTCATCCGCCGCACCGCCGGCCCCGGCATCATCGTGGAAACGGTGGGGCAGGCGGGGCTGTGGACGACGATGGTCGATCCCAACCAGCTCGAAAACGCGCTGCTCAACCTGTGCATCAACGCCCGCGACGCGATGCCCGATGGCGGCCGCATCACCATCGAGACCGCCAACAAATGGCTGGACGACCGCGCCGGGCGCGAACGCGGGCTGGTGGCGGGCCAATATGTCTCGCTGTGCGTCACCGATACCGGCACCGGCATGACCGAGGAGGTGGCGGAACGCGCCTTTGATCCCTTCTTCACCACCAAGCCGATCGGGGAGGGCACCGGGCTCGGCCTCTCGATGATCTACGGTTTCGCGCGCCAGTCCGGCGGGCAGGTGCGGATCTATACCGAGCTCGGTCAGGGCACGACGATGTGCATCTATCTGCCCCGCCATCTCGGCGCGCCCGAGGATGCGACGCTGCCGAGCACCGCCGGCATCGTCGAGCCGCACGGCGCGAGCGGGCGGACGATCCTCGTCGTCGATGATGAACCGACGGTCCGGATGCTCGCGGCTGAGGTGGTCGGTGAACTGGGCCACGCGGTGCTCGAGGCGGGCGACGGCAGTTCGGCGCTGGCGATCCTCGAAGGCGGCGCACGCATCGACCTGCTCGTCACCGATGTCGGCCTCCCCGGCGGCATGAACGGCCGCCAGCTCGCCGACCGCGCGCGCGTGCTGCTGCCCGGGCTGAAGGTGGTGTTCATCACCGGCTATGCCGAAAGCGCCGTCATCACCGGCCAGCAACTGGGCACGGACATGGCGCTGATCACCAAGCCCTTCGCGATGGACACGCTGGCGTCGCGCGTCACGGCCTTGCTGGGCTGAGCGACACGCATGCGGATCGACGGGATCGGACGGTCGGCGGCCGCACTCGCCCTATCTGTGCCGGTCGGTGTCGCGGCCGAGCCCGAGCACACGACCGCCTGGTTCGCGATTCACGCCGCGGATGGCCAGCTCATCGGCCGGCAACATGATTATGACGTCACGCTCGCGCGCGGCGTTCGTCACATCGTTGCGCGCGAACTGGCCTTCACCGTGGACGGGCATCCGCCGACGCGGATGACGACGCGGATCGAGCGGGATGAGGATGCGGACGGGCAGACGCGATCCTACCGCATCGAACAGGGCGGCGTCTCCACGTCGATCCAAATCGAGCCCGGCGCGACGATGGTCAAGGCGGTGGTGACGCGCACCGGCGCGCGCAGCCGCCAGCATTTCGTGATCAATCTGCCGTCCGGCATCCGTTTCGAGGATGGCCCGATCGCTGGCGAAGGGCGCGCGTTCGAGCGATTCGATCCGGTGGCGCTCGTGGTGGAACGCGTTACTTTCTCCCCCGCCGGGGGCGCCGATGCCCGGCAGGTCGTCCGCAAGGGGTTCGATGGTGAGTCATTGCGGTCGATCGCGCTGATCGATCTCGATGCCGCCGGACAGTTGCAGGCGGTGACGCAGCCGATGTTCGGCAGCCGGGTGACGATCCGGCGCGTCGCCACGCCCGTGCCCGATGCCGCGCTGTCGCCGAAACGCACGATCCCGCATGAGAGCATCGCCGCCCCCTATCGCCTCGGCCGCGCGGCGCTCGCCGGCCGCATCCGCTATCGCTTCGGCTTCGGGGACGCGCTGCGCTTCGATCTGCCGCAGACCGGTGACCAGCGAACCGCGGCGGCGACCGACGGCGTCCAGGTCGACATTTGCGCCGATTGCGGCCCCGGCCTGTCGACCGCACCCGATGATCTGGCGCGCTGGACGCGCCCCTCGGCATGGCTGCAGGCGGATGACGCGGTGTTCCGCGCTGCCGCGCGCGACATCGCCGGCCGGCGGATGAATGATCGAAACAAGATCGCCGCACTTGCAGTGCGTGCCCGCGCCCGGCTCGCGGTCGAGGATTTCGCCGGCCACGTGTCGGCGCTGGAAGCGTGGCAGCGGCGCTCGGGCGACTGCACCGAGGATGCCGCCGTGCTGGCGACATTGGCGCGCGCCGCGGGAATTCCCGCGTTGGTAGCCAATGGGCTGGTCTACACTCCGCAACGCTATCACGGCGTGACCAACGCCTTCGTACCGCACAGTTGGACCCTGGCCTATGCGGATGGCGCGTGGCGCAGCTTTGACATGTCGGTGGGCGGCTTCGACGCAAGCCACATTGCGCTCACCGTCGGGGAAGGCGATGCGCGCTCGGTGACTGCCGCCAATCAGCTTGCCGGCGTGCTGCTGTGGCAGTCGATGGCGGAAGTCAGGTCGCGGGCTTCGCGCTGACCGCGGCGGTCGTCGCTGCCGCGCTCGTCACTGCTGCGGCCGTCACTGCCGGCGCCGCATCATCCTCATAGACGACGGGCAGTTCGGGGCCCGCGATCCCGGTTTCGTCCACCCATTCCGCCTGCTGCGGCGCGCGCATGCCGCCGACGGCGAAATCCATCAGCATCAGGTCGGGCTCGGCCGGCGCCTCCTGCGCCATCGCCGGCGTCGCCAACATCGCGGCACCCGCGGCGAGCGCCGCAAGCGCCGCACGGCTCGGAATGGAATAGCGCACGCAGACTTCACCCGCGCACGCGCCGAGAAACGCCTTGCGCTCGCCATCGGTCATCGCGGTCAGGTCATGCACTTCGCGATCGCACAGCCGGCAGATGTCGTCGGCGGCCAGAATATCGGAAAGCGGTCCCTTATAGGGGCACGGACGTTGAATCTTCGGAAACAGACCCATCGCATCGACTCCCACCGCGCCTGGTCAGCGCTTGCCGAAACGAATAAACGCGAAGCGCGACGGCTTGTCCACCCTTTGTTCGCGTTTTTGGGGCACGATCTGGCGCCGCTTGCGCGCTGCGGGAGGACATGTTCTTTGTCCACCGTTCGTCCCGAGCGTAGTCGAGGGACCAGTCACACGAAGGCCGTTTGAAGATGTCGCGCGGGTCTCCCCGTCCCTCGACTACACTCGGGACGAACGGGGAGGGGGAGCGTGGCCGCAGATTGCAGAATTTGGTCCAAGGCACGGACGGAGCAGGAACTGGGGATGGACTTCGCGACACTTTCGGCATCGGAGTTGCTACGCCTCCACGCCGGCATCAGTGAGGAGTTGCGGGCACGAGGGATCGTTCGCAGTGCAAACAACCCTGTGGGTGATCTGGCCGAGTATCTTTTCTGTCGCGCCTTCGACTGGTCGCCTGCCGGAAAGAATGCGCGCAGCGCGGATGCGGCCTGTTCGAATGGCAAGCTCTACCAGATCAAGGGGCGTCGCAGCACGCAGTATAATCAGTCTCGCCAGCTTGGCGCGCTTCGCGATTTGCCCAGTGGCGGCTTCGATTATCTCGCGGCGATACTGTTTGCTGAAGACTATTCCATTTCTCGCGCGGCCATCATTCCGCACGCATTGGTGCTGGAGAAAGCGACCTATCAGGATTGGACGAAAAGCTGGCGCTTCATGCTCAGGGATGAAGTGTGGTCGTGGAGCGGCGTCGAAGATGTTACCGCGCGGATCAAGACGGTGAGCTTCTAGAGGCCGATCCTCACCGCAACCTTCACCCCACCTTGCGCGCCTCCATCGCATGCTCCCATGCCAGCGCGTGCTGCACGATCGCATCGAGACAATCATGGCGCGGCAGCCAACCCAGCGCCTCGCGGATGCGGAAGTTGGAGGCGACCAGTGATGCGGGATCGCCGCTGCGGCGCGGCTCCATGCGGCGGGGCACGCGGATGCCGGAAACGCGGTCGACCGCGTCGAGCACCTCGCTCACCGAATAGCCGGTGCCATAGCCGCAGTTGAGCGTCAGCGCGGCGCCGTCATGGTTGAGCAGATGGTCGAGCGCCAGCACATGCGCATCGGCCAGATCCGAAACATGGATATAGTCGCGGATGCCGGTGCCGTCGCGCGTCGGGAAATCGCTGCCGAACACCGCGACGTGCGATCGGTGGCCGAGCGCCGCTTCCACCGCAACCTTGATCAGGTGCGTCGCGCCCACCGTCGACTGGCCGGAGCGCATGTCAGGGTCGGCACCGGCGACGTTGAAATAGCGCAATATGCAATAATCCATGCCGTGCGCGCGCGCGGTGTCGCGGATCATCGCCTCGGTCAGCAGCTTGGACATGCCATAGGGGTTGATGGGCTGGGCGGGGGAGGTCTCCTCGACCAGTCCGTGCTGCCCGTCGCCATAGACCGCCGCGGTCGACGAGAAGACAATGTTGCGCACGCCGCCGTCGATCATTGCGGAGAGCAGCAGCCGGCTCGTCTCCGAATTGTTGTGATAATACTTGAGCGGATTTCCGACCGATTCCGAGACGATCAGCGATCCCGCGAAGTGCAGCACCGCGGCGATGCGATGATCGCGGAAGATCCGCCCGAGCAGTTCGCTGTCCGCGACGTCACCCTGATAGAACGTCGCGTCGGGATGCACCGCCCAGCGAAAACCGCTGCTGAGATTGTCGACGATGACGACCTCATGGCCGGCATCGATCAGGGCAAGCACCGCGTGGCTGCCGATATAGCCGGCGCCGCCGGTGACCAGCACGGCGGAACGGCGGTCGCGTTGGATCGGAACGAGCATGTCAGTCATCCATCCTGTCGAACGGGGTTGCGGGGCGCGCACGTGCGGCGCAGCGGGTCAGGAGCCGCGGCTGAGGCATTGGCTCTCGTCCTTTCTCGGGAATTGGGCGCAGTTCCATCGTGCGCGGGAGGGCTCGCCTTTGCCCTGGCGGATGAAACTGAACGACATCGCGTCGATCGACGCGCCGGGTATGGGGAACTGGCTGGGTTTGCGCCCCGCATCGGTCCAGCCGAGGAAGCGGCAATGGCTGCGGCGGCCGCAGCGCGCCTCCGCCATCGCCATGAAGCTGTCCGCACTGGCGCCGGGATCGAGCGCGACCAGGAAGATGTCCGGATCGGGCGCGCTCGCCCGATCGGGGATCCGCTCGATCGCGCCGGCGAGAATGCGGTCGGGCTGCGGGCGCGCGATGGTGGGCGCCGGCGTCTCCCGGTCTTCCAGGGGAGCGGCGACCAGTTGCGGCACGCCCGCGGGTGCATCGGGGCGGTGAGCCGCTGACAGCAGTTCAAGCCGTGTGATCCTTGGCTCGACGCCGCTCGAACTCGCGCGGAATGATCGCAATTCTCCCGCGGCGCCACGCATCCGGAAGAACAGATGCGTGCGGACCGCGGCGACCTTGTCGAGCTGCGCGCTCCACGCAGGATGCACCCAGTCGGTGTGATAGTGCGTGGCCATGCCGACCACCGGATCGGTCGATCCGGAAAGCATCTGCGTCGCCACCTGCTGCGCCTGCGCCCAGGCAAGCGGGGAGGGGCGGCGGCGATACATCGCGCCGTCGCAGGTGAAGGTGAACTGGCACCCGGTGTTGCGTTCGGAGCCCTGGAAGACGACGCCGCAGACGCTTGCCGGGTAGATCGGATGGCGGGCGCGGTTGAGTACCACCTGCATCACGGCGCGCTGGTCCGACACCCCGGTGCCGGCCTCATAGAAGGCCGCGACCGCGAGGCAGTCGATCGCACGCTGGCGATCGAGCGTGTTGCCCGCGAACACGAAGGGCGGCGCAAGCACCAGCGCACCCGGCACGAACGCGGTCTGCGCGTTTATCTTGCGCGCGGTGTTGGATGCCGCGTCATAGGGGATTTCGGGGCCCGTGTCGGACATCGGCGGCAGGCCGGGCTGCGGCAGCGCGCGCAGCATCCGCGCCGGGATCGGCGGTGGCGGCGCGGTTGGATCGAGCCGGGTGGCGCCCATCGCGAACAGGAAGGCGCCGGCAACCGCCAGCACCGAACAGGCCAGCCGCGTCAGCCGCGCCCGCGCCCAGCGCCGCCACAACGGCAGGGCCACGGGCAACGGTCCATCGGCCTCGACGGCGATCGGCAGGGCGGCTTCGGTCACGCGCGCATGGGCGCGGCACCCGCTGCCGGCATATCCGGCGGCGGCACATGCAACTGTCGGCAGGCCGGGCAGATCATGATGCGCTCCCTCTCAGGCTGCGAACCGTGCGCGAGAGGCAGGGGCGTTGGTATCGTCGGAAAACAGACGGGAATTCGTGGGGGAATTTTCCGGAGCCCAAACGAGCGAGGGGGCTATGCGGATGGGCGACCATCCTGATGGTCGACAAAGGGCCGCCGATCATGGCAGGCGCCGCACGCCTTCAATCGTCAGGAGCGCCGATGATACAATCCGAACCCCGCGCCGGATGCGGCGCCGCGATCGTCGTCGACGGCCGCATCCTGCTCGTTCGCCGCATGAAGGAGCCAGAAGCGGGCGCATGGGGTCTGCCCGGCGGCAAGATCGACCTGTTCGAGTCCGCAGCGGCGGCCACCCGCCGCGAGATCGCCGAGGAACTCGGCATCGCGATCGCGCCCGTCGACCTGCTCTGCTTCGTCGACCAGATCGATGAGGCGGCGGGTACCCACTGGGTGGCGCCGGTCTATCTGGTAACAAACTTCATCGGCGAGCCCGTCAACCTGGAGCCGACCAAGCATGACGGCATGGACTGGTTCGCGCTCGACGCACTGCCGGAGCGCCTGACCACGCCGACGCGTGCCGCGGTGGCGGCGTTGCGGGGGCGGTAGAGGATTTCAGCCCCGCCCCTTCAGGGGAGGGGCGTTTGATTCCCTCAATACGCGTTCGGGTGCGCCACCACCTTCACTGTCGCCAGCAGGATCCGCATGTCGCGCCACAGCGTCCAGCCGGAAAGATATTCTAGGTCGGCCTGGATGCGGCCGATCAAGGCGGCGCGGCTGTCGGTGGCGCCGCGAAACCCGCGGACCTGTGCGAGGCCGGTGAGGCCGGGCTTGGTGGCGTGGCGCAGCCAGTAGCGCGGGTCGACCGCCCAGAACAGCGCATCCTCCGCGGTCGATCCCAGCGCGTGCGGGCGCGGACCGACGATGCTCATGCTGCCCATCAGCACGTTGAGCAATTGTGGCAGCTCGTCGATGCTGGTGCGGCGCAGGAACGCGCCGATGCGGGTGACGCGGGCGTCGTCGCGGCTGGCGGACTGCGCGCCGGCCGCGTCCAACGTCGCAACGCGCATTGTGCGGAACTTGTAGACGTCGAAGAAGCGGTTGCCGCGGCCGATGCGGCGCTGGACGAAGAAGATCGGGCCGCCATCGTCCAGCTTGATCAGCAGCGAGACGATCAGGAGCGCCGCGATCAGCAGCGGCGCGAGCCACACCACCGCCGCCACGTCGAACGCGCGCTTAACCGTCCGCGCGCGCAACGAAAGCTGGCCGCGCGCCACGCAGGCGGTCATCCGCCCGTCCTGCTCGCCGATGTCGAGCACGCCCAGCGCCTCGAACTCGGGCATCAGGATTTCGATGTCGATGCCCGAGCCCTTGAGCGCGGTCACCCAGCGTTGCCGTGCGGCCGGCGCGCAATCGATGACGACACGGTCGGCATGGCTGATCGCGCGACCCAGCCGGTCGAGCGAGTCGGGGCAGTTGAGGTCGGCGGCGACCTTGAACGCGCGCAGGTCGATGCGGCGATGGCGCCGGTCGGTGGCCGCATCCGGCCGGTCGCTGAGCACCACCACCTCCAGCGGTCCATGCGGCAGCGTGCGATGGCCGTAGCACGCGACCATGTAGCGGCCTCCGACGATCAGCACGCCGGCGATGCCGGTGCCCAGGCCGAAGAACAGGCGCGAATAATCCGCGCCGACCTTCCAGGCGAAGGCGATCGCGACGATCGCCAGCGCGGCGAGCGCGAGCGCGGTCAGCGCCGAACGCACGCCGCGCGTCCAGCGACCCAGCGCGCGGATGCTGTAGCCGCCAAGCTGGAAGCTGATCGCGAGATACATCGGCGCCAGCACGACCAGCACCGAGGCGAGCTGCGTCGCCTTGTGCGGCGCCAGCCGGACATCGGCGGCGGCGGCATAGCCGATCAGCAGCGCAAGCAGGTCGATCGCCGCGAGCAGCAGATAGAGCTGCACGCGGCGATGCGCCTTGCTCAGCGGGCGCCCGCGCGCGGTGCCGGTACCGTCCGCTCTGGGCGCATGGGCCAATGTGGACATCGGATCGAGCATGGCGGGTCTCCCCGTGTGCCGGTCTGCGCGATCAGGCCCGGCGCCGTATCGTGCCCGCCTCGTCGGCCGGCGGCGGCAGGGCGTTGAGATCACGCGAGATGTCGTTGATCGCGTTGCCGGAGACCATCAGCTCCACCGGCGGCGCATGGCTGATGAAATGAATCGGGCTGGCGGTAAGGCCATAGGCGCCGCTGTTGTGGACGGCGATGATGTCGCCCTCCGCGATCTCGGGCAGTTCGATGCCGGAGGCGAGGCGATCGATCGAGGTGCACAACGGGCCGACGAGGTCGACCTTGCCCGCCGGCTCGCCGCCGCCCAGCTTGTGCATCGAATAGTTGCGGCGGATCACCATGCCGAAATGGCCGGACGCGGGCAGATGATTGTTCATGCCGCCGTCGCAGATCGCGATGCGGCTGCCGCGCGACTCCTTGATCGAAATGACGCGGGTCAGGAAATAGCCGGCCTCGGCGACCAGATAGCGGCCCAGTTCCAGCATCAACACCGCCTCGCCGAAGCGCGTCTCGCCGCGGAAGCCGTCGAGCTCGGGGATGATGCCGTTGGCGATCGCGCTGAGGTCCAGCGGCACGTCCTGGTCATGATAGGGCACGCCCAGCCCCGATCCGAAGATCAAGGTCTCGGGGGTGATGTCGAACCGGCCGCACAGGTCACGGAAGATCGTCAGGAAACCGCGGTAATTCTCCACGATCGGGTCCGAGCGCAGGCATTGCGTGCCCGAATAGATGTGCAGTCCGGTCAGCCGCAGGCCGGGCAGCGCGAGCATCTCGGCAAGCGCGGGTTCGGCATCCTCGATGTCGATGCCGAACGCGCTCGGGCGCCCGGCCATCTGGTCGCCGAAGCCCTTGGGCACGCTCGCCGGCGCGATGCGCACGACGATCGGCTGGACGCGGCCCTCGCGGCGCGCGAGCGCATCCGCCAGCCTCGCCTCGCGCACCGATTCGACCACGAGGTTGCCGACGCCGGCGCGGACGGCCTCCTCGATCTCGAATTCGCGCTTGCCGGGGCCGGTGAAGCTCATCTGCGCGGCGTCCCAGCCGGCCTGCATACCCAGCCGCATCTCGCCGACCGAGGAGATGTCGAGATGGTCGATGCGGCCGTGCAGCCATGCGAGCAGCGCTGGATTGGGGTTGCTCTTGACCGCGAAGCTCAGTGCGAAGCGGCCGCCGAACGCGGCGTCGATCTGGTTGATGCGCTCGGCGATCAGGTCCGTGAAATAGACGAACGCGGGCGTGCCGAAGCGGTCAGCCGCAACGTGCAGCCACTGGTCCGTCCAGGCGGAAATCACGCCACCCGCTCCCCCGCGAAGCGCAGGATGCGCTCGGCGGTGTCGAAATTGTCGAGCGTCACCTCGTCGGCGCGGATCTCGATGCCCGTCGCCTTTTCGATGAACGCAATCAGGTCGAGCATCGCCACCGAGTCGAGCGCACCGGAGGAAAAGAGCGGGGTGTCGATCGTCGGTTCGCCGTCGAAACCGGAAAATTCGCGGATGTTCTGGATCAGCAGGGCTTCGGTGAGTGCCATGGAATTGCTCCTTGGAAATGAGGATCAGAGTTGGATGGCGGCCGGCGCGGAGGCGCAGCGGCGGACGACGTCGGGCCGGGCGAGCTTGCCGCTCGCGGTGCGCGGCATCGCGTCGCCCCAGACGTGGATCTGGCGGGGGATCATATAGGCCGGCATCATCTGGCGGCAGTGCGCCATCAGCGCCTCGCTGGTGGCGCCGGGCAGCAGGGTGACGGCGATGTGGACGCACTGGCCCAACACATCGTCGGCCACGCCGAACGCGACGACATCGGCGGCGAGCGCGCTGCGGTGGACGAGATCCTCCACCTCTTCCGGGCTGATGCGGAAGCCGCTCGCCTTGATCAGCGCATCGTTGCGGCTGACGAACCACAGGTCGCCATCCGCGTCGACGCGGACGACATCGCCGCTGTAGACCACCGGCTCGTCACCGATCAGCGCGGCGAGTTCGGGGCAGGGGCGGATCTTCTCGGCGGTCGCCTCGGGCCGGTTCCAATAGCCGAGGCTGACCAGCGGGCCGCGATGGACCAGCTCGCCCTGTTCGCCGGGGCCGGCGATGCCGACGCCGGCCTTGATCACATAGATCTCCGAACCCGGAATGGCGCGGCCGATCGAGCCCATCTTGGCGCGGAAGCGGTGCGGCTCCAGATAGGTCGAGCGGAACGCTTCGGTGAGGCCATACATCAGCACGATCTCGGTGCCGGGGAACAGCTCCGGCATCCGCTCCAGCACGCTCTGCGGGATCTTGCCGCCCGAATTGGTCACGTAGCGCAGGTCCGGGAAGTCCATCGGCGACGCTTCGAGCAGCCGCGCGAGCTGGATCCACAGCGGCGGCACAGCGGCGAAGCCGGTGATGCGATGCTTCTGCAGCGCCCGCGCGACCTCGGTGGCGAGCGTCACTGGCTGGTGGACGACGGTGCCGCCGACCAGCATCATCGTGGTGAGCTGGTTGAAGCCATAGTCGAAGCTGTAGGGCAGCACGCTCAGCAGCCGATCGCTCTCGCCCAGCTGCAGATAGCGGGCGACCGAGCGCGCGCCGGCCAGGATGTTGCGATGGCTGAGCATCACCCCCTTGGGTTTGCCGGTCGACCCCGATGTATAGATGATGGCCGCCAGATCGGTGTCCAGGCGGGGTGTTACGGGGGTGTTAAGGGGGTGTAAGAGGGTATCCCACGCCTGCGCACCCGCCACGTCGCCGCCATTGCCGGTCACGAGCAGCGGCGGCAGCGGGGTGGCGCTGTCGATCGCGGCGGCGGTTAGCGCGCGCGCCATCGCGGGTTCCACGATCAGCGCGCGGGCGCCGCAATCTTCCGCGACGAACTGGATCTGGTCGATCGTCCACACCGTGTTGATGTTGACGACCACCGCGCCGATCTTCGCGACGCCCAGCATCGCCGCCACCTCGCGCACGCCCTTGCGCACCTGCACGACGACGCGGTCCCCGGGCTGGAGGCCGATCGCGGCGAGATGTGCGGCGACGCGGTCGACCTCGGTCGCGACCTCGGCATAGCTCGCCTCGCGATCGGCATCGATCAGGAAGATCTTGTCCGCGCGGTGCTGAAGGTTGTCGGCGAACAGTTCGTGAAGCGTGGTGGCAAGCGGGTTCATCTAAGGGGCCCCAGTCGCGGATAGATCTTGGCGGGTGAGCCGACGACGATCGAGTCGGACGGCACGTTGGAGGTGACCGCGGTGTTGGCCGCGATCTTCACGCGATCGCCGATGCGGATCTTGCCCAGCACCGTCGAATTGACCCCGATGAACACATCGTCGCCGATCACCGGCGCGCCGTCGCGCATGTTGGTGCCGATCGTGACGTTGTGCATCACGCCCAGCCGGTCGCCGATAACCGTGTCCGGATGGATCGAGAGCGATCCTTCGTTGTTCACGATGTGGAAATCCTCGCCGATCGTCACCTTCGGCGGGATCCAGATCTTCGTGAGGTTGGCGACGAACAGGTTGGCAAAGCCGTAAGCCTTGCGCGCCAGGCCGCGCGCCACCGGATTGCGCCGCTGGATGCCCCAGTGGCCGAACCGGTAGACGCACAGCGACACGAAGGCGCCGTTGGTGATCGAGGATCCGTGCCGCCGATAGTCGTCGCGCATGGTCGCCCATGCCGCGCCGATGCCCGAGTGCGCGCGCGGCGCCTCAGGCGAGATCGAGGGTACGCTCGATCTCTCCGACATCTGCGCTGAAGGCTTCATTGCTTCCCTCTCCGACGACCAGCGAAAAATCCTGACCCTGACGGTCCGTGAACATCTTGAGGACCGATACCGCGCGCGCCGGCGGCTGGATCACCAGCGCCATGGCATCCTGCGGCATCAGCATCAGCCCGTGGACGAGATGGCTGCCCTCGGTGCCCACCACCACATCGGCGCCGCCGCAGACGCGTACGATCTCCTCGACGTCAACGCGCAGCGGATCGAGGACGGTGAAGCCGCGCTTCGCCTCCAGCGTCTCGGCGATCTCGCGCTCATTGGTCAGCACGCGGCGGTCGCCGGCATTGCCGCGAAGCAGGAAAACGCCGGGATGGCGTCTCACATTCTGGCCGACCATGCGGCGGCGGAAATCGATCGCGCGCTGGCGCTTATGCTCGTTGTGGGCAAAATCCTCGAAGATGATGAGGTCGGCGAAACGCACCTCCAGCATCCGCGTCGGCGTCATGTCGAGCCGCTGCTCATAGGCGGTCATGTGGCCGATGGTGCGGTTGGTAGTGAAGGGCAGGCCTTCGGATTCCGCGAGCCGATAGGTCAGTGTATCCTCGGCCAGCCAGTTGCCGAACCAGCGATTGCCGGTCCAGCTTTCATACATGGTCGCGCGGATCTCGTCCTTCGGCTTGCGGCGGAAGGGCAGCCGGCTGTTGCGCTTGCGCAGATGCCGCGCCGCATCACCCGAATAGAGCACGCCATCCATCAGCATGATGTTTTCGAGGCGATAGGCCGTGGTCGCGCCCTGGATCGAATCGAACCCGCCTGAAAAGTCGCGGATCACTTCGTCGATCGAGCCGAATTCGGTGCCGCGGATGCGGTCGAGCTGGCCCGGCAGCACCTTGGCGGGCTTGATCTCGACGCGGCTGCCACGCGCAACGGTCCACTGGTCGACTGCCTTCGCGGCGATATCCTGCACCGGCCGGCCCAACAGCCGGCGCAGCCTGTCCATACCTGGCTGGAAACTGATCAACGGCTGCACCCATTTTTGGGGCGGCCACGCACCGAACAGTGCGTCGCGCCCGGCGACCGGAAGGGCATCGGCATGGTCAGTTCCCGGCGGCATGCGCGAGACCATTCGTCCGTCGCCGGGCCAGCCGCGACAGCGACCGGGCGGCGCGCTTGCACGGCACCGCAACCAGTGCTGCGACGATGAACATCAGCGATGGCAGAAGCCACAGCAGCAGCACGACAAGAACAAGGTTCATCCGCCCCCTCCAAAGATGCTGCACCATCGCATGTGCGAAGGGCGGGGCGCATCCGGCTGATGTAGACCGGTAAGTTGGCAAGGAAGTTTGGCTTGGGAAAAGTTGGAATGCCTCGATCGCCCGCGCTCCGCCATAATCGGTGGCGAGAGGCGGGGGAAAGATGAAGCCAAAAGTCTTCAGCTATGTCGGCGCGGCCGGTGAGCCGCTTTCGGGCAACCCCGAAAGCCGTGGCGCGGGGCCGAACATCGCGCGCGGATTCGACCGGCAGACGGAGCGCGTGGCCTATCTGGTCAACGTCTATCCCAAGGTCAGCCACAGCTTCATCCGCACCGAGATCGCGGCGCTGGAACGGCAGGGGCTGACGGTGGATCGCTTCACGATCCGCAAGTCGCCGGACCGGTTCAGCGATGCCGAGGATCGCGCGGAGGAACGGCGCACCACCGTGCTGCTGGAGGGCAATGGCCGCCAGCTCGCATCTGCGGTGATGGCACGCTTTTTCGCGCGGCCGGGGGCGACCTTTGCGGCGCTGCGCAACGCGCTCGGCGTCGATCGGAGCCGCGGCATGATCCGTTCGCTCGCTTATTTTGCTGAAGCGGCGCTGCTCGCCGACTGGCTGGAGCGCAACCGCGTGCGCCACGTTCACGCCCATTTCGGCACCAACCCGGTGGCCGTCGCGCGGCTGGCGGCGCGGATGACGCCGATCACCTACAGCTTCACCGCTCACGGGCCCGACGAGTTCGATTCGCCGGTCTCGCTCGACCTGCCGGGCAAGATCGCCGACGCCGCGTTCGTCGCCGGCGTTTCGAGCTTCGGCCGCGGGCAGCTCATGCGCTGGTCGCACCCTCGGCACTGGGAACGGATCGAGGTCGTGCGCTGCGCGGTGGCGCCGCATTTTTTGAATACCGAGGTCGATGATGGCGCCGCCTTCGCCGGTTCGCGGCTGGTCTGTGTCGCGCGGCTGAGCGCGCAGAAGGGGCTGCCGCTGCTGATCGAGGCCGCGGCACGGCTGGCGGAGCGGCGCGATTTCACCATAGACGTGATCGGCGATGGCGAGGGCCGCAGCGACATCGAGGCGCAGATCGTGCGCCTGGGGTTGCAGCAGCGCGTGCGCCTGCTCGGCTGGCGCGGTTCGGAGGATGTCCGGCGCGAGGTGCTCAACGCCCGCGCCTTCGTGCTGCCGAGCTTCGCCGAAGGGCTGCCGGTGGTGCTGATGGAAGCGCTGGCGGTCGGCCGTCCGGTGATCGCCACCGCGATCGCGGGCGTGCCGGAATTGGTCGACGCGCAGAATGGCTGGCTGATACCCTCGGGCTCGATCGAGGCGCTGGCCGACGCGCTTGGCGCCGCGCTGGACGCTACCCCTGCGCAACTGCGCAAGATGGGTGAGATCGGCCGCGCCCGCGTGCGCGAGATGCACGATCCCGATCACAACGCCGAGCATCTGGCGGAGCTGTTCCGGCCGTTCGTTTGAGGGGATAGGGCATAATTTCCTCCTCGAGCTTCGCTCGGGTCGGAGGACCGCCGGTGAAGCCGGTGGCGGAGGGGCGGGCTCGGAGCCCACCGCCCGACATAGTATAATCAGAAAATTCGGCGCCGACCCCTCCACCATTTGCTGTGCAAATGGCGAGTGGGGTTGGATTGCCCCCGGCAACCAAGATCGTGCCGGGGGCACGATCGTCACCATCTCGCCCCTCCCAGACGCTGCGCGCCGGGGAGAACATATTAGGGCCGCACCTGACGAACAGCCGCGGCGCGACCCCCCGAGCCGCGCCGCGGTTCCTGCCCCTACAGCGTCGCCGGCGGGATGATCCGCAGCGCGGTCGACAGCCGCCGCCGCCACAGCGCGGCGTCGCGCTGGCGGTGGGGCAGGGCATGGGCCAGCCGGGCGATGTCGCCCCGTGTCATCCCGGTGCGCTCGCACAGGAAGGGGTGGCGCGGTCGGCTGGCGAAATAGCTGTAGAAGATCGCCGCACGGTCGCGCTCGATCGCGGGCTTGCCGCGATGGAAGAAGCGCGCGGTGTCGGTGAAGATCACCGTGCCGGCCTTCCCCGTGCAGCTCACGATATCGCGCGTGAAGCCGGCGCCCAGCCGCCGCTCGAGCTCGGCATCGTCGGCCAGGCCATAATCGAAGCCGTCAGTGTCGTTCTGCAGCGTATCGTGCCGGCGGATCATCTGGAACGGGCCGCCGCCCTCGTCGACGTCATGGACATAGACAGCGACCTTCAGCATCCGCCGGTCTTCCCAGTCGCGATGCCATTTGCGCGTCGAGATCTCGCGCCCGTCGGCGACGGTATAGTTGATCGCCACGCCGTCATAGGCGGGCGGCAGCCCGATATAGGATTCGGCGATGTCGAGCAGCCGGTCGTGCAGCCCCCAGAAATAGATCGCAGGGTTGTTCACGATCCGCTCGGGCGGCACGATGGTGAACACCTCGCCGCCCGCCGCGCGGGATCGCGCCTCGGGGGCGAATTGTTCGGCAAGCATCGCCGCGGTCCCCACGATCGTGCCGCTGTCCGTCAGGCCGAGCGCATCGACCGTGGTGATGAACACGCCGTCGCGGTCGAGCGCGGCGACGATCTCCGCATCGATGCCGCTAAGGCGCGGCAACACGCTGCGATGCTGTTCGAGCGCACGCTCGTAACGATCGCCGAGCGAGGTGCGGACACGGGGCTGGTTGAGCAGTTTGAGCATGGTGCGCGCCGGTAGGTTCCTGAGCCAGATGGATCGTTCCGAGGGCGTCTTCATGGTTTTTCCCCCTTGATCGAAGGCGCAAGGATCGAACCGTGCTTCACGGCGGAGCAGGAACGGGGATCAATGTCGGTCATCGTCGTCCAATCCGCGTGGCCGGCTAGGCCGGCCAGCGCTGTTCCGGAGTGAAGATCAGCGGGTGCCGCTGCGCTCGGGCGGCATATAATAATAGCCATAGTCGTGACGCTGTTGTGGGCTGGAGATCGACATGTTGAGCACCGATCCGATGATCGGCGTCGCGTTGAGCGAATTGATCGCGTCGAGCAGCGCGCGCTTGGGTGTGCGCGCTTCCTGGACGACCATCAGCACGCCGTCGACCACCCGGGAGATCAGCATGAGATCGTCGTTCACCAGCGCGGGCGGGGTATCGACGATGATCACCGGGCTGCCCTCGATGCCACGCAGAGACTCGATCAGATCGGGCAGGCGCTGCGATGCCAGCAATTCCTCGGCATTGTCGCGCGGATCGCGCACGCGTGACACGGTAAGGTCGAAGCCGTGGATGCGCAGGCAGGTCTCGCGCCACGGCACATTGCCCATCAGATAATCGTCCATGCCCGGCTGCAGTTGCGGCAGGCCCAGCCGGTTGCCCACCGAGGGGCGGCGCAGGTCGAGCTCGATCAGGATCGTCGGATAGATGCGGCTCAGCGCCGCGGCGAGGTTGATCGAGATATGCGTCTTGCCATTGCCCGGCTGCACCGAGGTGACGCCGAACACCCGCTTGCCGGACGAATGGACCGCGCGCAGCAGCTGCGAGCGCATGTTGAAGAAGGGATGGACCCGTTCGTTCATCGGTTCGAAGCCGACGACGAGGTTGGCGGCCAGAAGCTCCCGGTCGGGGCTGTAATCCGGCATAACGGGTGCGTCCTCGTTTGCCCGGTTGAGCCGTACGACCGCAGCGGCGTCGATCTCAGCCTGCATAGCGTTTTCCTCCCATCATGCCGGCAAGCACTGTTGCCCGTCCGGTCTTGTTGCGCCCGAAGAACCAGGGCAGCACGCTCGGCTGCCGTGTAACCGGCACCACCCCCAGCGGCGGTGCCTTGAGGAGCTTGGTCAGCGTCTCCTCGCCATGGATTGTGCCGCGCAGCAGTTCGAAGCCGAGCACCAGCGCCACGCCGGCACCGCCGCCCGCGAACACGCCCATCAACAGCAGGATCATCGGCTTGGTGCCCATCGACTCGTGCGGCATGCTGGGCTCGTCCACGACCGAGAAGCGCTCGCCCTTGTCCTCCGACTGGAGATTGGCGGCGACCTGCGCATCGAGCTGCTTCTCGCGCAGCGCCTCGTACTGGCGCTTGATGTTGTCATATTCGCGCTCGATCATGTTCAGTTCGTAGGCGGCCTGCGGCGCTTGTGCGGAGCGGTGGTCGAGGTCGGCGATCGCGGCGACCAGTTCGCTGCGCCGATTGGCGAGCATGCCGATGCGCGAGCGGCCGGCGGCGATTTCCGCCTCGAGCACGCTGCCGCGCGTGTCGGATTGCGCCCGGCGCGCCGCGGCCTGTTCGCGCGCCAGCGCGGCGCGTGCGGCGATCACTTCCGGATAGTCGTCCGAATAGACCGATTCCAGCTGGTTCAGCCGCTCCTCGGCGCGGCGCACCGCTTCCTGGCCGGGAAGCGGCGCTTGCCGATTGCTTTCGACCGTGGCGGCCAGCATGCTGTTCTGCTGCACCAGCCCCTGCGATTCCGCGTCGATGCGCGAAACCTCGGCGCGCAGCGCGGCACCGGATTGCGCGCTGAGCGCGATATGGCTGGGCAGCGCGCCGGCATAGCGCGCCTCGACGCCGCGGCGCTTTTCCTCCAGCTCGCCCAGTTGGCGCCGCAACTCCTCCGCGCGGCGGCCGAGGAAGGTCGCGGTGCCTTCGGCCTGCTGCGTGCGGAAGCGCTTGTCTTCCACCAGGAACTGCTTGGTCAGCCGCTCGGTCACCGCGCGGGCCTTCCCGGCGTCCGAATAGGTGAAGGAGAGGGTGAAGGCGATCGTGCTGCCATTATTGTTGTTCTGGTTCGCGCCGACGAGTTCGACGCCTATCGCGTTGCGCGCGATCGCCAGCACATTCTCGAACTCCATCGCGCCGCGCTCCTTGGGATAGAGCCCGTTTTCGCGGATCAGCGCGCTCAGGCTGTCGCGGCTGACGACCTGCTGGCGGATCTTGGCGATGCGTTCGTTGGCGATGCTGCTGAGCGGGGTGGTGCCCGGCCCCAGCACGATCTGCGCCGAATCGATCAGCAGCGTCGCCTGCGACTTGTACATCGGCTTCTGCATCAGGATCGCGCCGATCGCGCCGAGCAGGCCGACCACCACCGGCAGCACCAGCCAGTAACGGCGGCGGAACAGGATGGCGAGAATCTCGCGCGGATAGATGCCAAAGCCGTCGGCGTTCGGTTGTGCGCTCATCTGTCTCGTCCCCGGTAAGTCACGCCGATCTGCAGCACCACCGCGCCCACCCGGTCGCCATCCGCGCGCGTGCGCTGCAGGTAGTCGGCCCCGGCGCGGACGGAGAGCGTCTCGGTCACACGATGTTCGTAAGCCGCGGAACCGCGCAGCACGTCGGTATCGCCGAAGCCCGGCAGTTGCGCGCGGCGATAATCGGCGCTGGCGGTCACCCGGCCGCGCGTGCTGGTCGGCACCGCCAGTGTCGCACCCACCGCGGTTTCGCGCTGGAGGCCACCGAGGCCGCTCACCTCGCTGCGGATCGCGCCGGTCAGGCACAAGGTCATGCGGCGCGGATCGTAGCAGAGGTTCACGCTGCCGCTGAAGCGGGAGCGGTCGTTCTGGTTGTTGTTCGGAATGCCCGGCAGGCCGCCCAGGCTCGCCCATTCGATGCCCGCAGTCGCGTCCGCGCGCCAGTTGGCGTTCAGCCGGCGGGCGACCGTCACGCCGATCGACTTGGCTTCGGTCTTGCCGCCATTGGCGATCCGGCTGGATGTGAATTCGCCGCGTAAGCCGACGGTCATCAACTCGCTCACCCGCCGGCTGGCTGTGAGGCCGACATCATAGGCGTTGGTCGCCTGGAGCAGGGTTGATCCGGGATAACGGGTCTTCTGCCAGCCCCCGTCGGTCACGAACTGCCAGCGCGCATTGGGGTTATATTCTACCGACGTACGCGCGCCATAGGCTTCGCGGATCTGCCGGGTGTCGACCGCGGCATCGATACTGTCGGTGAGAACGTCCGCGGCGAGCTCGCGCGAATAGCCGATATTGGTCATCAAGGTCAGATATTCGCTGTCGCGATGCCGGAAGGTCGCATCGCCGCGCCCGGTCACGAAATTGCCGTAGCGCCTGGAATATTGGCGAAAACCGGCGCGGCCGCCGACCTCGATGGTCGTGCCCGGCCCCAGTTGCACCTCCACCTCCGGCCGCGCGACGATCTCGGCGGCGGCGGTGTCCGTATTCTTTTCGGTGCTCAGAAAAGGGTTGTCCGAATAGAGGACATTGGCGTCCGCCTCGAGCCGGACTTCGGTCTGCGCCAGGCATTTGGGCGCGAAGATCGCCGCAGGTGCGGCGATCGCTCCGAAGAGTAGCCGGCTGACGGGCGGGCGATCACGGAATGACAAGGACATCACCGCTCATCAGCATCGGCAGGGGCCGGTTGAGGCTGCCGGCCTTGAGTGCCCGGCCTCCTTTCAGGACGGTATTGAGTTTCACCGGCTCCACGATCTGGCCAGACGGCGTCTGGCGCAGGATCACCGCGTTGCTGATGTCGGCGAATTCGGCGGCGCCGCCCGCCATGCTGAGTGCCTGCAGGATGTTGACCGACGAGCCGCTGGTGAAGCTGCCCGGGGTGCGAACCTTGCCAACCACGAAGAAGCGCATGCCGGTGGCGTCGCGCACCGAAACCGTCACGTCGGGGGCGGTCGAGCGGTAATTGACCGCGATCCGCTCGCGGATGTCGGCGGCGATGTCGGTCACGTTGCGGCCGACCGCCTTGATCGTGCCCGCCAGCGGGAAGGCGAAGGTGCCGTCCGGCTGCACGCGCACCTGGCGCTGCATCCGTTCCTCCCCCCACACGAACACGTCGAGATCGTCCCCGGGATTGACGCGATACTGGCTGACCGGAGGCACCGTGGCGGTCACCCGCGGCGTGGGTTCGGGCAGCGGTTCGGCGATCGCCGGCGCCGTAGCGGCCATCGCACCAATCAGCGCGATCGCCCTCAGGCCCGTCGAGAGGCCGTGGCGATTGGACAGTAACCAGGTGGTGGACACGAGCATTGCTCCCGAAAAACAACTGATCGCAGGCTAGTCGTCTGAAGGGGGCGTCGAAATTCGTCGATTGCCTTCCTCCCTTGGCAGTTGGGAGAAATGCCAGTCGGTCCGTCGCTGCAATCGCGCGCATCGTCGCCGCCCATTTTTCCTAGTCAAAAAAGGGGGCTGTGTTCGCCAAGCAGAAATGCGCGGGCGATCTTCCATAATGGGGGCCCGCGTCGGAGCTCATTCTCGGTTCCTCCGATCGTCGGGTCGGACCGGTGGCGCGAAACCGGCAGCCGGCCCGGCGGCGACGCGGACCAGTTTTTGAGGACCAACCCAGACCCGACCCGGAACCGACTTCGCCTGGCATGTCGCCTTGCCGGCGGTTTCGTCAAGGCGGGCTAGAGAGAGGCTTCCCCGGATGTCCCTTGGCGCTGAACTTCCAGCGGCCCGCATGGCCGCACCTCCAGGCGTCGGTGGCGCGCTGGCGCTATCGACGGTCCAGTTCATCGACGTGGCCTTCACCATGCAGGGCACGGATTCGGTGATCGAACGGGTGCGCGATCGCCCAGCGACCGCGCCCTTCGCCTATATCGTCACGCCGAACGTCGATCATGTCGTGCGCCTGCAGCGCAGCCGATCCGATCTGTGGCCGGCCTATCGATCGGCGTGGATGACGTTGTGCGACAGCCGCATTCTCGCGCGTCTGGCGAAGAAGGTTGGGTTCGCGCTACCGGTGGTTCCGGGCAGCGACTTGACAGCCGAGCTGTTCGAGCATGTCATCAAGCCCGATGATCGTGTGGCGATCGTCGGCGGCCGGCCCGCGGTGATCGCGCAGCTTGCCGAGAAATATGGGCTGACCAATGTCGTGCATCATGATCCGCCGATGGGCTTCATCAAGAACCCCATCGCCGTGGCAGACGCGGTGCGTTTCCTGATGAACGCGCGTGCGCGCTATATCTTCCTCGCGGTCGGATCGCCGCAGCAGGAGATTCTCGCCTATCGTGCGAAGCGCGCCGGCGGCGTCACCGGCATCGGCTTCTGCGTGGGTGCCAGCCTCGATTTCCTCACCGGCGTGCAGGATCGCGCGCCGCCGCTCATGCAGCGCATGTCGCTGGAATGGCTCTATCGGCTGGGGTCCAACCCCAAGCGGATGTGGCGCCGCTATCTGGTGGAGGGGCCCGAGATCTTCCAGATCGAGCGGAGCTGGCGGCGCGGCCGCATGCAGCAATAGGATGCGGGCAGCGGGGCTGGTTGCGCTGGTGGTGATGGGCGGTCTCGCGGGCAGCGCGCGGATCGAGCAGGAGCCCGTTTCCGGCCCCGATGCGCACGCGCCTGTGCCCGAACGCCAGCCCGCGGCCGGCCCGCCGCGGCGGCTGTTCGTCTCCGGCCACAGCCTGACCGCGCGGCCCTTGCCCGATCATCTCGCCGCGATCGCCGAGGCGGATGGCAGGCCGTTCGACTGGAACATGCAGCATCTCTACGGCTCGACGATCGAGATGCGTACGCGTGGGCGCGGCGGCGATGCCGGCTATCATGAGGGGCTCGACCGCGGCGGCGCGCGGGTGGACGTGCTGCACGAGATCGCATCGGCGCACCCGGCCGGTCGCTATGACACGCTGATCATCACCGAACGGGATTCGCTGCTCGAAAGCCTGATGTGGGATGATACGATCGGCAATGCGCTGGATTTCATCCGCCGCTTCGAGGCGGCCAATCCGGGCAGCCGAACCTTCCTCTATACGAGCTGGCTGGGCCATTCGGGCGCCGACACGCCCGGCCGCTGGATCGATTATGAACGGTCCGCCGCGGTGGCATGGCATTGCACGGCGGCGGAGCTCAACCGGCGGCTCGCGGCAGAGAACAACCCCCATCGCGTCGCGCTGATCCCCGCCGCGGAGGCGCTGGCCGAACTGGTCGCCGAGGCGGTCTCGCCCCGCGGCATCGACGGGCTCTCGGGCGCCGCGCCGCGCGACGCGATCGCGCGCCTGTTTACCGACGATGTTCACCTGACCGAAACCGGCACCTGGTTCGTCGCGCTGGTCGCGCATGCCGCGATCAATGGCGCGTTGCCCGAACGACCATGGGCGCCGGATGCGGTCGATCCGCGCACGGCGCAGGCGCTGCAGGGCTTCGTCACGGGTTTCATGCGGCGCTGGCGCACGGGGCCGCCGGCGCCTGCCGATTGCGGCACCATGCTCGCCCGCGACTATGTGCCCGCCTATCTTGGCTATGCGCGCGATTATGGCTGGCGCGAAAGCCAGGGCACCTGGACGGCGCGGGTGAAATATGTGCGCTTCTCGATCGTCTGGGCGCGCGATCTGCGCAGCCGTTCGCGGCGCAATCCCTTCGCGCCGGTGGCGATTTCCGCACGCTGATAGGCGGCGGGCAATCAGCCGGTCTTAAATCTGCCAATGCCGTTCGTCGCCCCCCACCGCTAGATCGGTCGGGGCATGGCATGGTGTGGAGGCGTTGCGTTGCCCTATCCCGGTTCGTTCAAGCGCCGGCAGCGGCGGAAGCTTTATGTCCGGATCGTCGGCGCCCTCGGGCTGGTCGGCGTCGCCACTGCGGTTGCGGCCTATGCCTTTCCCGGGCGCATCGAACGTCTGACCGGCGCCACCGCCGTCTCTACCCCTGCGGCCGCCGCGCTGCCCGCGCCTGTGACGACCACGGCCGTCGGCATCAACCTGTTCGGCCTGCCGGTGCACAACCGCCAGCAGGTGTTCACCAACCTGATCGCGCAGAGCGAATGGTTCTCCAACGAAGGCGATGGTTGGACGGCCTTGCCGGCCAACCAGATCGACCGCGAGGGTTGGGTGCGTTCGCTGAAGCCCGGTCAGACCGCGCCGCGCCCGCTGACCTTGCCGCCCGCGCCGTTCGGCACGACGCTGGTGCGCTGCACGTGGCAGGGCAGCGGGGAACTTGACGCCAACGGCGCGGCGCGCGTGCGCGATCGTGGCGCCAATTCGTTGACCTTCGACCTTACCGTATCCGGCAATCCTGATGAGGGGGCGTGGGTGGAACTGATGCGTACCGATCCCGGCGATCCGGTGCGTGCGATCGATTGCCGCGAAACCGGCCGCCCGGCCAATGAGCGTTTCCACCCCGAATTCATGGCCTATGTGAAGCAGTTCAGGCTGGTCCGCTTCCTCGACTGGCAGCGGATCAACGACAATGCAGCGGTCCGCTGGTCCGACCGGACCTTGCCGAGCCATGGATCGCAAGGCGCCGCCGCCGGCGCTTCGATCGAGGACATGGTGGATCTGGTCAACCAGACCGGCGCCGATCCCTGGCTGCTGATGCCCTACAAGGCGGATGAGGCCTATATCCGCAACTTCGCGAAGCTGGTGCATGACCGGCTCGACCCCGAACACACCGTCTATGTCGAGCTTGGCAATGAGGTTTGGAACGCGATCTTCGACGTTTCCGAACAGGCCGAGCGCGAGGGGCGGGCGCTGAAGCTGGGCGATGGTGACGGCACCACGGCGCAGACATTGCGCTATGCGCAGAAGGTGCGCACCGCGATGAAGATATGGACGGAGGTGTTCGCCGACCGGCCCGACAAGCTCGTCCGCGTCGCCTCCTACCAGCACGTCAATCCCTATCTGGGCGAACTGATCCTGGGCTATGAGGACATGCCGCGCTGGATCGATGCGCTGTCGACCGCGCCCTATATCTGGATGGAGCTGGACGGGATCAACGCCGGCTCGGTTGACCGCGTGTTCGCGCACATGCCCAAGGCGATCGACGAGACCATGGGCTTCGCCGAACAGAATCGCGCGCTCGCCGCGCGCTTCGGCAAGCGGTTCATCGCCTATGAAGGCGGCCAGCACCTCGTGACCAACGACATGGCGCTGGCGCAGGCGATTCAGCGGGATCCCCGGATGGCCGATGTCTACCAGCGCTACCTCGAACAATGGGACAAGCGCATTCACAGCACCCTGATGCTCTATGCGTCGACCGCGCCGATCGCCGACTATGGCTCGTGGGGCCTGCGCGAATATGCCGGCCAGCCGGTGGAAGAGGCGCCCAAGCTGCGCGCCGTGCAGCAGTTCCTGTTGCGACGACGCTGATGCCTGTCGGCCTCATTGCGGTTGCGCTGGTTTCGATCGTGCTGGGGGTGCCGTTCGGCGGCCTCGGCTATCTCAAGACCGCGCTGCACCTCGCGATCGTCTGCGGCGGCGCGGCCTGGCTGTTCCGTTACTGCCTGAAGCCCGAGCATCGCGACGTGGTCGGCAATGTCGCGCTGGGCGTCGCCGTCGCGATGCCGTTGATCGTCTTCTCGCTGCCCAAGCTGTTCCTGCTGCAGATGGTGATGCTGCTCTGGGTGCCGCTGATCGCGCGCGGCGCCTTCGAACGGATGGTGCCGGTCTATCTCTTTTCGATGCTGCTGCTGCCGCCGCTCGACATGAGCGTGGCGGTCGGATCGCTCAAGCTGTTCGAATTCGGTATGCTCGATGCGCTCGGCTTCGGCGCGGGCGCCGCGATCATGCTCAGTCCGCAGAAGGGACGGCCGGGCGCGCAATGGGATGCGGTTGCGCTGGGGATCGTGATCATGATCGCCGCGGCACTCTCGCGTGACACCAGCTTCTCCAATTTCCTGCGCGCCTCGATGAACGTGATGATCGATCTCGGGCTGCCTTATTATGTCGTCAGCCGAGGCATCCGGAATGTGCAGGATGTCGAGCGCACCACCTTGTGGCTGGCCTGCGGCGCGGTCGTGTTCGGCGCGATCCTCGGCTATGAGGCGCTGCGCACCTGGCCGATGTATAATGATCTGTACGCCAAATATGGCGTGCCGATGATGCTGATCGTCAAGGCGCGCGCCGGCATGCTGCGCGCGGGTGGGCCGTTCATGGAACCGACTTCGGCGGCGATGGTGCTGGCGATGTTCACGCTCGCTTTGTGGGTGTGCCGCGATCATTTCCGATCGTGGATCTATCATCTGGCGGTGCTGTCGATCGCGATCTTCGGCCTCTATGCGCCCCAATCGCGCGGCGCGTGGATCGGGCTGTGCATCGCCATACTCGCCAGCGATGCGATCCGCGGCCGCTTCGTGCCGCTGATGGGCAAGATGATGGTGATCGGCGGCGGCGCGATGGCGCTGTTCACCGCCGCCCAATTCTCGCCGCACCTGTCCGAATCGCTCGGAATGTCGGGCAATTCCAGCGACACGTCCGAATATCGCCGGATGCTGTTCGAGCGCGGCATGGAGGAATTCTGGCGCAGCCCGATCTACGGCTATTCGACGCCGCAGATCCTCGAGCGGCTCGAGGACTTGCGCCAGGGCGAGGGCATCATCGACTTCGTCAACACCTATATCTGGATCATGCTGATCGGGGGCAGCCTCGGCATAGTCATGTTCGTCGGCGGCTTCGCCGTCTTCCTGACAGCGCTCGCCACCTCGCGCCCCGCACAGGTCCCCCGCCTGATCGCGCCGACCGCCTTCGCCTTCGGCTGCCTGCTGATGGTGGCTGAGATGCTGATCTTCACCTCCTTCGGCGGCCGCCCGGCCTTCTACCTGTTCGGCATCTTCGGCTTCTCCGCCGCCTTGCTCGGCGTACGCCGCTGGGCCTTGGCGGATGAGGCGCCGGCGGCGCAGCCCGCGCCGGAAGTCGTGCCGCTGGTTGGGTTCAAGGCGCTGGCGTCGTAAAGCGGACGCCGCGAACCGCCCCGAATTCACTGTCACCTTTGTCACTTTCGCCCAGCGGAGGCGCTGCATTGACGGGCCCGTAGGCGCATATGGTGTTTCAGTCGCAAGGTCGTTTGACGAGGGCTCCCTCTGAGATATCAACGTCGAATGAGCGAACTCGTGTCTATTCCGGGTTGGACCGGCTTAGTTGATTGGTTTGGCTATTCTCCCAACTTTCACGATGCCGAAGTCTTGTCTGTTGATCTCGCGCGCGCCCCCCACCCATCCGCGATCCGCATTCATGCGTGGAGAACGACAAGTGAGATCGATGAAGCCGGCCATTTTATCTTGGATCGCCATGCTTTGGTGACAATCAAGATTGTCGACATCCAATCTTTAAGGTTGGAAGATTGGAATCATTAGAACGTGCTATCTGCTTCGTGGATTGAAAGCACTGACCAAGGACACGTTCTGCATCTCGCCGGGATCTACGGGATAGAGGGGAAAATCGCTGCTACCACTATTTCGGCGACAATCGAGCCGTTCGATCAAACGGTGAATGGCTGCTAAGGTTGTTTGCCGCTGCTTTAGATTCCTAGCCACCTGGATGGCTGAACCTAGGGTGTTCACCAGCCACTCAAGTGCTCAAAACGATAAACGCGATCGGACCATCGCTGATCCGATCGGGTCCACCCCTCAGTTCATGTCAGGCCGGGTCTCAGATGAACAACCGCCGGATGATCTGGTCACCGATCGTCCCCACCAATATGCCCGCGCCCCCTGCCGCAAGGAAGATCATCTCCTGGCGGATGTCGAGCAGGCTGGCGCGGTACATCTGCGTCCATTTGAGCGCGAGCGCGGCGACTTCCATCATCGCCACCGCGAGGACGAGGCCGATCGGGCCGCCATAATAGAAGCCAACCGGTGCCGCGATCACCAGCCAGACCAGCTTCGCGACGCTCGCCTCGAAGGTGGCGCGGATGCGGCCGGTAGCGGTCAGCGCCTCGTTCGCGGCGTTGGAGGCGAGCGCCAGCATCGGCGCGATCGCCAGGATCTGCAGGTAGATCGCGGCATTGGCATAGCGCGGGTCGTAGAGGATGGTGATCACCAGCGGCGCCGATCCGATCAGCCCGCCGGCCGCGAAGGTGAACAGCAGCGAGGGCATCCAGCGCTTGGCATAGAATTGCGCGCGCAGATCGGAGACGCCTTCGCGGAAGAGCTGCGAATAGGTCGGGTAAAGCACGCGGCTGGCATAGGCGCCGGTGAAGGCGAGGGGAGCCGAGGCGAGGTTGCCCGCAAGGATATAGAGACCGAAATCGTCGAGCGGCATCAGCCGGGCGAGCAGCAACTTGTCCGACTGCGCCAGCACCAGTGAGATCAGGCTCGATCCGGTCACAAACCGCGCGAACTTCCACAAATCCTTGGCAAACGCCGGTTCCCAGGCAAAACGCCGCGCCGAGTTGGAGAACATCGTATAGCTGAGCAACGTCTTGAAGCTGCTGCTCACCAGCATCGCGACGAGGATCGCCCAGTAATTGCGCCAGAAATAGGCCAGCGTGGCGGCGAAGATGATCTGGATGACCACCACCGCGGCCTCCAGCAATGAAAGCCGCAGGATCTGGCGGTTGCGCAGCGCGGTCAGCAAGGTCAGTGAGGCCAGCCCCTCGATGATGAAGGTCAGCGACGAGACGAAGATGATCGGCGCCAGCTCCGGCTTGTCGAACAGCACCGCGATCGGTTCGGCGAGCGCCATCAGCAGCACGGTGAGGAAGGCGGAACGGATCAGCGAGATCGTCCACACCGTATCGAGGAAGCGGCGATTGTCGCCCTCGGCATGGCGCACTACGAAGGCCTGGAAGCCGAGGTCCGACGCCATCGCGACGGTGAAGGAGATCGATCCGATCACGCCGGCGATGCCGAACACCTCGGGCACGAGCAGCCGGGTGAGGATCACGCTGCTGACTGCGCGCAGCAGATTGTTGATCACCACGAAGATGACGACGACATTGGTGTCGCGCTGCGCGATCTCCAGCAGCTTGCGGATCAATGCGCGCGCGTCGAACGCCGGCACCGCCAGCTTCTGGACCTGTCCGTGATTCATGATGTGCCTTCCAGTGCGGCGCCGTAGCAGTCGAGCAATTGCGCCCCGACCGCCTCCACCGAGAAATGATCGCGGCACCGGATGAAGCCGCCCTCTGCGATTTTCGCCATCAGCGCCGGGTTGCCCAGCAGCATGTCCAGCCGTGCCGCCAGCGCATCGGCATCGCCGACGGGGGTCAGCAGCCCGCTCTCGCCATCGACGATGATTTCCTGGCCGCCCGGCCAGTCGGTGCAGATCATCGGGCAGCCCGCGGCGAAGCCTTCGAGAAGAGCGTAGGGAAAATTCTCCCAGCGCGAGGCGCAGACGGTGACCTGTGCGGTGTGGCGCAGCGCTGTGATCTCGTCCGGCGTCTGCTTGCCCAGATAGCGCGTGCGGGCACGCCCCTCGGGTGAGAGGTGCTCGGCGACGAATTCGTTGTAATTGACCAGCTTGCCCGCCGCGACCTCCAGCCCCATGTCGGGGCCGACCAATGTCAGGCGGGCATTGGGGCGGGTGCGCAGCAGCGTATCGAACGCGCGCAGCATCGTATCCGCGCCCTTCCAGTAATCGAAGCGACCGACCGCCAGGATATGCTCTGGCTCGCAACCGTCGGCGCGCCAGCGGATGGCGGGCGGCGCGAGCGCGATCGGGTTGGGGATCACGCTGCTCGCGGCGCTGGTCGCCCGGTCATATTGCTTGCAGGTCGCGTCCATCACCGCGCGGGTCGGCGCGGTGAGCGTGCGTGCGCCGCGCACCGCGCGGCCCTCGGCGCCCATGCGCTGGCGGTCGGCGCGCTGCTCGTCGGGCGTGCGCGGGCGCGGCGGCTTCAGGAAATGCGGGCCGTGCAGCCGGGTGACGATCGGCACCGCAGTCCGTTTGCGCACCGTATCCGACCAGCCGAAGCTTTCTTCCATCTCGACGATGTCGATCGGCGCGATTGCGCGCGCGGCATTGATCTGCCGGGCGATGATGCGGCCGACCTCGGGCATCGCACCGTCGTTGAGCGAATCGATCTTGTGTATCGCCATGCGGCCGAGCTTCGCGAACAGGCCGCCGCCGCCGCCGTTCGCGTCACTCAGCGGCACCGCGCGGCCATCGCTCAGGAACAGCTTGCCGTCGGCGATCACCGAGGCGTCATGCCCGCTGGCGATGAAGTGATTCCGCACCGCCGCCACATAGCTGACGATGCCGTTCGCCGCGCCAGACGGCGGCCAATGGGGGGAACAAAGCCCGATATGCACCGGCAAAAGCCTCCAATCCGATGGTGGCCGTTTCTATTCGTCCACCCCGAACACTGTCGATCATGAGAAATCCGTAGGTGTTTTGACGGCTTGTTCCGAAGCGGCTGGAAGCGCTTAATTTAGAGCATCTGAAGCGCGCCGATCGTCGCGCGCATCATCTCGTGCGTCGATCCTGAAAAGGGGTGGGAATGCCACTGCTCAGCTTAACCGATCTCGGTGGTTACCGGTGCTTCGACTTCGACCAGTGCCAGGTCGCCGGTGAAGGGCTGTCGAAGGCCTATCGGGCCAACGCGCCCTATCCGCACATCGTGATGGACGATTTCCTCGATCGCGATCTGCTGCGGCAGGTGGTCGCCGAGTTTCCCGACAGCAGCGGGCAGGATTGCTTCCTGCGCGATCAGGAACGCTACAAGTTCCAATTCCGGCCGGACGAGTGCCCCGGTCCGGCCACGCGGATGCTGTTCGCCGAGCTCAACTCGCGCGCCTTCCTCGCCTTTCTCTCGGCGATGACGGGGATCGAGGGGCTGATCGCCGATCCCTATCATGCCGGCGCCGGCCTGCACGAAACGCGGCGCGGCGGCCATCTCGGCATCCATGCCGATTTCCCGCACCACAACGACATGAATGTCGACCGGCGGCTCAACCTGCTGATCTATCTGAATGACGATTGGGCGCCGGACTATGGCGGCGCGCTGGAGCTGTGGGATCGCAAGATGAAGGCGGCCGAGCACAAGGTGCTGCCGCTGCTCAACCGAGCGGTGGTGTTCAACACCGATCATGACACCTTCCACGGCCATCCCGATCCGCTGACCTGCCCGCCGGATCGGTCGCGGCGCTCGATTGCGACCTATTATTACACCGCCCGCAAGGTGGAGACCGGGATCGAGCGGACCACCGATTTCCGCCGCCGCCCTGGCACCGCCGACAAGCGTGATTGGCGGATCATGATGCAGCACCTGAAGGCGGACTGGATCCCGCCGGCGCTGCAGCGCCGCCGGAGCGCCTGAGGGGGCGATCGATGATCACGGTCTTCGTCTGGCTGCTCTGCCTCGTCGTGGGGCTGCCCGTGGCGGTGCTTGCGGTCGAGTGCGTCACCGGCGCCTGGACGCGGGCACGCGCCGCGGCACCCGCCGCAGACGCGCCCGCCTTCACCGTGCTGATGCCGGCGCACAACGAGGCGGCGGGTATCGCCGCACCGGTGCGGGCGGTGCTCGCGCAGCTTCGCCCGCGTGACCGGCTGATCGTGATCGCCGACAATTGCACTGACGAGACCGCCGCGATCGCGCGCGGACTGGGCGCCACGGTGTTCGAGCGGACCGATCCGGATCGGCGCGGCAAGGGCTATGCGCTGGAATTCGGCCGCGCCCATCTGTCCGCAGGCGTCGATACGGTTGTGATTATCGTCGATGCCGATTGCGAGCCCGAACCGTACGCGCTGCCGCGTCTTGCGGCCACTGCGGGGCGCCAACATGCGGTGGTGCAGGGCGCCTATCTGATGCTGCCGCCGGACGACGCGACCGCGATCGTTCGCGTCTCCTGTTTCGCCTTCCTCATCAAGAATCTCGTGCGGCAACGCGCCCTCAGTGCGCTCGCCGGCGCTGCGCTGCTGCAGGGCAGCGGCATGGCCTTTCCGCGCGAACTGTTCCGCCGCATCGAATGGCGGCCCGACTCGCTGGTCGAAGATCTCGACATGGGGCTGGACCTGCTGCTCCAGGGCGAACAGGTGTTGTTCGAGGAAAGTGCGCGCTTCACCAGCGCCGCCAGTTCGCAGCGCGGCACCGAGGGGCAGCGCCGCCGCTGGGAACATGGCATGCTCCATTCGATGACGGTCTATGTGCCGCGCCTGCTGCGCAGCGGTCTGCTGATGGTTGCGCTCGACCTGATGGTGCCGCCCACCGTGCTGCTGATCGGCGTCGCCGGTCTCGTGACGTTGGTTGCACTGCTGCTCGGCGGTCTGTCGACGCCGGTTCTGCTGCTGATCGGGCTCGAACTCTTGCTCGCCATCGGCCTGGTCGGTGCCTGGCACGCGCATGGCCGGGCGCTGCTGCCGGCCCGCAGCCTCGCTCAATTGCCCGCCTATCTGGTGTGGAAGCTGCCGATCATCGCCCAGTTCGCCACCCGCCGGCAGAAGCAATGGATCCGGACGGAACGAAAGCCATGAACGATATGTCCATGAGGAAATTCGACGGTATCGAGGCCGGCGCGCCCGATGTCGGCCCTGAAGTCGGATTCGTCATCATCGGCCGCAACGAAGGGGAAAGGCTGCGCCTGTCGCTCGCCAGCATCCTGCCCAAGGCGCGCCTCGTCGTCTATGTCGACTCCGGTTCGAAGGATGGCAGTGTCGCGCTGGCGCGCAGCCATGGCATTCCGGTGATCGAGCTCGACACCTCGATCCCGTTCACCGCGGCGCGCGCGCGCAATGCCGGGGCCGCCTGGATGATGGAGCAGGTGCCCGATCTGCCCTTCATCCACTTTGTCGACGGTGATTGCGAACTGGTCGATGGCTGGCTGGAAGCCGCGCTCGACGCGATCAGGGCGGAGCCCGATCTGGCTTCCGTCTGCGGGCGCCGTCGCGAACGCCATCCCGGCATCAGCCCCTATAACTGGCTGTGCGACCGCGAATGGAACACGCCGGTCGGCATCGCGGATACCTGCGGCGGCGACGCGCTGTTCCGTACAGAGGCGTTCCGCCAGGTCGGCGGGTTCTCGCCGGATCTGATCGCGGGTGAGGAGCCCGATCTGTGCCACCGCATCCGCCGCAACGGCTGGCGCATCCGCCGGATCGCGGGCGAGATGACGGTGCATGATGCGGCGATGACGCGCTTTCGCCAATGGTGGCAGCGCAACCGCCGCAGCGGCTATGCGATGGCGGAGGCGGTGGTGCGGCGCGGGCGCGAAAACCCGCGGCTGTGGCACCGCGTGGTCAGCAACACCTTCTGGTCGCTGCCGATCGCCTGGCCGCTGTGGCCCTTGCTGTGGCTGCGCGTGTGCATGAAGGGCGGCCCGGTGTTCGCCAGCTTCATCACGCTCGGCAAACTGCCCCATTTGCAGGGGCAGATCGACTATTGGCGCAAACGCCGCAGCCGGTTGATCGAATATAAGTAATCCGAAAGTCGATCGCCGGCGCGATTTTCTATCTCCTTTTTATCCGGTTGGATCAGCCAGGCGTCGCGGTCGATCGAGCCGCGGCGCCTGATGTTTTCGTCAATGGGACGAACCGGTCCAGAAAATTACCAGCGCGGAAAAATCCTACCGATTTTGCCTACGGGGTTGTTGAAATAGCTGCGGGCGCGGCCGCTGCCTACCATGAGATCAAGAGGGAGATCTCCATGGATGGATTGACGGTTCCGGGGAATATCGACCGGTTTGTCTCGGCCATGAACGAGGACAGGATCAGCGTCGAACCCACGGCAAAACTGCGCTCGGTGCTGATCGGCAACGAGACGCTGCTCGTCGAATGCGCGGACATGCTTCAGCGCAACGGCCACGAGATCATGGCCGTGGTCGCGGGGCAGGGCGCTGCCGCCGATTGGGCGCGCCGCGCCGGGCTGCCGCTGTTCGGCCAGGCGGCCGAGCTGCTTACCGCCGGCCTCGGCCCCATCGACTATCTGTTCAGCATCACCAATCTGTCGCTGGTGCCCGCACCGGTGCTGGCGCTGCCGCGCCGCGCCGCGATCAACTTCCACGATGGCCCGCTGCCCGCTTATGCGGGGCTCAACACGCCGGTGTGGGCGCTGCTCGGCGGCGAGCGCCAGCATGGCGTGACCTGGCACCTGATGACCGATGCGGTCGACGCCGGTGACATCCTCGTCGCCGAGCCGGTCGACATCGACGAAGGCGAAAGCGCACTCTCGCTCAACACCAAATGTTTCGAGGCCGGCATCCGCAGCTTCGCGCTGCTGGTGAAGGAACTGGATGCCGGCACGATGCGCCGCCAGCCGCAGCCGAGCGCGCCGCTGCGCCTGTTCGGCCGCGCCGACCGCCCCCAGGCGGCCGCGACGATCGACTGGCAGGCGCCCGCCGCTGAGATCGCCCGACTGGTATCGGCGCTCGATTTCGGCACCTATCGCAACCCGCTGGGCGCGCCCAAGGCACTGTTCGGCGATGCGCTGCTGCTCGTCCAGGAAGTCGCGCTGCTCGAAAGCGCCTCGGGCGCGACGCCCGGCACGATCCTGGAAGGCGGCGACGCGCCGGTGATCGCCACCGGCAGCAATGATCTGCGCATCCTGCGCTTGGCGGACCTCGACGGCCGAACGACCGGATTGCCGGCGACGGCCGTTGGGGACCAGCTGGCGACGCTCGACGACGACGTCCGCGCCGCGCTCCACGCGTTAGATGGCGCGGCTGGCCGCTATGAGGGCTGGTGGCAGCGCCGCCTCGCTGCGCGCGAAGCGCTGCAACTGCCGCAGTTCACCGCCGCCAACGCCTCCCCGCGCGCCGGTCGCGCCACGCTCGATCGCGCCGTCGCGGCGGGCTCGGCGCAGGCGCTGCTGGCGGCGACCATCGCCTATCTCGGCCGCGTCGCCGATCGTGATCAGGTCGATATCGGCTATACCGATCAGGTCCACACCTCGCGGCTGGATGGTGTTTCGCGCTGGTTCGCGTCGGAACTGCCGCTGCGCGTGACGCTCGACTGGAATGCGTCGCTCGACGTGCTGGCCGATGCGGTAGCGCAAGAGACCGGCAACATGCACAAGCGCGTCGCCATCTCGGCCGACCTGATCGCGCGCACTCCCGAACTGCGCGGCCGCGCCAGCTTCGCGCATCCGGTGACGGTGCAGATGGTCGACAGCCTCGATCAGGCCGCGCCAGCGGCGGAAACAGTGCTGCACATCGCCATCGCCGCCGACGGCGGCACCTGTCGCTGGTCCTTCGATCCGGCACGGATTGATGCCGCGACTGTCGCCGATTTGTGGCAGGGGTTCGAGGCGATGCTGGCGGCAGCCGCCGCCGCGCCCGAAGCGCCGATCGCGCGGCTGTCGCTGCTCGATCCCACTGAATATGTCCGCGTCGTGCGCGAATGGAATGCCAGCACCGCTCCGGCCTCCGCCGCCGCCGGCACGCACCAACTGTTCGTCGCGCAGGCCGCGCGCACGCCTGACCGCACCGCGATAACCTCGCGCGGCGTTTCGCTGACCTATGCCGAGCTCGATGCCCGTTCCAACCGGATGGCGCGCTATCTCGCCGATCTGGGTGTTGGGCCGGACGTGCTCGTCGGCCTCAACCTCGAACGCTCGGTCGAGATGGTCGTCGCGATGCTCGGTATCCACAAGGCCGGCGGCGCCTATGTGCCGCTCGATCCCGCTTATCCGCGTGATCGGCTGGCGCACATGATCAGCGATTCCGGGCTTGCAGTGGTCGTCACCCAGGCCTCGCTGCTCGCCGACCTGCCCGATACCGATGCGCGGATCGTCAATCTCGATGACTCGGGCGCCGCGATCGCCACGCTCTCGCCCGCGCCTTTCGATGGTGGCGTGCGGCCGGAGAACCTTGCCTATGTGATCTACACGTCGGGCTCCACCGGGCTGCCCAAGGGCGTGATGGTCGAGCATCGCAACGTGCTCAACTTCTTCGCCGGCATGGATGCGAAGCTGGAGGCGGACGGCACCTGGCTGGCGGTGACCAGCCTCAGCTTCGACATCTCGGTGCTCGAACTGAGCTGGCCGCTGACCCGCGGCTATCATGTCGTGATCGCCACCGAGCGCGAAGTGCGCGGCGACGTGCCTGCGGTCGGCGTCTCGGCCCAGCCGCTCGATTTCAGCCTGTTCTACTTTGGCAGCGTCGGCAGCGGCAGCATCGCCCAGCAATATCGGCTGCTGCTGGAAGGCGCCCGCTTCGGGGACGCCAACGGCTTCGAGGCGGTGTGGACGCCGGAACGGCATTTCCATGCCTTTGGCGGCCTCTATCCCAACCCTTCCGTCACCTCGGCGGCGATCGCGGCGGCGACCTCGCGGATCAAGATCCGCGCGGGCAGCGTGGTCGCGCCGCTGCACCATCCGATCCGCATCGCGGAGGAATGGGCGCTGGTCGACAATCTTTCCAATGGTCGCGTCGGCATCGCCTTCGCCTCGGGCTGGCAGCCGAACGATTTCGTGCTGAATCCCGCGAACTTCAGCGACCGCAGCGGCGCGCTGGCGCGCAGCATGGAGGATGTGCGGGCGTTGTGGCGCGGAGAGAAGCGAAGCTTCCCCGGTGCACTCGGCCATGACGTGGCGGTTCAGGTCTACCCCCGGCCTGTCCAGCCCGAATTGCCGGTCTGGATAACGTCCGCCGGCAACGCGGCGACTTTCGCCGCCGCCGGCCGCACCGGTGCCTATGTGCTCACGCACCTGCTGGGGCAGAAGGTGGAGGAGGTCGCCGAGAAGGTCGCTGTCTACCGCGCCGCCTGGCGCGAGGCGGGGCATCCGGGTGAAGGCCATGTCACGCTGATGCTGCACAGCTTCGTGGGTGACGATGTGGCGCAGATCCGCGAGATCGCGCGTCAGCCGCTGATCGATTATCTGCGCACCTCGACCAACCTGCTCCAGCAATATGCCTGGTCCTTCCCGACCTTCCGCCGCCCTGAGGGTGCGGAGCCCGGCGACCAGATCGAGCTCTCGGAGCTCAGCGACGAAGAGACCGAGGCGCTGCTCGAACACGCGTTCGACCGCTATTTCGAGACCAGCGGCCTGTTCGGCACGCCCGAGGGCTGCATGGATCTCATCCAGCGGCTGCGCGCGATCGGCGTCAACGAGATTGGTTGCCTGATCGACTTCGGCATCCCCGTGACGACCGTGCTGGAGCATCTGCCCGCGCTCAACCGGCTGCGGCAGCTCGCCAACCCGACCGCGGGCGAGGGCGGCGAAGCACTGCCCGACCTGATGGCGCGCCACGGCGTCACCCATCTGCAGTGCACCCCGTCGCTGGTGCAGATGCTGGCGAGCGATCCCGCCGCGCGGCCGCAGCTTGCCGCGCTCCGCCGGCTGATGGTGGGCGGCGAAGCCTTCCCGCCGCACCTCGCCCGCGACATGACCGGCTTGGTCGGCGGCAGCGTGATGAACATGTATGGCCCTACCGAAACCACGATCTGGTCGGCGGTGCACAACCTCACCACCGAGGATGCGGTGCCGCCGCTCGGCCGGCCGCTGGTCAACCAGCAGATCTACATCCTCGACTGCCGCTTCGAACCGGTCCGTCCGGGCACGCCGGGTGAACTGGTGATCGCGGGCAACGGCGTGGTGCGCGGCTATCACAACCGCGCGGAGCTGACCGCCGAACGCTTCGTGGCTGATCCCTTCCTGGCCGGCGCCCGCGCCTATCGCACGGGTGACCTTGCCCGCCAGCGTGCCGATGGCACGCTGGAGTTCCTTGGCCGCCTCGATCATCAGGTGAAGATTCGCGGCTATCGTATCGAACTGGGCGAGATTGAGGCGCGGCTCGCCGCGCATCCCGGCATCGCCGAAGTGGTGGTGGTGGCGCGCGGCAGCGGCGCCGAAGCACGGCTGATCGCCTATGCGGTGGCCCGCCCCGGCACGGCGCCGACGAGCGAGGAGCTGCGCGAGCATCTCCGTGTCGGCTTGCCGGAATTCATGGTGCCGGCGCACTTCATGCTGCTCGATGCGCTGCCGCGCACGCCCAACGGCAAGACCGATCGGAACGCGCTGCCCGAACCGGTTCAGCAGATGGCGGTCGCCGAGGTCGACGGCGAGGTCGAAGCGGAGGTGCAGAGCCCGCTCGAAGCGCAGATCCAGGCAATCTGGTGCGACGTGCTCAGGCTGCCGCGCGTTGGCCTGCGCGACAATTTCTTTGATCTCGGCGGCCATTCGCTGCTCGCGGTGCAGGTGCATCGCCGGCTCGCCGCGATCGCCGAACGGCCGCTGCCGCTGACCGACATCTTCCGCTTCCCCACCATCGCTGCGCTGGGTGCGCATCTCTCCCAGTCGGACGACCAGCCGGCGTCCGCACAGGAGGGGCTGGATCGCGCCCGCAACCGCCGCGCCGCCCTGCAACGCCGCGGCGCCGCCCGCGCTCTCGCACGGAATTGAGCCCATGTATCAGGATCCCAACGCTTTCGATCCCAATGACGATGCGGTTTCGGACACCGCGATCGCCATCGTCGGCATGTCGTGCCGCTTCGCCAATGCGCGCGGGCTCGATGCTTACTGGTCGCTGCTCAGCGAGGGCCGGGAGGGCGTCGAAACCTATAGCGACGAGGAACTGCTCGCGGCGGGCGTGAGCCCGGCGATGCTGCGCAACCGCAACTATGTCCGTCGCGGCGCGCCGCTCGCCGACATGGAATGTTTCGATGCGTCGCTGTTCGGCCTCTCGCCGCGCGACGCGGCGATCATGGACCCGCAGCATCGCCATTTTCTGGAATGCGCGTGGGAAGCGCTGGAGAATGCCGGCCACACACCGCAGCGTTTCGACGGCACGATCGGCGTGTTCGCGGGCTCGGGCCACAACGCCTACATGCCCTACAATCTGCTGACCAACCCAAAGCTGGTCCGCGACGTCGGCCTGTTCCTGCTGCGCCACACCAGCAACGACAAGGATTTCCTCACCACCCGCGTCTCCTATCTGTTCGATCTCAAGGGGCCGAGCATCAATGTGCAGACAGCGTGTTCGACCTCGCTCGTCTCGATCCACATGGCGGCGCAGAGCCTGATCAGCGGCGAATGCGATATGGCGATCGCCGGTGGCACTTCGATCGAGCTGCCGCACCGCCAGGGCTATGTGTTCGAGGAGGGTGAGATCCTGTCGCCCGACGGCCATTGCCGCCCGTTCGACGCAGAATCGCAAGGCACCGTGTTCGGCAGCGGCGTCGCGGTGGTCGCGCTGCGGCGGCTGGCCGATGCGATCGAGGCCGGCGACCATATCTATGCGGTGCTGCGCGGCTCCGCGATCAACAATGATGGCGCCGGCAAGGTCGGCTATCTCGCCCCCAGCGTTGATGGCCAGGCCAAGGTGATCGCCGAGGCGCTGGCGATGGCGGATGTCGATGCAGGCTCGATCAGCTATGTCGAGGCGCATGGCACCGGCACGCCGGTGGGTGACCCGATCGAGATTGCCGCGCTCACCCAGGCTTTCCGCCAGTCGACCGACCGCGTCGGCCACTGCGCGATCGGATCGGTGAAGGCCAATATCGGCCATACCGACACCGCGGCGGGTGCCGCCGGCCTGATCAAGGTCGCGCTGTCACTGCACAATCGCGAACTGCCCGCCTCGCTCAACTTCACCGCGCCCAATCCGGGCTGCGCGTTCGAGGGTAGCCCGTTCCGCGTGCAGGCCGCCCGTGCGCCCTGGCTGACCACCGGCGGCCAGCCGCGCCGCGCCGGCATCAGCTCGCTCGGCGTCGGCGGCACCAACGCGCATGTCGTGATCGAGGAAGCCCCCGCACGCCGCGCCAGCGGCCGCGGCCGCAACCGCCAGATCCTGCTGACCTCGGCGCGTTCCGACACTGTTGCCGCAGCGAACGGCGCGGCGCTCGCCGACCATCTCGATGCGCAGCCGGCGATCAACCTCGCCGACGCCGCCTACACGCTGGCGATCGGCCGGCAGCATCTGCCCTATCGCCGCTTCGCGGTGGCGACCAGCGCGGCCGAGGCGGCCGAACGACTGCGCGCGACGCCGGAGCGTGCCGCGGTGGCGGCGCTCGCCGATCGCCCGGTCTCCTTCCTGTTCTGCGGCGCCGGCCCGCAGCATGTCGACATGGCGCGCGGGCTCTACGACGCCGAACCGTCGTTCCGTGCCGAAGTGGATAAGACGCTCGCCATTTGCGACCGCATCGGCGTGACCGGCATCAAGCGCTGGATGTTCCCGGCCGATGCCGATCGTGCGCAGGCCGTGCTCGAACTGGAGCGTCCCTCGGTCGCGTTGCCGGCTTTGTTCATCATCCAGACCGCGCTCGCGCGCTTCTGGATGGCGATCGGCGTGCAGCCGAGCGGGATGATCGGCCACAGCTCGGGCGAATATGCCGCCGCGCACATATCGGGCGTGATCGACCTCGAAGCCGGGCTGCGCATCGTCAGCGCGCGCGGCCGGCTGTTCGAAACCATCCGTGACGGCGGCATGCTGAGCGTGCCGATGGCGGAGGCGGACCTGCTGCCGCTGCTCCCCGCCGATCTCTCGATCGCGACGATCAATGCGCCGCGGCTGTGTGTCGTCTCGGGGCCGGCCGCCGCCATCGCGCGCTTCCATGCCGAGCTGGAGGCGCAGGAGATCGAGGCGCAGGTGGTGCGCATCTCGGTTGCCGCGCACTCGCCGATGCTCGATCCGATCCTGCCCGAATTCCGCGCGCTGATGCGGACGATCGCGCTCAAGGCGCCGCAGATCCCCTTCGCCTCCAACCTGACCGGCGACTGGGTGCAGGCGCGCGACGTGACCGACCCCGAATATTGGGTGCGCCACCTGCGCGAGACGGTGCGCTTCACCGATGGCCTGCAACGCCTGCTCGCTGATCCCGATTGCGCGCTGCTCGAAGTCGGACCCGGCCGCGGCATGGCCAGCCTCGCGCGCCAGAACCCCGGCCGCCAGAAGCAGCAGCCGGTGCTGAGTTCGCTGCGCCATCCCGACCAGGCCATTGAAGATGACGCGTTCGTCTTCGACACGATCGGCCAGCTCTGGGCACTCGGCGTCCCGGTGGATTGGGATGCCTTCTTCGCGGGCGAACAGCGGCTGAAACTGCCGCTGCCGACCTATCAGTTCGATCGGCAGCGCCACTGGTTCGATGCCGGCACCTTCGCGCCGACCGCGCAGGAAGATCCCGATGCCGCGCTTGACCGGCACGAAAATGTCGCCGCGTGGCGCTACGAGCCGGTCTGGACGCGCTCCGCGACGCCCGCCGCAGCGGTCGCTCAGGGTCCGGCGATGGTGCTCGAGGATCGTTCGGGCCTGTCGCGCCGGATCGTGGACCGGCTGCGTGCTGCCGGCCGCGAGGTCGTGCTGGTGCGCGCCAGCGATCGTTTCCGCCGGCGCGGCAGTGATCGCTTCACCGTCGATCCGGCAAGCACCGCGGATTATGCGCAGCTCTTCGACTGCCTCGCCGCCGAAGGCCGGCTGCCGACGCAGATCTATCATTGCTGGCTGGTCACCGGATCGGGCTGGCGGCCAAACGGCACCACCAAACTGCTCCAGCGCGGTTTCCACAGCCTCGTCGCGATCGCGCCCGAACTGGCGCGGCAGCTCGGCGAAGCGTCGGTGGAGATCTGCCTCGTCACCGATCATCTCCAGCGGCTGGGCGACGATCATGGCCTGATGCCGGCAAAGGCGACCGCGCTGGGCGCGGCGCAGGTGATACCCACCGAATATCCCAGCCTCCATGTCCGCAGCATCGATGTGGCGCTGCCCGCCGCGGGTGCGACCCGTGCATGGGATGCGCTGGCGGATGCGTTGATCGGCGAGCTGGCGCACGGCTGGTCGGGCGGCCCGATCTGCTACCGCGCCGGCGAACGCTGGGTGCAGGAGCATAAGGCGGTCGGCGCCGAGCCGGCCGATGCGCCGGCGCCCGCGCCGCGGATCCGCGCGGACGGCACCTATGTCATCACCGGCGGCCTCGGCGGCCTTGGCCTCACCATCGCACGGCATCTGGCGGAAAAGCATCAGGCGCGCGTCGCGCTGATCGCGCGCACCGGCCTGCCGCCGCGTGAGGACTGGGCGGAACTGATCGCGGCGCGCACCGCCGATCCGACGATCGAGGACCGCATCCGCAAGGTCCTGGCGATGGAAGCGGCGGGTGCCACCGTCGATCTCGTGGTCGCCGACGTCGGCGACCCCCACGCGATGCGCACCGCGATCCGCGGCATCGCGCAGCGGCTGGGGCCGATCGCCGGCGTGTTCCACACCGCCGGCACGCTCGACGACGGGCTGATCGAAACCAAGACCCGCGCCTCGATAGAAGCGGTGCTCAAGCCCAAGCTGGCCGGCACCTTGGCGCTCGACTATGCGCTGGCCAACCGGCCGGTTGACTTCATCATGCTCTTCTCGTCGATCAGCGCCTTCGCCGGGCTGGCGGGGCAGGCGGATTATGCCGCGGCCAATGCCTTCCTCGATGCCTATGCGCAGGCGCGGCATGACGATCCGGTTACGCAGGTTCTGTCGGTGGGCTGGAGCCAGTGGGCCGAGGTCGGCATGGCCGCCGGGCTCAATGGTGTCGGCGAAGGCGGTGCCGGGCTGCCCGACGATCTCGGCGACGGCAGCGTGATCGATCATCCGGTGCTCGAACGGCTGCATGCGCTTTCGGACGACGAACTGGTCGCCGCGGCGACGCTGTCGCCGGAAACCCACTGGCTGCTCGACGAGCATCGCATCGTCAATGCCGGCGCGCTGATCCCCGGCACCGGCTATCTCGAACTTGCCCGCGCGGCGCACGCGCTGGTCAGCCCCGGGCCGGCGGTACTGTCCGACGTGACCTTTCTTTCGCCCTTCGCGGTGAGCGACGGCGCGGCGCGCGACCTGCGCGTCCATCTGCGCCGCCGCGTCGGTGCCGACTGGCGCTTCGTCGTGCTCGGCCGCCCCGCCGGCGGCAGTGGCGCCTGGGTGGAACATGCCACCGGTTTGGTTTCCGCCGATGGCGTGGCCGAGGTTGCCGGCCGGCTCAACCTGACGCAGATCGCCGGGCGCTGCGGCATGCAGGGGGGCGCCGAGGACAGCCCGGTGCTGCGCTTCGGCCCGCGCTGGGACAATGTTAAGAGCGTCGGACTGGGCAATGAAGAGGCATTGCTGACGCTCGAGGTCGATGCCGCCTTCCATGGCGAATTCGACCGCGTGCTGCTCCACCCGGCGTTGCTCGATTTCGCCACCGCCGGGGCGCAGCGGCTGATCCACGGCTATGATCCCGCCCGCGATTTCTTTGCCCCCTTCGCCTATCGCCGGATGGTGCTGCACGCGCCGCTACCGCCTAAGGTGGTCAGCCATATCCGCTATCGCTCGAACGGCGAGGTCGCCGGCCTGACCGCGATGTTCGACGTGACCATCGCCGACACGGCCGGCACGGTGCTCGCCGAGATCAGCGACTTCACGATGATGCGGGTGCGCGATGCCGGCAGCCTTGCACGCGTCGCCGAGCCGGAGCGCGCCGCGGGCAATGCGGAGCCGGTCGCCCCGGCCGAGCGGATGGAAGCCATTCTGCCCGAAGAAGGCCTGCGTGCGATCGATCTGCTGCTTGCCGGTCCGGCGCGGCCGCATGTCATTCTTTCGCCCTATGATCTCGATCCGGCGCTGGCTCGATTGCGGGCGCCCAAGCGCGCCGCGCGACGGGTGGCGGCGAATGATGATGGCGCAGCAGATGCCGATCTGCCGGCGACCGCTACCGAACAGGTCATTGCCGATCTCTGGTCCGAACTGCTCGGTGTCTCTCCCATTGGCCGCCACGACAATTTCTTCGATCTCGGGGGCCATTCGCTGCTCGCGGTGCAGTTCACCAACCGGCTGCGCAAGAAGACCGGGCGGAACCTGCCGCTGGCCGCGTTGCTCGACACGCCCACCGTGGCGCATCTCGCGCGCGTCATCGATCCGGAAGGATCGGCAGCGGCCGATGCCGCGGCGGCGGGCGAGGGGGCAGTGATCGACGTGCCTGTGCTCCAGGTGGCCAGCCATGACGTGGTGACGATCCGCTCCGGCGGTTCGCAGACGCCGATCTTCTTCGTGCATGACGGCTTGGGCGAGACCCTGCTCTATCGCGGCCTCGCGCTGCGCCTCGATCCGGCGCGGCCGATCTACGGCGTGGAGCCGCTGCGCAACGCGGCGGGCGGCTATGCCCACACCCGCATCCAGGAAATGGCGACCAACTATGTCGAGCGGATCCGCACGGTTCAGCCCGAGGGGCCCTATATGCTCGCAGGGCTGTGCGCCGGCGGTGTGATCGCGTTCGAAATGGCGCGGCAGCTTCAGGATGTCGGCCAGCGCGTCGCCTTCGTCGGCATCATCGACGCGGCCGATGTCGGCGCGGCGAAGCGGCCCTTCTACATCACCCGCTCGCGCCTCGAACGCATCCGCGCGCTGATCGGCGAGCAGGGGCTGTTCACCTTCCTGCCGTCGCTGGCGCGCAAGACGGTCAACGCGCTGCGCTGGGAAATCGGCTCGCGCCTCCGCCAGGCACGCGACCGCCGCACCGTCCAGCAGATCCGCGACGCCAACACCGCGGGCGCGGAGACGGCGATGCATCAGGATGCGATCAGCTTCCTCAAGCTCTATGAGGTCGCGCATAAGCTGCACCGGCCCGAGGGACTGTTCGCCGGCGGCTCGGTGGCGCTGTTCAAGGCGACGCAGGGCAATGGCCAGATCGACGATCTGCCCTATCAGCTCGTCTATGCCGATTATGCGCTCGGCTGGGGCCGGCGGGTGATGGACGAGGTGATGGTGGTTTCGGTGCCCGGCGGCCACAGCAGCGTGCTGCAGGAACCGCATGTCGGCACCCTGGCACGCTGGTTCCAGGATGCGGTAGACAGCGCCGCGGACCGCGCCGGCCTGCAGGTAATTGCCGACCTCGACCCGGCCGACGAGTCGATGATGGCAGTGGCGGCCGAATGATGATGCCGGGAAGAGCGGGAGTGGCCGGACAGCCGTCGATCGACGTCGTCATCGTCAACTACCGCACGGCCGATCTCGCGATCACCTGCCTCGAATCGCTCGTGGCTGAACGGAGGGAGATCCCGTCGCTGCGGGCGATCGTGGTCGACAATGAGTCGGGAGACGGATCGGCGGCGCGGATCGCGGCGGCGATCGAGGCGCGTGGCTGGTCATGGGCGACCGCGCTCGAAGCGGGGCGCAATGGCGGCTTCGGTGCGGGCAATAATGTCGGCATCGCGCATGCGCTGGCGGAGCCCGACTCGGCCGACCTGATCTGGATGCTCAACCCGGATACGCGCGTGATGCCGGGCGCCGCTGCTGCGCTGGTGCGCTTCATGGCCGCGCATCCCCGCGCCGGCATCGCCGGCAGCGCGCTGCGCGAGGGCGATGGCACCTTGTGGCCATATGCCTTCCGCTTCCCGAACGTGCTCGGCGAGATCGAGCGCGGCGCGCGCTGGGGGCTCACCTCGCGCCTGCTGCGCAAGCAGGCGACCGCACGGCGGATGGAGGAAGGCACTGCGCGGGTCGACTGGGTATCCGGTGCCAGCTTCGTGGTGCGCCGCGAACTGCTGGAGGCAGGGCTGCGCTTCGACGAGGATTATTTCCTCTATTATGAGGAGACCGATCTCTGCTTGCAGGCGAAGCGCGCTGGCTGGGAGTGCTGGTACGTGGCCGAGGCTGAAGTGCTGCACATCGCGGGGCAGAGCACCGGGGTGACGGGCAAGCAGGCGGTGGTGCGCCGCATGCCTTCTTACTGGTTCGACTCGCGGCGGCGCTATTTCGTCAAGAATCACGGGCGCTTTTACGGAATGCTTGCGGATGCAGCCTGGATCGGCGCACATCTCTTCGATCGCGCCAAGCAGGCAGTGCAGCGGTCGGACAGCGCGGATCCACCGCGGCTGCTTGCGGATTTCGTCCACCATTCTGCGCTGATGCCGCGTCAGCGCCGGGGATAGATCGATGCTATCATGGCCCATGACGTCGCCGGCACCGAGCGTGCCGGTGCTCGATGGCCTGTTGGTGTATCCGTTGAACGAGAGCGGGGCACCGTTTCCGATGTGGCTGGTATCGCTCCCGGTCGCACCGTCCCCGACATTGTTGCAGCTGCTTAGCATCGAAGAGCGGCAGCGCGCCGATCGCTTTCGCACCGCGGCGCTGCGCCAACGCTATATTGCCGCGCATGCCGGATTGCGCCTGCTAGCCGCCCGTTGTTTTGGCGGTGCAGCGGGGGCTGAGCAGGTGGTGCGCGATGCGCGCGGCAAGCTTCAATTGCGCTGCGGCGTGAACGCGCAATGCAGCATCAGCTATGCCGCTGACCAGGCGCTGATCGGTATCTCAGAAGGATCTGCAATCGGCGTGGACGCAGAAAATCTCCGGCCGATCGATGATGCGGCGGAGCTCATGGAACTACATTATACGCCCGCTGAGCGAGCCGCACTGCGTGCGCTGACGCAGGCCGGGAAGGCCATCGATCACGCCTTCCTTGCGATCTGGGTCCGCAAGGAAGCCTGCGTGAAAGCCCTTGGCAAAGGGCTGGCCATTCCATTGACCGAAGTTGAAATTGGGCTGCAGTCTCGAATGACGACAGTGCGAATTGGAAAGTCTGGTCTTCGCACCGCCGCCATTCAAGCTCCAGGCGACCTTGTCATTGCTTGGGCTCAAACCCTTTGATTACGAACCGCGTACGCTGACTGCCCGTCAGGCGAGACGCATGTTCGCAACGCCGCGCTCGGTCGGCAACAAGCCTTCCCGGATCACGTGCGCAATCATATGCGCACGATTACGCGTCCTGGTCTTGAGGCGAACGTTTTCAACGTGACGTTCGACAGTGCAGGGCGCGATTGCCAGTTCCAGTGCGGCCTCCTTGGCCGACAGTCCCAGCGCCACGAGCCGCAGCACTTCATATTCACGATCGGTAAGTTGGATTAGATCCTCGGTAGTTCTCGGCATGAAAACCCCCCCACTTGATTTACTTGAGACCCTTCCGGGTGCCGCATTCATAGGTCCGGGGAAGGCACGGAGTCTCGCGCGCTTTCGGATAAGGGCAGGCGGTCAAGGGATAGTGGGAGCGGTCCATAAATGCCGCCGGAGGATCAAATGGATATAAATGTTAAAACGGATTAAAACCCATATTGACGCAGTGCAGCATCGCAGCACGAGCGTGATCTCCGTCACAGTCTATAATCCCCCAATTGGGGGAAGGGAAGAACGCCTTGGGAATTTACAGCATGAATCTTGTCCATTTTCGTTGCAATGGGCTACCAAGGGACTGACTCATCAGGGCGGGGAATGAGTGTGGTGCGGGGTGATCGGTTAATCGTGGTGGACGCCATCCGCGGATTCGCGCTGATGGCGTTGTTCCTGGTCCACATGATGGAGAGCTATGAGCTCTATTGGGCGGCGCCGAAAGAAGATGCCGTCGTCCACGGCATCTTCCTGCTGTTCATGGGCAAGAGCTTTTCGTTGCTGGCGCTCTGCTTCGGCTTCGGCTTCTTCGCGCTGATGCGTGGTGCAGCGGCACGCGGCGTGGACTTTTCGGGGCGTTTCGTCTGGCGGTTGATCGTGCTGGCCGCGATCGGGTCGCTGCATGCCCTGATCTACCGCGGCGACATCATCCAGTTGCTCGCGATGCTGGGGCTGATGCTGCCGCTGTTCCACCGGATAAAGAGCAACAAGCTGATCGTCGCGATCGCCGCGGCCTTTCTCCTCCAGCCGGTATTGTTGATACAGTTCGCCCTGATGTTCTTCGGGGATGGACCTGGCGGCGCTGCCGGTGCCGCATTGGCCGGGGGCGATCCGGCGATGCCCATCTACCTCCACGGCGATTTCAGCGCCGTGTTGCGCGAAAATCTGGTCGATGGGCAGATCGCCAAATGGACCTTCCTGCTTCATTCGGGCCGCATCCTGCAGATCGCCGGGCTCTATCTCGTCGGGATGGTGCTGGGCCGCGTCGATTTTTTCGGTCGTCTTGCCGAAAATGTCAGAGCCCGTCGTGTCTCGCTCGTCGTCGCGGTCGTGATCGCGCTCATGACTCACTTCGCAGTCGCTGCGATGAATCACGCCGCGCTGCACCAATTTCTCTCGGAAGATGGGCATCGCCTTTTGGGTGTCGTGGTGGGCGGATGGTTCGACCTCGCGGTCACGGCAATGTGGGTGCTGCTATTGTGCGAGCTGTGGCTGAGCAGTGCCGCCTTTTTGCTTACGCCGCTTGCCTCGGTCGGAAGGGCGACCCTCAGCCTCTACATTCTCCAGTCATTGATTTTCGTGCCGCTGTTCTACCCTTTTGGGTTGGGCGTTTACGATGATTGGGATAGCAAAACGCGCCTGATGGCCGGACTATGCGGCATCGCAGCGCAGTTGATCACAGCGCGGCAATGGTTTGCGCACTTTCGATACGGTCCAATCGAGTGGGTGTGGCGCTCGCTCACCTATTTGCGCACGGATATCCCGCTACGGGCGAGCCAGAGTAGCGCTGGCTGAATGCAGGGGTTGTGAGATTGAAATCCGGCGGTCGCAGGCCCGCGCTATGCGCTGTCTTCAGATCATCCCCGGCCAGGAGATCATCGACTGGACGAGCGCAGCGCTTGCGAGGAACAGGATCAAGGCCGCACGACTGGTCGTGCGCGGCGGGCTGCGGTCGGCAAACAGGCCCAATTCCTTCGCGAGGATCGCGGCCTGCGTGCGGTTGCGCACCGAAAGCTTGCGAAAAATCGTTTTGACGGCAAGCTTTACCGTTGCCTCGCTGACCCCCAGTTCCCGTGAGATCAACTTGTTTGGTAGCCCCATCACAAGACCGCGCAGGATATCCTGCTCACGCGCTGTCAGGTCGAACCGTGCCAGGTCCGCGCTATGGTCGTCGCGATTGTCCGCCGGGTGAAGATCGCGCAGCGTGTCGATCAGATCCGCGGGCGCAACTTTTTCGCCCATCGACACGAGCTGCATCTTCGCGAGAAAAGCCTGATAAGGCACGTCATTGAGCACATAGCCATATGCGCCGGCGGCAAAAATGCGGCTCATCGTATCGAAATCAAAGCTCTCAGTCAGCACGACCAGCTTGGCGCGATCGAACCGTCCGATCAGCTCGGAGATCCGGTCAACGCCGTCATGTTCCATAATTGCCTGATCCACGATAATGATATGGCTATCACTGTCGGCGAGTTCATCGATATCTTCAATCGACTGAGCGACATTATAGCCACCGTCTGTCAAAATCCGTCTCAAACCCTCACGGGCGAGAGCATTCTTGACGACGAGGGAAGCAACAACAGTACGTTCCATGCGCGAGGCCTTCATCTCGCAACCATAAGCGGCGCCAGCGCACATAAGAGCGCTCGATTCTACCACTTGGCTAAACCCCACCAGACGGGCGAATATCTGCCCTGATCAAAAAGGATAACATGGATTGCGTTGAGTGCAATCCATGATTCCCAGAGCGGCTTTTGGCCTCGGACCGCGTCGTACAAAATAGGGCGTCCGCCGGGGCTTCCCGGCAAATGCCGCTCCCACCGGCCACGCGCGCTGCCGAGGTGCCGCGCTGACCAGGGAGGTCGATGACGCGATGGTCGGCAATGCGAACCGCATCTTCAAGCCATTGCGAGCGCTATCAACCCATCTCCGATAGCGGAGCAGCCTCCGCTCGGCAGGGCGGGCCCCGGCGGTTTTGCCGCCGGGACCGCGATGTGGCACGGATCTGGTCATGAGAGGGCACGGGTTCGGTTGCCGGGCACCGCGTCAAAGCACCCAGGTGCCGGTGAACGCGGTGACGTCGCCGGTGAACAGGATCGAAAAATCGGCAATCCCGTCTCCATTATTGTCGGCGAGCAACGTCGTCCGATTGGTTCCCGCGTCAAAGGCCAACGTCAGTTCACCCGCAGATCCGCTGAAGCTTTCGACAAATCGAAACGCATCGTTGATGTCCGGCGTTCCGACATCGGCATCGATCTGCCACAGGTCGAGCATGTCACCGGACGAAAAGTCGGTGATCAGATCGGGGGCAGCCAAAGTGCTTTCTGCAGCATCCATATAGAAGAACGTATCGTTGCCGCCGCCGCCGGTCAGCGTATCCGCGCCGCCGCCGCCGGTCAGGGCGTTCGCCACACTTGATCCGATCAGCACGTCGGTGAAATTGGACCCAAGAACGCTTTCGATGCCGATCAGCGTGTCGGTGCCGTGCCCGCCGCCGATCGCCTGCGGCGTGGTCAGGCCCAGATTGACATGGACACCAGCTGACGAGGTCTCATAGCTGACGATGTCGTTGCCGGCGCCGCCATCCAGATAGTCGTTGCCGGCACGGCCGAAGAGGATGTCGTCACCATTGCCGCCAAACAGCCGGTCGTCGCCATTGCCACCGTCGAGCACGTCGTCGCCGCTGCCGCCGCTCAATATGTCGTTGCCGAGGCCGCCGAACAGGTTGTTGAACTGGGCGTTGCCGGTCAGCACGTCATCGAAGCTGGAACCGACGATATTCTCGATCGAGAGCAGCGTATCGATGCCCGCACCGATCGTGTTCTGCGCGGCGGTGGTCAGCAGGCTGACGGTTACACCCGCGGTCGCACCGAAATAGCTGGCGGTGTCGCGGCCGGCGCCACCGTTCAGCACATCGTTGCCGAGGCCGCCAGTCAGCGTGTCGTCTCCGGCATTGCCGATCAGCACATTGTCGCCGGCATCACCGGTCAGGGTGTCGTTATAGGCCGAACCCGTGACATTCTCGATGCTGATCAGCGTGTCGGTGCCGGCGCCGAGCCGCGCCTGCGCGCTGGTGGCGGAGAGATTGACGATGACCGCGCCGTTGGCCGTCGCATAGCTCGCCGTGTCGATTCCGGCCCCACCGTCGAGCGTGTCGTTGCCGCTGCTGCCGGTCAGAATGTCATTGCCATCGCCGCCGGAAAGGATGTTCGAATAGATGTTGCCGGTCAGCACATCGTTGAACGCAGTGCCGATGACATTCTCGATGCTGCGGATCGTGTCGATCCCGGCACCTCCTGTGTTCTGTCCCCAGGTCGCGATCAGGTTGACCGTCACGCCGGCGCCCACCAGCGAATAATCAAGCGTGTCGTTGCCTGTGCCCCCGTCGATGACATCGTTGCCGAGATCGCCCGCGATCAGATCGTTGCCACCACCGCCAGATAGGCTGTTGTCGCCGGCATCACCGGTCAGCACATCGGCAAAATTGGTACCGATCAGCCCCTCGACGTTGGTGAGCGTATCGACGCCGCCACCGCCGGTGTTCTGCGGCCCCGCAACGAGCAGGCTCACCGTCACGCCGGATGCCGCGTCGGCATAGCTCGCCACGTCGGCGCCCGCGCCGCCGTCGATGAAGTCGTCACCCAGCCCGCCGCGGATCAGGTCATTGCCGTCCCCGCCCAGTAGCACGTCGTCGCCGGCAAGCCCGTCGATCTCGTCATTGCCGGCGCCGCCCTCGATGCGGTTGGCGCCCGCTGCACCCGTAAGCTTATCGTTGAACGCGCTGCCGATCAGGTGTTCGAACCCGGAAAGCGTGTCCGCGCCGGCGCCCAGCGTATTCTGCGCCGTGGTGAGGTCGAGCCGGACGCTGACGCGCGCAACCGCGCTCGCATAGCTGACCGTGTCGATGCCATCGCCGCCGATCAGCGTATCCGCGCCAGCGCCGGCGCCGCCGTCGATCAGGTCATTGCCAGCGCCGCCATCGATGACGTTGCGGATGTTGCCCGCACTGTAGCCGGTCAGCACATCATCGAACGCCGAACCGATCAGGTTCTCGACGCGCACGATCGTGTCGGTTCCCGCACCGCCGGTGTTCTGCGCCGTGGTGAGCGCGAGGTTGACGGAGACGCCGGCTCCCGCCGACGCGTAGCTGACGGTGTCGATTCCGGACCCGCCATCGATCATGTCGTCGCCTAGCCCGCCTTCCAGCATGTTGGCCAGGTTGTTGCCGATCAGCACGTCGTTGAACGCCGAGCCGATCAGATTCTCGATGCTTACGAGGCGATCCGTGCCCGCGCCGCCGGTATTCTGTGCGGTGGTGAGCGCAAGGTTTACGGTAACGCCTGCCGTGGCAGACGTGTAGCTCGCGGTATCGATGCCGCCGCGGCCGTCGATCAGGTCGTTGCCCGCGCCGCCCTCGATGATGTTGGCGCTTCCATCGCCATAGAGCGCGTCGTCGAACGCGGAGCCGGTGATGTTCTCGATGCCGGTCAGCGTGTCGCTGCCCGCGCCGCCGGTGGCGGTGCCCGCCGCGAGGTCGACGGTGACGGCGGCCGCCGAGCCCGTATAGGCGGTGGTGTCGATGCCGTCGCCGCCGGCGATCAGGTCATCGCCCGCGCCGCCTTCGAGCACATCATTTCCCGCGCCGCCCGAAAGGCTGTCGGCGCTCACTGAGCCAGTGATACGATCCGCCGCCGCGCCGCCGACCACGGTCACGCCGCTGCTCGCGCCGCTCGCATCGAAGATGGTCGCCTGGTTGGCGAGCGTGAACTGGCTCACGCCATTTTCGAAACCGTCGAGCACCACCGTGCCACCGGTCGTCAACACCACCTGCTGCGCCGAGACATGGCTGAGCGCATCGAGCTGGGCTGCGGTGAACGCGATCGTGTTGGCAGCGCCCGCCTGGACGATGCGCTCGACATCGGTCAGCGCCACGCCGGAGAGATCGACGTCCGCGGCGAAGTCCAGATAGAGCGTTTCGGTGCCGGTGCCGCCGTCATAGCTTTCGCCGACCTCGATGTCCCCGACACCCTCGACATGGAAGGCATCGTCGCCCGCGCCGCCGACCAGCGTATCCGCACCGGCACCGCCATAGAGCAGATCGTTGCCGTCGCCGCCGGACAGTGTGTCGGCACCGCCGGCACCGTGCAGAATATCATTGCCGGTCGAACCGGTGACGATGTCGGCACCGGCATTGCCGTTGACGACCTGGTCGCCGACGGCGCCGGTCAGGTCGAGCGTATTGCCGTCCACCGAAAGGTTGAACGCGCCGACGGTGCCGCCGGCCAGCGCCACCGTGCCGCCGGTGGTCAGCGTGACGCTGCCGGCGGTGATCGCGTCGAGCGCATCGAGCTGCGCGGCGGTGAGCGCAACGTCGAACGCACCTGCCTGGACAATCGCCTCGACGCCGGCCAGCGTGATGCCCGAAAGATCGGCACCGGCGGCGAAATTGAGATAGAGCGTGTCGGTGCCGTCGCCGCCGTCATAGTTTTCGCCGGCCTCGAGATCGGCGACAATTTCGACGTGAAAGGCATCATCGCCCGCGCCGCCGCTCAGCGTGTCCGCGCCGGCGCCGCCATAAAGCGTGTCATTGCCGTCACCGCCAGACAGCGTGTCGGCACCGCCGGCACCGCGCAGCGTATCGTTGCCAGCAGAGCCGGTGACGATATCGATGCCGGCATCGCCGTTGACAACCTGGTCGCCGGCCGATCCGGTAAGGTCGAGCGTATTGCCGTCGGCGGAAAGGTTGAACGCGCCGACCGTGGCACCTGCCAACGCGACGGTGCCGCCGGTGGTCAGCGTGACGCTGCCGGCGGTGATCGCGTCGAGCGCGTCGAGCTGCGCCGCGGCGAGGGCAACGTCATAGGGGCCGGTCTGGACGATGGCTTCGATGCCGGCCAGCGTTACGCCCGAAAGGTCGACTGCATCGGCGGCATCGATGCGCAGCACGTCGGCACCTTCGCCGCCGTCGTAGATCTCGCCCGCCACGATCTCGCTCGCTGCGGCGACCACGAGGATATCGTCGCCCACGTCGCCGTTGACGATGTCCAGCCCGGTCCCACCCGAGAGCGTGTCATTGCCTTCACCGCCATTCAGTACGTCATTGTCTTCGCCGCCCGACAGCGTGTCGTTGCCGGCCAGACCATTGATCGTATCCGCTTCCGCCCCCAGCGCATCGCCGACGATGACGTCATCGTCCGGTGTCCCCTCGTAAGTCGCCATGTCAAAACTTTCCCCGTGCCGTACAGCGCTCAAGCACATCGCCTGATGGTCCCGGCCTAGGTTGCAAGCCTACGCAAGAACGCCACGCCGACTATTCGGCTTTCTCAGGGGGAGGATCTGGCTGCGGGAATGCGGACCCAAGCACACGGACGGGCGCTTTGCTTGGGGCGTTTCGCTGAGCACGCGCAACGATTTGAATCTCCATCCGGTGGGCGCGATCTGGCCCGTAAAATCATTTCGCGGAGAGGCGGCTGCGTCTGCGCCAGAGGCGCGGTCCAGATCCGCAGTCCTGACCCGCGAAAGTCCGTCGCGCCGCCGCAGCCAAGTTTTGCCGGGCGGCGTCTGCACCAGTCAGCGCCGTTCGGTGACCCTCAGCAGCGCATCGGCGGTGATTTCCCCTTTTGCGGCGAGCTCTGCGCTATGCCTCAGGCTGGCGCTGCCTAATGGCGTTAAACGCGATCAGGGCCGGCAAGTTCGTGTCTCGTTGCGTGCCCATCTCGATTTGGCAATTGCATCGAGACTGGTAGCGCCGTGTTTCTGGCCTCGCCCCGCGAAGCAGGATAGGCAGGCTGGAACGTGCCAACCCGGGCCGAAAAACGAGGATATCGATGCGCCGCACCTTTCTGCTTTTGCCACTGCTCGCCCTCGCCGCGCCAGCCGCCGCTCAGGAGGCGGATGAGCTCAACCGGATCATAGACGAAGGGTTGAACCACAGCGAGGTGATGCAGACCGCGCAGCACCTGACCGACGATATCGGCGGCCGGATGACCAACTCCCCGCAGATGCGGCAGGCCGAAGCGTGGACCGCCGAACGCTTCCGCGAATGGGGGCTCGCCAATGTCCGCAAGGAAGGCTTCCCGTTCGGGCGGGGATGGTGGATCGCGTCTTCGTTCGTGCGGATGAGCGCGCCGCGCCCGCTGATGCTCACCTCGATCCCCGTCGCATGGACGCCCGCCACCAACGGTACGATCAGCGCGCCGATCGTCGTCGCGCCGATGAAGAAGGCGCGGGATTTCGCGGCGTGGCGTGGCAAGCTGGCGGGCAAGATCGTGCTGGTCTCGATGCCTGGTACGGGCAGCGAGCCGGGCGAGGCGCCCTTCAAGCGGCTGAAGGGGGAGGATATCGAGAAGCTCGATGCCTATCGCCAGCCGAAGTATGACCCTGAAGGCATCGAGAAGACGATCGCGGAACTGAGCTTCGGCCGCGAGCTCGACGCCTTCCTCAAGGCCGAGGGTGCGCTCGCCTGGGCGCGGATCGCCTACCGCGATGGCAAGCTGCTGCATGGCGAGGGTTATGACTTCAAGCGCGGCGACACGCCCGCGCTGCCGGGCATCGAAATTGCGGCGGAGGACTATCGCCGGCTCGCGCGGCTCGCCAAGACAGGCCCCGCACCGGTGCTAGAGATCAACAGCGACGTGCGTTTCGATGACAGCGACATCAACGCCTACAACATCATCGCAGAGATTCCGGGGTCTGATCCCAAGGCCGGCTATGTCATGGCCGGCGCGCACCTCGATAGCTGGGTGGCGGGCGATGGTGCGGCGGACAATGCCGCGGGCAGTGCGATGATCATGGAGGCAGCGCGCATCCTTGCGCGACTGGGCGTGAAGCCGAAGCGCACGATCCGTTTCGCGCTCTGGTCCGGCGAGGAGCAGGGGCTGTTCGGATCGATGGCCTATGTCGATAAATATCTCGCCACGCGTGCGCCGGGGCCGGCGGCCGAGGAGGGCCGCGAGCAGATGTACTTCCGCTACCGTTACCGTTTCCCGATCACGCCCAAGCCCGGCTATGCGGATCTCAAGGCCTATTTCAACATCGATAATGGCTCCGGCAAGCTGCGTGGCATCCATGCCGAAGGCAATGTCGCCGCGGTGCCGATGCTGCGCGAGTGGCTGAGCCCCTTTGCCAGCATGGGCGCGACCAGCGTGGTCGCCGCCCCCACCGGCGGCACCGACCATGTCTTCATGCAGGCGGTTGGCGTGCCGGGTTACCAGTTAATCCAGGATCCGCTCGATTATTCGACGCGCATCCACCACAGCGGCATGGACACGTTCGACCATCTGAAGGCGGAGGATATGCGCCAGGGTTCGGTGGTGCTGGCGGGTATGCTGCTGCAGGCAGCGAACAGCGCCAAGACGCTGCCGCGCATGCCGCTGCCGACCCGCAACGTGCCGACCGACCCGTTCAAATATCAGGACCCGGCGGAGGATTGATCGAGAACGCCCGGTGAGTGCTCGCGCTCATCGGGTGTCTGCCGGGCAACTCATCGAACGCGAAAAGCGCTCGAAGGATATCGATCTGATCGGGGAGGGGCGGCGGCGCCCGAAAGCGCCGCTCATCCTTCGAAAGGTGCCTTCCGGATCCCATCCGGAAGGCCCTGGTGCGGTCGAGAAGACTCGAACTTCCACGGGCTTTCGCCCACAACGACCTCAACGTTGCGCGTCTACCAGTTCCGCCACGACCGCACGAGGATGAACTGCCACCGGTTGCCCCAGTGGCTGGCAGGCGGGTGCCTATAGCGAAGGGTTTTGGGGCTGGCAACGCCCCTTTCAGGAAAAAATACGCGCGGCGAATTCGATGGCCGCAGAACGCCCAAGCTGCTGGCCTAACGGCCGATTGCCGCACGCGGGCGGAGCGGCTACCGCGCGGCGATGCGGACCCGATCGACCGTCCTCGGCGCCGAGACCCGGCAGATCCTACGGCTCGCCTGGCCGGTTGTGCTGACCAGCCTGAACTGGACGCTGCTGCACGTCACCGACATTGTCGTGGTCGGCGCCGTCAGCACGCATGAGGCGGCGGCGCTCGGCGCCAGCCGCACGCTCACCTACATCAGCATCGTTGCCGGGCTCGCCTGGATGTCCGGAGTGCTGGTGTTCGCCTCGCGCAGCGACGGTGCGCGCGATCTGCCGGCAACGGGCGATGCACTGCGCGGCGGTATCGCGATGGGGCTCGGGCTGGGCATCGCCGCGATGCTGATGCTGTTGCTCGCAACCGAATCATTGCTTTTGCTTATCGGCGTCGAGTCGACGCTGGTGCCGGACGCGGCGCGCGTGGTGCGGGTGATGGCGATTGCCTATCCCGGCCAGTTCGTCCTCGTCGCCGCCAGCTATTTCCTCGAGGGCGTGAGCCGGCCACGGCGGGTGATGGTGGTGAACCTCGCGATGCTGCCCGCCAATGCCGTGGGTGCCTGGGCACTCGCCGGCGGCCATCTCGGAATGCCGGCCATGGGTGCTGTGGGCGCGGCTATGGCGACCGGCGCCGCGTCGCTCGGCGGTGGCGTCTTCATGCTGCTTGCCTGCTGGACCTTGCCTGATGCAACTGCGCGCGGCGTTCGCGACCGTGGGCGGGCGGCGCTGATGCGCGGTGGTGCGCTGGTGCCGCGGTTGATCACCTTCGGGCTGGTGCCGGCGATCGCCTCCGCGCTGGAGCTGGCGGGCTTTTCATTTCTCATCGCGCTTTCCACGCGGCTGGGGGAGGTGTCCGCCCACGCTTTTCAGATCGTTTTCTCGCTCCACAACGTCACTTTTGCGCTGGCACTGGGGCTGGGCTCCGCAGCGGGCGTGCGTGTGGGCAATGCGGTGGGGGAGGGGCGGCCAGCGACGGCCGGCCCGCGCGCGCTGATCGCTGCGGCGATGGCTCTCGTAGGCACGGCCCTGCTCGCGATCCTCCTCGGCTTTACAGCAACGCCCGTTGTCATGTTGTTTCCCGGCACCCATGCAGTGCATCTGCTGGCGGCGTCGCTGCTTACGATCTGGGCACCCTTCATCCTGTTCGATGGCGTGCAGGTCGTGTTCGTCTATGCGCTGCGGTCGTTCGGCGATCAGGTTGCCGCGGGGGTCAACGGTATCCTTGCCTTCTTCGTGGTCACCGGCGGGCTGGGCTGGCTGCTCGTCGATCGCGGCCTCGGCGCATCGGCGCTGGTCTGGGCGTCGGGCGGGGGGATGCTGGTTGCCGCGTTGCTGCAGGGAGGGCGCTTCTGGTGGGTTGCAGGCCGCCGGCCCACGCCCACAGACAATTGATGCGAATTGGTCGCAGGGATCGCCGAAACGAGCCTTGTGCACGATCGCCTCATAGGCGGTTGAGGTGCGAGCCCCGATTGACTATCGGGGGTCCATTCCAGTGGCGATCGGATCGAACAGATGGCAGAATTCACCCTTCCGGCAAACAGCAAGATCAAGCCTGACGGCAAGACCCACAAGGCCGCTCCGGAAGCGACGAACGTCAAGAAGTTCAAGGTCTATCGCTACGATCCCGACGCCGGTGAGAATCCGCATTACGATACGTTCGAACTCGACCTGGATGAAACCGGGCCGATGGTGCTCGATGCGCTGATCAAGATGAAGAGCGAGCAGGATCCGAGCCTGACGTTCCGCCGCTCGTGCCGTGAAGGCATTTGCGGTTCCTGCTCGATGAACATCAACGGCAAGAACGGCCTCGCCTGCACCACTGCGATCGAGGACTGCCAGGGTGACGTCCGCATCACGCCGCTGCCGCACATGGACGTGATCAAGGATCTCGTTCCGGACTTCACCCATTTTTACGCGCAATACGCCTCGATCCAGCCCTGGCTGAAGACGGTGACGCCGCAGCCCTCGGGTAAGGAGCGCCTCCAATCGCCGGAAGACCGCGCCAAGCTGGACGGCCTTTATGAGTGCATTCTCTGCGCCTGCTGCTCGACGTCCTGCCCGAGCTACTGGTGGAACAGCGACAAGTTCCTGGGCCCTGCGATCCTGCTGCAGGCCTATCGCTGGCTGGCCGACAGCCGCGACGAGATGACCGGCGAGCGGCTCGATGAACTCGAAGATCCGTTCCGTCTCTATCGCTGCCACACGATCATGAACTGCTCGAACGTCTGCCCGAAGGGGTTGAGCCCCGCACGCGCGATCGCCGAGGTCAAGAAGATGGTGGCCGAACGCGCGATCTGACGCGACGGTGCTGGGGGACAGAAGCGAGACCGTAGACGGGAAGGACGGCTGGCGGCACTGGTTGCCGGGCGATCCAACCCGCTTCATCGCCGTACTGGGTGACATGTACGTCCGGGCCGATGCATCCGGACGCGCAATCGTCAGGATGATGCCCGAGCATCGCCATTCCAACGTGCTCGGTGCCGTCCATGGCGGCCTGCTGATGTCCTTCGCCGATACCGCGCTGTTCGCGGCGGCGCAGATATTGGGCGTCGAGGCGGCGGAGGGCGCGGTGACCGTCGACCTTTCGGCGCAATTCATCGGTGCCGGCCGCATCGGCCTCGCGCTGGAGGCGGAGGTCGAAATCCTGCGCACGACGCGGCGGCTGATCTTCCTGCGCGGGCTGATCCGCCAGGATGGCGCCAACATCCTTTCATTCGCCGGCACGGTTCGGCGCGCCTCCACGGGAACCCCGGCTTGAGCATCGTCATCGACCGTTACGAAGCGCTGATCGCATCGGGCCAGCTTCGCCCCGATCCGGAACAGCGTGCGGCAGCGGAGCGGTTGACGAGCTTGCAGGCGGAACTGGAAGCGGTGCCGACGCGCGGCTCCATCCTGTGGCGGGTGATCGGCCGAAAGCCAGATCCCGTGCGCGGCCTCTATATGTGGGGTGGCGTCGGGCGCGGCAAATCGATGCTGATGGACCTGTTCTTCCATTGCCTGAAGATCGACCGCAAGCGCCGCGTTCATTTCCACGAGTTCATGCTCGATGTTCACGCCCGGCTCCGGGTGGAGCGCGACAAGGAAGTGGGTGATCCGATCCAGCCGGTCGCCGCAGCGCTCGCCGACGAGGCGCGGCTGCTGGCGTTCGACGAGATGGTGGTCAACAACACCGCCGATGCCATGATCCTGTCGCGGCTGTTCACCGCGCTGATCGTCGACAAGGGCGTGACCATCGTCGCCACCTCGAACCGCGCGCCGAAGGATCTCTACAAGGACGGGCTCAACCGCCAGCATTTCCTGCCCTTCATCGCGCTGGTCGAGCAGCGGCTCGACGTGATGGCGCTGAACGGCCCGACCGACTATCGCCGCGACCGTCTGGGCGACATGAGCCTGTGGCGTTCGCCCAACGGCCCCGAAGCGACCGCGGCGATGCGGGAGGCCTTCTTCCGCCTCACCGACTTCCCGCCCGAAGATAGCATTCACGTGCCATCGGAAGATATTCCCGTGCCGGGCGGGCGGACGATGCATGTGCCCAAGAGCTTGAAGGGCGTCGCCGTCTTCTCTTTCAAGCGGCTGTGCGGCGAGGCACGCGGCGCGCCCGATTATCTCGCGATCGCCCGGCGCTATCACACCGTCATCATCGTCGGCGTGCCGGTGCTGGGGCCGGAGAACCGCAACGAGGCGGCGCGTTTCGTAACACTGATCGACGCGCTCTACGAATATAAGGTCAAGCTGCTGGTCAGCGCCGATGCTGAACCCGACGTGCTCTATCCGACCGGCGACGGCGCGTTCGAGTTCGAGCGGACGGTGAGCCGGCTGCTGGAGATGCGGTCCGAGACGTATCTCGCGCTGGGGCATGGGCACGCGGGGTAGGCTGTGCTTTTCCTCCCCGAGCGAAGCTCAGGGAGGAAAGTTTCGGCTCTCACTCCGCAGGAAAACCCTGCCGCTTTCCGCCAAGCTTGTGCACCACGCCGTGGCGCATAACGAAATCCACCTGCTCCATCCGCCGCACATCTTCCAGCGGGCTGCCGGCGATCGCGATGATGTCCGCATCCTTGCCCGGCGCGATCGTGCCGATCGTCGCGTCGCGGCCGAGCGCTTCCGACGCGTTGACCGTCGCGGTCTTGAGCGCGGCGGCGGGGGTCAGGCCCGCCTTCACCAGCAGTGCGAATTCCTGGGCATTGTCGCCATGCTTCGAAACGCCGGTGTCGGTACCGAAGGCGATCTTCACGCCCGCCGCGATCGCCTTGGAATGGCTCGCGAAGGCGGCTGCTGCCGCTTCTTCCGCTTTGGGGATCACCGCGGGCGGCAGCATGCCGGCGCGCGCCTGCTGAACCGCGGCATTGGGCGCCAGCATCGTCGGCACCAGCCAGGTGCCATTGGCCTTGAACAGGCGGATCGCCTCATCATCGAGGAAGGAGCCATGGTCGACGGTATCGACGCCCGCCGCGATCGCCGCCTTGGTGCCGGCGGCGGCATGGCTGTGCGTCGCGACCTTGCGGCCGAGCCCGTGCGAGGTCTCGATGATCGCCTTCATCTCATCATCGGTCATCGCCCGGCCGAGGCCGCCCGAAACGTTGGAGAGCACGCCGCCGGTCGACATATATTTGATCACCTGCGCACCGAGCGCGACCTGCTGACGCACCGCTCGGCGGCAATCGTCGGGACCATCGCAAGTGTTGATCTGGTGCTGGTGCACGGCGTCGGCGAAGGTTTCCGCCAGCCCGTTGCTGGAGTCGCCATGGCCGCCCGACACCGAAATCGGCGCGCCGGCATTGACGATCGTCGGCCCCGCGACGTCGCCACGTTCCACGCCTTCGCGCAGCGCGCGCATGCCGCGGGGATTGCCGCCGAGATCGCGGACGGTGGTGAAGCCGGCGTCAAGCGTCACCCGCGCATTGCTCACCGCATACATCATGTCATCGGCATCGTCGCGGTTGAGCGCGGTCAGGCGGTCGCGCATCGGATCGCCGCCGATGCCCCAGAGGTGGACATGCAAGTCGATCAGTCCCGGCATCACGAAACGATCCTTGAGGTCGACCAGCTTCGCGCCGGCCTCAGGCGCGACGAAGCCATCGCGGATTTCCGCGATCTTGCCGCCGCGGATGATGATCGTGCTTGCCCCGCGCGGTGGCTTGCCCGGTTCGGCGAGCAGCGCGCCGGCATGGATCACGGTCACCGGCTCGGGCTTCGCCGGCGCCGTCTGCGCCGCAAGCGGCGTGGCGGCGAGCAAGGCGGCGGTAATGGCGGCGAAACGGCGCATGAAAAGTCCCCCTGATGATCTGTTGCGCGCAGGCTATGCTGGCAACTCGCTATGCGCCATCGATTTTCTCACGCCATCAATGCTTCCGCGAGCGCGCCGCCGCGGCGGGTGAGGACGTAGAGCGGCAGCGGCGGAAAGCTGGCGGGTCGTAGGTCGCGCGCGATCAGCGACACCGCCATGCCCTGCTTGATCGCCAGCGACAGCGCGCGCGGGGTGACCGGTGCCAGCCGGGTCAATAGATCGCCGAACCGACGCTCCTCACCGGCGATGCCCACCACCAGCGGCAAGGTCCATCGGCCGAGATCGGCGGGGGAGAGGCCCTGCGCGGCGCGTTCATGCATCACCCGAGCGGCGGCACCGGCAATCGGGCGCCCCGCGTCGGCCAACAGATATTCGGGGCGCAGCGGATGCCCATGCCCCGGATTGCGGATCACCCAGCCCGCGGCGATGACATGGTCGAACGCGCGCGAAAGGCTGTTGCGCGGCGCCGCCAGCCGCATCTCCGCCACCGCGAAGCGGATTCCGCCGGCAGCGTCCAGAGCCGCCATCAGCGGCATCGCCCAGCGATTGACGCTCAATATCTGCAGGTCGGACAATGTCAGCATCGATTGACGAATAATATAGCTGATATACAAATGGAACGGGATTCGACGAACAGGGAGCGATAGGATGGCGATCGAATTCGATGGCGGGTTGACGATGGCGCTGGGCGTGACCAGCCTCGACCGATCTATTCCCTGGTATCAGGAGGTGCTCGGCATGACCCTGCTGTACCGCATGGACGATATCGCATGGTGCGAACTCACCACCTCGGTCGCCCGGGTCAACATGGGATTGTCGCAGGTCGAGGCAGCGACTCCGGGTGGAGTTACACCAACCTTCGGGGTGGTCGATATCGAGGCTGCGAAGGCCATGCTCGATGCGGCGGGCGTGAAACAGGATGGGCCGATCAGCGACATACCTGGGATGGTAAGGCTGCTGACCTTTTATGATCCTGACGGCAATGCGCTGATGTTGTATCAGGATGTGGCGGGCGGCGCTTGATATCGCCACGCGGATATGGCTTATTGCAACTAATTCGTAATTGCAAAGATTTCCGGGTGCCTGCGCTTTTTGCAGGTTGTCCCCGCGTTCCGATAGGCCTAAGCGGGCCGCGCTCCGGTCTCAAAGTGTCAAGTCCGGGCATTTGGAATCGCTAGGGAGACCATTTGGATGGCCCGGAAGAAGATCGCGCTCATCGGCGCAGGCAATATCGGCGGTACGCTCGCTCACCTCGCAGCTTCGAAGGAACTCGGTGACGTCGTGCTGTTCGACGTCGTCGAAGGCGTGCCGCAGGGCAAGGCGCTCGACCTGTCGCAGTGCGCGCCGGTGGAAGGGTTCGACGTCGCGCTCAAGGGCACGAACGACTATGCCGACATCGCCGGTGCCGACGTGATCATCGTTACCGCCGGTGTCGCCCGCAAGCCGGGCATGAGCCGCGACGACCTGCTGGGCATCAACCTGAAGGTCATGAAGGCGGTGGGTGAGGGCATCAAGGCCAACGCCCCCGACGCGTTCGTGATCTGCATCACCAACCCGCTCGACGCGATGGTGTGGGCGCTGCGCGAATTCTCGGGGCTGCCGCACAACAAGGTCGTCGGCATGGCCGGCGTTCTCGATTCGGCGCGCTTCCGCAGCTTCCTTGCCGAGGAGTTCAAGGTCTCGGTGCAGGACGTGACGGCGTTCGTGCTCGGCGGTCATGGCGATACGATGGTCCCCGTCGTCGAATATTCGACCGTCGCGGGCATCCCGATCCCCGACCTCATCAAGATGGGCTGGTCGACGCAGGAGCGTATCGACGAGATCGTCAAGCGCACGCGCGGCGGCGGCGGCGAGATCGTCGCGCTGCTCAAGACCGGTTCGGCCTTCTATGCGCCGGCGACCGCGGGCATCGAGATGGCCGAGGCCTATTTGAAGGACAAGAAGCGGGTTCTGCCCTGCGCAGCCTATCTGAGCGGCGAATATGGCGTGAACGACCTTTATGTCGGCGTGCCGGTGATCATCGGCGCCGGGGGCGTCGAGAAGGTCATCGAGATCGAGCTCAACGAGGAGGCGAAGGCCAATCTCAACGTCTCGGTCGACGCAGTCAAGGAACTGCTGGTCGCCTGCAAGGGGATCGACGAAAGCCTGGCGTGATGCCGCTGCCCGCTCTCCTGCTGGTGATGCAGGCCCAGGCGGCGGCAACGTCGCCCGCCTATCCCGAGGATGCCGTACTCGCGGCATTCAAGGGGGCCTGCACCTCGCTGGAGAGCGCGGCAAAAGCTGACGCTGCGATCCGTGCGACCGGCTGGGAACGGTTTACGCCGGACCCCGCCAGCCCGTTCGGCGAACTCGTTGCCTTCGGCAAGACGGTGCCGCTGCGCCATGAGGGCAGCGAATATCGCCGCACCGTTTCCGGCCGCCCGCTGGAGCTTGCGCTCTCGGCGGTCGACAATGGCGAAGAGGGCGTCACCGTCGGCTGCCGCGTTTACGACATGACGGCCGATGCGCCGCTGTCCGACTCGGCGGTGCGGCGGTTCGGCGGCGAAGGGTTTAGGAAGACCGATATTCCGGAAGTCTTCCTGAGTTACATCTGGGAACCGGGCGTCGTCGCCCGCGGACACAGCAAGACCCAGATCGGGTACGTGCCACAGGGCAGCGAAGTCGCCGAAAAATTGCACGTCGTAGGCGTCAGTCTCATGGCGCAGAGAATAAACGCGAAGGGAAGCGGGACCGAATGAGCATTCTCGTCAACAAGAACACCAAGGTCATCACCCAGGGGATGACCGGCGCCACGGGCACGTTCCACACGGAACAGGCCCTGGCCTATGGCACCCAGATGGTCGGCGGCGTGACGCCCGGCAAGGGTGGCGGCACGCACATCGGCCTGCCGGTGTTCGATACCGTCGCCGAGGCGGTCACCAAGACCGGTGCCGATGCCAGCGTCGTCTACGTCCCGCCGCCCTTCGCGGCCGACTCGATCCTCGAGGCGATCGACGCCGAGGTTCCGCTGATCGTCTGCATCACGGAGGGCATCCCGGTGCTCGACATGGTCAAGGTCAAGCGCGCGCTCAGCGGCTCCAAGTCGCGCCTGATCGGGCCGAACTGCCCGGGCGTGCTGACCCCGAACGAATGCAAGATCGGCATCATGCCGGGTTCGATCTTCAAGAAGGGTTCGGTGGGCGTTGTTTCGCGCTCCGGCACGCTTACCTATGAAGCCGTGTTCCAGACGACGGCGATCGGCCTCGGCCAGACCACCGCTGTCGGCATCGGCGGCGACCCTGTCAACGGCACGAACTTCATCGACGTGCTCGAGCTGTTCCTGGCCGACGACGAGACCCAGTCGATCATCATGATCGGCGAAATCGGCGGCGACGCCGAGGAGCAGGCGGCGCAGTTCCTCAAGGATGAGGCGAAGCGCGGCCGCAAGAAGCCGATGGCTGGCTTCATCGCCGGCCGCACGGCCCCTCCGGGTCGTCGCATGGGCCATGCGGGCGCGATCGTTTCGGGCGGCAAGGGCGGCGCCGAAGACAAGATCGCGGCGATGGAAGAGGCCGGCATCAAGGTGGCAGCCAGCCCGTCCGAGCTGGGCACCACGCTGGCCGAGGTGCTGAAGGGCTGATCGAAGCGCCCCGCTCAGCCGGCGGGGCGCGGTCGGCGCTGCAGAAGAGTGGGCCTTCCGCGGACAGGAAGGCCCCAGGAGTGTGAAGATGGGTTTTGAAGGCCAGGAGTTCGACGGTATCGAGGGCGTGAGCCCGGGTTTCGTCGAGACGCTCTATCGTCGCTATGTCGCCAGCCCGGAGTCGATCGATCCGGCGTGGCGCGACTGGTTCGAGGGCGTCGAGCAGACGACCGCAGCTCCGAGCTGGGCGCGGCCGAACTGGCCCCCCAGCGACACCGATCCGCTCACGGCGGGGCTCGACCCCACCCAGATGCAGGTGGAACCGAAGGCGGCGCCGAAGCGTGCTGCTGCGCCAGCGCCGGTGTCTGCCGACGAGATCGCTCGCGCCGCGGGCGATGCGATCCGCGCGCAGATGCTGATCCGCACCTATCGCGTGCGCGGACACCTTGCCGCCAACCTCGATCCGCTCGGCCTCAGCAAGCGTGAACTGCCGGCCGACCTGACGCCGGAGTATCACGGTTTCAGCGGCGCCGACCTCGACCGTCAGGTCTATCTGGGCGGTACGCTGGGCCTGGAGCGCGCGACCGTTCGCGAACTTGTCGAAATCCTGCGCGCGAATTACTGCGGCAATGTCGGCCTCGAATATATGCACATCGCCGACACGGAGGAGCGCCAGTTCCTCCAGCAGCGGATGGAAGGCAAGGACAAGGCCATCGAATTCTCGCCCGAGGGCAAGATCGCGATCCTCTCCAAGGTCATCCAGGGCGAGCAGTACGAGAAGTTCCTCGGCCGCAAATATGTCGGCACGAAGCGCTTCGGCCTCGACGGCGGCGAATCGATGATCCCGGCGTTCGAGGCGGTGATCAAATATGGCGGCCAGATGGGCGTCCGCGAGATCGTGATCGGCATGGCCCACCGCGGCCGCCTCAACGTGCTCGCGAACGTGATGGCCAAGCCCTATCGCGTGATCTTCCACGAATTCTCGGGCGGTTCTTCGAACCCCGAGGATGTCGGCGGCTCGGGCGACGTGAAGTACCACCTCGGTACCTCCACCGATCGTGAGTTCGACGGCATCAAGGTGCACATGTCGCTGGTGCCGAACCCGTCGCATCTCGAAACCGTGGATCCGGTGGTGCTCGGCAAGGCGCGCGCAACCCTGCAGATGCGCGACGATCTGGAAGAGATGGACCAAGTGCTGCCGATCCTGCTGCACGGCGACGCCGCGTTCGCAGGCCAGGGCATCGTCTGGGAGACCTTGGGCTTCCAGGGCATCCGCGGCTACGCCACCGGCGGCTGCATCCACTTCATCATCAACAATCAGATCGGTTTCACCACCAGCCCGCAGTTCGCGCGCAACTCGCCCTATCCTTCGGATGTGGCGAAGGGCGTCCAGGCGCCGATCTTCCACGTCAACGGCGACGATCCCGAAGCGGTAACCTTCGCCTGCAAGATGGCGATCGAGTTCCGCCAGAAGTTCGACAAGGACGTCGTGATCGACATGTGGTGCTATCGCCGCTTCGGTCACAATGAGGGCGACGAGCCGAGCTTCACCCAGCCGCTGATGTACGCGAAGATCCGCCAGCACCCGCCGGTGAGCGAGATCTACGCGAAGAAGCTGCGCGAGCAGAACGTGATCGACGGCAATTATGCCGGCGAATATGCCGATCGCTTCGTCGCCGTGCTGGAGCAGGAGTTCCAGGCGGCAGCGGGGTACAAGGCCAATGCGGCCGACTGGTTCAGTGGTCGTTGGTCGGGCCTGCATCGTCCGGCGGACCCCGAGAACGCGCCGCGCAACGTCGAGACCAGCATCGACAAGAAGCTGTTCGACAGCCTCGGTCGCACCCTGACGACGGTTCCCGAAGGACATGAGATCCACAAGACGCTGGGCCGCGTGCTCGATGCGAAGCGTGAGATGTTCAAGTCCGGCCAGGGTTTCGACTGGGCGACCGGTGAAGCGCTGGCGTTCGGCAGCCTCGTCTCCGAGGGCTATGGCGTCCGTCTGTCGGGCCAGGATTCGGGGCGCGGCACGTTCAGCCAGCGTCACGCCGTCTGGGTCGATCAGAAGACCGAGGACAAATATATTCCGCTGTCGACCGTGCCGCACGGCCGGTTCGAGGTGCTGGATAGCCCGCTGTCCGAATATGGCGTGCTCGGTTTCGAATATGGCTATGCCATGACCGACCCGAAGACGCTGGTGCTGTGGGAAGCGCAGTTCGGTGACTTCGCCAACGGTGCGCAGATCATCATCGACCAGTATATGGCGGCGGCCGAAGCCAAGTGGCTGCGCGCCAACGGCATCGTGCTGCTGCTGCCACACGGCTACGAAGGTCAGGGGCCGGAGCATTCGTCCGCCCGTCTGGAGCGCTATCTGCAGCTCTGTGCGCAGGACAATATGCAGGTGGCGAACGTCACGACGCCAGCCAACTATTTCCACATCCTCCGCCGCCAGATGCACCGCAGCTTCCGCAAGCCGCTGGTGATGATGACGCCCAAGTCGCTGCTTCGCCACAAGATGGCGGTGTCGAGCGCCGAGGACTTCATCGGCAATTCGCACTTCCAGCGGCTGAAGTCGGATCCGACGCCGCCCAAGGCCGAGAATGTAAAGCGGCTGGTGCTTTGCACCGGTAAGGTCGCCTACGACCTGATCGAGGCGCGCGATGCCGCCGAGATCGAGGATACGGAGATCGTCCGCGTCGAGCAGCTTTATCCATTCCCGTCCGAACCGCTGGTCGCGCGCCTCGAGCGCCTGACCAACCTCCAGGAGGTGGTCTGGGCGCAGGAGGAGCCGAAGAACAACGGTGCGTGGTTCTTCGTCGAGCCGCTTATCGAGGAGTGCCTGAAGAAGGCGGGCACCAAGCCGAAGCGGGCGCGCTATGCGGGCCGTGCGGCTTCTGCCTCCCCCGCGACCGGCCTCGCGAGCCGTCATCTTTCCGAACAGGGCGCGCTTGTGGCCGATGCGCTCGGCCTCAGCGTTCGCGCCGAGATCAAGCGCCGCAAGAAGGGCTAAGTTTCATCATGGCGACAGACGTTAAGGTGCCCGTTCTGGGCGAATCGATCACCGAAGCGACGATCGGCGAATGGTTGAAGCAGCCAGGCGATCCGGTGAAGGTTGACGAGCCGATCGCCAGCCTGGAGACCGACAAGGTCGCGGTGGAAGTGCCCTCGCCGGTCGCCGGCGTGATGGGCGCGCATGCCGCCAAGCCGGGCGACACGGTCGAGGTCGGCGCGGTGATCGCGGTGATCGAGGAAGGCGGCGCCGCCGCTTCCGCTCCGGCCGCCGCGGCCAAGCCGGCCCCGGCCGCAGCCCCCGCGCAGATCGTGGCGCCAGCACCCGCGCCGGCGCCAGCTGCCGACGATGAATCGGGCCCGCTCACGCTCTCGCCGGCGGTGCGCCGCCTGGTGCTGGAGCATGGCCTCGATCCCTCGTCGATCAAGGGCTCCGGCAAGGACGGCCGCCTGACCAAGGACGATGTGATGGCGGCGGTAAAGACCGGCGCCGCGCAGCCGGCCGCCCCGTTGACCGCGGCATCGCCCGCGGCTGCCGCGCAGCCGGCCACCGGCGACCGCCGCGAAGAGCGCGTGCGGATGACCCGCCTGCGCCAGACCATCGCCCGTCGCCTCAAGGAGGCGCAGGATACGGCAGCGATGCTGACCACCTTCAACGACGTCGACATGACGGCGGTGATGGAGGCGCGCGCCAAGTACAAGGATCTGTTCGAGAAGAAGCATGGCGTCCGCCTTGGCTTCATGGGCTTCTTCGTGAAGGCCGCGTGCCAGGCGCTGAAGGATGTGCCTTCGGTCAACGCCTCGATCGACGGCGACGAGATCGTCTATCGCGACTATGTCGACGTGTCGGTTGCGGTCTCCGCGCCGAACGGCCTGGTCGTGCCGGTGATCCGCGACGCGCAGGAGCTGTCGGTTGCCGGCATCGAGCGCACCATTGGCGACTTCGGCAAGCGCGCCAAGGACGGCACGTTGAAGATGGACGAGATGAAAGGCGGCACCTTCACCATCTCCAACGGCGGCGTGTTCGGTTCGCTGATGTCGACCCCGATCATCAACCCGCCGCAGTCGGCGGTGCTCGGCCTGCACCGCATCGAGGAGCGTCCGGTGGTCCGTGACGGCCAGATCGTCGCCCGCCCGATGATGTATCTCGCGCTCAGCTACGATCACCGCCTGATCGACGGCCGCGAGGCGGTGACCTTCCTGGTCGCGCTCAAGAACGCGATCGAGGATCCGACGCGCCTCCTGATCGACCTCTGATGATATCCCCCTCCCGGCCGCGGGAGGGGTTAGGGGAGGGCCTGTTCGGAAACGCCCGAACGCAGACATGCCCTCCCCCGACCCCTCCCGCAGGGCGGGAGGGGAGAAATGCCGGAATGCAATCGGCGTGAAAGGTGAAGTACACCATGGCTGAGTATGATTATGACGTCCTCGTGATCGGCGCTGGCCCGGGCGGCTATGTCGCCGCGATCCGTGCCGCGCAGCTTGGCCTGCGCACGGCGTGCGCGGAGAGCCGCGAGACGCTGGGCGGCACCTGCCTCAACGTCGGCTGCATTCCCTCCAAGGCGCTCCTCCACGCCTCGCACCTCTATGAGGAAGCGCATTCGGGCGCGCTCGCGCGCTGGGGCGTCAAAGTCGAAGGCGCGAGCCTCGACCTCGATGCGATGCATGCCAGCCGCAAGGAAGCCGTGACCGGCCTCACCGGCGGTGTCGCTTTCCTGTTCAAGAAGAACAAGGTCGATTGGCTGAAGGGCCTCGCGACCTTCACCGGCAAGGACACGGTCGAGGTTGACGGCAAGACCTACCGCGCCAAGAACATCGTCATCGCCACGGGCTCCAGCGTTACCCCGCTGCCCGGCGTCGAGATCGATCATCAGTCGATCATCGATTCGACCAGCGCGCTCGAACTGCCCAAGGTTCCCGAGCATCTCGTGGTGATCGGCGGCGGCGTGATCGGGCTCGAGCTGGGTTCGGTGTGGCGTCGCCTGGGCGCGAAGGTGACGGTGGTCGAGTATCTCGACCAGATCCTGCCCGGCATGGACGGCGAGATCCGCAAGGAAGCCGCCAAGATCTTCAAGAAGCAGGGCATCGAGATCGTAACCGGCACCAAGGTGACGGGCGCGACCAAGACCGACAAGGGCGTGACCTTGACGGTCGAGCCCGCGGCCGGCGGTGAGGCCTCGACGATCGACGCGGATGTCGTGCTGGTCTCGATCGGCCGTCGTCCGAACACCGAGGGCCTCGGCCTCGACAAGGCCGGCATCGAGCTCAACAAGCGCGGCCAGATCGAAACCGACCACAGCTTCGCGACCAAGGTCGATGGCATCTGGGCGATCGGTGACGTGATCCCCGGCCCGATGCTCGCGCACAAGGCTGAGGATGAAGGCATCGCGGTCGCCGAGAACATTGCCGGCCTGACCGGCATCGTGAACCATGACGTGATCCCCAGCGTGGTCTACACGCTGCCCGAGATCGCTGGCGTCGGCCTGACCGAAGAGCAGGCGCGCGAGAAGGGCGAGATCAAGGTCGGCAAGTTCCCGATGGCAGGCAACAGCCGCGCCAAGACCATCCACGACACCACCGGTTTCGTGAAGGTGATAGCCGATGCCAAGACCGACCGCGTGCTCGGCACCTGGATCATCACCTCGGTGGCCGGCACGATGATCGCACAGGTTGCCCAGGCGATGGAATTCGGCGCGACCAGCGAAGACATCGCCTACACCTGCCACGCCCACCCGACGCACTCCGAGGCGATCAAGGAAGCGGCGATGGCCGTGCTGGGCAAGCCCATCCACGTCTGATGCCGCGTCCGTTGGCCCTTGGCCGAGGGACAGCACCGGTTTGACCAACGCCTGGCGAGCGCTGCTCGCCGGGCGTTTGGCTTTCTGACTGGTTTCACCCGCGGAACCATATGCCCGACCGATACGTAGACCCTGCACTCATTACGGTTGCGGAGTGGACATATGCGTGGAGTGATGCTGTTGGGGGCGACGGCGCTGGTGCTTGCCGGGTGCGGCGAGCGGGCGCTCGAGCTGCCCGCGGATCCCATCGAGAAGGCCGCGACCTGCGGCGTCGTCGCCGCAGTGAACGCCCGCGAGAAGAGCAAGACGATCCAGGGTTCGCTGCCGCTCGATGCGCAAGGCAAGATCGTCCATTATGCGATGCTCGCCGGCGCGGAGAGCGATCGCTTCGAACCCTCCAAGGCAGCCGCGGTGGTCAAGCGCATGCCCGAGCTGGAAAAGCCGGTCACCGGTTCCAAGTGGAAGGATGCTGTGGGAGCTTGCGACCAGGCCTTCCCGGCGACCGTCGCGAGCGGCCCGATCGATCTTCCCAAGGATCCCCTGACCGCCGAACTGGGCTGCGCGGGCGTCGCCGACTTTATCGGTCGCGGCATCCAGACCACCGACGAGGCGGCGGTCAAGCAGATCACCGCCTATAACGACATGCGCGCCAAGCTCGACGACAGCATCGCGGTGAAACTGCGCGCACGCGGCCAGTCCGCCGCTGAGGCGCAGCAGGAGGCACGCTACAAGGCGATGGCGACGCTGACCAAGCTGGGGCCGCCGATCCGCGTGCTCGATGCCTGCGTGAAGACTTACGGATAAGAGCCGAAGGGTTGGGGCGGGGGATTACCCCGCCAGCACTCCGTGCGCTTTCTTGCCGGCCGAGATCTTCACCGGCGTGCTGCCGACGCTGATCGTCAGCGCTTCGTCCGAGACCTTCTCGCCATCCACGCGGGCGCCGCCGCCCTTGATGAGGCGGCGCGCCTCTCCCTTGGAGGCGACGAGGCCGAGGCCGACCAACGCGTCGATGATCGAGATCGTGCCGCCTTCGACCGTCAAGGTCGGCAGTGCGTCCCCCGCGGCACCCTCTTCGAAGGTACGGCGCGCGGTTTCGGCGGCTTCGGCGGCCGCTTCGGCGCCATGCGCCATCGCGGTCGCCTCGTTCGCCAGCACGCGCTTGGCTTCGTTGATGCCGGCGCCTTCCAGCGCTTCCAACCGGGTGATCTCGTCCAGCGGCAGATCGGTGAACAGGCGCAGGAAGCGACCGACATCGGCATCCTGCGTGTTCCGCCAGAACTGCCAATAATCATAAGGGCTGCACATGTCGGCATTGAGCCAGATGGCCCCCGACATCGTCTTGCCCATCTTGCCGCCATCCGCTGTGGTGATCAGCGGCGTGGTGAGGCCGAAGACCTCGGCGGCATCCATCCGCCGCGCCAGTTCGACGCCGTTGACGATATTGCCCCACTGGTCCGATCCGCCCATCTGAAGGCGGCAGGCATAGCGCTGCGACAACTCGCGGAAGTCGTAGGCCTGGAGGATCATGTAGTTGAACTCGAGGAAGCTCAGCGACTGTTCACGGTCGAGCCGCAGCTTAACCGAGTCGAAGCTCAGCATCCGGTTGACCGAGAAATGCTGACCGACCTCGCGCAGGAAAGGGATATATTCGAGCCGGTCCAGCCATTCGGCATTGTCGAGCATCACCGCGTCGGTGGGGCCGTCGCCAAAGGTCAGGAAGCGGGCGAAGACGCGCTTGATCGAGGCGACATTGGCCGCGATCGTCTCGTCGGTCAGCAGCTTGCGCGCCTCATCCTTGAAGCTGGGATCGCCGATCTTGCCCGTGCCACCGCCCATCAGCACCAGCGGCTTGTGGCCGGCCTGCTGCAGCCGGCGCAGCATCATGATCTGCACCAGGCTGCCCACATGGAGCGAGGGCGCGGTGGGATCGAAGCCGATATAGCCGGGCACCACCTGCTTGGTTGCCAGCGCATCGAGTGCCGCGGCATCGGTGACTTGATGGATGTAGCCGCGCGAGGCGAGCAGGCTTAGGAGGTCGGACTGATATTCGGTCATGGCGCGGCGCGCCTAGCATGGGGCGAGCGTTTTGGGGAGAGTTTTGGAGAGGTTCCGCCTGCATCCGTTTCCGGGCGCTGTCGCACCAGACCTCGCGATCGAGGTGAAACTGACGCGCTGGGCGGAAGGCGCGCTGGAGATCACCTATGAAGTCACCGGTCCCGTCGCGAGCATCCTGCTGCCCGCGCCCGAGGCGCCGCAGCGGCGTGACGGGCTGTGGCAGCACACCTGTTTCGAAGCGTTCTTCGCGCTTGGCGGCACCGCCTATCTCGAGGCCAATTTCGCGCCGTCGCAGCATTGGGCAGCCTATCGCTTCGATCATTATCGCATGGGCATGGCCCCGGCAGAGGCATTCCCCGCGCCGGAGATTCGGCTGGAAGCCCCGCCCGAACGGCTGCTGTTGACGGTTCGGCTGGCGCCGCTGCCGGTGCTGGCACAGGTCACTGCGCTCGGACTTTCTGCGGTGATCAAGGATCGCAGCGGCGGCACATCCTGGTGGGCGCTCGCCCATCCCGGCGACAAGCCCGATTTCCATCATCGCGATTGCTTTGTCGCGCAACTCCCGGCAGCAGACTGACCCCATGCACTTCGGTATCGATCGCCTGCTCGCCGACCCGGCGCTGCTCCAGTCGCTCAAGGGGCGCCGCGTCGCTCTGCTCGCGCACCCTGCCTCGGTCACCGCCGACCTGACCCATTCGCTTGACGCGCTGGTCGCGGCCGGTGTGAATGTGACGGCGGCTTTCGGGCCGCAGCACGGCCTACGCGGCGACAAGCAGGACAATATGGTCGAATCACCGGACTTCGACGATCCCGTCCATGGCATCCCGGTGTTCAGCCTCTATGGCGAGGTGCGCCGGCCGACCGGCCAGTCGATGCAGACGTTCGATGTGCTGCTGGTCGACATGCAGGATGTCGGCTGCCGCATCTACACCTTCATCACCACCCTGCTCTATGTCCTCGAAGCCGCGGCGGAGCATGGCAAGGCGGTCTGGGTGCTCGATCGCCCCAATCCCGCCGGCCGCCCGATCGAAGGGCTGACCTTGCGGCCGGGGTGGGAGAGCTTCGTTGGCGCAGGACCGATGCCGATGCGCCACGGCATGACATTGGGTGAACTTGGCCTGTGGTTCATCGATCGCCAGAAGCTCGATCTCGATTATCGCATCGTCGAGATGGAAGGCTGGGCGCCTGACGCGACGCCCGGCTTCGGCTGGCCGCTGGGCGAACGCATCTGGATCAACCCCAGCCCAAACGCGCCCAACCTGTTCATGGCACGCGCCTATGCCGGCACGGTGATGCTGGAAGGGACGACCTTGTCCGAAGGCCGCGGCACCACGCGCCCGCTGGAACTGTTCGGCGCGCCGGACATCGACGCGCGCCAGGTGATGGCGACGATGCGTGAGCTTGCTCCGCAGTGGCTGCAGGGCTGCATCCTGCGCGACTGCAGCTTCGAGCCGACCTTCCACAAGCATGTCAGCCAGTTGTGCAGCGGCGTCCACATCCATGCCGAGGCGCCGGGATACGACCACGAAGCGTTCCGGCCGTGGCGGTTGCAGGCGCTGGCGTTCAAGGCGATCCGCCTGCTTCACCCGGATTATCCGATGTGGCGCGACTTCCCTTATGAATATGCGTTCGGCAAGCTGCCGATCGACGTCATCAACGGTAGCCCGCTGCTGCGCGAATGGGTGGACGATGCCGCCGCCGCGCCCGCGGAGTTGGACTCGCTGACGTTGCCGGACGAGACGGCATGGGCGGACGAACGGCGGGCCTATCTGCGCTATTGAGCGAGCCAGCGAGTTAGGTCGGGTGCCAAAATGTCACGACTGTAAATTTCTTGCTTGAAAGCAATCGGCTGGCGTAACTTGTCTGGATCAGGATCGTTTGATCCTGGGCCAGTGTCGCCGGACCCATCCCCACGGGTTCGGCTTCGAAGGCGCCCCGGGGAAGCCCCACACTTCCCCGGGGACCCTTCATCCGCTCACCAACGCCGGCCTTGGCGATCGTTCTTCTGAACCTTGATGCGCGCGCTCAGCCCGTCGAAACGGCGGTCGAGATCGGCGCGTTCGCGGGCAGAGAGCCCACCGCCGCTGCGGCGATAATTCGCCTCGAGGCGGACGAGATCGTTGAACTGACCGCGCAAACGCTGGGCCTCGGCACGGTTGAGCGATCCGCTGCGCACGCCCTGATCGATCCGCGCATCGAGCCGCTGCTGGCGTGCGTTGATATTCTGCCACGGCGCCGCCTGCGCGGCGATCGGGGAGACGAGGGTGGCGATGGCGGCGAAACCCGCGAGGATCGAAAGACGCTTCATATGAACCTCCTGGTGCGTACTGCACGAGACCTATTTGGCCTCGGAGTGTCGCCCGCATTTGTCTGAAGCCGGCTTTTATGTCGCGAATTGTCGCGGCGCCGGTGGGCACACGCTGCATGAAGAAAAACGCGCTGGCCGTGAGGAGGTTGCTGCTTGAGTTCCCCTTCCGCTCGCGGGAGGGGAGAAGGTCAGGGCGCCGTGCCGGGCGCCTGCGCCTCGCACAGGATGATCGCAAACTGGTCCTGCGGGTCGGTCCATTCGGCGATCGGCGTCCAAGCGCCGGCGCGCAGCAGCAGCCGGGCGTCGTGCGGACCGTATTTGTGGCTGTTCTCGGTATGGATCGTCTCGTCCGCCTTCATCTCGAACGGGCGGCCCTCGATCTCGAAGCGCAGGTCCCGAGTCGCCTGCAAATGCATCTCGATCCGCGAATGGCTGTCGTTCCACAGCGCGCGATGACGGAACGCGTCGACCGGCACGTCGGCGTCGAGTTCGCGGTTGATCCGTTCGAGCAGATTGAGGTTGAAGCGCGCAGTGATGCCGGCGGCATCGTCATAAGCCGGGATCAATATGTCCGGCGATTTGCGGCGATCCATGCCGATCAGCAATTTGGCGCCAATCCCCAGCGTCTCCACCATCGCGCGCAGGAGGTTGACCGCAGTTCGCGCGACCATATTGCCGATCGTCGAGCCAGGGAAGAAGCCGAGCCGCGGTAGCCCGGATATGCTGTCCGGCGGCAGGATCGGCTGGGTGAAATCGGCTTCCAGCGGCTCGATGCGCAGCTTGGGGAAGTCGGCGGCGAGCGCCGCCGCCGACTGGCGTAGGAATTCGCCCGAAATGTCGATCGGCACATAGGCCGCCGGTTCGACCGCGGACAGAATGTGCGGAGTCTTGGTCGACGATCCCGATCCGAACTCCACCACGGCGCGGCCGGGGCCGACCAGCTTGGCGATTTCGCCGGCATGCCGCTCCAGCAGCGCGGTCTCGACGCGTGTCGGATAATATTCGGGCAGCCGGGTGATCGCCTCGAACAGCTCGGAACCTTGCCGATCATAGAACCAGCGCGCAGGGATCGCGCGCGGGCGCAGCGACAAGCCGGCAAGCACATCGGCGCGGAAGGCCGGATCGACGTTGAGCATCGTCGCCATTACAGATCCTTTGCCAGACGCACGCCGGTGAACTGCCAGCGCTGGTGGGGATAGAAGAAGTTGCGGTAGCTGGCGCGGGCATGGCCGCGTGGGGTGGCGCAACTGCCACCGCGCAGCACGAACTGTCCGCTCATGAACTTGCCATTATACTCGCCGACGGCGCCCGCGGCGGGCCTGAAGCCGGGGTAGGGCAGATAGGCGCTGCCGGTCCATTCCCAGACATCGCCGAACATCTGACCAAGGCTGTCGCCCGCCGGCGCCGCACAGGGCCTGACTGGCCCGGCGCGATCGAGTTGGTTACCGCCATCGGGATCGAAGCGCTGGGCGGCGCTTTCCCATTCAGCCTCGGTCGGCAGCCGCGCGCCCGCCCAGCGAGCGAAGGCCTCGGCCTCATAATAGCTGATATGCGTGACCGGTGCGGCAGGGCGAACCGGGTGCAGGCCATCCAGCGCGAAAGCGTCCCAGCCGCCATCGCGATCCGCTGCGCGGTGCCAGTAGAGCGGCGCCTCGATACCCTCTGCCTTCACCCAGGCCCAGCCATCGGACAGCCAATGCTCGGGGCGCCGGTAGCCGCCATCGTCGATGAATGCGATCCACTCGCTGTTGGTGACCGGACGGTCGGCAAGGGCGTGCGGGTGAAGCAGCACCGGATGGCGCGGCCCCTCGCAATCGAACGCGAAGCCGTCCATGCCGTCATCGCCGATCTCGACAATGCCGCGCGCGCCCTCGATCCATCGGATCGGTGCGGGCGCGGGGGCAGGGGGCGTGCGCGGTTCCGCCCACACCGCAGGCGCCAGCGGGTTGAGCGCGAACAGGGCGAGGATGTCTGTCTGCAGCAATTCCTGATGCTGCTGTTCATGATGGCAGCCGAGCGTGACCAGTGCGCGCGCTTCCGACGAAAGCCCGGCCAGGGCTGCCTCGACTGCAGCATCGACGTGCGCCCGCCAGTCGAGCACTTCGTCCAGCGTCGGCCGGGTCAGCATGCCGCGCCGCGGCCGCGCATGGCGCGCTCCCTCGGCCTCATAATAGCTGTTGAACAGGAAGGGCCAGCGTTCGTTATACAGGCGATAGCCGGGCACGTGGTCGCGCAGCACGAAGGTCTCGAAGAACCAGGTCGTATGCGCGAGATGCCATTTGGCGGGAGAGGCATCGTCCATCGCCTGCCCGGTTGCATCCGCATCCGACAAGGAGGCCACCAATGCAGTGCTGAGCGAGCGAACCTGACAGAAGAGCTGGGCGAGCGAATCGCACAGGATCGCGGCGTCGCGCCGTGTTGCCATCATCTTGTCCGGCATCCCTGCTGCCCCTCAATCGTCCACAAACGCGCGAGTGCTGCCAAAGTTCATCCGGCCTGCGCCGCGGCGGCGAACATAGAGGGAACAGTGTGCGAGGGAAACCCCCTCCTTTGGAATAGGTATGTCCGCTTCACCGAGAGGCGCCGGGCACCCACAAGATGTCGCCGCCATTCTGCGCCGCCAGCCAGCGGGCGGTGACGAAAAGATGGTCGGACAGGCGGTTGAGATAGGTCAGCGCCTGCGGGTTAAGCGGCATTTCCCGGGCGGCGGCGGTTGCCGACCGCTCGGCACGCCGTGCCACAGCGCGGGCAAGGTGGACCGCGGCGACCGCGGGCGATCCGCCGGGCAGGATGAAGCTGCGCAACGGTGCCAGCGCATCATTCATCACGTCGATTTCCGCCTCCAGCCGCGCGACTTGCGCGGGCACGATGCGCAGGGCCATCTCGCTGGGCGCGAAATCCTCGCCGGGGGTGGCGAGATCGGCGCCAAGATCGAACAGGTCGTTCTGGATGGTCAGCAACCGGCCGCCGGCCGCACGCTCCTTGCCCAGCGCCGCAATGGCTACACCGATCGCGCTGTTGGCTTCGTCGACATCACCGATCGTCTGCATGCGCAGATGATGCTTGGGAACGCGCGACCCATCGACCAGCCCGGTCGTGCCGCCGTCGCCCGTACGCGTATAGATCTTGTTGAGCTTGACCACCTGCGCTGGTGGTCAGCGGTTGAGCAGCAGCAGCACCGCCACCAGCAGCACGGCGATCGCCTGGAACATCACGCGCGCCATCATCATCCGGTTCTGGCGCAGGCCCGAGGGGCTGGGCCCGCCATTCTTCAGATCGGCCTCCGTCTCCTTCAGGAAGGCGACGATGCCGCGGATCAGCGCGACGACCGTGGCGATCACCGCGCCGACGATCAGCAGAACGAGGAGCACATTCATGATCTGCATCTACGCCTTCGCGAAACGGAAGCCAAGTGTGACCGACGCGCATTGCCATGATCGCAGTTGACCGCGGCGGCAGGATTCCGGAAGGCTTTGCATCATGAGCTGGTCCGACTTCTTCGCGCGCCTGTTGGGATTGTCGCCCACGCCGCCGCACGAGCCGCCGTCCGCTTCCCCCGCTGCGCCGCCGGCGCCACCGTCCCCGCCACCACTGCCTTCGGCGGACCCGCGCCCGCCCGTGGCGTTCGACTATGAGGATCCGCGCCTGCCCGATGGCGCACGGCCGCGCGTGCTGACGATCCGCACCTTGATCGCCGAAGTCGAGGCGCGCGCGCGGACCCGCGGTATCGCTGCCACAGACCTGATCGATCTCCAGCAGATGCGAGACAACCATCTGCCGACCCTGCTCAAGAGCTATGTCGAGATCCCGGCCGAGCATCGCGCCGAGATCTTCCGCAAGACCGGCCATTCGGCCAGCTTCATTCTCAACGAGGGACTGGACAAGATGGCGACGCGGCTGCGCGGCATGTCCCGCTCGCTGGCGCAGGGCGATCTCGATGCCTTTTCGGCCAATATGCGCTTCATTGAGGCGCGCTACGGCGATGATTTCTCGGCGCTCGATTGAGCCGGGCAGGCTGATTTTGCGAGCGCGATGATCGCCGCGTCGCATCTCGCACTCGGCTATCTGCTGCTCGAATGGGCGATTCGCGCGGTGATGATCATCGTCATCCCGCTGCGCCGCCCGCCCGAGGCGGCGCGGAGCTGGCTGCTTTTGGTGCTGTTCCTGCCGGTGCCGGCGCTGCTGCTCTATCGCCTGATCGGCCGTGCCAGCTTCCCGGCATGGCGGCGCGCGCGATTCCAAGCCACCGCCAAGATGCGGGTTGGCATCGCAGCGGAATTGCGGGGAGTGTCGCCGGATCCCTCGCAACTCGCGCGCCTCGCTCGCACCTTCGGCGGCTTCCCGGCGGTGAGCGGCAACGCGATCACCTTGATCGCGGACTATGAGGCGGCCATCGGCGCTATGGTCGCCGCGATCGATGGCGCAGCGCACCAGGTGCATGTGCTGACCTATATCTTCGCCGACGATGCGACGGGTCGGGCGATCGCCGACGCGCTCGGCCGGGCACGAGGGCGGGGGGTGGCCGTTCGCGTGTTGATCGATGCGCTGGGATCACGCCCTTGGGCGAAGCGCAGCCTGGCGATGCTCCATGACCGCGGCGTCGACGCCCGGCTGGTGTTGCCGGTGCGCTTCGCCGCACTACGCCGTGCGCGCAGCGACCTGCGCAACCACCGCAAGCTGTGCCTGGTCGATGGCGCGATAGGTTTCGTCGGATCGCAGAATATCGTTGATCGCGATTTCAAGCCGGGCATCGTCAATGACGAACTCGTCGCGCGGATCGAAGGACCGGTGGTCGCCGCGCTCGACGCGGTCTTCGCCAGCGACTGGGCGATGGAGACGAAGGCAGCGCCGGCGCCATTGGCAATCGCCGCCCCGGCGGGCGATGCGCTGCTGCAGGCGATGCCCAGCGGGCCCGATTTCGGCGTGCCCGGTTTCGAGCGGCTGCTCGTAGAGATCGTCCATGGCGCACACGATCATGTCGCGATTGTCTCTCCCTATCTCATTCCGGACGAGGCGTTGCTGACGGCGCTCGGCAATGCCGTGGCGCGCGGCGTGGCGGTGGATCTGATCGTTTCGAGCGTCGTCGATCAGCGCCTCGTCAGCCTGGCGCAGCGATCCTATTATGACGAACTGCTCGAAGCGGGCGTCCGCCTCCATCGCTATCGGGACCGACTGCTCCACGCGAAGAACGTCACGATGGACGGCGCGGTCGGCGTGGTCGGATCGAGCAACGCCGACGTGCGATCCTTCACGCTCAACGCCGAGATCAGCCTGATCCTCCATGACGCGGACGCCTGCGCGGCACTGGAACAGGTGCAGCAGGCCTGCATCGCGCGCAGCGACCTGCTGACCCTGGGGGAGTGGCGGGCGCGGCCGCAGAGCGCGCGGCTGGCGGAAAATCTGGCACGGTTGGTCAGCCCGCTGCTTTGAGCGCGGCTATCGACGTCGCCGCCACCAGCGCTGGCCGACCGCCAGCACCAGAATGAGGACGGCCGCTGGGATCAGCACATGTTCCAGCGGCCGGATGCGGCCGAACGTCGTTTCGATCGCGCGGCCGAACAGATAGCCGGCCGAAATGAATATCGCGCCCCACAGCAGCGCAGAGGCGGCGTTGACCGCCATGAAGCGTGCGGTCGGCAATGTGGTTGTGCCGATCGCAACCGGGCTCACCGTGCGCAGGCCGTAGAGGAAGCGGAAGGCGAACACGAAGGCAGTCGGGTGTCGTTCGAAGGTGGTCAGCGCGCGCGTGAAGGCGTGCCGGTCGCGGATGCGGCGCACGAAGCGATGGTCACGAAAGCGGCGGCCGAGCGCGAAGAAGATCTGGTCGGCGATGCAGGAACCCGCTGCCGCTGCGGCAATGGCAGGGAGCAGCGGCAAGCTGCCCCGATGCACCATGATTCCGCCGAGGACGACGATCGTCTCGCCCTCTATTCCCGCACCCAGGAACAGCGCGATCAGACCATAGCGGGCAACCAGCGCTTCCAGCACTCAGGCGGCGACCTGGTCGCGGCCCGCCGCCTTGGCCGCATAGAGCCGTCCGTCGGCGCGGTGCCGCGCTTCGTGGAAATTGGTGTCGCCCGCCTGGACGAGCGCCAGTCCGATGCTGATGGTCCACGCGCCCTGATGCACCGGGTGGCGGCGGCCGAGCGCACACAGCCGATCGGCAAAGCGATGCGCGTCGGTGCCCGGCGGGAGGATGGCGACGAACTCGTCGCCGCCCACGCGCGCGAAGGATCCGCCCAGCTGATCCGCCAGCGCGCAGGCATGATGCGAAAGCGTGATCAGCACCTGATCGCCGGCATCATGGCCATGCCGGTCGTTGATCGCCTTGAAATGATCGATGTCCACCGCGACCACCACGGTGCCCTCGATCAGCAGCCGCGTCTGCGCTGCGGCCAGCCCGGCGCGGTTCCACGCCCCTGTCAGCGGATCGCGCAGCGCGGCCTGGCGGAGCTGTTCCAGCGCACGCTCACCGACCATCGAGAGCAGCGCGAGGCTGAGGACACCCAGGAAGATCTGATCGGCGAGCAAGGGGATGATCGCCACGATGTCTGGAGAGGCCGCGCCCTGGCCCAGGATCGCAGCGATGACATAGGCCGGTACGTAGCCGAACAGCGCCACCGCGGCGATCGTCCGGCCCCGGCTCGGTCGCCCGCGGTGCCCGAGCAGCGTGGCGCCGGCGATGATCATGATCGACATCAGCAGCCCCAGGCCGTCGGCGCCGTCCAGCAGCACCGCCGAAAACGAATCGGCGGGTGTCGGCAGCAGTTCGGCAAGCGCATGGCCGGTGGCGGGCAGCAGCATCGGAACCAGCATCCAGAGCTGGAAGGGCGGCAACCCCTCGAACCGGCGCACGCCCGCGAGCACCAGTATATTGGTAAACGCGAAGACGATCATCAGCGCACACACACCCAGCCAGGCATCGTGCGGCATATAACCGAACGCGATCAGCACCAGCCCATAAATGCCCATGCTAGCCGACCAGTAGAGCAACGGCGTTTCGCTGCGGCGCGCGATCCACAGCACAGCGAAGACGATGGCAAAAGCCATCGTCGCAACCGTGCTGCACAGGCGCAACGTCTCAAGGTCGGGCAGCTTGAACACGTTTCTCTTTCCCGGAAAATCAGCATTGCCTTGCCATACTTTGGTTAACAGTGAGTAATGGCGGCAGCGCCCGTCATGGTTTGGGTGAAACTGCGGCGGGGGCGGCGCAGGCGATGCGTTCGGGGCGGGGGAAAACGGGATGGCCGGGCAGTCGGGCGGACGGACGGGGTGGGAGCGCGTCTACGCTTTTGGACCCTATCGGCTGATCCCCAGCCGCCAGCGGCTGCTGCACGGCGATCGCGCGGTGCGTCTGGGCGGCCGGGCGTTCGAATTGCTGTGCCTCCTCGTCCAGCACAGCGGCACGTTGGTCGGCAAAAAGGAACTGATGGCGGCCGCATGGCCGGACATCTTCGTGCATGAAAGCAATCTGAAGGTGAATCTGCACAATCTGCGGCGTTCGCTGGGCGATACGCAGATGCCGCCCACCTACATCGCCACGATCGCCGGCCGCGGTTACCGCTTCGTCGCGCCGGTCGAGGTCAGCGATCACCCGACCGGCGCGGATGAGGCTGCGCCCGGCGATGCCGAGCCGCGCAGCTTTCCGCCGGCGCGCGAGATGGTCGGCCGCGATGCCGAGGTGGCGGCGATCCTCGCCGATCTGCGGGCGCGCCGGCATGTGAGCGTCGTTGGCGCAGGCGGTATCGGCAAGACCACGGTTGCGCTGGCCGCGGCGCATGCGTTCGAGGCGGACTGCCCCGATGGGCTCTGCTTCGTCGATCTCGCGACGATCGACGATCCGCTGCTGCTTCCCTCCGCGCTGGTGACCGCGCTGGGGCTGCGCGGCAATGCCGGTGACATGCTGGCGGCGGTCATCGATCATCTGCGCGACCGCCGCATGCTGGTGCTTCTAGACAGCTGCGAACATGTGCTGTCCGCGGTGAGCTTGTTCGCCGGACGTCTGATCGCTGCCGGCAGCGCGGCGCTGTTGCTGGCGACCAGCCGTGAACCACTGCGGCTGGCCGACGAGCATGTGGTGTGGCTCGATGCGCTCGCGCTACCGCCACCCGGATTGCCGCTGGTCGCCACGACGGCCTTGACCTTTTCCGCGATCGACCTGTTCGTGCGCCGCGCTGTCGAATGGTCGGGCTACCAGTTCATCGACGGGGATTGCACCGCGATCGCCCGCATCTGCCGCGCGCTGGACGGGTTGCCGCTGGCGATCGAACTGGTGGCCGCAAAGGTGGATCAGCACCCGGTCGGCACCTTGCCGGCTATGCTCAACGAGCATCTCGGTTTCCGCAATCGCAAGGCCGGCGCCGCGCCGCTGCGCCAAGAAACGCTGATGGCGACGATCGACTGGAGCTACCGCCTGCTGTCGCGCGACGAAGCGGCGGTCTACCGGCTGGTTTCGGTGTTCGCGGATGCGTTCGATCAGGACGATGCAGTGGCGATCGCCACCGTTGCGCCACTGGCTCCGGTCGCGGTGGCAGTGGCGCTGGGCGGCCTCGTCGCCAAGTCGCTGCTGGCGGCGCAGGTCGATGGGCCGGCGCTGTGCTATCGCCTGCTCGACAGCACCCGCCGCCACGCCGCGCGGCGGCGGCGCGAGGGGGGCGGGGATGTGCGGGCGCTGCCCGCGCATGCCGAACGAATGCTCGACATCTTCGCGCAGGCCGAGGAGGAATGGCATTGGCGTGACACCGGCCTATGGACCAGGCTCTATCGCCGGCGGCTGCCGGATCTGCGCGCAGCGCTCGCCTGGGCGTTCGACGAGGGTGGCCATGCCGCGCTGGGCATCCGGCTGACGGTTGCGGCGATCCCGCTCTGGTTCGAAGCCTCGCTGCTCAGCGAGGCGCAGGCCGCAGTCGAACGCGCGCTGGATCTTTCGGAACAGGTGCCGTGCGACGATCTGTTGAAGGCCAAGCTCGCCGGCTTTCGTGCGTGGAGCATGATCTACACCCGCACGCTGCTACCCGGCATCGAGGCGGCGTGGCGCGATGCGATTGCGCTCGCCGAGCGGTCCGGCAGCGCCGAGCACAGCCTGCGCGCGCAGGTGGGGCTATGCTTCTTCCTGATCCAGACCGGGCGGATGACCGAGGCTGCGGCCTATGCGGATGTGTTCGTCGGTGCGCCGGATGCGGCGGGGACGATCGCGCCGGAGATCGAGCGCATGCGTGCCTGGGCCCGCGCTTTCGGTGGCGAACTGGCGGAAAGCCGCGTGGTGCTCGATCGACTCGCTGCGACCTATGACCGGCCGGATGGTCATTCGCGGATGGCGGGCATCCAGGTCGATCGCTTCATCGGCATCCGCTGCTACCTGCCGTTCGTTGCCTGGCTCGGCGGCGATGCCGACACAGCGGTGACGGCGGCTGACGATGCGGTGAAGGCGGCGGGCAATCTCGGCCATATCGTCTCGCAGTCCAACGCGCTGGGGCTCGCCGCGCTGCCGGTGGCGCTGTGGACCGGCGATGACGCCGCGCTCGATCGCTACACCGCCCTGCTGCGCGCCAATCTGGAGCGCGAGCCGATTGCGCTGTGGGCGCCGGTGGAGCGCTTCTTCGCCGCCGCGCTCGCCGATCTGCGTGGCGCCGATGGCACCGCTGCGATGCGCGAGGCGATCGACGCGATGGTGGAAGCGCGCTTCACGATGCGTATCGGCATGCATCTCGGCATGCTCGCCGACGCGCTCGCGCGCCAAGATCGGCTGGAAGAGGCGATGGCCACGATCGCCGAAGCGCATCGCTACAATGCAGAGCAGGGGGAGCGGTGGTGCCACGCCGAGACTCAGCGGATCGAGGCCGCGATCCTCGAACGCGCGGGGCATGCGGAGACGGCGGAAACGCTGCGTCGGGCGGCGCTCGCCGAAGCCTATGCGATCGGCGCGCTGGCGTTCGAACTGCGTGCGGCAACCGACTTGGCCGCGCAATGTCTGAACGGGGGCCGGTTCGCTGAGGCGGTGGCGCTGCTCGCGCCAGTGCATCGCCGGTTCGACGAGGGGCTAGCGACGCGCGATCTGATCGCGGCGAAGGCGCTTCTACAGCACGCCGAGGCGGGCAAGGCGCGTTCGGTATGAAATCGCGAGCGGAATCGCATTGCACATCGGCGCGTGTGGCCCGATTTACATCTTTTGACATTCCGTAACCGGCGACATGCTCTAGTTTTTTTTGCGCGGGCGGCGAACAGGGATGATGAGCGCGATGAACGGCCCCGATCCATCCTGCTTGCCGGTGGCGCCGCGATGGAATTGACCGTTCTCACGGCGCTTTCTCCGGTGATCCTGCTGCTTGCCGGTGGCGTAGTCGCGGCAATCGGATCGCGGATGCTCGGGCTCAGCCCGATCGTCGGCTATCTCACGCTTGGTATCTTCCTGCGCGCGACCGGCTGGGTCGAAGCCAATGAGATCATCAACATCCTCGCCGAACTGGGCGTGATCTTCCTGCTCTTTGACATCGGACTGCACTTTTCGACGCGGCACCTGAAGGACCAGGTCGGGGACGTGTTCGGCTTCGGTCCGGTGCAGATGATCGCGGGCACGGTGGGGCTGGGTTTGATCGCGATGGCATTCGGCTTGCCGTTCTATGCAGCGGCGCTGGTCGGGGCGACACTGGCACTCTCCTCCACCGCTGTGGTCGCGCGGTTGATCGCCGAACGCCACCAGCAGAACTGCCCGGTGGGGCTCACCGCAACCTCGATCCTCGTCTTTCAGGATATCGCCGCAATCTTCTTGCTGATCGTCGCCACCGCACTGGGCACGGGGGAGGCGATCCTGCCGGCGGCGGGCCTGGCGCTGGTGAAGGCGGTTGGCGCATTCCTCGTCGCGGTCGGGCTCGCCAAGCTGGTAGTGCGGCCGATGTTCGATCTCGTCGCGCGCAATCGCAATGAAGAGGTGTTCACCGCGATGGCGCTTCTGATCGCGCTCGCGGCGGGCTGGGCGACGGGACAGCTCGGCCTGTCGCTGACCCTGGGCGCATTCCTCGGCGGCATGATCATCACCGAAACGCCCTATCGCGCGATCGTGCAGTCGGAGATCAAGCCGTTCCGCGGACTGCTGCTTGGCTTCTTCTTCGTCACTGTCGGCCTCTCGCTGGATGTCACGGCGCTGGCGCAATTTTGGCCCGGGGTGCTGGTCGCCGCGGCGCTGCTGGTGGCCGGCAAGGTGGTGCTGAACGCGATCGCCAGCCTCACCTTCCGCTGGTCGGTGCCCGGATCCGCGCAGCTTGGCTTCCTGCTGGCGCAGGGCTCCGAATTCGCCTTCGTGATCTTCAGCCTGCCGCCGGTGCGCGCGCTGATCGGGGAGGAGCATAGCGCGGTGCTGATCGCCGCGGTGGCGCTGAGCCTCGCGGTCACCCCAAACGTCGCACAATTCGGTCGTACCTTGGCCGGGCGGCTGCGTCAGCGCCGCCTGGTCGCGGCCGATCCCGAACTCCAGCCTCGCGGGCCGACCGCGCCGGTGCTCATCGTCGGCATGAATCAGCGCGGCCGCACCGTTGCGGACGCGCTGACGGCGTTCGACATCAAATATGCCGCGATCGAAAATGACGAGCAGCGCCTGCGCGAAGCGACCGCCGACGGCTATCATGTCGTGTTCGGCGATTATTTCGATCCGCGCATCTGGGAGCCGCTGGGCATGGCCGGCCGCCGCATCAGCGTGATCACCGCGCCTTCCTTCGAGACGTCGAGCGGCATCACCCCGATTGCCCGGCATTTCTTGCCGGGCCTCACCCGTGTCGCGATCGTCGCGGACTCCAACGAGGCGGCGCGCTTCGCCGAAATCGGGCTGGTGCCGGTGATCGAAAGCGGCATGCCGGGGCTCGACGCGGCGGTCGCGGTGCTGGAGCGATTGGACATGGATGCCGAGGCGATCGCGCAATGGCGCGACGGGCAGGTGCTGCGGGAAGTGGCAACCGTGGAGTAAACCCTCTTCCACGCAGGGAAGAGGGCCGCGTTTCTTACCCGCTGTTGCGCAGCGCCGTCGCCACCGCGTTGATCGACAGTTGGATGCCCTCGCGGATCCGCGCATCATCCTCACCGGCACGGTGGCGCTTGAGCAGTTCGACCTGCAGCAGGTTGAGCGGCTCGATATAGGGCAGGCGCAGGCGAATGGATTCGTCGAGCGCCGGGTTCTTCTCGAGCAGCCGGGTCTGCCGGGTGACCGTCAGCAGCCCGTCATGCGCCTTCTGCCAGCCGTCGCGGATGCGGCCGAAGATCGCCTGCGCGGCCGTCTTGTCCTCCACCAGTTCGGCATATTTGGCCGCAATCACCATGTCGGACTTGGCGAGCACCATCTCCATATTGGCGAGCGTCGACTGGAGGAAGGGCCAGGCCTCGACCATCTCGCGCAGCAGCGCCTGGTCCTTGAAGCCGGCCAGCGCCTCGCCCACGCCGTACCAGCCCGGCAGCATCACGCGCGCCTGCGCCCAACTGAACACCCAGGGAATCGCGCGCAGGTCCTCGATCGCGTCGGATTTCTTGCGGCTGGCCGGGCGCGAACCGATCTTGAGGTCGGCGATCTCGGTCAGCGGCGTCATCTGCCGGAAGAATTGGCGGAAGCCGTCGGTCTCGTAGACGAGGCCGCGATAGGCCTTGAACGCGTCGTCCGAAAGCTGGTCCATGCAGGCGGCGAAGCGCGTGCGATCCGCCTCGCCGATCGGATCGGGCTCCAGCGAGGCGAGCAACGTCGCAGACGCCATCGCCTCCAAATTGGTCATCGCGCTTTCGACATTTCCATATTTGGCTGCAATCACCTCGCCCTGCTCGGTGATGCGGATGCGGCCGGCAACAGTGCCGTGCGGCTGCGCACGGATCGCCTGGAAGCTGGAGCCGCCGCCGCGGCCGACCGAGCCGCCGCGACCGTGGAACAGCTGCATCGCGACGTCATGCTGCTCGAACACCGGCACCAGCGCGCGGCTGGCCTGGTGGAGACCCCAGGTGGAGGTCAGGTAGCCGCCATCCTTGTTGCTGTCCGAATAGCCGATCATCACCTCCTGATGACCGCGCAACCCCGAGATGCCGGCGATCTCGGGCAGCGAAAGCCATTCGGACATGATGCCGGGGGCCTCATCGAGGTCGCCGATGGTCTCGAACAGCGGTACCGCCATGATCGCGGCGGTGGGCGTCGGGGCGGGTCGGTAGAGGCCGGCTTCCTTGAGCAAAATGTTGACCTCGAGCAGGTCGGAGACGCTCTGCGCCATCGAGACGATATAGTTGGCGATGCAGGCCGGGCCGTAGCGCCGGTGCGCCGCGGCGGCGGCATGGACAATGTCCAGCTCGCCGCGCGTCTCGTCGCTATAGTCGGCGAAGGGGCTGGTCAGCGGGCGGGCATTCGCAAGCTCGCGGCGCAGCAGCGCGACCCGAGCCGCCTCGTCCAGCGCCAGATAATCCGCCTCGACGCCGGCCACCTTGAGCAGTTCGGCAACGACGCGCTCATGCACCGACGAGTTTTGCCGCATGTCGAGCGTGGCGAGGTGGAAGCCGAAGGTCTCGACCGCGCGGATCAGCCGCCCGAGCGCGCCGCCCGACTTGAGGACGCCGCCGCCCGCCTGCGCGAGGTCGAGCGCGATGGCCACCAGATCCGCGCGGAAGCTCTGCGGATCGGGATAGGGTTCCGCCTTGATCGTGATCGCGCGCGGCGCGGCGCGGCCGCTGATCTCGCTATAGGTCGCTGCGAGGCGCGCATAGATGCCGCTGATCGCGCGGCGATAGGGTTCGTCGCGCCGCGCGGTGCTCTCGTCGCCGCTCTTGTCGGCGAGCGCCAGCACCGCCTCGCTCACGCCCGACAACTCGGTCGAGATCGATAGTTCGGCGCCCAGCGCGTGGAGCTGTTCGAGATAATGGCCGATCACAGTCTCGGCGGCGCGGGCGAGCGCCAGCTTCAGCGAGCCGGCGGTGACATTGGGGTTGCCGTCGCGGTCGCCGCCGATCCAGGTGCCGGGGCGCAGGAAGCTCGGCACGCGCTGGCCGAGCGCGCGATCCCAGCGTGCGTAGAGCGCGGGCAAGGCAGGGAGGAAGGCATCGCGGAAATAGGCGAGCGCGGTTTCCACCTCGTCGGCGACATAGAGGCGTTCGCGGCGCAGCGGGCGGGTCTGCCACAGCAGCGCGATCTGGCGCAGGATCGCCTCGTCCACCTTGTCGCCCTCGGGCGTTTCGGTGCGGCCCATATCCTTCAGCAGCATCAGTTCGGCGATGCGGTTGCGATGGTCGATCATCGATTTGCGGCGGACTTCGGTGGGGTGCGCCGTGAGCACCGGCGCGACCAGCGCCTTTTCCAGCATCGCCGCCACCGCATCGGCACCGACGCCTTCATCCTTCAGCCGTTCGAGCGCATGGGCGACGTCTGCGCCCGGGTCGGTCGCGACGCCCTGGCGGTCCTCGGCAAGGTTTGCGAGCATTGAAAACAGCATGAAGCCGCGCACGAACGCAATCGTGTCGTCGAGGCTCAGCGCGTCTAGCCCGGTGTCGATTGCATCGGCGCCGGCAACGCCGCGATGCCGGTCGACGGACGCCGAACGGATATATTCGGTGCGGCGGAACAGCGTCTCGCCGCCATAGCTGCGAATAACGTCGCCCAGCAGCCGCCCAAGATAGCGGATGTCGGGGTTCTGCGTAATTGCGGGAGCTGCGGCCATAGGCTGATGCTGCATTGCAGCGGAGAGTCGGTCAACTGGGGTTTGCATGGACGGACGCTCCTTTTTTCCCACCGCGGTCATTTCAAATTTTGGCGTTTGCGGCTAAGGCAGCACCGTCATGGCTGCAACCCGATTGTTCCTTGCCCTGCTTCTCGTCGCGCTGGCGCTGCCGGCCTGCTCTGAGCGTTCGTCCGGCGGCAGCAAGCTGCCGACGATGCCGCTGGCCTGATTCCCCTCCCGTTTGTGGGAGGGGTCAGGTGATGGCATGTAAATTGTGCTTCCGCACGATTTTGGAACAAGCTCTCCCCTGGCCCCTCCCGCAAGCGGTAGGGGAGAGAGAGCGAACGGCGCTCAGGCTTCCAGTTCGATGTCCCAATAGAGCCAGTCGTGCCAGCTCTCGTGCAGATAATTGGGCGGAAAGCTGCGGCCATGTTCCTGCAACTGCCAGCTGGTCGGCCGGATCGGCGCGAGGTGCAGCGGCATCCTGGCCTCATTGGGGGTGCGGCCGCCCTTCCTCAGGTTGCAGGGGGCACAGGCGGTCGCCACATTCTCCCAAGTCGTGCGGCCACCATAGGCGCGGGGGATAACATGGTCGAACGTGAGATCCTTCGTGACGCCGCAATATTGGCAGGAAAACTTGTCGCGAAGGAACAGGTTGAAGCGGGTGAAGGCGGGATATTGCGAAGGTTTCACATATTGCTTCAGCGCGATGACAGACGGGATCTTCATCGCGCTGGTGGGACTTCGCACCTGGCGCTCATAGGTTGCAACGATATCCACCCTGTCCAGAAAGACCGCCTTGATCGCGGTCTGCCACGGCCACAGGCTCAGCGGATAATAGCTGAGCGGCGTGTAGTCCGCGTTCAGCACAAGAGTGGGGCAGCTGTCCGGATGCCGGATCAGATCGGGATGGTACATGGGTGCCTCGTCCCCCCTTCTTGTCGCGTTCTTTGCTCAAGGAACGTGACGGGGGCATGACAGCAGATCGCGTGACTCTGCGTCAAGAGGCTGATTCCATGGCGGTGACGACGCGTTTCGCGCCGAGCCCCACCGGCCGGCTGCATATGGGGCACGCTTTTTCGGCGCTCGCAGCATATGATTTCGCGGCGAAAACAGGGGGACGGTTCCTGTTGCGGATCGAGGATATCGATCCCGGTCGCACGCGTGAGGCGTTCGTCGAGGGCATCTTGGCGGATCTCGCGTGGCTTGGCCTGGCCTGGGATGGGCCGGTCGTCCGCCAGTCCGAACGCCTGCCGCTTTATGCTGCTGCGCTCGATCGGCTGAAGGCCGCAGGGCTGGTCTATCCCTGTTTCTGCACGCGCGCGGCGATCGCGGCCGAGATCGCCGCCAGTGCCAGCGCGCCGCACGGACCTGATGGGCCGCTCTATCCCGGCACCTGCCGCCGGCTGGACGTTAGCGAGCGTGTGCGCCGCCAGAAAATCGAAGCGCATGCCTGGCGGCTCGATGTCGCCGCAGCGATGGCCGTGGCCGGGCCGCTGGTGTGGATGGATGGCCATCATGGCCGGGTGCCGGCGACGCCGGAGATCCACGGCGACGTCGTCCTCGCGCGCAAGGATGCGCCGACGAGCTATCATCTGGCGGTCACGGTCGACGACGCCGCGCAGGGCGTGACCGACATCGTCCGCGGCGAGGATCTTTACGCAGCCACTCATGTCCACCGCCTGCTGCAGGCGCTGCTGGACCTGCCGAGCCCGGTCTACCGCCATCATCCGCTGCTTACCGGCCCTGAGGGTCGTCGCCTCGCCAAGCGGGACGGGGCGCGATCGCTGGCGGAGATGCGCTCGGATGGGGTGGATCCGGCAACGCTGGTGGCGGCGCTGCGGAAACAACAGCGCAGCCTCCTGGCAACGCCGGCCGATGCCGGCGCGAGCGCGGGCGCCGATTTCGCGCCCGATACGCTCGGTCAGGTCACGCGGATCGCTGATCTCGATTGACGATCACGAGGCGAGATCGACGCCCAGCCCCAGCACCGCCATCACCGCCTTCAGATCGGCACCCTCATTCTCGCTCGGCGCCCAGCGGCCCGCGGTGAAGGCGATCAGCCGGTTGACGAAATCCAGCTTGAGCATGATCGCCGGGGTCAGCCGGAACGGGTAGAGATCGGGCTGGCCCATGCTGCGGTTGATCGCGTTGAGCGCAAAGGCGAAGGGGATCCAGCAGCGTGCCAGTGTCGGCGTGTCGGCGGTATAGGGGTCAAAATTCACCACCGGTGGCTCGGGCATCGCGGCGCCTGGTGGCGCATCTATGCGCGTGCCGAACTGGCCGATCGTCGCCAGCGTGTCGACGATGTGGAGATAGTGCGCGAAGGTCTCGGCGAAATCCTCCCACGGATGCACCGTCGCATAGGCGGAGACATAGGCTTCCTCCCAGTCCGCAAGCGGCGGGTGCTGACGGTTCTGGTAATGCGCGGCGAGGGCTGCGGCATAATCGGCGCGCTCGTCACCGAAGCGCTGGCGGAAGGGCTCAAGATCGGGGCTGAATTCGACCAGCCGGTGCCAGAAATGATGCGCCACCTCATGCCGGAAATGGCCGATCAATGTGCGATAGGGTTCGCCCATGTCGCGGCGGATGCGTTCGCGCGCGGCATCGTCGGTCTCGATCAGGTTGAGGGTCACGATCCCGCCGGCATGGCCGGTCAGCAGTTGCGGCGCATAGCCCTGTTCGGCGGAGGGGTCGTAAAGCAGATCGAATGCAAGCCCCTGGGGATGCTCGTTGCGCGTTTCCAGTGGCAGGCCGAGCCGGATGAGGCTTGCGATCACGCGATGCTTGGCATTCTCGGCCTGCGCCCAGCGCTGCAGTACCCCGGGCACGCTGAGATCCGGAATGGTGCGGTTGTGGCGGCAGGAACGGCAGAGGTTTAGCGCGCTGTCCGCCTCGACCAGCCAGTTGCAGACGCCATAGCGCGTATTGTCGCAGGGCTTCAGCGGCTTCGCCTCCCCCGTGGCAGTGCGCCACTGGCCGCTGTCGGCGTCGAGATGGAGGAAGGCGTTCGCAAGTGGGTCGAAGCCTGCACCGTGGCCGCAACTCGGGCAGGCCCGCGCTTCGGCCTGGAGCAGCTGCCGGCAATTGGCGCAGGCGAGTGGGGGCAAGGGCAGGCTCCGTCCGGTGAAAAGACCAGACTGCCATAGCGCGCGGGTGAAGTCGCGGTTCCCGAAGATCGACTTCGGATCAATTCGCGATCCGGTACGTTTTCCCGCCACACCAACGAGTAAAGCTTAGAGGCCTGAATATGCTGATCCGAGCCGGGTATGAGATCGCCTTCGACGCCGCCGCGCCGACGAGCATGGTCGCGCTGCTGAGCATCCATCCGTCGCGCAACCGCGACTTGCGCTCACCGCACCGGATCACCACCACACCGCAGGTGCCGATGTATGATTTCATCGATGGCTTCGGTAATGTCGCCACCCGGTTGACCGTTCCTGCCGGTGGCATAACGCTGAAGGCGGACTTTGTGATCGCCGATAGCGGCCGGCCCGACGTGCGCGCGCCCGACGTGCCGGTGACGCCAGTCGACGCGCTTCCCAACGACGTGCTCGTCTATCTGATGGGCAGCCGCTATTGCGAAACGCAGCATCTGATGGACGACGCCTGGGCGATGTTCGGCCATATCCCGTCGGCCCGCGATCGAGTGGAAGCGATCGTCGACTTCGTCCACAACCATATCGAGTTCGGCTATCATCACGCCCGCTGCGATCGCACCGCGAACGACGGGTATCGCGAGAAGGTGGGCGTGTGCCGCGATTTCGCGCATCTCGCAGTCACCCTTTGCCGCTGCGTCAACATCCCCGCGCGCTACTGCACCGGCTATCTGGGCGACATCGGCGTGCCGCCGGTCGACGCACCGATGGATTTCAGTGCCTGGTTCGACGTTTATGTCGATGGCGACTGGTATACTTATGATGCGCGCCACAACCAGCCGCGCATCGGCCGTATCCTGATGGCGCGTGGCCGCGACGCTACCGACGTCGCACTCACGACCGCGTTCGGCGCGACGACGCTGAAGATGTTCGATGTCGTGACTGACGAGTTGAAGCCCGGCGAAATGCCGCTCGCCGCATAGCTGGGGTGATGCCGGTCTGACGCATCCGAAAATTTGCGATGGCCCTTCGATTATCTTCGTATTCGCATTGACGATGCTCTGAAACGCCGCATAACTCCCCCATCGGGCCCCTTAAGAGCGTCCGATACGCGGGAGAGTGGTGATGGGTTGGGTTCGATGGGTGATCGGCGCGATGCTCGCGCTGGCGGCGGGTGCGGCCGCAGCGGAGCCCCCGGCAAAGGCGGATCGGCTGCGCCTGATCGTGCTGACCGACATCGAGAATGAACCGGATGACGCGCAGTCGCTGGTCCGCTTCCTGACCTATGCCAATCAGTGGGATGTCGAGGGGCTGGTTGCGACCACCTCGATCCACCAGCGTGACCGCATCGCGCCGGAACGCATCCGCCGGATCGTCGCAGCCTACGGCAAGGTCCGCGATAATCTCGAGCGGCATGAGCGTGGCTTTCCGACCGAGGCTGCGCTGGCGGCGGTGATCCGCGCCGGCATCCCGCGCTATGGCCTCGAAGCGGTGGGGAAGGGCCATGATTCGCCCGGCGCGCAACTCATCATCGATCGCGTTGACGCCAAGGATCCGCGACCGGTGTGGGTGATCGTATGGGGTGGTCCCAATGTGCTCGCGCAGGCGCTGTGGAGGGTGCGGGAGACGCGCTCACCCGAGGAGGTTGCGCGCTTCGTGGCCAAGCTGCGCGTCTATACCGTCTCGGACCAGGATGACAGCGGCCCCTGGATCCGCACGACGTTCCCCGATCTCTTCTACATCGCCAGCCCCGGCATGCACGCTGGCGGCGCCTACCATGCGGCGATCTGGAGCGGGATCAGCGGCGATCGCTTCCACGGCCGCTTCGGTGGCGCCGATTTCTCGATCGTCGACAATCCCTGGCTCGACACGCACGTCCGCGCGAAGGGGCCGCTGGGTGCCGAATATCCGCACACCGAATTCATCATGGAAGGCGATACGCCCACCTTCCTCTATCTGATTCCCAACGGCCTCGGCAGCCCCGAACATCCTGACTGGGGAAGCTGGGGCGGGCGCTACGAATATTATCAGCCGCGCTACCGTAAATGGTTCCTGCGCCCCGAAACCCGCGCCTTGTGGTCCGATGGCGAGGATGAGGTGATGGGCGTCGACGGCCAGTGGTACACCAGCAACAAGGCGACGATCTGGCGGTGGCGCAGCGCCTATCAGAATGATTTCGCCGCGCGGATGGACTGGACGGTGAAGCCGTATCGCGAGGCCAATCATCCGCCTGTCGCGCGGCTCGGCGTGCCCGAGGAAATCAGCGCCAAGCTGGGTCAGAAGGTCCGGCTGAGCGCCGCCGGATCGCGCGATCCCGATGGCGATACGCTGCGTTATCAATGGTTCCACTATCCCGAGCCGGGCAGTTTCACCGTCTCGTCGGCGCGCGCCGCCTCTCCGGTGCAGATCGAAGGGGCCGACAAGGCCGAAGCGGTGCTGACGGTGCCGACCGACCGGGTGCTGCACACCGGCACGATGCACGTCATCCTCGCGGTCACCGACAGCGGCACGCCCGCGCTGACGCGCTATCGCCGCGTCATCGTCAACGTCGTACCCTGAGGGCGGTGATCAGACGTCCTGCAGCCGCAGTGCGACGTCGTTCATGAAGCGCGCATCGTCGCCGTCGGCGAGGCGCGGCGCTTCCGCGGCAATCGCGCCGAGCAAGTCGGCCAGCGGATCCATTTCGCGCTTGTCGTAATTGCCCAGCACATGGCCGGTCACCCGATCCTTATGGCCGGGATGGCCGATGCCGATGCGCACGCGGCGGAAGGCGTTGCCGATATGCGCCTCGGTGGAACGCAGGCCATTATGACCGGCGGTGCCGCCGCCGGTCTTCACCTTCACCTTGAACGGCGGGAGATCGAGCTCGTCGTGGAAGACGGTGACGTCGCCCACCTCGCGCTTGTAGAAGCGCATCGCCTCGCCCACTGCGCGGCCGCTTTCGTTCATGAAGGTGGCGGGCTTCAGCAGCAGGATCTTGCTCGATCCGATGCGGCCTTCCTGCGCCCAGCCCTGGAAGCGCTGGCGCGGCGGATCGAAGCGATGGACCTCGGCGATGGCGTCGATCGCCATGAAGCCCACATTGTGCCGGTGCAGCGCATAGCGCGCGCCCGGATTGCCCAGGCCGACCCAGATCTGCATCGCCGATTCCCCGATCAGCGCCCGTCCGCCGGGCGATACACAAGAAGATGCCCGACACCGCAAGGGCGGCGCCGGGCATCCTGCTATCCGATCGCCTGCCGCAAGGACAGGCGGGCCTGAAATCAAGCCTCGGCTTCGCCCTCGGCGGCCGTGTCGGTGTCGCCTTCGCTGCTCTTCAGCGCGGAGGGGGCAACGATCGTCGCGATGGTGAAGTCACGATCCTCGATCGCCGGGCTGGCGCCCTTGGGCAGCGCGATGTTCGAGATGTGGATCGAGTCGCCCACTTCATAGCCGGCGAGGTCGATGGTGATGTCGTCCGGGATCTGCGCCGCGTCGACCACCAGGTCCAGCTCGTGGCGGACGATGTTGAGCACGCCGCCGCGCTTGAGGCCCGGCGAGGCATCTTCATTGGTGAAGATCACCGGCACCTGCACCGTGACGGTGGCGTGCTCGGAGATGCGCAGGAAATCGACATGCAGCGGGCGATCGGTGACCGGGTGGAACTGGACGTCCTTGGGCAGGGTGCGGACGGCCTTGCCGCCAACCTCGACCATCACCACCGAGTTCATGAAGTGGCCGGTGTGCAGCAGCTTGAACAGCGCTTTTTCCTCGACGTGGATCGAGGCCGGTTCTTCATTGTTGCCGTAGATCACGGCAGGCACGCGGCCGTTGTTGCGCAGATCGCGGGAGGCTCCCTTGCCGTTCCGCTCACGCGCTTCGGCCGACAGCGTCAGCTGATCGCTCATCGCATATCTCCAATTCGCTTGGGTTAAACATTCCGCCACGCCTCCAGGGATGACCATGACGGAAGCCGGGGCGCATAGCGGGGGAAGGGCGGGAATGCAAGCATGCTCCGCCTCGTTTCAGCGGCGCAGGCGATGCTATTGAAGCCGCTTCACCTTGATGCCGCGCGTTGCCAGCATCTCCTGCACCGAATCCTTGCCCGCCAGATGCGCGGCGCCCACCGCCACCAGCACCGTGCCGGGCTGCTCGAGTGCCTTTTCCAGGCGGCTGGCCCAAGCGGCGTTGCGCTGGCGCTTGAGCGCGTCGGCGAGTTCGGGAGAGAGGCTGAGCTCGTCATCCTCGGTGATCGCCAGTGTCGCGACATCGCCCTTGCGCCACGCCGCGATCATCGCGTCGAACTGTTTGCCGGCCTCTTTGCGCTCGCTGATCACGCTGGTGAGGAAAGTGCGCTGCGCCGCTTCGGGCAGGCGATCGAAATAGCCGAACTGCTCGGTGGCGGTCTCCAGACCGGATACCGGCTTTCCATTATCGGCGAAGCGCGCGGTCAGCCGGGCTTCCACGCCCTGGTCGGCGCTGACGCCCATCTCGGGGTAAAGCGTCGCGGCCAGCGTCAGCGCCGCCGCCCAGGTCTCCATGCCGTCGAGCGCGGTTGCGGGAATGCTGGCCTTCGCGAGCATTGCAGCCAGTTCAGCGCGATGCTCGGGCGCCACGCGCTGGGCAAGGGGCGGCAGGCCGGGGGCGCTCGCCATCGCTTCGAAGCTGCGACGTAGCCCGGCCTGGCCCGCCGGGTCTGTTACCTCCAGCACCAGCCGGTCGGCACCGCCGATTGCCTTGCCAACCCGGCCGCCATCCCATTCCACGCCATCGGGCAGCACATGGATGGTGCCAAACAGATAGACCGTGGTGTCCGCATCGGCGAACGACCAGAGCGCGGGGTGGGCTGGCTCGGCGTGGGTGGAGGTACCGCAGCCGGCGAGGAACAGCAGCAAGGCGGAGGCGAAGGGGATACGCGGCATCGGGGAACCTTGTTTCGGGCGGGCTGGGCAGGGCGGGCCGTCAATATTTGACGCGCTTGGCCCTCAGCTTCCGTGCTTTCAAATAATCCTGCACGCTGCCGGTGCCGGCGAGATGCGCGGCGCCTACTGCGACGAACACGGTGCCGGGCTGCTGCATGCGGCGCTCGATCCATTGCGCCCAGCGTGCGTTCCGGTCGGTCACCATGATCTTGTAGAGTTCCGGCGTTTCCTCCAGCGACTCGTTCATCAAGCTGCTCAAGGTCTTGGCATCACCCCTTGCCCAGCTTGCCAGCATCCGGTCGAGTACCGCGCGTTGCTCGGGGATAGACTGCACGGTGCTTTCGAGCAGCGCGATCTGCGTGCGTTCGGGCATCGCATCAAAGATGCGGATCTGAAGCTCGGCGCCCTCCAGTTCCTTGCGCGTCTTGCCGCCCGCCTTCGCCGCGTCGTTGAGAATGGTTTCGGCGCCGGAATCCGGGCCGAAGCCCATCTTCTGGAACAGGGTCACCTGAATGTTCAGCGCGGCCGCCCAGGGATCGAACGGCTCGAACATATCGACGGGCAGTTCCAGTTCCGCCATCGCCTTGCGGTAATCGGCCTGCGCCTTGGGCGAGAGCTTCTGCGTCAACGGCGGCCCGTCACGGTTGATCGCCAGCCGCATCATCAGCGGCTGTAGCGTCTTGGCATCGGGGTCGATCGCTTCGGTGACGAGCTCGCTCGACGAATCGAATGCCTTCTTCACGCCGCCGTCGAACCAGCTGTAGCCGGAGGGCAGCAGGTGGAAAGTCCCGAACAGGTAGATGGTGGTGTCACGGTCCTTCACCACCCACAGCGCCGGATTGGCGCGGCGCGGCGCAGCAGCAGGTGCCGAGGGGGCCTGCGCCGCCGCGGCCGGGCCGAACAACAATCCCAGGGACAGGGCTGTCGCGGCAACGGCGCGATAGATGCGGTTCATGCAGTCTCCTTGGCAAAGGGTCGGGGATCGGCGACGGGTACTCCGCAGATAGGGGATGCAAGGGCAAAGGCGAAGGGGCGATCCGGCACCCACCGCATCAGTCGCGGGCAACGCATGTGAACGATGCCGGTTGAACAGTGGCCCCCCTCTCGCTATGTCGCCGGCAATCCCACGCATCGTCAGATCGAGCCCCATGCTGTTCACCTTTCTCCTCGTCGTTCACGCGCTGATTACCCTCGCATTGGTGGGCGTGATTCTCGTCCAGCGTTCCGAAGGCGGCGGGCTCGGCATGGGCGGCAGCCCCACGGGGCTGATGTCGGCGCGCGGCGCGGCGGACTTCCTGACGCGGTCGACGACGATACTCGCGACGATCTTCATCGTGCTTTCGATCGCGATCGCGGCGCTGGCCTCGGTCAGCAATCGCACCGGCGACATCGATACTTCGCTCGCCCGGCAGCCGTCGCAGCAGAGCGCGCCGGCGGCACCCGCACCTGTGAGCGACGATCCGCTCGCCGCCGCGGCACAGGGCGCGGGCGCGGACAACGCTGCGGCTCCGGCCAACGGCTCCGCGCCGGCGCAATAAGCATCGTTCGGCGCTTTCGGGCGCTCTTTCGACCGTAAAAATGCAGGCGCGCGGATTCGCGCGCTTGTCCCCATCGACCAACTCGGGCTAGGCGTTGATTCCCATGGCGCGGTTCATTTTCATCACCGGCGGCGTGGTGTCATCCTTGGGCAAAGGCCTGATGGCAGCCAGCCTTGGCGCATTGCTCCAGGCACGCGGCTACAAGGTTCGAATTCGCAAATTCGATCCCTATCTCAATGTCGATCCGGGGACGATGAGCCCCTATCAGCATGGCGAAGTCTATGTGACCGATGACGGGGCCGAAACCGACCTCGACCTCGGCCATTATGAGCGCTTCACCGGCGTTCCCAGCCGCCAGGCGGACAACATCACCTCGGGCCGGATCTACCAGCAGATCATCGCCAAGGAACGGCGTGGCGACTATCTTGGCGCCACCGTGCAGGTGATCCCGCACGTGACCGACGCGATCAAGGAATTCGCGCGCGCCGATACCGACGATGTCGACTTCGTGCTGTGCGAGATCGGCGGCACCGTCGGCGACATCGAATCGCTGCCGTTCATGGAGGCGATCCGTCAGTTGCGGAACGATCTCGGCCGCAACAATTCGATCTTCGTCCACGTCACGCTGGTGCCCTACATTGCGGCCGCCGGCGAGCTGAAGACCAAACCGACCCAGCACAGCGTGCGCGACCTCACCTCGCTCGGTATCCAGCCGGACGTGCTGGTTTGCCGCTGCGAACGCCCGCTGCCCGACAGCGAGCGCGCGAAGATCGCGCTGTTCTGCAACGTGCCCAAGGAAGCCGTGATCCCCGCGCTCGATGCGCGCAGCATCTACGACGTGCCGGTGCAATATCATGCCGAAGGTCTTGACCTAGCGGTGCTCAACGCATTCGGCGTCGAGGTCGGCCCGGCGCCGCATCTCGGCCGCTGGACCGACATCATGGATCGGCTCACCAATCCCGAAGGCGAAGTCACGATCGGCGTCGTCGGCAAATATGTGGGGCTGGCCGATGCCTACAAGTCGCTGAACGAGGCACTGGTCCATGGCGGCATCGCCAACCGGGTGAAGGTCAACATCCAGTGGCTCGATGCCGAACTGTTCGAGCAGGATGATTCGGATATCGCAGCCTATCTTGAACCGATGCACGGCATCCTCGTGCCCGGCGGCTTCGGGGAACGTGGTTCGGAAGGCAAGATCGCCGCGGTGCGCTTCGCCCGCGAACGCCAGGCACCGTTCTTCGGTATCTGCCTCGGCATGCAGATGGCCTGCATCGAAGGCGCGCGGAATACCGCCGGCATCGCCAACGCCTCCACCACCGAGTTCGGCCCGACCGACGAGCCCGTTGTCGGCCTGATCGAGGAATGGATGACGGCGGACGGCCTGCAGAAGCGCGAGGCGGGCGGCGATCTGGGCGGCACCATGCGGCTGGGCGCCTATGAGGCTGTGCTCGACGGCAACAGCCACGTCTCGGCGATCTATGGCGGCACCGACATCTCGGAACGCCATCGCCATCGCTACGAGGTCAACGTCCACTATCGCGAGCCGCTCGAAAAAGGCGGGCTGATCTTCTCCGGCATGTCGCCCGACGGCGCGCTGCCCGAGATCATCGAGCGGCCGGATCATCCCTGGTTCGTCGGCGTGCAGTTCCATCCGGAACTCAAGTCCAAGCCGTTCGACCCGCATCCCCTGTTCAAGAGCTTCATCGAAGCCGCGGTCAAGCAGAGCCGGCTGGTCTGATCGGTTTCCCTTCCGCTTTGCGGGAGGGGACGGGGAGGGGCGGTGATGATCCTCGCTGCCGCAATAGAAACGCCGCGGCTGGTTATCCGGCCCTTCGAGCCCAGTGATGCGCCCGTTCTGGTGGCGCTGTTCGCCGATCCGCAGGTTTACCGCTTCGTGGGCGATGGCGGGCCGCTGAGCGCTGCCGACGCCGCGCTGTGGGTGGAGCGATCGCGCGTCAACCTTGAGCTTCACGGCTTTGGCACCGGAGCGGTCGTGCGGCGCAGCGGTGGCGCACCGATCGGCTGGGCCGGCTTTGCGCGCCCTGGCGATGGCAGCGAGGAAATTATCTACGGGCTCGGCGCTGCCCATTGGGGGCAGGGATTCGGCGGCGAACTGCTCGACGCGTTGATCGCGATCGCGGTGGAACGCGGTATTGCGCCACTGCGCGCCACCGTGGACCCGGCAAACGCGGCGTCGATCCGTCTTCTTACGCGTCGCGGCTTCCGGCTGGCCGAACGCCGCCATGGTGGCGATCCGGACACCGATCTCTATCTGCTCTGAACGAAATCCCCCGGGGTAGGCGAGAGCCTGCACCGATCCGCGCCGATGGTGGCTCGACGCCGTAGGATCGGGCAAATTTTCTGAAGGAACCGGTGTTCGCCGGCGCCGCCGCCCGGCCTAATCACCCCCCATGTCCTATGATCTTTCCATCAACGGCCGCTCGCATCGCGTGAATGAGGACGGACAGACGCCCCTGCTGTGGGTTTTGCGCGATACGCTGCGGCTCACGGGCACCAAATATGGTTGCGGCGTCGCGCAATGCGGCGCCTGCACCGTGCATCTCGATGGCCGGCCGGTGCGATCCTGTTCGCTCCCGCTGGCCGCCGTCGGCAGCGCGAAGGTCGTCACGATCGAGGCGGTCGCCGGTGCGGAGGCCGATGCCCTTCGCAACGCCTGGGTCGCACGCGACGTGCCGCAGTGCGGCTTCTGTCAGTCCGGCCAGATCATGAGCGCGGTGGCACTGCTGCGCACCACCCCGGCACCCGCCGATGCCGACATCGATCTGGCGATGAGCGGCAATATCTGCCGCTGCGCCACCTACAACCGCATCCGCGCCGCCATCCACGATGCCGCCGCGGCGCTCGACGGGCCATCGCGGGTATGAACGCCAGCCGCCGCCGCCGCTTCGGCTGCCTCTCCATCGTCGCAGCGCTGGTCGCCGTCGGCATTCTTTTCCTTGCCGTCGCGCTGTGGCCGCAGACCATGCCTGAAAGCGAGGCAGTGCCGCCCGCCCGGACCGAGGCGCAGATAGTGCATCTCAGGCCGGTTGCCGACTTCGCGGCGATCGAAGATCCGGCGGCGCGCTCAGTCGCGCTGTTCGAGGAAGCCGGCCGCGTGATCCGCCACCCGCGTTGCCTCAATTGCCACCCCCGCACCGATAGCCCGACGCAAACCGACGCGATGCGCCCGCATTCGCCATTGGTGGTGCGCGGCACCGATGGTGGTGGAACGCAGACGTTGCGGTGCACGACCTGCCATCAGGCGGCGAATTTCGACGCCGCGGGCGTGCCTGGCAACCCGAAGTGGCGGCTCGCACCGATCGAGATGGCCTGGCAGGGTAAGTCGCTCGGCGACATCTGCCGCCAACTGCTCGATCCCGCGCGGGCGCATATGGGACGCGAGGCACTGCTCCATCACATGGCGGAAGATGCGCTGGTCGGCTGGGCCTGGCATCCCGGCGGCGGCCGCACCCCGGCCCCCGGCACCCAGGCCGAATTCGGCGTGCTGATTGCGGCATGGCTCGAAACCGGCGGGCGCTGCCCGGCATGATCTTTCCCTCCTTCGCGCGAGACCGCCTGTGACCGCAGCCTCCACCCCCGGCCGACGCTTCGCGATGACGCGCCGCCGCATGATCCTTGGCGGCACCCTTGTCGGAGGTGCGCTGGTCGTCGGCTATACCGCGACGCATCCGATGCAGGTCGCCGGAGCGATCCTGCAAGGCGGCGGCAGTGACCCCGAGCCGAGCGTCTTCGGCCCGTTCATCCGCATCGCGCAGGATGGCTGGGTGACGATCGTCAACAAGCAGCACGAAATGGGGCAGGGCATCCATGCCGGCCTCGCCGCGATGGTGGCCGAGGAACTCGATGCGAACTGGGATCGGGTGCGGGTGATCGACGCGCACGGCAATTTCCGGGCCTATGGCGCGCAGATCACGGCGGGCTCGGGATCGGTCGCGGGCAATTGGGATACGCTTCGCCAGGCAGGGGCCGCCGCGCGCGCGATGTTCGTTGCCGCTGCCGCCGCGCGATGGAACGTGCCAGCCGCAGCGATCGCGGTGCGCGATGGAGTGGTGATGCACCCGTCGTCGCGGCGTGCGGCGAGCTTCGCTGAACTGCTCGCCGAGGCCGCGCGCCAGACGCCGCCCGAGCAGCCGGTGCTCAAGGCGCCGGACGCGTATCGCCTCATCGGCACCGATCGGGTGCGGCGGAAGGATAGCGCGCCCAAGAGCCACGGCACGCAGCTCTATGTGCAGGATGTCCAACTGCCGGGCATGCTCACCGCGCTTGTTGCACACAGTCCGCGCTTCGGCGGCAAGCTGGCACGCTTCGATGCAAGCAACGCGCGCAGGATCAGTGGCGTCGTCGGCGTGTTCGCGATCGAGACTGGCGTCGCCGTGGTCGCCGAGACGATGTTCGCTGCCCGCCGGGGCCGCGACGCCTTGCGCGTCGAATGGGACGACAGCGCAGCCGAAATGCGCTCGTCGGACGAACTGAACCGCTACTATCAGGACGCGGCGGCCGGACGCACCGAGCTCGAGCCGCGTCGCTTTCAGGACAAGGGCGACGATCCCGAAGCAGCGGCATTCGGCAGTGACGCGATCGAATTCGTGATGGACTTCCCCTATCTTGCCCACGCGCCGATGGAGACGATGAACTGCGTCGCGCAGGTCAACGGTTGGGATGTCAAGATCGTCTCGGCCAGCCAATTGCCGACGGTCGATCAGGTCCATGCTGCCCGGGTGGCGCTCACGCTGCCCGGCAAGGTGGATATCGAGGTGCTGCCCGCCGGCGGATCCTTCGGGCGGCGCGGACTGATGACCTCCGACTATCTCGTCGAATGCCTGCGCGTCGCCAAACGCGTCGAAGGCCGTCCGATCAAGCTGATATGGACTCGTGAGGATGAGATGGCGGCGGGCTGCTTCCGGCCGATGGTCCATCAGCGCGCCTGGATAGAACTGGGGGCGGATGGCTTCCCTGCGCGCTGGCGCCACCATATCGTGGCGCAATCGCTGTTGCCCGTCGGCAATGATGTCGCTTCGGAGGGCGTCAAGGATTCACCCTATTTCGCCTCCGCCACCTTGGTCGACGGCAAACTTTTCACGCCGGACTATCCCGTAACGGTCAGCTTCTGGCGATCGGTCGGCCATTCCTACAACGGCATGGTAATGGAGCATATCGTCGACCAGCTCGCGCGCCGTGTAGGTCGGGACCCGGCGGACTATCGCCGCGCGCTCTATCGCAAGGCCGGCGCGACACGCCGGCTGGCCGTGCTCGACGAACTCTGCCGCAAGGCCGGCTGGGGCACGCCGCTGGAGTCGGGCTGGGCGCGTGGCATGGCGATCCATGAGGCGTTCGGCACGGTGGTCGGCCAGGTCGCCGAAGTGCGCATCGAGGATGGCCGCCCGATCGTCCGCCGCGTGACCGCGGTGGTCGATTGCGGCATCGCGATCGCGCCCGACCAGATCCGGGCGCAGATGGAAGGCGGGATCGGGTTTGGCCTTTCGGCAGCGCTTTATGGCGCGGTGACGCTGAAGAACGGTATCGTCCAGGAAACCAATTTTGATCGCTACCGCGTACTGCGGATGAATGAGATGCCGGCGATCGAAACGCACATCCTGCCCTCCACCAACCGCCCGACCGGCATGGGCGAACCGGGCGTTCCGCCGATCGCGCCGGCCGTGGCAAATGCGATGCTTGCGTTGACGGGTGCGCCCACCCGTAAGCTGCCGTTCCTGGCAGGATAACGAACCGATCTCCGTCCCGACGCTGCGCGCCGGGGCGGAGATCCTTCCCTCTCCTACCGCCGATCGATCCGATAGACCGACGCGGGCGGCAGGTTCGCGAGCGTTCCGCCGATGCGCTGCGCACGCAGGTCGAGCCGATCGAGCACGAGCGGCGGCACCGGGCAGCGTGGCCCATAGGTGAATTGGTACACAGCGCCTTCGGGCGTCAGCTTACGGAACGTGGCGGCCAGAATGGCGGCAACCTTGCGCACGGGCATCGATAGAAGTGGTAGCCCGCTGACCACAGCGCCGGCCTGTCGACCGCCGAACAGTTCGACCATGTGCAGCCGGGCGGCGTCCATCCTGAGCGTGCTCGCATGCGGATAGCGGAGGTTCAGCGCCGCTGCGAAATGCGCCTCGAACTCGATCAGCGCCAGATCCTCCTGCCGCACGCCGCGCGCCACCAGCGCCCGGGTGAACACGCCGGTGCCTGGGCCAAGCTCGATTACGGGGCCGGTTTCCGGCGAGATGCGCGACGTGATCAGTTCGGCAAGAACATTGCCCGATGGCGCAATGGCGGCGACGCCAAGCGGATTCCTCAGCCAGGCCCGAAAGAAGCCGAAGGTTTCGGCGACGGGTTGTCGATTCATGGAAAGGGTTCTCGAAGCGGGACGGGGCATGGTTTCGAAGCCTGAGGAGGGGTGTGTCTGTCAGCACCGTAGTGGTGCCCATTGTCAATCCATGTGCGTGATTTGGCCATGTTTCGGGTGCGCCGGCACGCCTATCGTGTTGCCGTGGCGATGCCGCTGATCATTCGCGGGCCCCAGCTTCGCATGGTGAAGGTCCATGTCGCGAAGACGATGAAGAAGCTGGCGAGCAGCAGCACAAGCGTCGTCCCCAGCCCGATCGCCGTTCCGCGATCTCGCCGGCGACCGCGGATGAACAGTTCGACGACGATCATGTTGGGGACGTAGAAGAAGAACATCATGATCGCGTCGAACCAGCCGTTGAAGCTGTCGCCGATACCCGCGCCGCCGGTCAGCGCAATCCAGGCGCCATATTCCATCCGGTAGAGCCAGGAGCCGACGGTCAGAGCAAACAGCCGGATCGCCCATCCACGATGCACGCCGATATTGCGAGCCCGGGCGTGAACGTAGGCCATCGCGGCGCACAGCGCCATCAACGCGCCATAAATGCCGAAGCCGATATCCATCAGCGGCCCGCCGATCGTGCCGCGCCCCAGGATGAAGCCGATCCCGCCCAGCCCGGCCAGCCCGGCCGAACCGACGTAGATCCGGCCCAGCCCGCGGTGGAGCGTGGGCAGGCGCTGTCGCACGCCGGCGATCAACTGGATGGGGCCGATCAGCAGCAGCACGCCGCCGGCGATGAAATGGGCGCCGATCGCTACGGTCGTGGCCAGCGAACGGCCATCATAGAGGTCGGGCAGGGACTCGTTCCAGCGCGCGCCAGCACCGCCCAGCGCCACACCGCCGAAGAAGGTGATGATATAGCCCGCGAAGATGGCGCCGCTGACCCAACTCGTCGCCATCAGGCAACGGGCGCTCCAGCGCAGTGCCAAGGCCGACAAGGTTCCGGCCGCCGCGGCGTCGTCACAATTGAAACCTTGGGAGAGCGGGATCGGGATGCTGGTGCTCGTCATTTCGAACGGGGCTCGCTCATCGTGCGCTTGTTGATCGATCAAGCGCCAAGAATGCGCATCCCAGGCTGGAGCGCCATGCCCGATCTCACACAGAAGCTGCACGATCCTGCAAAACGTCGGAGCGGGGCGTCTGCACGAATGGGCAGGTTAATTCCCGCATCGGGCATTCCGATCATCAAACATGCCTTCTAATCCGATCGGCAAGCCGAACGAGGAACGAGGGTCAGCATGACGGAAACCGGCGCCCGGTCAATGGATGCATCGCGGGGTTCATTGCGCAGCCTCGAAGGATCGGATCGCGCCGACTTCCTAAAATGGGGCGTCGCCACACTGTTTGCGGTTCCACTTCTCGCCGGCACGACATCGGCCGTGGCGCTGTTCGAATGCATCGCGCCTGCGTCTCCCGAAGGAAGAGCGAATGACCCTGTTTGCGTCAATCATTGCGGTGCCGCTGGTCGGGATCCACGCGGATCTCGTGCTGGTCCCCGCGTCGCCCGCGCCGGCGGTCATGGTGCAGGCGGCACAGATCGAGGCGGGTGATCTGCCGTCCGCAGAGCCGCCGCAACCAGCCCAGCCCCAGGATGGTACAATCGTCGTGACCGCGCGGTCCGAGGCGCCACCGAGCGATCCTCTGCGCGGAATCAACGCGCAGTCATTCGCGGTCGTTCAGTCGGTCGACGAAGCGGTCACGGGGCCGGTCGCGCGCGCCTACAGTCGCGTCGTGCCGTCGCCGGTGCGCAGCGGCTTACGCAACGCGTTGGGCAATCTTCAGGAACCGATCGTCGCGCTCAACTATCTGCTGCAGCTCAAGCCGGGAAAGAGCGCGGAAACCCTGGGGCGCTTCGCCATCAATTCGACGATCGGCGTCGCCGGGCTGTTCGATGTGGCGAAACGGCAGCCGTTCAATCTGCCGCGGCGAAACAACGGCTTCGGCTACACCCTGGGCTATTATGGCGTGAAGCCGGGCCCCTATCTTTATCTGCCGCTGATGGGCCCGACGACGGTTCGCGATCTTGTCGGGCGGATCGGCGATCTGTCGGTACTGCCGGTGGCGGTCGGGCGCCCGTTCGATGATCCGGCGTTCGTTCTGCCGACCACCACCATCCGCCTGGTCGACGAGCGTGCGCAAGCCGATGGCGCGATCCGCAGGGTGCGGGAAGGTGCTGCCGACCCCTATGCCGCCGTCCGCGAGAACTACCTCCGCACCCGGCAGGCGGAGATCGACGCGCTGCATGGCCGCACGGCCTCGCCGACCCCGACGGAGCGCTGAGCAGAACTTCGGCAGTGCGGGAAGCGGCTGGCTTGCCGCACTGCCGGAGACGGGATCAGGCGGTGTAGCGCGCCCGAAGCTGCGTCAATTCGGCATCGCCAAGCCCCAGCCTGTCGCGCAGATAGGCCTTGGCGCCGCCGGGATGCGTGTCGATCGCCTTGAATACCGCTTCCATATAGCTGCGGTCGACGCCCATGAACGCCTTCGTCACCGCCGGCGGCAGCTTCGTCCAGGCGGCGGACGGCGGATCGGCCTCGATCTTCTTCGGGTCGAAATAGCGGTTGGAGAGCAGATAATCCTCGATCACCGTCTCGCGCGGCACGTCGAGCGCAGTCAGAATCAGCGCGGCGGCAACGCCGGTGCGGTCCTTGCCCGCCGAGCAGTTGAAGGCAAGCGGTACGTTGCCCGTCAGAAGCTGCGCGAACATGCGGCGATACTGGCCGTTGAACTGGTTCAGCAGGTGCGGATAGAGCGCCGCCATCTTGCCTTTGGCATCCTCGGCGGACCAGCTTGCCGCGGCCCGGAAATCCATGCCGCCCATGTCCAGCACATAATCGTCGGCGAACACCGCCGGCGTCTGGCCGCCCGGCCATCGCACCGGGGCCGAGGTCCGCTCGGCGGTGCTGCGGAAATCGCAGACGGTGCGGATGCCGATCTTTTCCAGATAGGCGTAGTCGTTGGCGGTCAGGCCGTTCATCGCGCCCGAGCGGAACAGCACGCCCCACCGCACCGTCTTGCCGCCACGCGTGCGGTAGCCGCCGAGATCGCGGAAATTCTGCCCGCCTTCCAGCGGCAGCAGGCGCTGGTGGGCCGGCGCGGCCTGCACCGGGGTGCGGGCATCGACCGGCAGCGTCGCGGCGAAGCCGGCGGTGAGGAGGGCGAGCGCGCCGAGCGCGCCCGCGAAGTGGAAGTTATGCATGGATTGAATCTCCGAAAGGATCAGAACCGGATCGTGCCGTCGAGGCCGAAGGTGCGGGGTTCGTTGAAGATGCCGTAGTCGCCACCGGCGGCGTAGGCGGCGGAACTGCGCAGGAAGAGGTGCTGCTCGTTGAACAGGTTGCGCGACCACAGCGACAGCTCGAGGCTGGCGCCGCGGGTCAGCGAGATGCCCGCCACCGAAAGCCGGCCGTTCACCACGAACGAGCTGTCGGTCATCGTGTCCTCGCCCGAAAGCGCGCGATAGCCCTCCGCAACATTGGCATCGAGATGCGCGCGCATGACGGTGTCGCCGGTCAGCGGCAGCTCATAGTCGATCGAGGCGCTGCCGGCATGTTCGGGGGTATAGACCACATACACGTCCTGGATCGCGCCAGCGCGGAACGGGTTGGCCGCCTGCGGCAGGTCGCCATGCGTATAGGCATAGCCCGCCGAGATCGTCAGGCCGCGCACCGGCGCGATCGAGCCATCCACCTCGATGCCCTGGATCGTGCCATGGCCCGGCGCATTGACGGTTTCCAGCGTGGTGCGGTTGCTGTTGTCGAGATTGGTGGCGCTGAAGTCGATCTGGATGTCAGTGTAGCGCGTCGTATAGGCGGCGATGTTGAAGCGGCCCTTGCGATCCCAGAAGCTGGATTTCATGCCCGCCTCGAAGGTGGAAACCTTCTCCGGCCCGAACGCGCGATAGCTCAGCGAGCGCGAATTGGCGCCGCCGGCGCGATAGGCGGTGCCCCACTTGCCATAGAGCTGCACGGCGTTGCTCGGATCGAACGCCACCGTCACCTGCGGATCGAAACGATCGGCGGTGAAGGTGAAGCTGTAGGGCGCATCGGCGCCGTTAACCTTGTAGAGCCGGCCGCTCTTGTCGTCATGCGTGTAGCGGCCGCCAAGCGTCAGCTTGAGCATGTCGCCCAGCACCGGCGGCGTCCACGTCGCCTGGCCGAACACGGCATAGCTGTCCGCCTTCGCGGTGCTCGCGCGGTCGGGGAAGGGGCCGGTGGCGCCGGCTTCGAGCGAGGGCAGCGGCGTGGCGGCGGTGCCGTCCGCATTCCAGCGCATCGTGTTGGGGCTCCAGGCGTCGTCGTCGCCCGCCTCATGATAATAATAGAGGCCGCCGACATAATCGAGCCGGCCGACGCTGCCGAGCGCCTGCAGTTCCTGGCTGAACTGCTCCTGCCGCAGCGAGGCAAGGCTGTAGCGCGCGAAATTGGCGTTGGGACGGAACACGCCGGCATGCGCGCCGATGCCATTGTCCCACTGGTCCTGCTCGAGATGGCGGTAGGAGGTGATCGAGCGCAGTTCGAGGCCATCCATCGCCTTGAAGTTCATGTGCAGGCCGATGCCCCAGGTCTCGCCGACATTGCCTCGCTGCGGCACACCAATATCGACGGTCTTCGCGCGATCCGGCTGCACCTGCACGATCGGCGCCAGCGCCGGCGCCGCCGGGTTCTTGTTGAGCAACTGGACGTAATAGGGCGTGGTGACGTCATAGGTATAATCGGCGTCGAGCTGCGCGCTGAAGCGGCTGCTCGGCTCCCACAGCGCGGCGCCGTGGATGCCGCGGCGGTCGAAGGCATTGAAATCCTTCTCGTCGGCGAGGGTGTTCTTCACCGTGCCGTCGCGCTTGGAAATCAGCCCGTCGAACTTCAGGCTGATCCCGGCGAACGACGGCAGATCGAGGTGCGTCTCGCTGGAATAGCCGCCGAAATTGCGCACGCCTACGGTCTGGCGAAGCTGGAACTCGCCCGAGGGCTTCTTGGTGACGATGCTCACCGCGCCGCCGGTGGAGTTGCGGCCGAACAAGGTGCCCTGCGGCCCCTTCAGCACCTCGATCCGTTCGACGTCCATCAGCGCCATGCCAAGGCCCTGCGAACGGCCGAGATAGACGCCGTCGATATAGACGCCCACGCCAGAGTCGCGGCTCGGCTGGTTGGCATCGAACGGAACGATGCCGCGGATGCCGACGGTCAGCGCCGAGTTGCGCGAGAAGAACGGCGCGATGCGCAGCGAGGGCACCGCGCCGTCCATCAGGTCCGACAGGCTCTGGACGTGGCGGTTGGCGAGATCCTGCGTGCCGAGCACCGAGATCGCGATCGGCGTCTTCTGCAGGTTGGTCTCGCGCTTCTCGGCGGTGACGACGATGTCGACAAGGCCGCCTTCGGGATCTTGCTGCGCGGCCTGTTCGGGCGCGGCGTCGGCGGCGGCTTCATCGGCTGCGGCGGCCATTCCCGGAACGCTGGCGAGCAAGGCCGCGCCGGTCAGCACGAACGTTCGCATCCGGGCCGAAGAACTGCGTGTCATCGTGAATCCCCGCTTTGTGTCGGCGGGCAATTAGAACGGATGTATGTAAGCTCTGTGACACTTGTATCTTGGAAGTGAACCCTGGATTATGCGCGCCGGACCACAGGAAGATCATATGCCAGACACGCCTCTGCCGCCGGCCGTCGCGGCGCCGACTTCCCCGGAAAAGCTGGTTTCAGCGGTGTTTTCCGTGCTTGAGCGGGAAGGGGCGGCGGCAATTTCCGCGCGGCCGCTGGCCGCCGCTGCCGGGCTGCCGGTCTCCTCGATCTACTATCACTTCGGCGATCTGGAACAGTTGTTGGAAAGCACGCAGCAGGCGGCGCGACATGCCGCGACTCGCTGGTGTGAGGAGCAGTTGTCCGCGATCGGCACCGGTGCGCCGTCGATCGGCCCCGTGCTCGCAGCGCTGGCCGACGACTGGTGCGAGATGCAGCGCCCGCTCGCCTTCGCGCGCCGCGAGGCGCAGCTCGCGGCGCTGCGCGACCCGCGCCACATCGCGGGATCCGCGAAGTGGGATGCGCTGTGGCAGGGCTTCTGGGACGACCTCGCCGCGCGGCTCGGCCTGGCCGACATGGCGAATGCGCTCGCCTGGCTGTTCGACGGGGTGACCGGCCTGCATCTGCTGCGCTGGCGCCGCCCGGTCGACCGCGCCGCGCTTACCGAATTGTGCCAGGGCTGGGCGGGGTGGCTCGATGGCCGGATCGGCAGCGCCGCGCCCTGGTTCGAACGCGCGCGCGCCGGCGCCGGTGAATTGCTGCCGCCGCCGCCGCCCGACGATGCGGTGGCGGACGCGGTCGCGGCGGCGGCGGCGCGGACGATCGCGGCGCGCGGCGTCGCCGGGCTAACCCACCGTGCGGTGGCGGCGGAGGCGGGGGTGACCTTGGGCGTCGTCTCCTACAAGTTCCGTACCAGCGCGGAACTGTTGCAGGGCGCGTTCGAGGCGATCTACCGCCGAATGACGCAGGAGAGCGGGCTGGACGCGCCGTTGCCGAACCGCGCGGAAGCGCTCGCGGCGATGGACGGGTTGCTGCCTGAACGCACGCACATGCTGGCCGCGGAGGAATTGTTCATGGCCTGCGCGCGCAATCCGGCGCTGCAGCCCTTCGCCGCGCGGCTGCGCTATCTGCGCGGGCGTACCTCCGGCCGGATGCTGCAGGGGATGCTCGGGCCGGACCGTCCGGCATCGGTGATCGACGGCGCGATCATCTCGGCCTTCGCCAGCGGCCGCAACCGCGCTTGCATCTGCTCAGGCAGGGCGCCGGGGCCGGACAGCGATTATGCGCCATTGCTCGCGCGGCTGGATCGCGGCGCGGGCTGAACCGGGCCGTCATATCCCCGTCATAGCCGGTCGGCACAGGCGCGCTCGAAAGGGGCGCTACCGTGCGGAGCGAATCGGCCGAGCGGCTGAGCCTGGTCGGGCTCGTCGCATTCTCATTGCCGATGGTCGTCGTGCAGACGATCGAGACGGCGTGGCGCGTCTATCTGCCCAACTTCTTCTCGACCACGCTCGGCCTGTCGCTGGGCATGGCGGGCTTCGTGCTGATGGCGGCGCGGCTGTTCGACAGCCTGATCGACCCGCTGATCGGCTGGGCGAGCGACCGTTTTCCTACGCGCTATGGCCATCGCCGGCCCTGGCTGGTGGCGGGCACGCCGCTGATCGTCATCGGCGCGCTCGGCGCCTTCTTCGTCTGGCCGTGGACGGGCCCTGCAACATTGATCGCGGCCTGCCTGCTGCTCCATCTCGGCTATATGATGATGGTCACGCCGCATGGCGGCTGGGCGCTCGAACTGGGCCGCGATGCGGCGGAACGGCTGCGGATCATCGGCGCGAAGACCTGGTTTGCGGTGGCCGGCGGCATCGCGATCCTCTTCCTGCCGGCATTGCTCGAACGCATGCTGGGCATCGGCCGCGAAGGGCAGGTCGCGGCACTCGGGTTGAGCCTGATCCTGTTCACGCCCCTCTCGATGACGCTGGTGCTGCGCTTCGTCGCCGAACCCATGATCGCCGACGATCGTCGCGCCGAACTCGGCAACCCGCTGCGGCTGTTCTGGCAGATCCTGCGCACGCGCTCGCTGCACCCGGTGCTGCTGCTCTATCTGTTCGCCGGCCTTTCGGATTCGGCGATGTTCGCCACCTTCCTGCTGTTCATCGAACGCGGGCTGGCGCTGGAAGGCTGGGCGAGCAGCCTGCTTCTCGCGCAATCGGCAGTGCCGCTGCTCACCTTGCCGCTGTGGGGGAAGCTCGCCGGCCGGATCGGCCATCGCCGGCTGCTGATGCTGGCCTATGGCTGGCAGGTGGCGGTAATGCCGCTCGCGCTGCTGCTGCCCGCTGGCCAGATCGCCCCCGCCATCCTCTTCCTGATCGCGCGCAGCCTGTTCATGGGCGTCGACTATCTGCTGCTGCGCACGATGGTTTCCGAAATCACCCGCGCCGCCGCGCTCACCGGGCTGCGCCAGGGCGCGAGCTGCTATTCGGTGAGCAACATCACGTTGAAGCTGGCGATGGGGCTTGGCGCGTGGATGGCGCTGGCCGCGATCGGCGGCACGAGCGCGTCGGGCGCCGCCGCCGACGCCAGTCTGTGGGCGATCCGCCTGGCCTATGCGCTACCGCCGGTGTTGTGCGGGCTCGCCGCGCTGCTGGTGCTGGGGCAGGGGCGGCGCCGGGCCGCCGCCGGGGTGCCGGCGGGCGTGGTTGCGGCGGCTTAGCTCCTCACCCGATACCGATACACGAAACCCGGCTTGGCTACGCCGGTCTCCGCCACCGCATAGCGCCCGATCTCTTCCAGCCGCGCCAGCGCCAGATGCGTCCGCGCCGGATCCCCGACCAGCACGTCGACGCCGGCACCCACGCATCGATCGAGAAAGCGCGTCACCCGTCGCGCCAGCCCAGCGGCATAGAACAGGTCGCCGACGAGGATCAGATCGGTATCCGGCGCCGTGCTGCGCGTGAGGTCCACTGTCTCCGCCGCGATGCTGACGCCGTTCGCCGCGGCATTGAGCCCCGCTGCGATCGTTGCATGGCGGTCGACATCCACCGCGCGCACCTCGGGCGCGCCCGCCAGCACCGCCGCGATCGCGACCAGCCCCGATCCGGTGCCGAGATCGAGCACGCGCCGTCCCGCGACGCTTTCCGGCCGATCAAGCACATGCCGGGCAAGCGCGAGGCCGCCGCCCCAGCGATAGGCCCAGTAGGGCGACGCGAAGGCGCCGGTCCCCGCCGCCAGCCGGCGGAGCCCGCTGGTAGGTGCGGCCTGATGCAATCGGATTTCGGGAACGCCGGGCGTCTCCACCAGTGGCAGATTGGCCGTAATGAAGGCGGCGATCGCCGCGTCGTCCAAGATCACGCGCAGGCGGCGGCGCGCGCCAGGAAATGGCGCTGCTCGGCGGCGTTGCGCGTGAGCGCCGCGGCGGCCTCGAACGCGGCGCGGGCTTCCGCCGCGCGGCCGGCGCGTGCCAGCATGTCGCCGCGCGCGGCGGGCAATGGCGCATAGCCAGCGAGAGCCGGCTCGTCCGCCAGCGCTTCGAGCACGACCAGCCCGACCTCGGCGCCGAACGCCATGCCGATCGCGATGGCGCGGTTGAGCGCGACGATGGGGGAGGGGAGGCGGGCGAGCAGCCGATCGTAGAGCGCGGCGACCTGCCGCCAGTCGGTCTCCTCCGCGCGGCGCGCCCGGGCATGGCAGGCGGCGAGTGCTGCCTGCAACGCATAGATGCCGTCAGCGCCGCCCAGCGCCTCGGCGCGGGCGAGCGCCGCCAACCCGCGGCGGATCAGCAACCGGTCCCACCGCCCGCGATTCTGCTGGGGCAGCGGCACGACCGATCCGTCCGCGGCGGTGCGCGCGGGCAAGCGGGATGCCTGGATCTCCATCAGCGCGAGCAAGCCTTGAACCTCGGGTTCGTCGGCCGCGAGATCGGCGAGGATGCGGCCCAGCCGCTGCGCCTCGGCGCACAAGCCGGGGCGGATCAGATCGTCGCCTGCGGTCGCGGCATAGCCCTCGTTGAAGATCAGATAGACGACCTCGAGAACTGCCGCGAGCCGCGCCTTACGCTCGGCGCCGCGCGGCACCTCGAAATCAAGCCCGGCGGCGGCGATCACCTTCTTCGCGCGGACGATGCGCTGCGCGATCGTGGCCTCGGCGCTCAGGAAGGCGCGGGCGATCTCCGGCACGGTCAGCCCGCCGATCAGTCGCAAGGTCAGCGCGACGCGTGCATCCGGCTTGAGGATGGGATGGCAGGCGGTGAAGATCAGCGCGAGCAGATCGTCGCCGATCTCGTCGTCGATCGCCGCCTCGATGGCGCCGAACCCGCCATCCTCTTCCGCGTCCATCTCGCGGACGATCTCCTCCTGCTTGCGCGCTCGCATCGCATCATGGCGGATGCGATCGAGCGCGCGGCGCTTGGCGGTGGCCATCAACCAGGCGGCGGGCTTCGCGGGGATGCCGGTCGCCGGCCATTCGGCCAGGGCCGCGAGCAGCGCATCCTGTGCGAATTCCTCGGCCAGGCTCATATCCCGCAGCATCCGCGCGAGCCCCGCGATCAGGCGGGGCTGCTCGATCCTAAAGACCGCCTCGATGGTCCGCTGGGTGTCGTTCGGGGGCACATGGCGGGATTAGAGGGGTTTTCGATGGGCCAAAAGCCCCTCCCGGCTCAGGCGATCACCGCTCCGCGACCCGATTCCGGAGCCGGTCTTCCTGCGCGTGCAGTTCCGGCGTCATCGCGTCGCCGAAGTCGGCGGCTTCGAACACCGGGCGGATCTCTATCTCGCTGAGGCCGGGCATGGGATTGGGGCAGCGTTTCGCCCATGCCACCGCCTCGTCCATATCCTTGACCTCCCACAGCCAGAAGCCGGCGATCAGTTCGCGCGCCTCGGTGAAAGGGCCGTCGATGACGATGCGGTTGGGGCCGTCATAGGCCACGCGCTTGCCGCGCGAGGAGGGGTGCAGCCCTTCACCGGCCACCAGAACGCCGGCCTTGACCAGCTCCTCGTTGAAATTGCCCATCGCCTCAAGCATCGCGGTTTCCGGCATCACGCCGGCTTCGCTGTCCGCGGTCGCCCGGATCTGCACCATCACACGCATATTTCGTCTCCTTCGATCGCGAGGCAGCAGCGCCTCACCCTCACGACGAACGAGCCGGCACGGGATCGACAGCCGGCGCGAGATTTTTCACGCCGGCTGCGAAATCAGGCCCCGATCAGGCGGCCAGGAGCCGTTCGTGGACCACCTTGCCGCCCTGGGTGAGGCGAATGGCGTTGCCGATCTCCTCGTCCAGCACCGGCCGGCCGGCTTCCTTGTCCCAGAAGGCTGAGAGGAAGTTGAACAGATTGCGCGAATAGAGCGCGGAGGCATCCGCCGCGAGCCGGCTGGGCACGTTTCGGTGGCCGACGATCTTGACGCCGTGGCGCTCGACCACCTGCCCGGCGATCGCGCCCTCGACATTGCCGCCCTGCTCGACCGCGAGGTCGACGATCACGCTGCCCGGCTTCATCGAGGCGATCTGCGCATCGCTGATCAGCCGGGGCGCGGCACGCCCAGGGATCAGCGCGGTGGTGATGACGATGTCCTGCTTGGCGATATGGCTTGAGACCAGCTCGGCCTGCGCCACCTTATACTCGTCGGACATCTCGGTGGCGTAGCCGCCCGAGCCCTCGCCCTCGATGCCCTTCACATTCTCGACGAAGATCGCCTTGGCGCCCAACGATTCGATCTGCTCCTTGGTGGCGGAGCGGACGTCGGTGGCGGAGACCTGCGCCCCGAGGCGGCGGCCGGTGGCGATCGCCTGCAGTCCGGCGACGCCCACGCCCATCACGAACAGGCGCGCCGCGGACACCGTGCCCGCCGCGGTCATCATCATCGGAAAGGCGCGGCCATATTCGGAAGCCGCGTCGAGCACCGCCTTGTAGCCCGAGAGGTTGGACTGGGAGGAGAGGATGTCCATCGACTGCGCGCGGGTGATGCGCGGCATGAATTCCATCGCCAGCGCCTCATAGCCACCCTGAGCATAGGCATCGACGCGGGCGCGCTCGCCGAACGGGTTCAGCCCCGCGACGATCCACGCGCCCGGTTTAGTGCCGGCGATGCTCACCGGATCGGGGCCCTGCACGCCGAACACGATGTCGGCATCCTTCAGCACCGTCACCCGATCGGCCACGGTGGCGCCCGCCGCCTGATAATCGGCGTCGGCGATCGATGCGGTCGCACCGGCGCCGGATTCCACCGCCATCTCGGCGCCCAGCGCCTTGAATTTCTTGACGGTTTCAGGGGTGGCGGAGACGCGCTTCTCGCCGTCGGCACCCTCCTTGAGGATCGCGATCTTCATGGTCGCGCTCAGCTCGCGATCAGGGCGATGACGACGGCAGCGACGATCACCGCCGCCGCGGTGCCCCATTTCACCATCACCATGAAGCCGTCATAGGTCTGCCGGTGCTGGGCGAAGTCGCCGCTGTTCTCGCTTGCCATATCCACCCCTGCGCTTGTGATTCGAGCCCTGCTTAATCGGCCCGCGCACGCCCCTCAACCCCTGTGAACGGCTCAGCCCACCAGCCACTGCCACAGCAGGCGGCCGGGGAGGAAGGCGAACAGCCCCGGCAGCAGCAGGCCGAACAGGAAAAGGCCGACCAGATGGCGCTTGTGCGCGTCGATCCGGCCCTGCCGCGCGGCCGAAATCGCGCGGACCATGGTGACGATGGCGAGCGGCACGAACAGATGGATGAAGCTGAAATTGCCGCCGTTCATATGGCGGATGAACAGGGCCGAGAGCGCCGTCACCAGCATCAGCAGCATCCAGATCTTGCCGAGCAGGCGGTGGCGGGCGTCGCCCTTGCGGGTGAGCAGCACATAGAGGCCCAGCGGCACCGCCGGCAGCACCGCCGTGATATGGATGACGACCGCGATCTCTTTCGCCTCCGCCGGGGTCGGCGCGAAGCCGGCCAACCCCTTGCCCACCGCGATTGTGGCCAACGCCGTCAGCACGATCGCCACGCCGATCGCGAGACGGCGTTGGGTGGCGGAAACGTCGCTGAACGCGTTGGCGCGGGCAGGGGTGGGGGCGGTGCGGCTGGTCATCATCGATCTCCTGTGAGGTGTCGATGGCCAAGCTGGCGCCTTCCCGTTTACCGGCAATCGAAGCTGCGCCGGCGGGCCGGGTGCTTCGCGAAACGCGCGCATTTCCGGGCCTTTGCCATTTCGCGAAGCGCGAACGGGCAGTAGGGGAAGGGGGCGGGACATGAGGGGGCCGATGCCGGACGCACGCAGACTGACGATCGATCTTGGCGTGATGCTGGCGCTGGCCCTCGCGCTCGCGCTTCTCGGCCCGTTCGGCATGTATGCGGTGCCATTTGCCGCGCGGCTGATCTATTGGCTGCTGCTCGCGCTGCCAGGCTATGCGCTGTTCATGCCAGCGATGGTGCTGGCGACGCGCGCCGCGGCCCGGCTCGACCTGCCGGTACAGGCGCTGTGGGCCGCCGCCTGCGCGCTCGCCGCGCTGCCGATGACGCTGATTATCTGGTGCGCCAATTTCGCGTTGGGGCTGCCTTTCGCCTGGCCGAGCCTGGAGCAACTGGCTGGCACCTACACCCATGTGCTGATCGTGGCGGGCATTGCCTGCACCCTCTTCTGGTTCGGCTCCGCCGCGCGCCGTGCTGCGATGGCGCGGAGGGCGCAACCGGAGGCGGTGGCGCCGGAATTGCCGCTCCCCGAACTGCCAGCACCCGAACCTTCGGCACCCAAACGTCCTACCAGCGAGCCGCGCCTGCTCGATCGCCTCCCGCCGCATCTCGGGCGCGACCTGATCGCGCTGGAGATGGAGGATCATTATGTCCGCGCGCACACCCCGAAAGGATCCTCATTGCTGTTGATGCGGATGCGCGATGCGGTGGCCGAGCTGGACGGGATCGAGGGCGCGCAGGTCCATCGAAGCTGGTGGGTGGCACGCGGCGCGGTCGAGGATGTCCGCCGCGATGGCCGCAACTATCGGCTGCTGCTTGCCGGCGGCATCGAGGCGCCGGTGGCGCGCAGCATGGTCACGCCGCTGCAGAATCTCGGCTGGCTGAGCTGAACGTAGCGATCAGGCGCCGCCGCGCCACACCCGCAGCGCCTGCACCGTCTCGAACGCGTCATGCACACGCAGCAGTTGCGCGCCGAGCGCCGCGCCCTTCAGCGCCAGCGCGATCGATCCGCCGAGGCGGCGGTCGGCGGCGGCCTCACCGGCGAGCGCGCCGATCAGCCGCTTGCGGCTCGCACCCAGCAGCACCGGGCAGCCGAGGCCGTGGAACAGCGCGAGGCCATCGATCAACGCCATATTCTCATGCGGGGCCTTGCCGAAACCGATGCCGGGATCGACGATGATGCGGTCGCGCGGCACGCCCGCCGCCTCGACAGCCGCGACGCGCGCGTTCAGCCAGTCATAGACCTCGATCAACGTGTCGCCGTAGCGGGCGTTGCCGTGCGGATCCTGCGGAGTACCGGGAAAATGCATCAGCGCCACCGGGCAGCCCGCAGTGACGACAACCTCCAGCGCGCGGTCGTCATAAAGCAGCGCGGCGACATCGTTGACCAGCCCCGCGCCCGCCGCCAGCGCGGCTTCCATAACCGCGGCCTTGCGCGTGTCGATCGAGATCGCGGCGCCCGTGGCGGCCAGTCGCTCGATCAGCGGTGCCGTGCGTGCGATCTCGTCGGCGTCGGAAATGGTCTCGGCGCCTGGGCGGGTGGATTCACCGCCGACGTCGATGAGCGCAGCGCCCGCCGCGACCATCGCCATGCCCGATGCCGCCGCGGCGCCGGCATCGCCGATATGGCGGCCGCCATCGGAAAAGCTGTCCGGCGTCATGTTGAGGATCGCCATCACCTGTGGCGCATCCATCGCCACGGTCGCGCCGCGCATCTCAATCGGCGCGCGCGCCGCGAGCAGGCGGCAACGCATCTTCGCCGCCGCCATCGCCTGCGCATCGGGCAGCGAGGCGATGGCATCGTCGATGGCGGCGACAGGCACCAGATCCTGCCGCGTGCGCCGGCCGTCGGTGACCGCGATCAACTCGTAGGCGGCGAAGTGCAGCGCGCCGCCCGCCAGCCGGTCGATCTGCGCGTCAGGCGCTGCGGGCGGATCGACGAAGGCGGTGGGGCGAAGATAGATCCGGGTCATCCGCCCGCCTTATCGCGGGCGACGGGGGCTGCCAAACCCCCGCCCGATCGGATCAGGGCTCGGTGCCGAGGAGGTAGCGCTGGCGCAGCGCGTCGATCGGGGTCAGTTTGCCGGCATCCTCAAAATGCCAGAAGGTCCAGCCATTGCATGAGGGCGCGCCCTGCAGCTTGGCGCCCAGCTTGTGGATCGATCCTTCCTCGCCCTCGGTCTGCAGCGATCCGTCCGCGCGGACGATCGCCTGCCAGCGGCGCTTCGCGTCGGACAACAGCGTGCCGGGCACCAGCATGCCGGTCTCCACGATCGTGCCGAACGGCACCTTGGGCGCCGCCTTGGGCGACATCATCGTCATCACCGCCGATTCATCCAGCGGCAGTGCCGCCTCGATGCGCTCGGACGCGACCTCGACATAGGTCGCCTCGCGCTCGATGCCGATAAAGCGGCGGCCGAGGCGCTTGGCGACGGCGCCGGTGGTGCCGGTGCCGAAGAAGGGATCGAGCACGACGTCGCCGGGCTTGGTGCAGGCCAGCAGGATGCGATAGAGCAGCGCCTCGGGCTTCTGCGTCGGGTGCGCCTTGGTGCCGCCTCGCTTGATGCGCTCCTGGCCGGAGCAGATCGGGAAGGACCAGTCCGAACGCATCTGCAGTTCGTCGTTCAGCGTCTTCATCGCCCGATAGTTGAAGGTGTAGCGCGATCCTTCGGACTTGGAGGCCCAGATCAGGGTCTCATGCGCGTTGGTGAAGCGCGTGCCCTTGAAATTGGGCATCGGGTTGGCCTTGCGCCACACGATGTCGTTGAGGATCCAGTACCCTTCATCCTGAACGGCAGCGCCGACGCGGAAGATGTTGTGATAGCTGCCGATCACCCAGATCGTGCCATTGTCCTTCAGGATGCGGCGGGCCTCCTTCAGCCACGCCTTGGTGAAGGCGTCATAGGCGGCATAGCTGTCGAACTTGTCCCAATCATCGTCGACCGCGTCGACCTGGCTGCCATCGGGGCGGTGCAGGTCGCCGCCGAGCTGCAGGTTGTAGGGCGGATCGGCGAAGATCATGTCGATCGAACGATCGGGCAGCGAGGCCATGGCGGCAATGCAATCGTCCATCAGGATGCGGTCGAGCGGCAATTCAACCGTCCGCTCCGTCTTCTGAACCCTGAGTTTGCCGATAACACCCATGAACTGCCGCCCCCTGTTTTGTTGCGGGCAGACCCTTTGGCGAGCCGGAGTCCGCGGTCAATACGGGGTTGGGGCACAGCGATTCCAAATAATCCGTTAACCACGGAGAACGTAAGGAGTCCGCCACGAAATATGGAGTCACCCGGAGTCGCGGCCGCCCCATCCCTTGTGGTGTGGGAAAAATGACTCAACTCGTCGCAAAAATGATCGGAGCGGGTTAAAGTCCCACCATGCGGATCATCGAAGACGATTTGACCGGACCCGAAATCGGCGCGCTGCTCGCCCGCCACTTCGCCAGCATGTTCGAACATTCGCCCCCCGAAAGCTGCCACGTGCTGCCGATCGACGGGCTGCGCGCGCCCGAAATCAGCTTCTGGTCGATCTGGGACGGGGATCGGCTGGCGGGCTGCGGCGCGCTCAAGCAGATCGATCCGACGCAGGGCGAGATCAAGTCGATGCGCACCGACGAGGCCTATCTGAAGCGCGGCGTGGGGGCGGCGATGCTGGTGCACATCATCGGTGTGGCACGGGCGCGGGGATACAAGCGGTTGAGCCTCGAGACGGGAACACCGGCGGCCTTCCTGCCGGCGCAACGGCTCTATGCGCGGCACGGCTTCGTGGAATGCGCGCCGTTCGGGGATTATGTGCTGGATCCGTTCAGCATGTTCATGAAGCTGGAATTGTAGGGAAGGGCGGAGCGGATCTCTGTTCTCGGCTCGGAAACCCGCACCAAACCCGTCAGAAAACCAGATGCGCCTGCGCCACGGGCGCGAAGGATCGCCGATGCAGCGGCGTCGGGCCCAGCCGGCGAAGCGCCTCCAGATGCACTGGCGCGCCATAGCCCTTGTTCGATGACCAGCCATAGCCCGGATAGTGCGCGTCGGCCTCCACCATCATCCGGTCGCGCGTCACCTTGGCGATGATCGAAGCGGCGGAGATGCTGGGTTCCAGCGCATCGCCGCCGACGATCGCGCGCGAACGCCAGCGCCAGTCGGGGCAGCGGTTGCCGTCCACCAGCACCTCGTCCACCTCGCGACCCAGCGCTTCGACCGCGCGGGTCATCGCCAGCATCGTCGCCCACAATATGTTGATCTCATCGATCTCCGCGACGGTCGCGATGCCGACGCCAACGACGCAATGCTCGCGGATCTGCACGAACAGAGCCTCGCGCCGCGCCGCCGTCAGCTTCTTGCTGTCGTCCAGCCCGACGATGCCCTGAGGGCAAAGCACCACCGCGGCGGCGACCACCGGCCCGGCGAGCGGGCCTCGCCCCGCCTCGTCAACGCCGGCAATGATCGCGCTGGATGTGCTGTGGGGGGAGGGGGCAGTCATGATTGTTGCTCCTAGCCGAGACGGGGCAGGCTTGTGAACCGGCTGGCATATCGGGGAGCGTTGTTGGCATCATCCGCAGTCGATAGAAGGGCCTGGTGAAAAGGGGCATGTGGTTCAGATGGGCGGCCGGGATCGCCGCGGTGGCGGCCGGCGCTGCATGGCTCGGCTATGACTACGGTCTGCGCAAGGGGCGCATAGGCACTGGACGCGGTGGCGTGCTCTGGGAACAATCGGCCAAGGTGCGCCCGGGCGGCGCGGTGGTGCTGGGCGACAGCAATGTCGAACTGCAGATCTTCGCCACATTGTGCGGAAAGCCGGTGTTGAACGCGGGCATTTCCGGAATCAGGACGGCCGCGCTGATCGAGCCCGCGCGAATGGTGATACGCCGGGCAGAGCCTGCGGTGACCATCGTTGCGGTGGGCGTCAACGACAGCGCGCGGCTGGTGGCCACCTCGCCCGCCGATTTCGCGCATGACTATGCGCGGCTGCTCGCCGCGGTAAAGCGCGGCGGCCGGCTGATCGTTGTCGGCATCCCGCCGATCGAGCCCGGCAAGCGGTGGGGCAGCGGGTTCGATGAGGCGCGGATCTCGGCGTTCAACGCCCTGCTCCCGAAGGTTGCGGCCGAGGGCGGCGCGACCTTCGTGCCGGCGCTCGGATCGACGACGGGGCTGACCTTTGACGGGCTGCACTTCAACGCTGCGGGGGATCGGGCATGGCAGGCGTCGATCGAGGCCGCCTGCCGCTGATCAGTCCAGCCGCGCCGCCTGCTGACCCATCGGGCCATGCCCCCGGCCCAGCCCCGGCGCGTTAAGCAGCGAAAGGCGCACGAACCGCCGCGCCCGCGCCACCGCGGCAGGCAGGGGGAGCCCTTCGGCGAGCCCGGTCGCGATCCCGCTCGCCAGCGTGCAGCCGGTGCCGTGGGTGTGGCGCGTGTCGATGCGCGGATCGGTGAAGTCGGTGCGGCCGCCATCGGGCAGGATCAGGATGTCGCGCACCGTATCGCCTTCGACATGCCCGCCCTTGGAGAGCACCGCAGTGCCGGTACGCCGGGCGAGCGCCAGCGCCGCCTCGGCCAGTTCGGCATGGTCGCCCGTGGGCAGGCCGGTCAGCGCGGTCAGTTCCGGGGCGTTGGGGGTGATCAGCGCGGCGCCGATCATCAGCCGCTCGAACGCGGCGATGGTGTCGGCATCCGCCAGCACCGAGCCGCTGGTCGCGATCATCACCGGATCGAAGACCACGGGCACGCCCGGCATCGCCGCGAGCCGGTCGGCGACTGCGGCGGCGGTCGCCGCCGAACCGATCATGCCGATCTTCACCGCATCGACGCCGATGTCGGACGCGCAGGCATCGATCTGCTCGATCACCATCGCGGTCGGGATCGGGTGGACGCCCGTTACCCCCAGCGTGTTCTGTGCGGTGATCGCGGTGATTGCGGTCATCGCGTGGCCGCCCAGCATCGTCACCGTCTTGATATCGGCCTGGATGCCGGCGCCGCCGCCCGAATCGGATCCGGCAACGATCAGCACGCGTGGCGTCGCGCCCGCTTCGCCGCCCATCAGGCGGCCGCCGCCTTCACCGCATCGCAGATCGAATCGACCACCGCCTCGACGGTCCCGGCATCGTCGCCCTCCGCCATCACCCGGATCACCGGTTCGGTGCCCGAGGGGCGGATGACCAGCCGGCCGGAGCCGTTCAGTTCGCGCTCGCCCGCCGCGATCGCCGCCTTCACGCTGTCCGCCTCCAGCGGCTTGCCGCCGGCAAAGCGCACATTCTTCAGCAGTTGCGGCACCGGATCGAACAGATGGAGCAACTCGCTTGCCGGCTTGCCGCTCTCGACCAGCGCGGCGAGCACCTGAAGGGCTGCGACCAGCCCGTCGCCGGTGGTGCCATGGTCCGCCAGGATGATGTGGCCCGATTGCTCGCCGCCGACATTGTAGCCGCCCTCACGCATCGCCTCGAGCACATAGCGGTCGCCGACCTTGGTGCGCGCCAGCGACAGGCCTTCGCCCGCGAAGAAGCGTTCGAGCCCCAGGTTGGACATCACCGTGGCGACCACGCCGCCGCCCTTGAGGCGCCCCGAGCGTGCCCAGCGCGATCCGATCAGCGCCATCAACTGATCGCCATCGACCACGCGGCCCTCATCATCGACCACGATCAGCCGGTCCGCATCGCCATCCAGCGCGATGCCGATCGCGGCGCCGCTGGCGACGACGGTTTCCTGCAAGGTCGCCGGCGCGGTCGATCCGACCCCGTCATTGATGTTGGTGCCGTTGGGGGTGACGCCGATCGAGACGACCTCGGCACCCAGTTCCCACAGCGCGGCGGGGGCCACCGAATAGGCGGCGCCGTTCGCGCAATCGACCACGATCTTGAGGCCGTCGAGCCGAAGATGCTGGGGAAAGCTGTTCTTGGCGGCGTGGATATAACGGCCGCGCGCATCCTCGATGCGGCGGGCACGGCCGATATCGGGGGAGGCGGCGAGCGGCGCCGGCGCCTCGATCAGCGCTTCCAGCGCCAGCTCATCCTCGTCGGACAGCTTGTAGCCGTCCGGCCCGAACAGTTTGATGCCATTGTCTGCGAAGGGATTGTGGCTGGCGGAGATCATCACGCCCAGATCGGCGCGCATCTCACGCGTCAGCATCGCGATCGCGGGCGTGGGCATCGGCCCCACCATCACCACGTCCATGCCGACCGCGGTGAAGCCCGCGACCATCGCCGATTCCATCATATAGCCGGAAAGGCGGGTGTCCTTGCCGATCACCACCCGGTGGCGATGCGCGCCGCGCCGGAAATGCGCGCCCGCCGCCATACCCACCTTCATCGCGATGTCCGGCGTCATCGGCGCGGTGTTGGTGCGCCCCCTGATGCCATCCGTACCGAAATATCTGCGCGTCATCTTTTGTCCCGAAGCAAGCCATGGCCCTTACACCCGGGGCGCCGCGAGGTGAAGCTGGTGGTGGCGGTGTGGCGGTTCGGGCACGCTGTGTTGCGCGGGAACCGCGCCCGACGCAGCATGCGATGCACGCTTTGGTTCGATTTGTCGCAGTCTGTTGCTGAAACCGGCTTGCGCCATCCCTCCAACGATGCGACGGGCTAACAGTAAGACCATGCGACAACAGCAATGGTGGATAACGATGTTGAGCCAATCAGGGGGAGGCTAAAGTGGACTTCATCTCGATCCTCTCGATTTTCGTGCTGGCCTGCTTCGTGGGCTATTATGTCGTGTGGTCGGTCACTCCGGCGCTGCACACGCCTTTGATGGCGGTGACCAACGCGATTTCCTCGGTCATCATCGTCGGCGCGCTGATCGCCAGCGCGGCCGCAGGATCGCCCACCGCCAAATGGCTGGGGCTGATCGCAGTGGTGTTCGCGAGCGTGAACATCTTCGGTGGCTTCGCCGTCACCGAACGGATGCTCGCCATGTACAAGAAGAAAGAGAAGTAAGCGGCGCTGCGGTGCCCGCCGGGCGCGCGTGAGCGCGCCGGATCACAGGACTGAACTGGGGGAAAACGTTCGATGCATGAGGCCGCACCTGTCAATCCCTGGGTGGCGCTTGCTTATCTCATCGCGGGGGTGTGCTTCATCCTAGCGTTGCGCGGGCTCTCCAGTCCGTCGACCAGCCGCCAGGGCAATCGCTATGGCATGATCGGCATGACGATTGCGATCGTCACCACCTTGGTGACGCACGAGATCGCCAGCCTGCCCGAAATCCTCGTCGCAATCGCGATCGGTGGCATCGTCGGCTTCGTCATCGCCCGGCGCATCGCGATGACCGCGATGCCGCAGCTTGTCGCCGCGTTCCACTCTCTGGTCGGGATGGCGGCAGTGCTCGTCGCAGCCGCGGCGTTCCTAAACCCACAGGCGTTCCACATCGCCGACAGCGCAGGCGTGATCTTCACCGTCAGCCGCATCGAGATGGGGCTGGGCATCGCGATCGGCGCGATTACCTTCTCGGGTTCGGTCATCGCCTTCCTCAAGCTCAACGGCAATATGAGCGGCGCGCCGATCATGCTGCCGGCGCGGCACGTCATCAATCTCGGCACGCTCGCCGCGATCCTGGGGCTGATCGGCTATTTCCTCACCGACCAGAGCCACTGGGTGTTCTGGACGATCACCGCACTCAGCTTCGTCATCGGTTTCCTGCTGATCATCCCGATCGGCGGCGCGGACATGCCGGTCGTCGTGTCGATGCTCAATTCCTATTCGGGCTGGGCGGCCGCGGCGATGGGCTTCACGCTCGGCAATTCCGCGATGATCATCACCGGCGCGCTGGTCGGCAGCTCGGGCGCGATCCTCAGCTACATTATGTGCCGCGCGATGAACCGCAGCTTCATCAGCGTGATCGCTGGCGGCTTCGGCACCGAGGCGGCGGCCTCGGGCGGCGGCGCGAAGGTCGATCGGCCGTGGAAGCGTGGTTCGGCCGAGGACGCCGCCTTCCTGATGCAGCAGGCCGAAAGCGTCATCATCGTGCCGGGTTACGGCATGGCGGTGGCACAGGCGCAGCACGCGCTGCGCGAGATGGGCGACCTGCTCAAGAAGGAAGGCGTTTCGGTCAAATATGCGATTCACCCGGTGGCGGGCCGCATGCCCGGCCATATGAACGTGCTGCTTGCCGAAGCGAACGTGCCCTATGACGAGGTGTTCGAGCTGGAGGACATCAACTCCGAATTCGCGCAGGCGGACGTTGCCTTCGTGATCGGCGCGAACGACGTCACCAATCCAGCGGCGAAGACCGACAAGACCTCACCGATCTACGGCATGCCGGTGCTCGACGTCGAAAAGGCCAAGACCGTGCTGTTCGTGAAGCGCTCGATGGGCGGTGTCGGCTATGCCGGCGTCGACAACGACGTGTTCTACATGGACAACACGATGATGCTGCTCGCCGACGCCAAGAAGATGGTCGAGGATATCGTCAAATCCATGGCGCACTGACGATGGCTTAAGGGTGGGAGAGGGGCAGCCGCCCCTCAACCGCGCCCGACGGTTTCCAGTTCCTCGGCCACCGCGTCGCCGGTCTTCTCTGCCTCGCCCTTCGTCGCGATCTCGTCATAAAGGGCCGCCTGGCGAGCGCGGAGTTTTTCGCCGAGCGCGTCGAGGTCGATCTTGCCGGCGGCGTGGGCCTCCTTGGCATCCTCGAACAGGTCCTCGTCCTCCTCGTCGATATGGTGGACGGTCTCTTCGCCCAGGACATGGACCTTGGACTTGTAGAGCTTTTCGGTCCCATCGAGATTCTCGAGCTCGGCGATGATCCGCTTGCCCGACTGGTGTTCGACGATGCCCTCGTCCACCTCTTCCTCGCCGATCACCGGCTTGAGCGCAGGGTAGAGGATCTCCTCCTCGATCGTCATATGCACCGCCAATCGCATGCACAATTCCTGTGCGATCGGCACCAGGGCTTCACCTTCGCTGGCTTCCGCCTTGTCGAAAAGCTCTCGGAAGACATGGTGTTCTTCCTTCAGCAGGCGGATCGCAGCGGGATCATCCTGCTTCAGGCGATGATCGCCCTGGCTGTTACGCTTGGCATAATCTCCGGACATTGCGATGCTCCTCAGGTTCGGCAGACGAACGATGGCAGGTGGCCTGAGGTTCCCGCCGGGCGCGGTGGCAGCGAGCCGAAGCGAGGTGGTGGTGGTGCGATACGACGAAGCTGGGGCCGATAGTGCGGAGACATGGGGCACGGGCGGTGTCGCGCTGCTGATCGTCGCCGATACGCAGGGGGCGGCGGTGCGTGCGGAGGTGGCGGCTGGGGCCGCGGGGGCGCGGGTCGTTGGCATCGTTGCGCCCCCCGAGGCGGAGGCTGCGCTGGCGGAGCGGCCCGGTATCGGCGCGGTGCTGATCGATCTCAGCAAGGATGACGGCGCGGTTCTCGACCGCCTGCTCGATCGCGTGGATGCGGGCGCGCGGGCTGGGGCGTTTGCCGCCGTCGTTGGTGTCGTGCCCGCGCTGCTCGATCCGGTGTTCGCGCGGGTCGGTGGGGGACCGGTCGAACTTCTCTGCAATCCGTCAGTGGCGGAGCACGCCGCGGCGCTGGGCATCGCGCTTTTCCGTCCGCGACGCAGCGGCGTCGCCGATGATGACGCCCGCGACGTCGCTCGCCTCAAGGCGCTGAGCGCGGAGGTGGCGCGCATCGCCGGCGCGCTTGCCGAGATGTCGGGTGACGCCATCGTCGATGGCTGGGGCGTTCCAGGCCCGACGGTGCCGGAATCCAACGTCGCTGCGCCGACGATCGGTGCCGCGACGATCCGCGCGATCATCCGCGAACGGCGGCTGCGTGAACGCTTCTTCGACGCGGCGATCTTTGGTGAACCCGCGTGGGACATGCTGCTCGACCTGATGGCGGCGCGAATCGAGGGCAAGCCGGTCTCGGTCTCCAGCCTGTGCATCGCTGCGGCCGTGCCGGCCACGACCGCGCTGCGCGCGATCGGCACGCTGACCGAAGCAGGGTTTTTCGAGCGTCGGCCTGATCCAGACGATGCGCGCCGCGTGCTGATAACGCTTACCGCGCGCGGCGCCGCGGCGATGTCTGCCTATCTAGAGCAGCTGCCGGATCGCAAGTGAAACGATACTGGTTACACGCCGCCTTTTTAGGTCGCTTCGTCGCGTGTTACCCCCGCTGCACTGTCACCCACCGCAATTATGCTGGTAGCTGTTAACCAAGCGGGATGATCAGATTGCCGGGTCTGATCGTGGCGGGCCCCCCACCGCGCGTCGATGAACCGATACCCCCCATCTGTTCGGTTCCCCCCGCTCCGGCATCTTTCCCTTCCTGTGCGGATGTCATATCCTGCATCAGGGGTTGCACGGATCACATGTGCTGCGGTGCAAAAACGGGTTGCATGGGAAGACGCGAACGCCCAAATGCGCGCAAATATGTCGAGCAAGCTCATTCTCGAGGGCATCGCCCGCCAGGTCTGCGTAACGGCCGTCTACAACAAGATGGCTGTCGTTCTGGCGCCTCACATCCTCTACACCAAGCATGGCGAACTCTATGTCGATGGTGTTACCTTGGAGCGCGACGGTCGGCCGCCGCGCGAACTGAAGCTCGGCGCCTTCAAGCTGACCGGCCTCAACGACCTCGCCATTTCCGATCGTGCGTTCGAGCCGCAGTCCTTGTTCAATCCCGCCGAGCCCCGCTATGAGGGCACGACGCTGTTCGCGGTGAACGTCGCGGCCTGACGGCCGGGATCAGCGACCGATTAACGTGTTCGGCGCGGCGGTCGGCACAGCCCACACCCGGATCCATTGAACACTGCCACGGCACGCGCTCATCGCGCGCTGCTCGATCAGGCGAAACGCCTCGCCATCCCAGGCGAAGCGCTGGCTGGTGCCGCAATCGCCGTTTGCGCTGCCGGCGAGACGGCTCGTGATCGTGCCCATATCCTTGTCCCATTCAGGGTTGAGCAGTAGCGTCTGGCCGTGCTCGGCGGCGTAGCCGGTGGGGTGGTCGAACCGCACATAGTCCGCCGCCAGCCCCTTCTTGCGGCCGGTACTCGTGACGAGGAAAGGCAGCGCGGAGCGATTGTTGGCGCCGCCGCCGCAGGATAGCAGCAGCAGGCTGCGCCGCTCGTCAATCCGGAACCAGTCTTCCTGTCGAGTGGCGGCGTCCGCCCCGATATCGCAGGCATTGGCTTCCCGCAACGCTGTCACCGACCGCGGGCTCAGCCGGTCGGGCGGCGCGATGCGGGTGGCGACGGGAATGGCGATCGGCGGCGGCAATTCCCGCGCGGGCACCTCGATCGCCGGGCGATCCCCCTTGTCCACGATGGCGGTCGGCGTACCGGTGCGCCCCTGCACGGCATCTGACTGCCTGAGCGCGGCGGTGATGCCCGCCAGCGAGGCGCGGCCGACGACGATGCCCTGAACATCGATCAGTTCAATGCGGTCGGCCTTCAGCAGCACGGGCAGCAGCATGTCGGTGGCGACCGTGCCGAAGCGGACCGCACCATTCTCGATGCGCAGCGGCTGGGGCCAGCGCTTGCCATCGACCAGCAGCGCGATCGGCCGCCGTTCCTCGACCAGCGGGATGGCGATCGTCGCCTGGCCGCCGGCGCCGGCGCGGCGCGAGACCGTGACGAAGGCGGGCACTTCCTCACCCTCGGTGGCGAGCGCCTGCGCCTCGCAATCCCTCACATTGTCGCAACCGACCACCCAGTCGGCGAAGACCTGCAGCTCGCCCGGTTTTGCATCCTGCGCGAGAGCGGGGGTGGCGATCAGCGATATCGCGGCGGCCAGCGCCTTCATGGCTTTGCCGCCGGCACCACGATGCTGTGGACGAGCTCGGGTGCGTCGCGCAGCCGCAGATAGAGCTTTCCATCGGCCGCGAGCGGCCCCGTAAATACCCCCCCGGTAAACCCCTGCGGCACCCGGTTTGCCCCTGAAAAATCCGGAGTGGCAGACACCGCATCGATCAGGAAAAGCCGGCTGCCGCGGATCTCGCAATTTTCGGCTGTGCAATATATTGCATCGATCCGCGGCTGCCGAACGAGTGTCGCGAGCGGCTGCCAATCGCCGGTTACGCCCTGGCGGACGACGCGGAAACGCAGCGGACCGAACGAGGACGGCCCGAGAGCGGCGGCATCGACGTTGGCGATCAGGATTTCGGCGCTTTCCAACTGAAGCCCGCGACCAGCGGAGAGCTTCGCGGCAATGCGATCGTCGGCGGTGGCGATGTCGATCGCGTCGCCGGTGCCGAAACGGATGCCGGCGGGCGCGCGCAGCGAGAAGGTGAGGCGGGCGGTATCGGGCAGCACGTCGGGGCTGCCGGGCACCAGCGGCAGCGCGGGTGCCTCTCCCGCGGGCGCGATGCTCTTGCCGACCAGCGCGACCTGGACGCGCGGTTCGGCGACGCGCACCGACAGGCCGACGTTGCGCCCGTCATCGAGCGCAATCTTCGCCGGCAGGCTGGCGCCGGCCTCGGGCTTCGCGGTGCCCGCCCCGCCTTCGGCGACGATGCGCAGCCGATCGCTGTCGCCTTCGCGGGTCAGTCCGTCGGGACGGAAGCGGCGGCCGCCGATCTCGACATTCGCCACCTGATCAAGCCGGCGTCCGGCGAGCACCGCCCAGTCGTCGCCGGCGTGAAGCGTCAGCGTGTCGAGCCGGCTGGCTTCGGAAAAGGCTCGGACGGGGATGGCCGCAGTCTTGTCGATCCCGGCACGGCGGATCTCCAGCGTGAGTTCGCCGGGGCGTGCGTCCTTCAGCGGCAGGTCGACCGCGATCATGTCGCCGCCCACCGTCTTCCAGGTGAGCGGGCGCGGCGCCGAATTGGGCTGGCGCAGGCTGATGCTGTCGACGCAGGCCGCCGCATCGCCCTTGAGCCGGAGCACGTTGTCGCGTCCCACTACGACATTCTCGTCGAGCGGCCGCCAGGGCGCGTCGGTCGCGAATTGCAACGCGAAATCGGGGCCGTCGAAGGGCTTGAAGCCCCAGATCGCCCGCAGATGTCCGGTGGCGCTGGTGCCAAAGCCCTCGGGTCGCCAATTGGGATCGCTCACCACATAGCCGCCGCGATCGGCGCGCGCGGTCAGCGGCACCTCTACCTTGCTGCCATTGGCGGCGGTCAGTTGCAGCGTCGCATCCCGCGCATAGCCCGTCGAATAGATCAGCGGGGCGCCTTCCACCGGCAACACCAGCCCGGGCCGCGTCGCGCAGATCGCGCCATCCGCGCCATTGCGCAGCGGCGGCGGCTGATCCGCCTCTACCGTCGGCATCGCGACGACCAGCACCGATTTGGGCGCGGTGAAGGATGGCGCGCTGTTGAGCATCAGCGACACCTTGTCGTCACGCTGCAGGCCGAGCGCGGGCAGATAATCGAATTGCGGGCTGTTGAAGGCACCGAAGATCTTCGCGAGATCGCGCGCCACCGCGATATAGGCGCTGTAATAGCCCTGCCCGCCGACGCGGGTGGAACTGATCTGAAGCGCAAGGTCGGTGGGTGCGCCGACCAGCGTCTCGGTCATCGAGCTTGTGTGGACGTCCGCCAGCACCAGCGACTCCCGATTTTCGAGCAGGCAGTTGGCCTGAAGCTCGATCACCTTCTGAAGGCATTCGGCGTTGAGCTTGGTGCTGAGGCTGCTGGCAAGCACCGGCGCGACGCGTTTCAGATATTCCGGGTGCAGATTTTCCTGCGCGCGGATCGCCGCCATGAACGTGTCGAGCCGCGAGCGATCGAGCGAGGCCTGGTTGAGTTCCTGCGCGGCACGTACGAACTCGCCGGGCTTGCCACGTACCGCCTTGGTGACGCTGCCATAATCGCCGCCGGTCTCCGGCACCATGAACAGTACGAGCTGCCGCGCGCCTTCAGGCACCGTCAGCTTCAGCAGCCGATCCTTGTCCTTCTTCTTCCAGGTTTCCGCCTTGTCGATCCATTTGGTCGAGGGCGGGTTGGTCGCGCCGTGGAGGAAGGCGGAGACCAGCATATATTTCGCCGACTGGTCCGAAGGGAGGTCGGCGCCGATCTCGATCGTATCGCCGGCGGCGAGCGCGGGGACCTGGCCGATCGGCAAGGTGACGCCGTCGCGCGTGACCTTGGCGCGCAAGGTGGGCCCCGCCAGATCGAACGGCGGCGCATCGGCTCGAGCAGGGGCGAGCGGAACGGCGGCTGCCGCGAACAGCAGCGCAGACAGGGAAACGAAGGAACGCATGGCCTTAAGGTGCAGGATGAGGCGGGGAGATCAAGCGAATACTGGCCCCTCCCCTGAACGGGAAGGGGCCAATCGCGCGTTCAGATCCACGCCGCGCGGCGCAGATCCAGCGTCATCGGGAATTCGCCCGGAAGCTCTTCCGGCGGGATCGCCATGCGGCCTGGAGTGTGGCCATGATCCTGGAACCGCGCCTTGCGCCGCGCCTCCGCCTCATAGGCGTTGATCGGCACATCGTCGTAATTGCGGCCGCCGGGATGCGCGACATGATAGACGCAGCCGCCCAACGAGCGGCCGCTCCACTGGTCGAGCACGTCGAAGGTCAGCGGGGCATTGGCGGGAAGGCGCGGATGCAGCGTGTTGGCGGGCCACCACGCCTTGTAGCGCACGCCGCCCACCGCCTCGCCGGGCACGCCGGTGGAGGTCAGCGGCACACGGCGGCCATTGCAGGCGATGACATGGCGGCCGGGCACGAGGTTGGTCGCATGAACCTGCAGCCGTTCGGTCGCGCTGTCGACATAGCGCACAGTGCCGCCGATGGCGCCGGTTTCGCCAAGCACATGCCAGGGTTCCAGCGCATGCGCGATCTCCAGCTTGACGCCGCCCGCCTCGACGGTGCCGTGTACCGGGAAGCGGAACTGGCGCTGCGCCTCGAACCAGGAGGGGTCGAAGGCGTAGCCCGCACCGCGCAGGTCGCTGAGCACCTCGACGAAATCCGTCCACACGAAATGCGGCAGCATGAAGCGGTCATGCAGTGCAGTGCCCCAGCGCACGAGATTGCCCTGCTGCGGCTCGCGCCAGAACCAGGCGGTCAGCGCGCGCAGCACCAGTTGCTGCGCCAGGCTCATCTGCGCGTCGGGCGGCATTTCGAAGCCGCGGAATTCCACGAGGCCGAGGCGGCCGGTCGGCCCGTCCGGCGAGAACAGCTTGTCGATGCAGATCTCGGTGCGGTGGGTGTTGCCGGTCACGTCGACCAGCAGGTTGCGGAACAGCCGGTCGACCAGCCATGCAGGCGGTGTATCGCCGTCGCCGGGGGCGGGCACCTGCGCCAGCGCGATCTCGAGCTCGTAGAGCCCGTCATGCCGCGCCTCGTCGATACGCGGCGCCTGGCTGGTCGGCCCGATGAACAGGCCGGAGAACAGATAGCTGAGCGAGGGATGGCGCTGCCAGTAGAGGATGAAGCTCTTGAGCAGGTCCGGCCGGCGGATGAAGGGCGAATCATTGATGCTGGGGCCACCCAGCACGATGTGGTTGCCGCCGCCGGTGCCTACCGCGCGGCCATCGACCATGAACTTGTCCGCGGTCAGCCCGTGGCGCCGCGCCATCGCATAGAGTTCCTCGGTGATGTCCACCGTTTCCGCCCAGCTTGCCGCCGGGTGGACGTTGACCTCGATCACGCCGGGGTCGGGCGTGACGCGCAATACCTTCAGCCGCGGATCGGACGGCGGCGGATAGCCTTCGATCCGCACGGGAATTTGCAGCGCCTCCGCTGTCTCCTCGACCGCGGCGATCAGCTCCAGATAATCCTCCAGCGCGCGCGTCGGCGGGATGAAGATGGTGAGGTAGTGCGCCTTGGGCTCGACGGTGATCGCCGTGCGCACCGCGCCGCCGATCGCCGGGCCCTGCTCCACGCGCGGCTGCTGGGGCGGCGGTGGCGCGGAGGCCGGCCGCTGCACGCGCGGGGCCACGGCGTTGCCGCCGGGCCCGCGTTCCGTGCGGAAGTCGGGCAGCGGTTCCAGCGGCTCGCTGGTGTCGCGCGGATTGATATAGGGATAGTCGGCGGGCGCGACATAGGGCAGCGATTCCAGCGGCAGGCGATATCCCAGCGCCGAATCGCCCGGCACCGCGAACAGCCGCCCGCGGCGCACCGACCAGAGCTCGCTCAGCCAGCCCTGCGCCTGCTTCGTCTGCCAGCGCTGCACCGGCAGCACGTAGCCGACGGCGTTGCCGAGCCCGCGCTCGAACGTCCGCACCATGCGGGCGCGCACCTCGGGATCGTCGATCTTCGGATCGGTCGCCGCAGTGTTCGCGGGCAGTTCCGCTTCCTTGAGCGACCAGGCGACCGGATCCTCATAGACCGGCAGGATGAAATCACGCTTCACGCCGAGCGCGTCGGTCAGCCCAGCAAGGAACTGCGCCGCCTGATCGGCGGTGGTCGCAGGCCGGCCATCGCCGTCCTCTGTCGCGATCAGCGCGGTGTTGCGCCACACCGGAATGCCGTCACCGCGCCAATAGACCGAGAAGGCCCAACGCGGCAGGCTTTCGCCGGGATACCATTTGCCCTGACCGTGATGGATCATGCCGCCGGGGGCGAAGCGATCGCGCATCTCGCGCACCAGCTTGTCGGCAAAGCCCGCCTTGGTCGGACCCACCGCCTCGCCATTCCATTCGGGCGCCTCGCCGGCGCCCACCGCGACGAAGGTCGGCTCGCCGCCCGTCGTCAGCCGCACGTCCTGCGCGACCAGATCCTTGTCCACCTGCTCACCGAGCGCCTGCACCGCTGCCCAGCGTGCATCTGTGAAGGGCTTGGTGATGCGCACCGCTTCGGCGATGCGCGCCACGCTCATCTCGAAGCGGAAATCGACTTCCGCGGGTTCGGCAAGGCCGGAGATCGGCGCGGCGGAGCGATAGTGTGGCGTCGCGCACAGCGGGATATGGCCTTCCCCGGCGAACATGCCGGAGGTTGCATCCATCGCCACCCAGCCGGCGCCAGGTACATAGGCTTCCGCCCAGGCGTGCAGGTCGACCACGTCCTGGGTGACGCCCTTTGGCCCGTCGACCGGCTCGACATCCGCCACGAGCTGGATCGAATAGCCGGAGACGAAGCGGGCGGCGAAACCCAGCCGGCGCAGCAACTGCACCAGCAGCCAGGCACTGTCACGACACGATCCGGTGCCGACCTCCAGCGTTTCCTCGGGCGTCTGCACGCCCGATTCCATGCGGATCACATAACCGACGCGCTTCTGCAGCCCGCTGTTGATGTCGACCAGGAAGTCGATCGTGCGGCCTTCATGCCCCTCATGCTCTGCGACCAGTTCCTCGAACAGCGCGCCCTTGGCTTCCTCGTCCACCTCGAAATAGGCGGCGAGATCGCTGGTCAGCGCATCGTCGTAGGTGAAGGGATATTGTTCGGCATAGGGTTCGACGAAGAAGTCGAACGGGTTGATGACGTCGAGGTCCGCCAGCAGATCCACCTCGATCTGGAAATGGTCGACCGGATCGGGGAAGACGATGCGCGCCTGCCAATTGCCGTGCGGATCCTGCTGCCAATTGAGGAAGTGCCCCTGCGGCTCGATCTTGAGCGCGTAGTTCGGCACCTTGGTGCGGCTGTGGGGCGCCGGCCGCAGGCGGATGACCTGCGGCCCCAGCCTGATCGGCCGGTCATAATGATAGGCGGTGAGGTGGTGGACAGCGGCCTTGAGCATGGCGCCTAGAGAACGTCATCCGGTGGTGCGGCGCAACATGAATTTGCGCCATCCCTGAAACTCAGATCACCGCCTCGATCAGGCCGAGCTGCTGCGCCTCGTTGGCCTCGAGGTACCAGTTCTCGGTGGCGCGGTTCAGCACCTCGTCCATCGTCACGCTTGAGCCCAGGATCAGGTTCTGAAAGCCCTCGTTCTGGATCTCGATCGAGGCCTGGATCTCATGCAGCGTCTGCTTCAGCGTGGCGATGCAGGAGGTGAGGGGCCCCTGGAGATTGATCTGCTTGGTCAGGAGGCGCTCGTGGATCATCAGCCGCGTGCCGCGGGCGAGATATCGATTGCCGCGCGCGAAGAAGCCCATGAAGGTGGCGCCCGCGGAATAGATCGCGGTCTTGCCGAGGAAGACGATGCGGCGCTCGGGATGAAGATCGCTGTGATAGCGGATATCCTCGCCCATCATCCGCGCGACCTCGGGGTCGCCGCCCAACGTCGACAGTTCGACGACGACCAGCCCCTCGCGCGGCGCGTTGGACAGCGCCTGCCGGAAGAACTGGTACATGTTGTAGTCGACCGGCCCCGTCAGCATGACCGCGGGAAATTCGAAGTCGGCGGCGCTCAGCAGCTCGATGGGCATGGCGGACATCAGTCTCTCCGGATTGCGATGGCGGCCGACAGAACGACGATGGTGCGGGGAAGTTGCATCCGCTGCGGCACTTGCTGCTGATACCGTGCCGCTCGGTCTGCGACCGATCGAGTGAGGATCCGCTCAGGCGCCGCGCGGGCTTAACCAAGTTGCGATGAGTTCATGCTCATCGCGGCTTGGTATAAGCCTGCGAGCGAAGGTGCCGCGAATCGTGGGCGGGTGCATGGCCGGACTGGACGTTGCCATCGTCGGGGGCGGGGTTGCGGGCATCGCCGCGGCACGCCGCCTGCAGGAACTGGGGCGCAGCATATTGCTGGTGGAGGCGCTGCCACGTCTCGGCGGCCGCGCGCACACCGTCTCGCTTGCCGGCCATGCCATCGATCTCGGCTGCGGCTGGCTACACAGCGCCGAGCGCAACCCGCTCGCGCCGATCGCCGAAAGCCTTGGATTGCGCTTCGATCGCAGCGAGGGGGCGTGGTGCCGGCAGCTCCGCAACCTCGGCATCTCGGCGCATGACCAGCACGCCGCCTGGACCGCCTATGAGCGCTGGGGCGAACGGCTGCGGCACGATCCTCCGCCAAGCGATTGCGCGGCGGATGCGATGCCCGCCGACGATCGCTGGCGTGGCTTCGTCGACGGGCTCAGCAGCTTCGTCAACGGTACCGAGCTCGATCGGCTGTCGGCGGCGGATTTCGTCAACTATGATGATGCCGCGACCGAGACCAACTGGCGGCTGGAGAGCGGCTATGGCGCCTTCCTCGCCGGGCTGGGCGGCGCCGTGCCCACAAGGCTCGGCACACCGGTGACTGCCATTGCGATGGATGCGGGCGTCACGCTGGAGACCGCGGACGGGGCGATCCGGGCGCGGGCCGCCATCGTCGCCGTATCTACGGCGGTGCTCTCACAGGGCGGCGTCCGGTTGCCCGGCGTGGCCGACGATCATATCCATGCCGCCGCCGGTCTGCCGCTGGGTCTCGCCGACAAGATCTTCTTCGCGATGGCGGAGCCCGAGATGGTGCCGCCCGAATCGCATCTTCTCGGCCGCGCCGACAGCGCCGCTACGGGCAGCTACTATCTCCGTCCGTTTGGCCGGCCGCTGATCGAATGCTATCTCGGCGGGCGACAGGCTGAGGCGTTGGAGCGTGGGGGCGAAGCGGCCGCGAACGCCTTCGCGATCGAAGAGCTGCGCCACCTGCTCGGCAGCGATTTCGTGAAAGGGCTGACGCCGCTGGTCGTCACCCAATGGCGGCGCGAACCGACGATCGGCGGTTCCTACAGCCATGCGTTGCCGGGGCGCGCGGCGGCGCGCGTTACGCTCGCCCGGCCGGTGGACGAGCGGCTGTGCTTCGCGGGAGAGGCCTGCTCGGTCACCGATTTCTCGACCGCGCATGGCGCCTGGCAGAGCGGCATCGCGGCGGCCGACGCGATCGATCGCGGGCTCGGCATGCGGCAAGCGCAGGGGGGCCGCGCATGACCTTCCTCGAAAGCCTGTTGCTGCTGCTCGCGATCGCGCTGCTACTGCTCCAAGTCTCACGCCGTTTGGCGATCCCGTATCCGACGATGCTGGCGGCAGCCGGACTGGTGCTGGCGCTTGTGCCGGGCACGCCCGCGATCGGCCTCGACCCGCAATTGTCGCTGGCGCTGTTCATCGCACCTGCCTTGCTCGATGCCGCCTACGACTTCCCGATCTCGTCGGCGCGATCCTTGTGGCGGCCGCTGGCGGCGCTGGCGATTGGCGCAGTGCTGATCAGCGCGGCGGCGGTCGCCGGGCTGGGCGTCGCGCTTGCCGGACTGCCGCTCTACGCTGCGATCGCGCTGGGCGCGATCGTCTCGCCGCCCGATGCGGCAGCGGCGACGGCGGTGCTCAGCAGCGTGCGCATGCCGTCACGTACCGTCACGGTGTTGCGTGGCGAAAGTCTGCTCAACGACGCAACCGCGCTGCTGCTGTTCACCGGCGCGCTCGCCTTTCATGAAAGCCATGCGGTCGATGGCGCACTGGCGGTGCGGCTCGGGCTCGCGGCGCCCGGCGGCATCCTGCTGGGGATCGTCTGCGGGCGGCTGTTTCTCTGGCTGCGGCGCTATACCAACGGGACACTGGGCGGGAATGCCGCCGAATTCCTGATGACGTTCGGGATGTGGATCATCGCCGAGCGACTGCATTTGTCGGCGGTGCTATGCCTCGTCGCGCTGGGCATGACGATAGGCCATGCCGGCAATATCCAGACGCCGCCGCGCATGCGCATCCAGAGCTTCGCGACGTGGGATACCATGGTGTTCGTGCTCAACGTGCTCGCCTTCCTGCTGATGGGGCTGCAGGCACGCACGATCGTGGGGGAAATGTCGGCGGAGCGGCTGCGCGAGGCGGCATGGTTCGCGGGCGCTGTGGTGCTGTGCGTGATCGTGGTGCGGATGGCATGGGTGCTGATCTACAACCGGCTGGCCTGGCATCTTCCCGGGGTCCGCGGCGCGGGGCGGGCGGCAACTTTCCGGCAGGGCATTCTCGTCGGCTGGGCTGGGATGCGCGGTCTGGTGACATTGGCGGGCGCCTTCGCGCTGCCCGCCAGCTTCCCGCAGCGCGACCTGATCGTGCTCGCCGCCTTCGCAGTGGTGCTGGTGACGCTGGTGCTGCAAGGGCTGACATTGGCGCCGCTGGTGCGCCTGCTGGGGCTCGATACCGGCGACGGCATCGATGGCGAGCTGGTCGAGGGGCGGGCGGAACTGGCCCGCCATGCGCTCGGCGCACTCGATGCCGAAAAGGGGCAGATGGCCGATCATTGGCGGCTGTCGTTCGAGGTCGCCCGCATTGCCGCGGTCCATCCGTTCGATCGGTCCCTGATCGACGAGAAGCGCCGCGTCGGGCTCGCCGCGATCCACCGTCAGCGGGCGCGGCTTGAGGAACTGCTTCACGAGGAGAAAGTGAGCGCCGATGCGTTCCTGATCCTGCAGGAAGAACTGGACTTTGCCGAGGTTGCGTTGATCAGCGAGGCGGAGCGGCATATCGAGGCGAATTGAGCAGGGGGCGAGCCCGTTACTTGAACCTACGTCAAGCCTCTCCCCTCCCCTTCAGGGGAGGGGCTCGGGGGTGGGGAGCGAGGGCGGGGGCTCAATGCCCCCGACGCCGCGGTTTCCGGCATTGCCGGAAGCTCGCTACGTTCGCCCCGACCCCAACCCCTTCCCTGAAGGGGAGGGGGAATTATTGCAGGTTTCCGTCTCGGCGCTCGGACAATCCACCCGCGCCTATTTCGTCTCCATCTTCCACACCCCTGACCAGCCGAGCGGCGGATCGGCGGCCAGCGCCGCGGTGCGGGCGGCGAGCAGGCGGGCGGGGCCGTCGGTGGGGGCGAGGGCGAGGCAGGCGTCGAACCCCTCTTGCGCTGTCGCCCAATCGCCCTCCCGGTAGGCCGCAAAGGCGGCGTCATAGCGCTCGACCAGTTCGTCCCGCGCGGCGTCGCCGTCGAGGCCGCGCAGTTCGAAGATCGCGCTCGCCTCGCTGCGGCCCTTGAGGATGACGCAATCGACCTGCCGCACCGCGATCGCCGCGCCCGCCTGATCGCGGACCGCCTGGTCGATCAGGATGCGCGTGCCGTAGAATTTGTTGGCGCTTTCCAGCCGAGATCCGGCGTTGACCACATCGCCCATCACGGTGAAGTTGCGCGCCGCATCCGATCCGATGCTCCCCACCACCGCCTCGCCGGAAGACAGGCCGATGCGGATGTCGATCGGCGGCAGATCGTGGCGCAGCCGCATGAGATCGGGCAACTGGCGGCGGAACTCCGCGAGGCGATCGAACTGCGCCAGGGCGGCGCGGCAGGCGGCCTCCGCCTGATTGCCCTCGGTGACGAACGGTGCCGTCCAGAACGCCATCACCGCATCGCCGATATATTTGTCGATGATGCCATGTTCGGCGCGGATCGCTTCGGACATCGCGCTGAAATAGGCGTTCATCAGGGTCACCAGCCCATCCGGCGTCAGCCGGTCGGCGATGGGGGTGAAGCCGACGAGGTCGGAGAAGAAGATGGTGACCGACTGGCGCTGCCCGGCCATCGATCGCTGCGCGTCGGCCGAGATCAGGGTGGAAACGATGCGCGGGTCAATATAGCGGCCGAAGGTCGCCTTGATCTCCTCCTTCAACCGCAATTCGCCGATCATCGCGTTGAACGCGCGGGTGACGTCGCCGATCTCGTCGGTGGTCGTCACCGGCACCTCGCGTTCGAGATTGCCGGACTGTACCGCCAGCGCGCCCTGCCGCAGCCGCTCGATCGGCCGGGTGAGGCCGCGCGCCACGAGCCAGGCGAGATAGACGCCAACCAGTGCCGCGATGCCCACCAGTAGGCGGTTGGCATAGAGCGCCCGCTGCTCATTGGCCTGCACCATGTCGACGCTCTGGCGGGAGAAGACGGCGATATCGTCACTGAGATCGTCGACATGATGCTCGATCTCGATCGCGCGGTCGCGGGCGAGCGCACCGGCGATCCGCCCGGTCTCGCTGTCGCCCGCCGCGCACAGCCGGCGCACATCGGCGATCAACTGGCCATGACGCTCGGCGATTTCCGCCACCAGCGGCCGGAGTTCGACGAACTTGGAACGGTTGATCTCGAGGATGGCGATGCTCTCGCCGCGGCGGCGGATCGTCTCCATGGTCGCAAGCTGCTGCTGGATCGCCTTGCTCCGCCCTGCGAAGCCGGCGCCGCACAGGCCGGGTTCACGATGCAGGATCGCCCATTGTTCGGTCAGCATGGCGGCGCGCATATCCTTGGCGGCCAATGCGAAGGGCAGCATCGCTTCGGTGAAGGTCGCCAGCTGGCGATTGACCCGCGCAGTGGATTGCGACGCGAAGATCATCGCCGCGACCATTGCCGCCAAAAGCCCGATCGCCACGCCCAATATCTTCAACTGGATCGATCGATGGAAGCTGATCATCACATGCCCCCCGGCAACACTCAGCGCGGGAGTGGTCATGCCGGCGGGGCGCACGTCAAGGAGAATCGGGCGATTTACGGTGTCAGCGCTTGCGTTGCGGGCGCTTGGGGGATAGCCGCAGGCGCATGTCCCAATCCACATCGCCGCTTGCGGTCGTGCTGCTTTCGGGCGGCCTCGATTCGATGGTGAGCGCCGCGCGCGCCCGCGAAGACGGTTTTCGCCTGCTCGCGCTGACGATCGACTATAATCAGCGCCACACCGTCGAGATCGCATCGGCACGCCGCATCGCCAGGACGCTGGGCGCGGAGCGCCACATCGTGTTGCCGATGGACCTGCGCGGGTTCGGCGGATCCGCGTTGACCGACGACATCGCGGTGCCGAAGGGTGGGGTGGGGGACGATATCCCGGTCACCTATGTGCCTGCGCGCAACACGATCTTCCTCTCGCTGGCGCTGGGCTGGGCCGAGGCGACGGGCGCGCGCGACCTGTATGTCGGCGTCAACGCGCTCGATTATTCGGGCTATCCGGATTGCCGCCCCGAATTCATCGACGCGTTCGAGACGCTCGCCAACCTCGCCACCAAGGCGGGGGTGGAGGGGGACCGGTTCCGCATCCGCGCGCCGCTGCAGCACATGAGCAAGGCGGAGATCGTCAGCGAGGCGGCGCGGCTGGGGCTGGACGCGGGGATGAGCTGGTCCTGCTATGATCCGGCGCCCGGCGGCCTGCATTGCGGATATTGCGACAGTTGCCGGCTGCGCGCCAAGGGCTTCGAGGAGGCGGGCCTGCCCGATCCGACGGGCTACGCGCAGCAGCCCTGACATGGCGAATTATGCGGTCAAGGAAGCCTTCCTGACGTTGCAGGGGGAAGGCCGTCGCGCGGGCCGGCGGGCGGTGTTCGTCCGCTTTGCCGGCTGCAACCTGTGGACGGGCCGCGAAAAGGATCGCGCGACCGCGGTCTGCCGATTCTGCGACACCGATTTCGTCGGCACCGACGGCGATGGCGGTGGCCGCTTCGCCGATGCCGCGGCACTCGCCGCGCATGTCGGCGCGCTGTGGGGCATGGCCGAGGGGGCGCGGCCCTATGTCGTGCTGACCGGCGGCGAACCGCTGCTGCAGGTGGATGCGGCGCTGATCGATGCCTTGCACGATACCGGCTTCGAGATCGCGATCGAGAGCAACGGCACGATCGCGGCGCCACCAGGGATCGACTGGGTGTGCATCAGCCCCAAGGCCGGCAGCGCTGTGGTGCAGACGCGCGGCGACGAACTCAAGCTGGTCTGGCCGCAGGCGGGGATCGACCTTGCGGAGTTAGAGGGGTGGGACTTCGCCAACTTCCTCGTCCAGCCGATGGACGATGCCGAATATGCCGCCAATCGCGACGCCGCGGTTGCGCTTGCGATGGCCCGCCCGCTCTGGCGGCTGACCTTGCAGACGCACAAGATGCTGGGGCTGCGCTGAGGCGCGTTTTCTCCTCCCCGGCGCGCAGCGTCGGGGAGGAGAAATCAAGTCAGCTCAGCGCGCGACGCGGGTGTAGCCTACCCATGGGCAGCGCTTAAAGTCGTAGTTGTTGGTCTTGTCCCAGCAGAGCGAATTCAGGTTCGGCAGGTTGGGCCGATAATATTCCACGACATAATAATGGAATTTCAGCTCGCGCCGCGAGATCAGGCTGCTGCGCAGTTCGCGCATGCGGTTTTCCGCCAGTTCGTGAAACTTGCCCTGCCGCGTGTACAGGGCGGCAGTGCTGATATTGCCCGCGGCCTGGCAGAAACCGAGCTGTGCGCCGACGGTGGAGAAGGCGCTGTAGGTCTTGGTGCCGTAGATATCGAGCGCGTCCTGCCCGGCCTTCGCGGTCTTGTTGGTGCGTTTGAAATAGCCCGCGAGCACGTCGTACGAGCTTTTTAGCTCGGCGCGGTGATTTTGCAGGATCGCATTATAATTGGCGAGCGTGCCGAGTTGCGGCGCGAACTGGCATTGCAGCGCTGCGACATTCAGCGCCGCGCGCATGTTCCAGATCAGCGCCGCGCGATATTCGGCCGGCGTCGCGCCGGGCAGCGGCAGGCCGAGGCCAGGCTCGCTGCCGGTGACGGGGCCGGTCTCGAACGGCGTCGTCTTGTAAAAGAATTGCGCCGAAGCCGGCGCTGCTGTTCCCAATGCGCACGCGACCCCGACCGCGCCCGCTGCCGCCCTGGCGGCCCCTTGCCACGAGTTTCCCAACACGCTTCCCAAAACTCTCTCCCGTGAAGTGGGGATATTAGCCGGTTTTGGCCACGGCTCAACCTGTTTCCTCAACACCTTGTTAACGAATTCTGACCGATGCGCCCGATGCTGTCGCAAATCGGGCGGACGCCGGAATCATAAGGGCCGCCCGGATCACCCGGACGGCCCCTACATTCGCTGATGAGGCGAACGCGCGATCTTACATCGCGTTGCCGGCCATCATGTTGCTGTCCATCATGTTGCCGCTGTCGTTCATCATCGCATCGCCATCGGTCATGGTGTCGTTGGCGGTGCCATCCATCATCGGATCGGCTTCGTTCAGTTCGGTCGTGGTGTTGGTTTCGGCAGCGGGCTTCTCGCCGCCGCAGGCGGAAACGAGCAGGGCCGCACCGGCAACCATCGAAGCGGTCATCAGCTTGGAAACGAGGTGGCGCATATATGACTCCCTAGATTGTCGATTTGGCAGCTTCCGCCTAATACCCAAATCGAGGTAGACATTACCCGCAAAGGGCATGCCCCTCAAGGGTGGTCTGCCGCTGGAGCCGCGCGAGGAAAGCCGGTGCGGCCGCGCGCAGTGCCGCATCGAAGGCTTCCGCTGCATACGGAAGCCCCAGCCGGGCGAGGCTTGTCACCGGATAATCGGGCAGGCCACACGGCACGATGCCGCCGAAATGCGACAGATCCGGATCGACGTTCACCGAGAAGCCGTGGAGCGTCACCCAGCGCTTCACGCGCACGCCGATCGCGCCGATCTTGGCCTCCCGCCCGCCATCGTCGGTCCAGATCCCGACGCGCCCGTCGACCGCCCAGGCCCGCACGCCCAGCCGGTCGAGCGCGGCGATCACCCAGGCTTCCAGCCCATGAACGAAGCAGCGCACGTCACGCCCGCGGCGCTGCAGGTCGAGCTGGACATAGCCGACGCGCTGGCCGGGACCGTGGTAGGTATAGCGCCCGCCGCGCCCGGTGCTGAACACCGGGAAGCGCTGGTCGATCAGTTCGGCCGGATCGGCGCTGGTGCCGGCGGTGTAGAGCGGCGGATGCTGCAGCAGCCAGATGCGCTCCGCCGCCGTGCCCGCACGGATCGCCTGCGCGCGCGCTTCCATATCGTCATGCGCCGACGGATAGTCGGTGAGCCCCGGCGCCTGCTGCCATTCGACGCCGTCGAGATCGTCTGTCTGATCCATGCGCTGCACTTGGCCCCTGCCTTGCGCGGATGCAAGCGCAGGGCCGATCCCAATCGCCGGTTGTCGGGCAACGCCGCTTGCGGCAAGAGGGCCGCGCTCATGGCTCCAGCGACTCTCTCGATCAGCGCGGTGTGGGATCGCACCACCCGCCATCTCGCCGATCATTGGCGACCGGCGGCTTTGCTCGCGCTCGCCACGATCGGCGTCAATGATGCGTTCTCTTCGATCCTGCAGTCGACGCTCGCCACCGCGTCGCCCGCGATGCGGCTGACGGCGATGCTCCTGCTGCTCGTCGGCGCGCTGTGGTCGATCCTGGGGCAGATCGGCGTCACCATGCTGGGGCTGGACCGCGCGACGACGGCGCAGGGTGCGTTCGGCGGCGCTCTGCCGCGGCTGGGTGCGATGATCGGGGCGACCTTGCTGCTCGCGCTCGTCGGCATGCTCGGCGCGCTGCCGCTGGTCGGCGCGGTCGTGACGGGGGCGGCCGACCTGCAGGCACAGCCACCGGTGCTGCCGCCCTGGCTCGTCCTCTACATGCTGGCCTTCCTGATCGTGGTGCTGTGCACCTGGGCGCGGCTCATCCTGATCACGCCGCTGGTCGCGACGGGGACGGGGCCGATCGCGGCGATCCGCATCTCGTTCGCCGCCACGCGCGGCTTCTTCTGGCGGATCTTCGGCACCCTGCTGCTGTATCTGCTGGTGTCGGGGGTGGTCGCGCTTGCCGTCGGCTCCGTGTTAGGCCTTGTCTTTCGCCTGCTCGCGCCGGGCATCGCCTGGCTGCTGGCGCCGGCCTTTACCGCCATTGCCTCCGCGCTGCTCTCGATGACGGCGCTCATCTTCATTGCCAAGCTGCACGAGGCGCTCGATCGCCGGCCCGGTGCATGGGAGCGGTTCGCCTGATACCCCCGACATCCCCGACTCCGCTCGATCGTCCGCCGGCTTATGATGCACTCTGGAAGGAGATGATCGAAACCTTCCGGCGTGAGCGGCCGCTGCTGCTCGCGATCGGCGGGTTCTTCATGCTGCTGCCGACCGCGCTGCTCTATGCCTTCCTGCCGGCGATGCCGCAGCCGGCCGCGGGCGACGATGCGTTCGCGATGATGCTTGCCTATTATCAGCAGCATCAGGCCGAATTCGTCTTGCACGCGCTGTGGGTGGCCTATGGCGAGCTGGCGATGACGGTGCTGCTCGCCGCGCCTGATCGGCCGACGGTGGGCGAGGCGCTGGTGCGCGCGCTGCGGCTGTATCCGTGGCACCTGCTGCAGCGGCTGGTGGTGATGCTGGCGATGATCGGCGGCGCGCTGATGTTCATATTGCCCGCGATCTATTTCGCCGGGCGACTGGTGCTGTGCACGCCGCTGCTGGCGTTGGGGGAGGGGCGCAGCCCGCTGGCGCTGATGCGTCGTTCGCAGGAACTGACGCGCGGCGCGGGGTGGCACATCGCCGCGTTCGTGATTCTCGTGTGGCTCGGCACGACCTTGTTCTCGTCGGCGGTGGGTACGATCTCGGCGGCGATGTTCAAGCCGTTCGGCACCGCCGGCGTCGCGCATGTTGCCGATGCGCTGGTGCAGGGCGCGGCGACGTTGCCCGGGTTGCTGCTCGGTACGCTGCTGCCGGTGGCGCTGCTGCGCCAGCTCAGGGCTGGCCGATAGCGCGCTCGCCGAGATAGCGTTCGATCCGCGCGGCGGTTTCGGGCGGTGCGACGATGCCCAGCTTGGTCCTGCGCCACAGCACGTCTTCCGCGGTGCGCGCCCATTCGCGCGTCACCAGCCAGTCGAGTTCGCGCGTGCCGAGCCCGCCGCCGAGATCCTCGCCCAGCGCCGTCGCGTCCGCGGCGTCGCCCAGCATGTCGTAGAGCAGCGATCCATAGGCGCGCGCCATCCGCTCGGCCCGCGCTTCGCCGAGGAACGGGTAGCGCGTGCGGATGTCGGCAAGGAAATCGCCGAACGCCGCGACATAGCCGCCCGGCAGCACGCGCGCGCGGCTTACGGGATGTGCATCGATGCCGATCGCGGGTGCGAGCTTCTTCAACGCATCCTCGGCCAACTGGCGCGCGGTGGTGATCTTGCCGCCGAACACCGAGAGGATCGGCGCCCCCGCCGCATCCAGTTCCAGCACATAGTCGCGCGTTACCGCGCGCGCCTCGCTGGCGCCGTCGTCATAGAGCGCGCGGACGCCGCTGTAGGTCCATAACACATCCTCGCGGCGAAGCTGCGACGCGAACCAGCGGTTGGCGGCGCCCAGCAGATAGTCGATCTCGCTCTCGTCGATACGCGCATCCTCCGGGCGCTCGACGGGGACGTCGGTGGTGCCGATCAGCAGCTTGTCGTCCAGCCAGGGGATGGCGAAGACGATGCGACGGTCGGGCTGCTGCAGCATATAGGCGTGGTCGCCGCGATATTGCGCCGGCACGATGATGTGGCTGCCCTTGACCAGCCGGATGCCGGCGGCGGCGTTGGCGCCGGTCAGTCGCAGCGCCTCCGTCACCCAGGGGCCGGCCGCGTTGACGATCGCGCGTGCGGTCACGTCCTTCCCGTCCGACAGCGTCGCCTGCCAGCCGCCCTCGATGCGACGCGCGCCGGTCAGCGCGGTGCGGGTGAGGATGGTCGCGCCATTGTCTGCGGCGTCGCGCGCGTTGAGCACGACCAGCCGGGCATCGTCCACCCAGGCGTCCGAATAAAGGAAGCCGCGCACCGCCGGATCCTTCAGCGGCGCGCGGATCGCGCCATCCTCCTCGCCCCAGCCGCGCGAGTGGGGCAGCGAGATGTGCCCGCCCATCCGGTCGTAGAGCATCAGCCCCAGCCGCACGAGCCACCAGGGTCGCAGCCCGTCTTCATGGGGCAGCGCGAAGCGCATCGGCCGGATCAGGTGGGGCGCCGCCGCCAGCAGCCGTTCGCGCTCCTTCAGCGCCTCCCGCACGAGCCCGAACTCATAATATTCCAGATAGCGCAGGCCGCCATGGATCAGCTTGGTCGAGGCGGAGGAGGTGGCGGAGGCGAGATCGTCGCGCTCCACGAGCAGCACCTTCTGGCCGAGCAACGCCGCTTCGCGTGCGATCGCCGCGCCGTTGATCCCGCCGCCGATGATGAGGATGTCATATTCCATGAGGTCTTCTCAGCATATCGGTTGGACGGGCGGGGCCAACCCCCTATGTTCCGGCGATGCCGAAACCGCCTTCGCCGGGCTTGCCCAGCCGCCAGCAAATCCTCGACTTCATCACACGTTCCGACCAGCCGGCCGGCAAACGGGAAATCGCGCGCGCCTTCGCGCTGCATGGCCATGAGAAGATCGCGCTGAAAGCGCTGCTCAAGGACATGGCGGACGAGGGGTTGATCGACAGCGCCCCCGGCCGCGCCTTCCACAAGATGGGCGGGGTGCCGAAGGTGACGGTGCTGCGCATCGTCGACATCGACGGCGACCAGCCCGTGGCGGTGCCCGAGCGCTGGGAGGCGGACGGCAAGCCGCCGCCGCGACTGCGCGTGATCGAGCGCGGCAAGCGGTCCGCGCTGGGCGTGGGCGACCGCATCCTTGCGCGCACCGAGGAAAAGGGCGCCGGCTGGGTGGCGCATCCGATGAAGAAGCTGGCGCGCGGCGAGGAACTCATCCTCGGCGTCGTCGAGGAGCAGGAGGGGCGGCTGTGGCTGCGCGCGGTCGACAAGCGCGAGCGCCGCGACACCCAGATTTCGGACGTCGGCCCCGCCCAGCCTGGCGATCTCGTCCTCGCCGAGAAGACCGGCCGGCCGCCGCGGATCACCGCCAAGGTCAGCGAGGTGCTGGGCGATCCCTTCGCGCCGCGGGCGTTCAGCCTGATCGCCATCCACAAATTCGGCATCCCCGACCGTTTCAAGGAAGAGACGCTGGAGGAGGCGGATGAGATCGCCACCCAGGCTCTCGGTCAACGTGAGGATCTGCGCCATCTGCCGATCGTCGCGATCGATCCCGCCGACGCGCGCGACCATGACGATGCGGTGTGGGCAAGCCCGGACGAAAATCCCGCCAACCCTGGCGGCTGGCGCGCGATCGTCGCGATCGCCGATGTCAGCTTCTATGTGCGGCCGGGGTCGCAGCTCGACCGCGAGGCGCGCAAGCGCGGCAACAGCGTCTATTTCCCCGATCGCGTCGTGCCGATGCTGCCCGAACGGCTCTCGGCGGATGTTTGCTCGCTGAAGGAAGGGCAGGATCGCGCGGCGATGGTCTGCCATCTGGTGATCGACCGCGCGGGCAAGATCCTCGAACAGCGCTTCACCCGCGCGGTGATCCGCGTGGCGGCGAACATCGCCTATGAGGATGCGCAGGCGCGCATCGATGCGGGCGAGGGGGCGCTGGTCGAGGAGGCGCTGAAGCCGCTGTGGGCCTGCTGGCGCGCGCTTGCCGCCGCCCGCGACAAACGCGAGCCGCTGGAGCTCGACCTGCCCGAGCGGCGCGTGGTGCTCGACGAGACTGGCCGGATCGAGAGCATCGCGATCCGCGAGCGGCTCGACGCGCATCGGCTGATCGAGGATTATATGATCGCCGCCAACGTCGCCGCCGCCAAGGCACTGGAGGCAAAGAAGGCGCCGGTGATGTACCGCGTCCACGAACCGCCGAGCCGCGAGAAGCTGGTCGCGCTGAAGGATTATCTGGAAACCTTCGACATCAGCTTCGCGCTGGGCCAGGTCGTGCGCCCCGCCACCTTCAACCAGCTCATCAAGCGGCTGGATGCCAATGACGAGGCGACCCGCGCGCTGGTGATGGAGCAGATGCTGCGCAGCCAAACGCAGGCCTATTATGCGCCGGTCAACGCCGGCCATTTCGGCCTCGCGCTCGGCAGCTACGCCCATTTCACCAGCCCGATCCGCCGCTACGCCGACCTGGTCGTCCACCGCGCGCTGGTGGGCGCTTATGCGCTAGAGCCCGAGGCGCGTGCGACGCGGCTATCGGAGGAGGATGCCGGCGCGATGGTTCGGCTGGGCGAAACCATCAGCCAGGCCGAGCGCCGCGCGATGGAGGCGGAGCGCGAGACGATCGACCGCTATGTCGCTGCCTTCCTCGCGACCCGCATCGGCGAGGTGCTCGATACGCGGATCACCGGCGTGCAGAGCTTCGGTTTCTTCGCCACCGTCGCCGGCTTCGGCGGGGACGGGCTGGTGCCGGTTTCGACGCTGGGCGCCGAACGCTTCCGCTATGACGAGGCGAGCCAGACCCTGGAGGGCGAGGAATCGGGCGACACCTATGCGCGTGGGCAGATGCTGCCCTTGCGGCTGGTCGAGGCCAATCCGGTGAGCGGCGCGCTGCGCTTCGAATTGCCCGAGGGCGTCAATCACATGCCGATGCGCCACGACCGTCCGCGCAAGGACCGGCGCATCGTCGGCAAGCGCGGGCGCCCGGCGAATATCCGCCATCAAGGCCGGCGGCGCTGAGCGATGGAGCGGGAAGGGCGGATCGACTGGCTGCGGCTGGCGCTTGGCGTGGTGAACTGGGAACTGGACTGGCCGGCGCTCGACGATGCGCGGTTCGAGCGGATCGTGGCGGGGTTCGGCGGCCATTATGTCGTCACGCGGATGTCGTCGGACGCGTTCGCATTCGAGCGTGGTGAGGGCTTCGACAAATTCCGCCGCTTCGATGCGTTCGCCTATGTCGACAGCGGCCGGGTGACGCGCCGGCGGAATGCGGCGGTGGCGCTGGATGAGGCCGAAACGCCTGAAGGCGCACGGGTGATGGCTTTTCCTGCGGGATGGCGATCGATACTGTTCGAACTCAACATCCGCGTGCTGCTGATCTTCTGGGCCGCCGCGCTGGTCGCGCTCAAGCTGCTGCTGGTGCCCGGCAGCAACTGGCTGTGGTGGCTGGGCGGTTTCGCGGCGGTCTACGCCGTTTACGTCCAACTGGTGATGCGCAGCCTCAGGCAGAAGCTTCAGGACTGGTTGCGGCGGGAGAGCTGGAACTGAGGGGGCTGCTCAGCCCTCGCCCCATAGGGGCGAGGGAGCGCGGCGGCAGCCCCGCTCAATCCATCCAAGATGCGGGAATGCGATAGCTGCTGGATGAGGGGGCGCCCGAGCGCACCTACTAACTACCCCTCCTCGGTAAACCGCAGCCCGGCCCGCGCCTGCAGCCGCTCGGCAAGCTTCGCGCCCAGCGCCGCGCCCGGTGTCGCGATCCCCGCCGCCACGTCCGCACCGTCATCGAGCAGGCACAGCGCGGTCTCGGTGATCATCCGGCTGGTCGATCCATAGCCCGGGTCGCGGTCACCCATCACCGTCAGCCGCAGATCGTTGCCGGCGGCGGTCCTGCCGAGGAAGCAGACCTCGTAGAAGCCCGCGTCGCGCGCGGCCTTGTCGGGGCCTTCGCCCGGCTTCAACGGGCTGTCGCCGAACGGATTGGCCTTGGCGATCGCCTCGGCCGCGGCCTTTGCCGCCTCGCCCAGCGTGGTGTAGAGCATCTCGTCATAGGCGAAGTCGGTGCCCCAAGGGTGGCCGAGCAACGCATTTGTGCGGTGGACATTCTTGGTGTTGATCGTCGCCATGACGAACGGCACCGCCCAGACGCCGGCATCCACGTCATATTCGGGAATCAGTCCGCTCGGCTGGTGCGGCCCTTCGAAGCCCGGCGTCAGCGCGAACGGATCCTTCATCAGCCTGAGCACGTCGAGGCTCTTGGCCGCCGCCGCCATCGTCGCGCGCATGCTGGCGAGCGTGCCGCCCGAAGCGCCGCCCTTCATCTTGACGACGCGGCCCTTTACCCGCTGCGCGGGCTTACCGAAACGGCGCTGCGCCGCCTGCTGCAACATCAGCACGCCGAGATCGAACGGGATCGAATCGAAGCCGCAGGAGAATAATATGCGCGCGCCGCTCGCCTGCGCCTCGGCATTATGCGCGTCGATCATCATGCGCATCCATGCGGGCTCACCGCATAGATCGACGTAGTCGGTGCCAGCCGCAGCGCACGCTGCGACCAGCCCCGATCCGTAAAGCTGGTAGGGGCCGACCGTGGTCAGCACGAGGCGGGTCGAGACGGCGAGGGCGGCGAGCGATTCGGGATCGTCTGCATCCGCGCGGATCAGCGGAAGCGTATCGGGCGCGCCGATCGCGTCGCGCACCGCCGCCAGCTTGTCGAGGTCTCGGCCGGAAAGCGCCCAACGCAGCGCGGGATCTGCAGTGTCGGAGAGATATTCGGCGACCAGCCGGCCAGTAAAGCCGCTCGCACCATGTATCACCAGATCGTGCGTCCGCACCTTCATCCTCCCCGTCCGCATCTTTGCCCGTCAGGCTGACGCCTCGGACGATGGCACGCAAGCCCTCGAATCAGCAGGGTTTTGTGACAGCCGCTGTCACAAAAAGCGTCGTCAGCAAATGCGATCATTATGGACGCATCTGACGCCGATAAGGTAAATTAGGCAATAAAAACCGTTTTTTAATCCAGTGCCTCGGTCGGCGATGGGCGCAAATTTCAACGCAAAAACGCGCTTCACATGTCTGTCATATGAACGTAACAATACTGTCATTGAAACGACATGAGAGAGGTTGATCCCATGAAGAAAGTGCTGTTCTCGATCCTTGTCGCAGCGCCGCTGATGGCGGGCTGCGCAACGACAGCCGAGCGCCAGGCAGCGGCGGACCCCTATGGCTACAAGGCGATCAGCGCCGGCAATCTCGACCTTGCCGAAGCGAATCTGAAACGTGAGGCGGTGGTGTTCCCGAAGGAGCCCTCGGTTCTTCTCAACCTGGCCTTCGTCTATGCCGAAACCGGCCGCGCCACCGAGGCGGCGGCGCTGTATCGCAAGGCGCTGAAGGCCAATAATGTGCTGATGAGCGTGCCCGGATCCGATCAGCCCGGCTGGTCGCACGACATCGCCAAGAAGGGGTTGAACCGCGGCGCAGTGTTTGCGGTCCGCTGATCTTCGTTTTCGCCGGTGCGCCGCGGTTTTGCCGCGGCGCCGGTCGTTCAGGGAACCGTGGCTTCTTCCGCGTCCTTCTGCCGCTTCTCGGCGAACCACTGCCGTAGCATGGACTGCACACAGCCGGTCTGTCCGAAGCTGCCGCTGGCCGAGCAACTCCCAGGCCGCATCGCGCGTGAGGCGTCCTCCAACCCCTCGACGCGCGACGTCCAGCTCGCGCCCGCCGCATCATCCTTTTTGCGCTTGCCCCTGAACTTCTTGGGGATGCGATAGCGCTCCGTTTCCGGCTGCCGCGCGCACACCACGATCTCGTCGGCATCGCCCTGCGGGCAGGCATCATCGCCATAGACGGTGACGTTGATGGTTCGTGACGGAGCGCCCTCCTCCGCCAGCGCGGGCGTGGCGAGGAACAGCGGGGCGGCAGCGGCAACGGCGAAACGCATGCGGTTCATGCGCGGACTATCGCCCCGGCGCATGAACCCAGCCTGTCCGATGGCGCTCACAGCCGGGGAAGGGTGACGCCCTTTTGCCCCATATATTTGCCGGCACGGTCGGCATAGCTGACCTCGCAGGGCTCGTTGCCCTGGAGGAACAGGAACTGGCAGGCGCCTTCATTGGCGTAGATCTTGGCGGGCAGCGGTGTGGTGTTGGAAAATTCCAAAGTCACATGGCCTTCCCAGCCGGGTTCCAGTGGAGTGACGTTCACGATGATGCCGCAGCGTGCGTAGGTGGATTTGCCCAGGCAGATCACCAGAACGTCGCGTGGCACCCGGAAATATTCCACCGTCCGTGCCAGCGCGAAGCTGTTGGGCGGGATAATGCAGACGTCGGTCTTGCGGTCGACGAAGCTGTTGGCGGCGAAATCCTTGGGATCCACCGTCGCCGAATCGACATTGGTAAAGATCTTGAACTCGTCGGCGACACGCGCGTCATAGCCGTAGGAGGATAAACCGAAGCTGATGCAACCGTCCCGCCGCTGGCTTTCGACGAACGGCTCGATCATTCCGTTTGCCACCGCCTGCTCACGGATCCATCTGTCCGACATGATCGACACGTGTTTCGTCTCCTGCTTCAACCGCAAACCGGCTGCGGGCGGATAAAGGACCAGGGCGAGGCCGTCCATCATGCTTTCCCGTTTCGATCGCAACACATCGTTAAGGCAATCCGGCGACAAGGGACGCATGCTGCCTCTGGTCCACGCGTTGACGCGATTGCGCCGGAACCTGCCAGCGCAATATGTCGCGCCGGTAGTGGCGCTGCTCGTCACCTGTTTCGGTTGCATTTTCGCGCTGCTGTTCCTCACCAGCCGCGCGCAGGACGATCAGCAGCGGCTGCGCGAGGAACAGACGCTGCAGATCGCGCTGCAGACCAGCTTGGACCTGATCGGCCGCGATCTGCGCGACTACGCGAAGTGGGACGATGCGGTGCGCAACATCACCGCGGCCGTCCAATCCGAATGGATGGCGGACAATGTGACTGCCTATCTCAGCGGCACGCAGGGCTATCACCATATCTTCGTGCTCGATGGGCAGGATCGCACGGTCTACGTCAACCATGGCGCCGGCCCGACGACGGACGCGGTGGCGATGCTGGGGCCGCAGTTCGGTCGATCCGTGGCGGCGGTGCGCGGCATGCCGACCGATGGGGAGCCGGTAGCCACTGGGTTCGCGCGGCAGGGCGACGCCATCTATATCTATTCGGTCGGGGCGGTCGTGCCGCTGACCGACAAGGTGGCGCTGCCGCCGGGGCCGACGACGATGCTGGTGATCGCCGATCGATTCGACCGGCGCTATCTCGATCGTATGGCCGAGCAATATCATCTGCGCGACGTGAGGCTGGTGCTGACACCGCCGGCCGAACAGGATGCGGCGGCACCGATGCTCGATCGCGACGGGCAAGCGATCGCCTGGCTGCGCTGGACGCCGACTCGTCCAGGCAGTGAGGTGCGGCGGCAGGTGCTGCCCGCGCTGCTGCTCGTGGGGCTGATCGCGCTGGTCGTGGCGCAACTGATCGTCAGTCGCGGCAACCGCACAATCCGCGCGCTCCAGCGCAGCGAGGCGCGGGCGACGCGCCATGCCAATCATGATCCGCTGACCGGACTGCCCAACCGCCGCAAGCTGATCACCCATATCAACGAGATGGGGAAGGACGGCCGCCAGCTCTCGCTGCTCTACATGGATCTCGACGGTTTCAAGGGGGCCAACGACGTCTATGGCCACGCGGTGGGCGACATGCTGCTGCGCAACGCCGCCCGGCGGATCGAGCGCGCGGCGCGCGGGTCCTTCGTGGCGCGCGCCGGCGGTGACGAGTTTGCGATGCTGCTGATCGATACGCCGCAGGCCGAGGTGGAGGCGATCGCCGAGGCGGTAGTCGCCGCGCTGCAGCCCCCCTTCGCGGTCGACACCTACAGTATCAATCTGGGGGTCAGCATCGGTGTGGCGCAGGATACCGGCGAGCCCGACCATGACGGGGTTGCGGGCGAGGGGGAGGGCGCGCTGATGCGCCGCGCCGATGTGGCAATGTACGCCGCCAAGGCGGAAGGCAAGAACCGCTGGCGCGCCTACCACCCGGACATGGACAAGATCCATCATCTGCGCATGCTGATGGAGGGCAATCTGCGCGCTGCGGTGGAGGAGGGCGAGATCGCCGTGCTCTACCAGCCGATCATCGATGCCCGCAGCGGCGGGGTGACCGCGGTGGAGGCGCTGGCGCGCTGGCGCCATCCCGCGCATGGTGACGTGCCGCCGGACACCTTCGTGCCGCTCGCCGAGATGACGGGGTTGATCAGCCCGCTCGGCCGCCATGTGCTGCGTACCGCCTGCACGGCCGCGCGCCACTGGGAAGTCGATGTCGCGGTCAACCTGTCGCCGGCACAGTTCTGGGATCGCAACCTGGCGGGCGACATTCGCGAGGTGCTCGACCAGACCGGTTTTCCCGCCGACCGTCTCGAGCTGGAAATCACCGAAAGCTTCCTGCTGCGCCGGCCGGATGCAGCGGCGGCGGTGATCACCCAGTTGCGAAACCTCGGCATCCGCATCGCGCTCGACGATTTCGGCACGGGGTTCGCCAGCATCGGTTATCTGCGCAAGCTCAGCTTCGATCGGTTGAAGATCGACCGCTCCTTCATCTCGCCGCTCGACAAGGATCCGGGCGCCGAGGAACTGGTCGCGGCGATAGTCGGTCTGGCCAAGTCGCTGGGCCTTTCGATCACCGCCGAAGGCGTCGAGACCGAGGCGCAGGCGCAAAAGGCGCGTGCTGCCGGTTGTGCACGGCTGCAGGGCTGGCTCTATGGCAAGGCTGAATCGGCAGAGGCGATGACGAGGCGGTTGTTTCCGGCAGAGCATGCCGCCGCCGGCGAACTCGAAACGCGCGAGCGCTGATCGATACAAGTTTGGGCACGGGGCAAGATCGGGGCTGGCGGACCCGCTCGGGCTTTGCTAGGGCACCCCGCCTAGGCACCCGTAGCTCAGCTGGATAGAGCGCTGCCCTCCGAAGGCAGAGGCCAGGGGTTCGAATCCCTTCGGGTGCGCCAACTAACTTGTTGATTCTGCGGCAAAATCTTTGCGGCGTTGGCGTCGAGAGGCGACTGGGGTCCGGTGCCGGTCCGGTGAAATGCCCCTGGAGCCAACGCCTCGATATCGTCCATGATTGATTCGGTGACAGCCAGCGCGCGTCCCAAGAAGCCCGGTTCGAACAGGGCGTACAGGTCGCTCGTCGACATTCGGCTATGTCCGAGCATCCTCTCCACCTGGATGAAATGCTCCTCGCCGAGGCGTCGTCGCGCGAGGGTGGCGACCGAGCGGCGGATCAGCTTCATGCCGGTCTCGCCGCCGCGAGGCAGCTTGAGACTGTCGAGCATGTAATCGAAGGCTTTGTCGACCGAATTTGGTCCAACGAAATAGCCTTCCTTGCGCGCCGCGATCAGCGCTGCCGCGCGGTCATCCACCGGGACCATCGGCCGATATTTGCGGGTTTGCACGCGATTGCGCGGGTTAAGGTCTATCACCCTCGCATCAGCGTTCCACTGGCCGAACTGCGGATCAGCGCGGAAGTCGTGTACCGCATCAGGGCGCCCCCAGGTGATAACGCTCAATTGCAGAAATCGCAGGAGCGCGATCCGCTTTCGGCTTTGCTCTCCTTTCGCGGTCGCTACCATGGCATAGCGGAACATCGCAGCCAGCGTCTTGATATCGGCGCGATAGGTAGGCGTTCTGCTCACCTCGCTCGGTTTCTTCACCCTGAAGCTTGCAGGATGGGTCGTGTCCTTGCGCGCGAACGCGTAGTTGATCACCGCTGCGAATTGGCGGACGCTTGCCTCCACCGTGCCGGGGGTTCGTTCGCGTTCCAATCCCTTGGGCGACACGATCGGAACTTCGATCGCCCACTCCCGGAAGGCTTCGATCCAGTCGTCATCGATCATGTCGCACGTGATGTCTGTCTGGTCGCTCGCCGCGAGGTACCGATCGATATGGTCCAGTCGAGGACGGATCGACCCGATCGACGGCTTGTTGGCGCGCGCGATGAGGTAGTCCGCGATTGCCGCCGTTACGAGTTGGTTTTCGCTTGTCCTGATGGGCTGCCCGCACGCTCGGCAGATGGCTTGCCCACGTTCCCTTTGGAGGTAGAGCTTGTCGAGTTCGTCCTCCGCGTCCGTAATACTCGCTGTACCCGTGCTGCGGCTGCGGTTACGTCCTGCGGTCTCGTCATACCAGACGATCTGCAGGAACGGGGTGCGGAGGGTTCCATCTCTGAGACGATCCCAGGCAAGCCGATATCGTCCTCGGCTGTAAAGCTCGGGTTCGGCAGGGCTTTGTTGGCGCGCTTTAGACATTGCTCTCTCTGGAATTTCGCGTTTTCGACCTGAATAAGTTCATTGACGCCGATCGCGGCAAGCAACGCAAGGTCGTCATATTCAAAGCGAATGCCGCGGTTCGCCTCGATCGCGCGGTTAAGCCGCCGCGCCAATTCAGGGAGTGTCGCCACGATCCTGTTTCTCCAACATGGCGTTGATCATGGCTGACGAACGACACAGCCATCTCATACGGAGTTTGACGTCTTCCAACTCTAGCGTCGCAAAGCTTCGACCGAGGTACGTCAAATATTTTGCGGAGCTCAGAGATGACTTCGCCACTCCTCTTCTAGCAGTCGGCGGGCTAATGGAAGGCCGTCTTTTGCCATCTGCGTAGCCGTGCGCTGCCTCGCGCCACTCCGCGCCACAAAACCTGTCGTTCCGTTCCCGCGAGCGCTTGAATGCGCGGTAGCTGATCTGAGCGAACTTCAGCAGCGGCTGGAGGTCGCCGATACACAACTGCAGGCAGTTGATCGTTTGATCTATCAGTGGGGACGATGAAATTGCAGGGAGAAAAGGATGTCATTCTGGATGTATCGGCTCGAACCGGGTTGCATCGGCGGTCACATTGTCCTGGGTCGAGCGCAATCTTGCTGAGGCGCGGGCCTCGACCGGCGGGCGGCAGCAGGCGGTCCGCACCGGCAATCTGGTCGCGGCCACCTTCCTCCACGACGTCAACCGGAGCAACGAGCCGCAGCTCCATGTCCACACTTTCATCGCCAATGCGACGCAGCGCCCCGACGGCCAATGGCGCGCGCTGCGCTCCGATGCGCTGTACGACAATCAGCGGGTGACCGGCGCGGTGTTCAACGCCGCGCTGCGCGCCCGGGTCGAGGCGCTGGGCTATCGGACGGAGCCTGCTCGCAATCCGACATGCGGCGCGTTCGAGATCGCCGGTGTGCCGCGCGCGGTGATCGATGCCTTCTCGAGCCGCTCGGGGCAGGTCGAAGCCTATCTCAAGGAACGCGGCCTCGAGGGCATGCCGCACCAGCGCGAACTGGCGGTGCTGGCGACCCGCGACCCCAAGGAGGTCGAGCTGCTGCCCGAGCAGCGCGCGGGCGCCTGGGCGGCGCTGGCGGAGCGGCACGGGTGGAGTCCGAAGAAGCTGATCGCGGAGGCGCTGAAGCGGGACGGGCGCGGTGAGACGGTGTGGACGCAGCTGATGCGCGTCCTGCGCGGGGCAGGGGAACGCGGGCTGGCGATCGCGGGCCGGATGGGGCTGACACCGCGCGACGGGGATCCGCTGGTGCCCGAGCGGCTCGGCAGGCTCGATCCGCGTGCCTATGCCGCGGCGCAGGCGGTGGCGTCAGCCGCGCGCGAGCTCGGCGAGACCGAGGCGGCTTTCTCCCGTCTTGACCTGATCCACCTCGCGCTCGAGCGGGGCGGGCCGGTGGCGGTCGAGGATGTCGAGGCGCGGCTCGGCGCGCTGGATGCGGAGGGCCTGCTGCTGGGCGACGGCGGCCGCATGCTGACCACCGAGAGCGCAGTCAGGCTCGAGCAGGACTATCTCGGCGCGGTCGCGGCGGGGCGGGGGCAGTCGACGCCGATCGGGCCGGCGGGCGATGCCGCGGCGCGCGCAGGAGGCGGCGCGCGAGCTCGGGCTGCGCCGTCTCAACCCCGGTCAGGAGGCGGCGGCGGTGCTGATGCTGTCCTCGTCGGACCGAGTGGTGCACCTCCAGGGTGGTCCGGGGCGCGGCAAGTCGGCGGCGCTGGCGCCGGTGACGGCGATCGCGAAAGCGGAAGGCCGCATTGTGATCGGGCTGGCGATCGCCAACAAGAAGGCGAACGAGCTCGGCCGAGAGACCGGCGCCGAGGCGAGCACGATCCGGCGCTTTCTCGGACGGCACGAGCGGGTGATCGACGGCACCGCGCGGCCGGCGCATGTCGAGCGGGTGACCGCCGAACTCAGGGGCGCCGCCATCATCGTCGAGGAGGCGAGCCAGGTCGGCACTTACGACATGGAGCGGCTGGTCCGGCTCGCCGAGATCACCGGCGCCGCCCGCCTGATCGAGACCGGCGATACCCGCCAGCTCGGCGCGATCGACGCCGGCAAGCCGTTCGAGGAGAGCCAGAAGGCGGGTCATGCGGCGGTCCACATCACCGAGAATCTGCGCTCGCGCTCGGTCACGATGAAGGCGGTGGTCGCCGCACTCGACGCCAAGAACCTGTCGGGCGTGTTCGACCTGCTCAGGCCGGTCACGACCGAGGTTCACGGCGGAGACGTCGCCGGCGCCGCGGCCGCGCACTGGGCGGCGCTGCCGAAGGAGGAGAGGGATGCCACGCTGCTGCTCACCGCGGGGCGCACGATGCGCACGGAGGCCAATCTCGCGGTGCAGGCCGAGCTGAAGGCGGCGGGCGAGATCGCGCCTTCGGGCGTGCGTTTCGAGGTGCTCGACCGGGTCAATATCGGTCGTGAGGGCGCGCGGCTGATGAAGGGCTACCAGCTCGATCGCATCGTCGAGATCCGCACGGGCCTGGCGAGCCAGGGGCTTGCCCGCGGCGATCGCGGCACGGTGGTCGGCATCGAGGGCGACCGGATGCGGCTAGCGATGCGCGGCGGCGCCGAGAAACTGTTCCGGCCCGCTCGCCTTGCCCGAAACCTCACGCAGGACGCGGTGACGATCTACGAGCGGAAGGAGATCGCGCTACACGCCGGAGACCGCATCCGCTGGACCGATACCGACCGCAAGGGCGGTCTGGTCAACGCCGAGCTCGCGCGGGTCGAGGAGGTGGAGCGCGGCCGGCTTTGTAATTTCGCCCCTAGCGGGAACGGACCATCAGATGTCGGTACGTGTGCAAGCGCCTACAGATATGTGTCAATCGGCGCCGGATTGAAATCGGATTCGCCGGTTGTGCGCAGAATCTATGCCAAGTGCGATCATTGTGGAGGAATAGTCGCCAAGTGTACCGCCAATGAAGATGCGCTCCAGTGCATAAAGTGTTGCCTGAGATTAGAACACCCGTCTGCATCGGGTCGAACCTGACAATTTTGAGCGGTAAGAATATCTATCAGAAAATTACGACGTAGAGAAGCAATGCCATAAAATCGATTCTGGCGTGCCATATTCGTAATAAATAAGTATTCAGAATTAACCTCATTCATACGATATCCTGGTGACATTCTCGAATATGCCCAGCGTCGCACCACAAACCCATCGCTGGGCCGGTTCAGCGGCATGGCATAAGTAAATCCCGGGTCGGGCATGAGCGGGATGGCAAATTGCGAAGCGACCGATTGCGTGAACGCCGTCGCCGCAGCTTCGACTTGCTGCCACCGGATGAACTCGTTGGTCGACGGTAAGTCTGTTGCCGTAATGCGCATTTGCACCTCAGGCGATACGTTCACCACGCATTGTTCGCCACCGGTAGCCACAAGAAGGCTTCCGGTCGGTACGGCAATCGAAGCTCCATTCTCCTCATCCAGCCATATGTCGTAAGCGGCCGTGCCGGTCACGAAATCAGCATTGTTGGCGACGACCGCGAGCTGTTGCAGGCCTAGCTTGTCATCGGCCGTTTCGTAGAGTGCCGTCAGAGGAAGGGTTCGCGAAAAAGCAAAGGTCGCCGCGCCGCACGTGGCCCTGCGCACTGTCGACTGGACCTCTTGGTATGCGAAGCTTAGACCGGACACACTCTCGACAGCCTCAACCGTTGTGATCACGGCACCGGAAGCCAAGTCTCCGAGATAGTCGGCCCGGAGGGCCCATACGATGCCCCCGGCGCCGTTTTGCAGGCCTCCGCTCCCGATCGCGCGTACCCTGCCCGCCGCATCGATCAATGGCGCTCCGGAATGGCCGGGCAAGAGATTGCCATCGAGCCGTAACACATTGCTTTCGAGGTTAAGCTCTCCGCTAGCCCTGAGTGTGTCCTGCATGGTCGCTGACAGCATGTCGATCAGCCGGGAACCCGGGGGTGAATTGGCTAGAGTCACTTCGAGAGATTTGCTGTCCAGCGTTGGAGCGCCGAGAGCGAAACCGAGCACGGCTAGGTGCGATCCGACCATCGGAAGCCCGAACGATGCTTGAAGGGGTTCGAGACCGACTGGACTGTCCAACCGTAGTAGGACGAGGTCGTGCTCGCGCAATTGCCTTGTCGGGCTAGCGGACCGGACGAGGCCAGCACTGGGAAACGATACCTGAATGGCCGAACAGCCGGCCACGACGTGCCGCGCGGTGACAACCGTTTGGGCATCCTGCCAAAGGAACGCTGTGCCCGTTCGCTGGGGAGCCGAGGTGCATCCCCTAGCAATCACACGCCCCACCGATTGTGCCGCATGCTCCATGGTGGAGGGAGAGGGAGGCTGGGCGCTGACGGCGCTTGATGTGGACCACGCGAGTGCAATGAGAATGAGAAGGTGGGCCAAGGCGCGAACGTATCCGTGCCTCTTTATGTCTTTGCATAAACTCACGGTGTGTCCACCTTTGCTACGCTGTCATCCGGTGCGTTCGGGGTAGCAGAGCCGAACAGGTCGCTTATGTCCGCCTCGTGCTTGAGCAGGAACTCAGTGGCTGCCGCATGCTCGTCATCACTAAAAAGGATGTCGAGCGAGAATGTTGCCGGATGAATACCACCCGAGAGCCTGGCGAGTCTGTCAACGCGTGCCAATCGCGCCGGAAGAAGGCTCCCGATGCTCGTCCCATTGTATGTCGGTATAATTCGACCTTGTTGTGTGAGCGCGGCGCGATACCTATCCGCTTCCAGAAACCAACCACGCGCCCGCCAAACATCGCCAGAATTCTCCCAGTACAGACCGCAAGTGAATGCGACGTAAAGGTATGCTGATGACTCTTTCGTTGCTACAGTATTAAAATACTGAATCGCGTAATCGCGCAACGCATCCGCAGCAAAATAGAAAGTACGTGTACGCTTCTTAAAGGCATCCCTTTTTTGTATCCCGGTCAGAGAGTTTTCTCGGTTCTTGATAGCGAACGCCTCTACGGCCAAGTCGACAATGTACTTCCATTGCTCTTGTCTTGTACCTCTCGAAGGATAGAAAGTAGGTTCTTGGGCAGAGATCTCCATGGGTGCCAGGAAAAATACCGCCAAACACATCACTGTCGATGGGCGAAGGTTGAATCCCATCACTGCGCGCCGACTTCTTCTGGTGGGCGCACATCGGCAGCGTTGAGCGCGTTGGTCGGCGAATCGCTTGCAGGGTCATCGTGATCCTGTTCTTGGACCGTTTGCGCCTGGGCATCCGTTACGACGCCTTGAGCGCTGACGTTTGCCGGTAAGGATCCCCGAGCACAGAGGCCGATCAGGACAGCGGCGCAAAGAATGACAAAGGCCCCGGGAGCCAGCCCTACAACATTGTATCTGGTGCCTCCGCTTCCCTGAGCATCCAGCCTGATCGCTCCATCGATGCCAATGAGGAACAGGGCAAAGCCGACGAAGCTGAAGGAGAGTCCGGCAAATATTCCGCAAGATAGGAGTAATATACGGGCAATGTACATATGAACGGCGAGACTGTACTGTATCATGTGTATCTCGTTCGGAGTAAGGCTTCTCTGCGCAGCGACTATTGCTCCGTTGACGGCGGCATTGGAGTGATTTTCGAAAGATATTAGATAGTAGCTACTCAAGCCAAGGCAGGCTATGGCTAATATCAAACCAGTGATGAAGCCCGCTGCCAGTATTCGGGCCGAAAACCGGTGTCCCAAGGCCAGCGGATAAGTCGTTCCGAGCGAGGCCCGTGGTGCCGTCGCCGGCCCATCGGTTATTTCAGCCTGAGCGTCGTCCGCCATCGCCTTCCCCCAAAGACCCGAATACAATTCTGCCTTAGTGTCATGACAAGTGCAAGGTATTGATAGCGAGATGGCTGGTATCGATCCAAAGAAAGCTAATGGCACTAGAAAAGCTGCATAATTGCCTTTGAATGGCGACCGTAAACTTATTATCGATACATCGAAATATCGTGCAGAAACAGCGTCATAAGAACATCAGCCCTCAGTTTTTGTGCGGCCGCTGGCTTGCTGGCAGCTTCGTTGGAAAGTGCGAAACCGGTCCGCTGGCAAGCGTCAATGCTAAGATTAAATTAACTGCCCAATTCACCGACTCGGTTTACGGAAGCGGTCTTGGACGACTGTGCCTGAGGTTTTCGTGCAGTGCACAGGAGATCCGGTGGGCCTTTTCCATCGTAGGAGGTGGGGGGTGAACGGAGCGGTGCGAGCGCGTTGATTAGGGCCCAGTCGTGCGCAAAGTAAGCGAGAAGCTGAACTCGCTCTGGAAAAGTGGAGGGCTCCCGGAGGGAAACGCGAACTCAATGACGAAGCAGCGACGTTTTACGCAGGAGTTTGAAGACGAGGCGGTACGGCTGTGCCGACCACTGTCCGCCTATCGGCGGAAACGATCGCGCGCATCGAGGCGGTGGCGGGGCGGCAGCGTCAGCTGGCGGTGTTCATCCGCGAGGCGGTGGAGAACGAGCTGCGCCGTCGCGAACAGGACCAGGCCGACGCGCCTTTTGACCGGTAGGATCGCGCTGCAGCGCCAGGGCGGATTCTCACGCCCTGCTACATCTGATAATGTCCTTTATCGGATGTTTGGACGAGGGATGGAATGCGCGCGGTACATGAGACGATCGAAGGCCCCTTCACCATTGCGGAGGATATCGCGCTCCATGGCATGATCGCCGGCGACGCGACCCTGCAGGCCGGGGTGCGCTTCGTCCTCCATGGTACGATTGCGGGCAACCTCACGATCGAACCCGGTGCGCGCGCGATCGTCCACGGCACCGTTGGGGGGCGCATCTATAATGACGGCGGCCGCATCGAACTGTTCGGGGCCGCTGATGCGGTCGAGAACAGGGTACCGGATGCCGTCACGATCATCGATCCCACGGCGCAGATCCGCGGGGGTCGTCCGCGCCCCAGGGCCGCCTGATGGGCCAGCTCGCGCCCCTTACGACGCTGCCGGCGCTGATCGCGGCGGCCGAGGCGTCGACCCAGCTGCGTTTCCTGGAGTTCTTCGCGGCCAACATCCGCAATCCCAACACCCGCAAGGCCTACGGGCGGGCGGTAGGGGAGTTCCTAGCCTGGTGCGAGGGGCATGGGATGACGTCGATCGCGGCGGTGCGACCGCTCCACGTCGCCGGATACATCGAGGAGCTGACCCTGGCGCGCAGCGCGCCGACCGCCAAGCAGCGGCTCGCGGCGATCCGGCATCTGTTCGACTGGCTGGTGGTGGGGCAGGTGGTGCCGGTCAATCCCGCCGCCTCGGTACGCGGCCCCGCCCACAGCGTCCGCCGCGGCAAGACGCCGGTGCTCGACCCCCAAGAGGCGCGGCACCTGCTCGACAGCATCGATGTCACCACCCACGCCGGCCTGCGCGATCGCGCGCTGATCGCGCTGATGGTCTACAGCTTCGCGCGGATCGGCGCGGCGCTGCGGATGCGGGTCGAGGACGCCTATACCCAGAACCGCCGCCTGTGGGTGCGGCTCCACGAGAAGGGCGGCAAGCGCCACGATATGCCCTGCCACCACAGCCTCGAGGCCTATCTGCACGATTATATCGACGGCTGCGGCCTAGCCGGGGATCCCAAGGGGGCGTTGTTCCGGACGATCGGGCGCGGCACTGGCCAGCTCAGCGCGACGCCGCTGCCGGCGGACAGCGCATTTCAGATGGTGCGCCGGCGGGCGCAGGCGGCCGGGATCGCGACCGCGATCGGCAATCATTCGTTCCGCGCGACCGGCATTACCGCCTACCTCAGGAACGGCGGGACACTGGAGAAGGCGGCCGCCATGGCCAATCATGCCTCGACGCGCACCACCCAGCTCTATGACCGGCGATCGGACGAGGTGAGCCTCGATGAGGTGGAGCGGGTGCTGATCTAATTGGCGCCCGGTAGTCCCGCCACCATGGAGCCCGAAGATCGGGCGCATCGCCGAGGCCTGTGTTTCCCTGATATGCCTCGAAGCGGGGGCGGTGGTCTCGCCAGACCACATAGGGGCTGGGGAAGTCGGGATATCGTTACCTTGCTGGTGGAGTAGCCGGACAAAACTGCAATTAAGGCAACCAGATTGAGCAGAGCGCCAAGCGTTAGCGTTCCTCCTGAGCCTTTCACCCTATCAAAAAATTTTCAAGCCGCCAAAAATCCACTTGACCATGTCAAAAGAATTTATCAAAAGCGCCATTGAGGCGGTGAAATGGAACTTCACCGCCTCAAACGTCAATCTGACCTACTGGAGTGTGCCATGAAGATCATCATGAATCGCAAAGACCTTAGCAAGCTCAAGCCCGCATCGCTACAGGATATAATCGCTACCCTGCTAAGCGGAGCCGCCAGTCCGGTGCCCGAGTACGACATGGAAGGCTTTGATTGGGACGAGGTGGTGAACCTGACTCCCGACGAGGTGAAGGAGTTTATCGAGGGCTGCTCCGAGCAGACTGTCGCGGGGCTCCGGGTGATTGCCGAGCACGGTCCGGTGATCGCGGCGAACCTGCTCAACGAGGCGGGAATCGAAAATTACGGTCACTTTCAGGGCCGTGTTACCAAGCGGACCCGGACCGTCACCGGCGACAAGCATGCCTACCTGTTCACTTGGGACGACTGGCAGTCCGAGGAAAATGCCGAGCGTGGCTATGGCCACTATGCCGTTTCGGAAAAAACGTTCCGCTCGCTGCGGCGGCATTTCAAGATTGACTGATTAAACGGAAGGGCGGGGTAAACCCGCCCTTCTTCATTCAGCCAGCTTTCCGCTTCCTCGATAATTTGCCCGGGATCGCCGAACCTGTAATCGGCGAGTTCCTGACGATCCACCTTGCTGAGCAGATGGTCTACAGCTTCGCGCGGATCGGTGCGAAGCTCAGGATGCGGGTCGAGGACCTTCCTGTCCGCGATCAACAAATCAGTCGCATCGGTGAGCGGGACGCGGTCAGCCTGAGCACATCGATAGCGCGCAGGTCAGAACCGACCTGCGTCAGCGCCCCGGCCAGAGCTTGTGCAGCGGCTGGAGGAACGACGAAGAGGGAGTGGTCTGGCAACCCGGTCATACGTCGCCGAAAGCGAACCGCGAAAGCGCGGTAGAGGCAATGCTCGGCGCTTGCGAGTTCGTCCGTAGTCCAGTCCGGCAGTTCCCACGCTCGGATTAGATCGAATGGCTGGCACTCATGCGTACCTAATGTCAGTTTACCCGACCAACGTTTCGTGTGGCGGTTCAGACGGCCATAGATGCCGGTCTTACTTTTCCGAACGCCGGCGACGCCTACCCGCACGATTTCGTGGTAATCCTCTACGCTACCCCGCAGGACGTAAATGCCTCCTCCGGTTGCCCTCGGCTTGCGCCAAGTGTCGGTGACGTCATTGATCATCCTGTTGCGCTCCGCCCTCAACGGGCGGTCTAGCAAACTCGGCGGCCACGCGGGAAGCCTGCCGCAAAACACATGTTTTCCGTCTGGATCGCCCTGACCATCCGGCAAGCTGCCCACGAGATCACAGGGTGTACGGCAAACCCTATCGCTTTGATCGGCTGTACGGGAACCTGCATCCGGAGGTTTGCCGACACCCGTCTACGTTAGCGTATATCTGGGTCCGTTTTATGTACCGACCCCTCCTAACGCCGAGCCAGCTCCGCCCGTGCGTGCCACAGCACGTCGGGGTCCATGTCCTGCCCTACCATCCACTGGAGATAATCAGCCGGAACGTCGGGCCAGGTGGCGCCTCGATGCTTTCCGAACGGCAGCGTCGGCATCGGTCGCGGCTGCTCGCTCCACGCGACCATCTGCTCGACCGATGCCACCCTCAGCAGTTCCAGAAGGAGGTGAGCGGTGACCCAGGCGTCCGGTCCCGCGCGGTGCGGCGGCATCGCCAGCGCAGGATCCAGCGACAGTCCGCGCCAGTATCGCAGCACCTGGTTGCCGTGCTTCGGTGCGTCGGGCCAGACGTGCATCGCGGCCTTGTAGGTGCAGATCCAGGGTGTCGCTCCGGTCACGTCGGACCTGAGGAACTTGCGTTCGAAGGCGCAATTGTGCGCCACCAGCACGTCCGGGGCTCCACCGTGCGCGAGAGCGGCGCGCATGTGTCCGGGCGTCGCCGGAGCCATCTCCGGGTGGAAGTCGGCTGGCGTAAGATGATGGACCGCCATTGTCTCGGGCGGGATGCCGTTCAGCGGTCGGTAGAGCCACGCGACGGGCGGAGTGATTGACGCGGCTCCCGCGTTTAGAAGCACATCGCTGTATCCGAACTCCACTATTTCCGCCGGTGGCTCCATTCCCGTCGTCTCGAGATCCACCACCCTGAGGCGCATCAGCCTGCCCCTCCGACGCGCTCGATCCGGAGGAGTGCGCCGACGATCGGCATATGCACCCAAAGCTCGCTTGCCGTTCCTGGCCGGGCCCTGGCGAGCGCCTCCGCATAGAGGTCGAGTTGCGCACCATGGACGATCGCGCGCGCCTCCCAGCTGTCGGACGCACCCGGGAAGGACTTATGGTCGACGATCGCGAACCCCTCGGCTCGCTCGACGAGGAGGTCGATGCGTCCCCTGACGAGTTGGTCGCCGATACGGGCCGCCACAGGGCACTCGCGTTGCAGGGCGGCATCCGGCCACCGCTTCGCTGCCTCTGACCAGAGCCGGTCGCAGGTGCCGACCGCGTCGGAGGCAGCGATCTGATGCACTCCCCACCGCCCGAGGATCGCCTGCGCGCGTTCCAGTCGCGCGTCGTGCGGCTCGTCACCGCGATCCGCCGCCACTATCGCGTGCATTGCCTCACCCAGCATCCGCATGTCGGGCGAGCCGGTGAACGGGATGCGCGGCCCGAGCTTCACGCGTTCGACGACGCGGTATTCGGCGTGCGCGCCTCTCGAGCTCGGGCGACAGTAGAGTTCGGCCCGCTCAACGGGCGGCCTGGCCACGCGCACGAAGGACGGAGCTACCACGCGCTGTTCGGGTTCCGCCGCAGCAGCTAGGGTCGCCACCCCGGCACCGAAGGACGCATCGCCGGTTGTGATCGACTGCCCGTCTGACCGCGGCAGCTGCATATGCGAACCGCCGGCGCCGTCGAGCACCGAAATCCAGCCGAGTGGACCCTTGGCGGGCGGCGCCAGCACGAGCTGGTCGCGCGCGCGCGTCATTCCGACGTAGAGTAGGCGCGCCTCCTCGTCCCGCGCGCGGACCGCCGCCTGCATGCCGAGCGGCGAGGCGGGGCCACTGGCGTCGAGATGAACGTCCTTCTCCTGGCTTCCATAGGGCCAAGGCCAGAACCTGATCCAGCGACCGCTAAGCGGATTGCGCCAGTCGATCTCACCCTCCGCCTCGGCAACTGGTTCCCACAGCCGCGGGCGTGGAGCCTTGCCCAGACCCGTGAGTACCACGCACGGCCACTCCAGTCCCTTAGCGCCGTGATAGGTCATGATGTTGACCGCGTCGTCGCGCAGGCTGCGCGGCCGAGCCGGGTCCTCGCTGGCGAGCGCGAGGATGAGGCCTGAAGGGGTCGCCGGCACGCCGGCGCCTGAGCAGTTCGCTTCGTAGTCGCGCGCAAAGCCTCGGAGCGCCTCGAGATCGTCGATGCGCGCAATCACGTCACCCCAGGACTCGATACGCCTCGTTACCTCCGGAAGAAGAGCGATGGCGTCGATGAGATCCGAAGGCTTCAGCGACAGGATGCGTTCCCGCAGGGCGTCCAGATGGGGCACGATCGGCACGGTAGACGCCAGCGCCTGTCGTGGCTCGTCGTCACCGAGCGCTTGCAACCATGCGGCGGATTGCGGGTCTTCGGATAGAAAGCGGGACAGTTCCGCGAGCGCGAGGCTGTCGGCCGAGTCGGCCACGAAGCGATACGCCGCCATGACCAGCTCGACGTGCGGCGTCCGCGCGAGACCTTTGCGTTCGACCGCGACCTTCAATCCGAGCGCGCTGAGTGCGGCGCCGGCCTTCTCAATGTCGGTGCCGTTGCGGCACAGCACCGCGACGTCACCGGCCCGCATCGGGCGCACCGCGCCGTCGCGATCCACGACGAGCCACGGCGTGTCCGGAGCGACCGCCTCCCGGATCGCTTCCGCGAGCGCTGCGAACTGGAGCTCGAGCTTGCCTTCGAGCCACCATACGTCGATCGGAGCGCGGGTAAACCCGGTCTCCGAGCGCGCCGTCCCCGAGAAGGCGTGCTCCGCCGGATCGAGACCCATCGCCGCAAGCGCCGGCTCGAATGCGGCGTTGACCAGCTCGACGATACCCTTGCGACTCCGGTAGGAGCGCGAGAGCAGATCGGGAGCGGCGTCGGACTGGGCGGCGACGCCCTTCATCGCAGCCTGCGTGAGGGCGCTGTCCGCATTGCGAAAGCCGTAGATCGCCTGCTTGGGATCGCCGACCCAAGTGCTTGCGTCCACGAGTGGTGCAAGCGAGGTGAAGATGGCGAGCTGCAGCGGGCTCGAGTCCTGGAACTCGTCGACGAAGAGCCTGCCGATGCGTTCGCCCAGACGCTCGCGCACGTCTGGCAGGCCTAGCGCCTTAAGCGCCAGCGCCTCCTGGTCGATGAAGTCGACGAGACCACGCTCTGCCTTGTGCGACTGGTAGGCGGAGAGCGCTTCGGCGGCGCACGCAAAGACAGTCCGGATGAACGTCGAGCAGTCGTCGCGCAGCCGCGGATGCTCCGGGTGGCGCGACGCCGCCCGATTCACATCCTCGAGCGCATCCGTGAGGATTTGCCCGTCCTTCTTCGCGCACACGCACTTGGTGAGCCTCGCCCATTCCGGCCATCCGATCCGCTCCTTTCGGCGGAGCGCCGACGAGGTCTGGCGAAGCTGCGAGACGGTCTTGTCGGCCGTCTTGCTGAACACCTCGGGTATAGCGGCCACCGCCGCGGCGATGGCGTCGCCGAGATCGGCGTCGAGGCGCGCGCCGTCCTTCGCTGGCTCGGGCAGAAGATTGAGGAACGTCGCGACCGAACGATCGGCCGACGCGATCAGGTCGCTGGCTGCGATGCCGTTCGACCGCGCCAGCTCGATGATGCGGCGGACGCTCTTGCGCCAGTCGGATGCGGCCGCCTCTCCGCCGAACTTCGGTTCGAGATGTCCCATCGCTTCCCCGAGGGCATTGAGCAGCGGCGCGTAGCGCTCGATCGCCGCGTCAGCGGCGATCGCGAACACATGACCGTGGCTGCCCTCGGGGATCACTTCCGCGCGCGGCGAACGTCCGAGCGCGAGCGCGTGTTCGGCGACGATCTGGCCGCAGACCGCGTTCACCGTGCCGAAACGCGCGCCGAGGAGGCGGGCGGCCTGATCGGACCGGCCAGTCTCGAAGAGCTTCGCGCGCGAGCGCTTGAGGAGTTCGTCGGCCGCCTTGATGGTGAAGGTGGTCGCGACGATCTCCTCCGGATCGCGGCGCTCCACCTCGGCAGCGATGTCGCTGACGACGCGAAAGGTCTTGCCGGCACCGGCAGAGGCGACCACCGCGGCGATCGGGTGATCGGTCATCAGATGTCCTCCTCGACGACGCGGCACAGGCCGGTCAGCTCACAGTAGCGGCATGGCTCTGTGCCGGGTGCGATCGGCAGGTCGGCGGGCAGATGGTCCGCGGCATTGTCTGTTCCCGACGCGACGAGCGTGCCGGTGAGTGTGAGGTCGCGCCAGATGCGCCACGTCCCGGCGAGGGCGTCCCATGTCTCGGCGAGGGTGTGGTCCGAGGCGATTTCCTCGTCGGCAAGGAAGCTGCCGGCCAGCCCAATCATCCGCCGTTGTGCGAGAAGGTAGTAGGCGCCTTCGGCGGACACGCTCGCGGCCGGATCCGCAAGTTCGCCGTAAGTGGCGAGCTGCAGCGCCCGCCCTTCAGCTAGCTCGGTGCGGCGGCGCGTGGCGCTCCGGCTCCACTTCAGGTCTACGACCCCGAGACCTTGGCCCGGATGGCGGACGAGGAGATCGAGGCGGCCTGCGACCGAAAGTCCGTCGGCGAAAGTGCGGTCCCGTTCTAGCTCGGTTCCGACGACCTCCGCATTTCGGTCGCGCAGCATGCCTGCGAGCTTCGCGAGCGCCTGCGGCACCCGCACCTTGGCCGCGGCGAGTTCGCTCGCGTGCTCCGGCCGCCGGAGCGGCGATGCGATGGCATCCACCGTGGCGTCGAACCGCTCCGCGACCTCCGCCAGCACCTGCTCCGGATCCGGCGCCTCGCCCGGTCGCATCACGGTGTTCGCGAGCTCGTGGGCGAGGTTTCCGAGAAGCTGGTTGGCGTCCGGGATTTCCGCCGCACGGCCGCGGGACAACTTCATCACGTCGATCATCAGCCAGCGCATCTGGCATTCGACGAGGCGCTCGAAGCTCGTGGCGCTCTCGGTGCGCGCGGCGAGCCTGCTCTTCACGCCTTCAGGGATCGTCCAAGTCGCCCTCTGCGTCGGCGGCTGTCCGACTTCGATCCGCTCGCGACGCAGATCCCGGCCGAGGAGGAGGTGATCCGCCTCTTGGAGGAGCCGCTCGGCGTCCCACGTCACGAGCGGCCGCGCTTTGGCCACAACCGGCTGCAGCTGGTGTTCAAGCGGGTGGCTGGTTGCCTGCGCCGTGCCGGTGAACGCGGGCGTGACCAGCATCACTCGCTCGCCAGCCATGAGGACGGCGTTCGCGTAGCTTCGCGCGACGCGGCGCGCGGCGTCGGCCGTCGTCTCGAGCACGCAGCCCGCCGAATTGAGCGCGGCAATCTCGACAATGGACCAGGGCGATGAGGATACCCGCTCGCCCGGTCCCTTGAAGTCCCACCACAGCAGCCGCGGCGCCTTCGACCAGATCGCGCTGGGATGCCGCACGCAGCGAAGCCCTCCGGCCGTGGCTACATGGTCAGGGTTCTGCGCGCCCTCCGCCGTCACCTGGTCCAGCATGCGCTCGAGGAGAAGCGCCGGAACCATTTCGAGTTCCACGAGGTCGACCGCCTCGATCAGCGCGCTAGCGGCACCCGCGGCGGCGAGCAGCAGCGGATCGCCCGACCCGGCGTCGAGTTCGAGGGCCCATGCCTGGACGCGTCCGGCGATGCCGCGAACCGCCTCGGCGGGTATGCCCGCGTCGCGGCGGTAAAGACCCCCGGTCGTCCATTCGCGCCATCCGGCGAGACGGCGATCCGCTTTCTCGCGGTCGATCTCGCCGCTCGCCACCTCGGCCGCGAGGCCGTCTTCGATCGTCTCCCACGCCGCCTTCCACTCCGACCCGCCGATACCCGGCTCGCGACCGAGTGCATTGGCGAGCCTGCGGGCGATCCGTCGCGGCACAGGGGGGCGCGGCAGCAGCAGGAGATCAAGCAGCGCCCGGGCGTCGAACGGCGCCCACGCCACGGCGATCGCGAGCGGCAGCACCTGTAGCGCGCCACGCCAGGGCGAAGCCGCCGACTGGCCAAGCGCCGGCAGTCCGCGCGCTTGTAGGGCAAGATCGAGGAGAGCGGTGTCGCCGCCGGTACTGACGACCACGGTGCCATGCAACTCCTCCTCCGAGCCGTGCACGAGCCACTCGGCCAATGCTTCCGCGCCGGTGAGGGCGGTATCGGCTTCCACGAACGCCAGGCTGCCGTCGCCGGCAAGCCCTTCGACCTTGCCATCAACGAGGAAGCGTTGGACCCGCCCGAGATCGCCGTCCGCGTCCGGCGACGGGTCGGGGCGATCGACGACGGCGACGCTGCACGCCTCGAGAGCGTTGATGAGATTGCGCCATCCGGGCGGCAGCAGATCGCGAGGCTCGATGAGTTCGATCGACGCGATCGGGAGCTTGGGGCGGGCGGTCAGGGCCCGGCGGAGGGCGGCGACGCGGTCGTCGATCCCTGCGGGAACCGGATCGCCGTCGGCGACGAGCGAGGCGAGCGCATCGATCCGGGCACTGCCGACCGGCTGTTCGTTCCAGCCCGCGCCGACCAGCTCGTCGCGCCATCTGAGCAGCGTGCTTGCAGTCGCCCAAAGGTCGAGCCGGGCGGACGAGGCGAAGAACAGATCGGGCGCCGCTTCGATCGCGGGGCGCATCTTGGCGACGTAGCGGGCGACGCGCGCCGCCTGCGAACGACGTGGGGCGGTGAGCCCGAGCACTGTCTCGATCGCGCCGACGAGACCATTCGGTCCGACCACGTCCGAGCCGAAGACGCCATCGGCGTCGCCTGGGAAGTCGGGCCAGGTCGGGCCATCGCAGGCCATGCCGAAAACGAGATTCATGCGCATACCCTCTCAACCGTCGGCGCGCGGCCGCGCCGCGGCGCTTCCATTGTGCACGCGCAAGCATTCTTCTGGAAGTCGCGCGATGCGCGGCGATGCCTGAGCCGCCCCGATCATCCCGCCCTTGCGGCTGCCCAGATATCGTTGGCTGCCGCGAGGATGTGCGGCTTCGCAGGCTGCGGACCCTGCCGGTTCTGACACCGGCGAATCGCTGCAACGCGCTGAGGTAAAAAGGTCTACCTTTCTTCCATGGCTGCCGAGTTTGCACGATCCTCGCTTTCCTCCCAGCGATAGAGGGGCGGATTGGCCAGGCAGCAAGGGCTTGAATCCCGAGTGCCAATGAGCTGCGCGGTGATGTCGCCTGCGCAGCGGGAACGCGAACAAGGACGATGAAGCGCAGGGAGAAAACAATGTCATTCTGGATGTATCGGCTCGAACCGGGTTGCGCTGATGGATCAGCTCTTTCAGGTTCCGCCCGCGCCGGATGACGGCGCCGAGGCTTAAGAACCTCGCTTGATGTTGGAACCAGGGCAGCAATCGTTGCCGGGTGGCTGGCGCGCATGTCCAAGTCCGCGAGGACCAAAGGCGTCAGCGCATGTCTCAAGCATGTTCTTAACACCCGGCTTTTGCGCTGGTGGGCCTCGCAGGGAGGCAAGGTCATGCGCATAGGCGTGGATGGTAAGGGATGGGCGGCGCGACGCGTCCAGCGTGCCCGATGAAGCTGAGGCTGTGGAGCCCGCAGGATCCGGAGGAGCGGCATGGCCTTCCGATGGAGTGCGACCATCAGCAGCCACCCGTTGCCGACGTCGAAACCCTCTATCGCGATGAGGCGCCGCGGCTGCGCCGTTTCTTTCGACGTCAGACCCGCCAGACCGAGGATGCACCCGATCTGGTGCAGCGTTGCTTCGCGCGGTTGATCGCCATCGGCGACAAAGGGAGCATCGCGCGTCCACGTGCCTATCTCAGCCGCATCGCACTCAATCTGGTGCGCGACGATGCCCGTGCAAAAGCTCGGCATGCTGACGTGATCCTGCTGCCGGGCGCTGAGGCACATTCTTCGACCGATCCGCATGGCCAGCTCGAAGCGCGCGACATGCTTGCCCGCATCGACGATGCTATGCTGGCGCTCCCCGAAAGGACTCGCGAGATTTTCATGGCTCATCGCTTCGACGACCTGACTTACAACGAGATCGCCGAGCAAACCGGCCTCAGCGTCAAGACCGTCGAAAAGCATATGTCGCGTGCGCTCGCTGCGCTGAATCGGCTGCTGACAGCCGAACCGTGATCCCGAACGATCGCGAGGATCAGGCGCGCATCGACGAGGCGTCCGAATGGTTCGCGCGGATGCGCGGCCCCGAGGCTGATGCCGCGCGTTCTGCATTCGCCGCCTGGCAAGCCGACCCGCTCAACGCAGCGGCCTACACGACGGTCGAAAAGACCTGGCAGAAAACAGCCATCGGTCGCTGGTCGAAGGTTGGGCGGACACGGGACCTCAGGCGCGCCGCTGTTCGTCGAGGGCGGTGGCTCTATGCCGCTGCCGCGCTGTTCGCGATGCTGATCTTTGGCTCGGTGCTGCTGATAAACACAAGGTCGTCGTCATCCAAGCCGGTGGCCTACGCAACCCGGATCGGCGAGGTGCGACGGATCAGGCTTGCCGACGGTTCGCAAGTGATCCTCGATGCGGGCACGCGTGTCGACGTGCGTTTCTCGTCGAATGAGCGCCGGATCGCGTTGATGGCCGGCCGGGCACGGTTCGCCGTCGCGCATGATGCACGACGGCCATTCGTCGTGGCGGCTGCTGGCCATGTGGTGACTGCGCGAGGCACGGTCTTCGACGTCGCGATCGGCGCCGACATGCTTCGGGTGGCATTGATTGACGGCGTCGTTGATGTCGGCGCTGCCGACAAGCATGTCGTCCGTCTTGCGCCGGGCTTGATGCTGCAGGCGGCAACCGGGGCCGGAGCGCCCGCAATATCGCCGATGCAGCGGGACGCCACGGCTTGGACAGCGGGTCGTCTCTCCTACACCGCAACGCCGCTGTCGGTCGTGATCGCCGATGTCCGCCGCTATTCGCGTCGCAGGATACGCTTGGCGGACCCGGCGCTGGCCAGTCGCCGGGTTACTGGCAGGTTCCGGGCTCAGGATGGCGAGGCGATCATTGCCCGACTGGCCGAAGCGCTCGAACTGGATCGGGAGGAGACCGACGAGGAGCTTGTGCTGCGCTCTCGCAGCCAGCGATAATTTTCGGACCAAGCGTAGGGTGTTCGCCTGCCGCATCGTCATGCCCCCCGTAGCCAGCGCTGTTTGCGCCGGCCAAAGGGAGGGCGACAATGGCCGGAAAACGGCAAATCTGTTTGAAACTGTTGATGGGTGTTGGAGCAGGGGGACTGTTGATCGGTTGCTCGAGCGGTCTCATGGCGCAGACGGCCGAGCAGGACTATCACATGGCGGAGCAGGACCTCGCTGCGGCGCTCGGTGAGGTTGCGCGCCGCGCCGATGTCGAGCTGTTTGCCAGTGACGATCTGCTCGCCGGCTTGCGCGCGAAGCCGTTGATCGGGCGCATGTCGGCGGCAGCGGCGATCGCGCGACTTCTCGAGGGAACGGGATTGCGCGCTGAAAGGCGCGAGGGGGCCTTCGTCATTGTCCGGGCGCCGCAGTCCCTTGCTGGCCGGGAGGACGATCCGATCACGGTCACCGGTACACGCATTCGTGGCAGCGTGCCGGTGGGCGCCCCGCTGGTGTCGATTGATCGGGCGGCGATTGATCGGAGCGGCTACGCAACCACACAGCAGGTGCTCCAGTCGCTGCCCCAGAATTTCGGTGGAGGGCAGAACGAGGCCACGTTCGGTATCGGAACCCGCAACAATGCGGGCACAAACAACGGCTATGGCGCCAGCATCAACCTGCGCGGCCTTGGCACATCCTCGACGCTTGTCCTGTTCGATGGAAATCGGCCAGCGCTCGGGGGGCTCGGCGGGGTTTTCGCCGACCTTTCGATGGTCCCGTCGAGCGCGATTGAGCGCATCGAAGTCCTGACCGATGGCGCATCGGCGATCTACGGCACCGACGCCGTGGCGGGCGTCGTCAATCTGAGGTTTCGCGACCGGTTCGAAGGGGCCGAAACCCGCCTGCGCGCTGGCACCGCGGACGGCGATTTCGGTGAGATCCAGGCCAGCCAGATCGTCGGGAGGCGCTGGTCGGGCGGGCAAGTCGTCCTCGCCTATGAATATTATGACCGCGGCCGATTGTCGGGTCGGAAGCGCGCTTTCGCGACCGAGGATCTTCGACCCTTCGGTGGGCCCGACTATCGATTGGGCTATTCCAATCCAGGCACGATCATCGCGGCTGACGGCCAGCAGTTCGCTATCCCCACGATGCAGGATGGGCGATCACTTCAAGCCGCGGACCTTGTGCCGGGAGCTGCCAATCTTCGGGATGCGCGCGCGGCCGTGGATATCCTGCCGCAGCAGCGGACCCATTCCGTCTTCTCGGCTGTCCATCAGGAACTCGGCGACACGATCTCGTTTCGTGGCAGCCTCTTGTGGGCGCGCCGCCGATTTGACCGGATTACGCCGGCGGAAACGCTGAACGCCCTGACCGTGCCGGTCACCAACCCGTTCTATGTTGATCCGATCGGCACGGCACAGCCTGTTCAAATCCTTTACAGCTTCGATCGCGACCTGGGACCGCAAATCAATCGGGGAACGGTCAAAGGGCTGACGGGCAGCGCGGGACTGGAGAAGTTCTTGGGGCCATGGCGGATCGAGGCCAGCGGCAGCCTTGGCATCCAACGCGAAGTGACATTCGATCTCAATCTCCCGAATAGCGCGCGCGTCGCTGCGGCGCTTGCTGATCCCGACCCCGAAACCGCGCTCAACCCGTTCGGCGACGGCAGCTACAGCAATGCCGATACACTGGCACGGATCCGCGGTGGCAGGCGTACGCTCAATCGCATCGAGATTCTGGGTGGCGCGCTCAGGGCCGATGGACCGCTCTTCCGCCTGCCCGGCGGGTCGGTTCGCTTCGCGTTCGGCACGGAGTTTCGTCGCGAACGATATCGGTCCGAGGCCATTTCCGACGTCAACACGCTGGAGCCTACGGTCAATCGCCGAGAGGAGGTGCCAAACGGGCGAGAGGTCGTTGCGGGATATGGCGAGTTGCTGCTGCCGCTCATCGGCGGCGATCTGGTCCTTCCCGGCGCCCGCGAACTTGATCTGTCTGTCGCGGCGCGCATCGAAGATTACAGCGACGTCGGTACCACAACCAATCCGCGGGTGGGTCTGCGATGGGTGCCGCTCGAAGGCGTCACCGTGCGCGGATCCTATGGGACGTCGTTTCGCGCGCCGGGCTTCGAGGAACTGATCGGTCCTGCCATATCGCTGTACCAGGCGACACGCGTGCCGGATCCACGCTCGCCTACCGGGCAGTCGACGGTCCTTGCGCTGTTCGGATATGCACCGGGGATCGGCCCGGAGAAGGCGACGAGCTGGACCGTGGGTGTCGATCTGCGCCCGGTAGCGCTGCCGGGGGCCTATCTCAGCGCCAACTATATCGATGTCCGATATCGTGACCGGATTGGCTCGGTATCGGAAGACTATTTCAACTTCCTGGTTCGGCCGGATATCTATGGCGGGGTCATCGACTTTGCGCCGAGCCCTGACGTCATCGCAGCCTATTATGCGGCACCGACCTTTTCGAATCCCGGCAGCATCCCGCAATCCGAGATCACCGCAATTCTCGACGGCCAGATCCGCAATCTCGGTTCAATCCATCAGCGCGGCATCGACTTCGATCTCGGCTATGCGACGCGCTTTGCCGGCGGGCAACTCGATCTCGGCGTTGCCGGGAGCCGGATCCTTTCGATCGATCGCCGGCTGACCGAGACGTCCCCGGCTGTCGATATCGTCGGCACATTCTCCAATCCGGTCAAATTGCGTCTGCGGGGCCGGGCGGGGTGGCAGGCCGGCCAGTTCGACGTCTCCGGCTTCATCAATTATATCGACGCCTATACAAATACCGTGCTGGCCGAGCCCGAACGGGTCGAGTCCTGGACGACCGTCGACCTGCAGATCGGAGCCACGGTGGCCGTTGGTGGTGGTGATCGCTCCCTGCGGTTGACGCTCAACCTCAACAACGCGCTCGATGCGAACCCGCCCTATGTCAACAACAGGACATATAGTTCCGCGGTGGGCTATGATCCCGACAATGCCAGCGCGGTCGGACGGCTGATCGCCTTCCAGGTCATCACGAAATGGTAGGGCCCTGGTTGCTGGCCATGCTTGCATCAGCGTCGCCGGGGGTGGCGACATCAGCGGATCTCGCCACGGTCATCGATATTTCCGGCGTGACGGTTTCGCCCGACCGCCGCTGGGTGGCCTATCGGATCGAACGCCCTTCGCTGGAACGCGATGCCATTCCCACCGAGTGGTTTGTGGCGTCGACCAAGGCAGCCGCCGATCCACCGCGGCAGATCGGCGATGGCGGCAACGCCGAATGGTCCGATGCCGGCGTCGTGCAGCCCGGCGCGGTACAATGGTCGCCAGACAGTCGGGCGCTCTATTATCGCGCGGTGAGCGATAGGGGCGTCGAACTGCGCATGGCGATGGTCGGCGGGGCCGGCTCGCGGACATTGGTGTCGGACGATGCCGACGTCGAGGATTTCCAGCTGCTCAGCGACGGCCGGATCCTCTTCAGCACGGGCGCGACACGGGATGAGATCGCACAGGCGGAGCAAGCGGAGCGCGACGGGGGTATCCTGATCGATGGGCGGGCGACCCTTTCGCAGAGCCTGTTCCGCGGGGACCAGACCGCACGACGACGCGCGACATTGCGCTATAGCGGCGAATGGTTCGATCGCAGGGGCTTACTCGCCGATGTGACGCCACATCTGCGGCTGGTCGATCCGACGAGCGGGCTGATCACCGACGCTGCCGCCATGGCGGCGCAATGGATTGGTGGCGGGCTGCGCGAGCGGGGTGCGGGAGCTAGCGCGACCGATGGCTCGACGATCGTCACAGCCGATCGTTCGACGGCGGGCAATGGCGTCTCGATACAACGGGATGGAAAGGTGATCGCCCGTTGCACGGTTGGCGCCTGTAACGACCGTGTCACCTCGCTGGCCTGGGCGGGCGGCCGAGCGCCGGTCCTGCTGGCCATCGCCGGCGCCGATCACGCGCAGAGCCTGGCCCTGTGGGCACCCCGCAGCAAGCGCGTCGAATGGCTGGTGCGGGGGGGGGGGCTGCTGAACGGTGGTCGGCAGGCTGAGGCGCCGTGCGCGGTCACGGTGGACGCCGCCTTCTGTGTAGAGGCAGCATCGCTCACGCCGCCGCGTCTGGTCCGCTTCGGCTTCGATGGCAGCAACCGGGTGGTCCATGCGCCCAATGCCGGACTTCGCCTTGGCGGGCTTGTCAGGGAACGCATGGAATGGCGCGACAGTGCGGGGCGGACGATCACCGCGCAGTTGATCCGCCCAACAGGGGCTGGTCGCACGCCCTTGTTCATCAACTATTACCGATGCGAGGGGTTTCTGCGTGGCGGGCTCGGCGACGAATGGCCGCTCGTTCCGCTGGCGGCCGAAGGTATCGCGGCCCTGTGTATCAATGCACCGCCGGTCAGCGCGGCGCCGGATCCTGCAGGGCAACGCTATGCGACGGGTCTCGAGGCGGTGCGCACAGTGGTGGGACGGCTGGCCGCCCGCGGCCTCGTCGATCCGGACAATGTCGGCATGGGCGGTCTCAGCTTCGGCAGCGAGGTCGCGTTCTGGATCGCCACACACAGCGATTTGCTGGCCGCCGTCTCGATCGCATCGGTGCAGATGGAACCGGGCTACTACTGGTTGAACGCGCCCGCCGACCGACCCGATTTCGCTAAAAATCTTTCGGCTCGCTGGGGCCTCGCTGACCCGGAAACGGACCCGGCTGCATGGATGCGTCTGCCCTCTATGAACACGCAGAACCTGTCCGCGCCCGTGCTGATGCAGCTTCCGGAAATCGAGGCGCGGTCGGTGGCACGGCTGCAAGTGCGGCTGTCGGCGGCCGCGATGGGAGAATTGCACGTCTTTCCTGACGCGCCGCACATCAAGGTGCTGCCCCGCCAGAAACGCGCGGCCTATGAGCGCAATCTCGACTGGTTCCGCTTCTGGCTTCTGGGCAGATCCGATCCGTCCCCGCTCAAGGCCGCTCAATATGAGCGATGGCGAAGGCTTCGACCCTGGCATCACCGCCAGGATTCTACGGAGCCGATCCACAGCTCGAGATCGACGAGCTCGAGCAATCGGAAATAGTCGAAGTCGCCAGCGTGCAGCGGGCGGGCGAGATAGGCTTCGATCGCTCGGGTGTCGATCATGCCCGCACGCGCCAGCCAGCCGTCGAGCAGGATCGGAGCAAGCTGTTTGCGTTGCGCGAGATAGGCGCCGGCGCACATCGCCTCGAGCCTTCCCTTGGTTCGCCTCTGTACGATCAGCGGCGGCAGCAGGTCGGCAAAAGCGTCGCGGGCGACCGCTCGATCGCGTCCGCCGGCCACCCACAGCCAGCTCGGTATCCTCAAACAGACTTCGACCAGAGGCTGCGACAGCAGCGGCGCGATCTGCTCGGCTTCGCTCAAGCGATCGGGACGGTCGAGGAAGTCGCTGATCCTGAGCAGCGCATCGACATGCTGGCGCTTGCCGGATGACAGGCGGGGTGGGCGATCGAGCCAGGGATGGCGGACAAGATCGTGTGAGGCGACATCGCGGCTCGTGAACCTGTCGGCGGGTGTCCAGCCCGGCGGTGCGGCACGGCGCGCGGCCGTCCAGGCGGTTCTTGCGACCCTGGCGATGGTCGTGCCGTTGAGCGTGGCCACGTCCGTCAACGTCGCCAATGCATGACGGCCCGGCCCGAAGCGACGCAAGGCGTCGCGCAGCGGCGCTGTCGAATTGCTGGAGGCGAACACATTGTCGCCGCCGATCCCGCTGAAGAAGCGACTATACCCATTTTCCGTCAAGGTCCGGCGGATGTGGGCGTCGAAAGCCGACAGGACGCGATTGGCCGGGGGCCTTGGTGTGATCGTGGATGGCGCGCGGGTCAGATCGATACTGCTCGTGAGTGCGATCGCCTCATGCAGGTGCGCGCCGATCTGACGAGCGACGGCTTGTGCGTAGCGCCGCTCATCGCCGTCAGCGGCTTCGCTTGCGACGCTGATGCAGGCGAAATCGGCACCACAGGCAGCAAGCGCTACGGCGACGATCGATGAATCGAGACCGCCGGACAGTTCGAGCAGGATGCGGCCGCTTTCCGAAGCCCAGGCGGACATGACCTCGATCGTGGCGCGGCGCACAGCAGCGGCGGCGGCGAGGCGGTCCTCGATCTGCGCCTGATCTTCGACGAACGGCCACGGCGACCATAGCTGCCGTGCCTCGATCGCGCGGTTGCCGAATAGGAGGGCTTCGCCCGGCAGCAATTCGCTGACACCGCTCAACCCTGTCTGGCATGTGCGAAGATCCTGCACGGTCAGACGCTGGACGACGAAGTCCCAATCGACCGAAGGGCGGAAGAGGCCGGCCGTCAGGGCGAGCGACAGGTCCGAAAAGATCAGCAGCGCGCCATCGAGCCAGGTCCAGTAGACCGGCATGCCGGTCATCGCGGCGCGCTGGACGATCGCATTCTGCCCGCTGGCACGCAGCCGGACATAGTCGCCCCAATGGGCTTGCGCGAACATCGTCGCTTGATCGACATGGGAAACGTTCGGCGCCATGCGTTGGCGCTGTCGCGGCGACGGCCCGAACACCCGGCCAAGCGCGAACCATCCGTCATGCTCATGGCATTGCAAGCGGGGGTCAGCGAACAATGCCAGTTCTGGCTGATCGGTGGTCGTCATGAGCCCGGCAGCGCTGGCCGCGTGTCGCAATCGGCTGGCTTGGTCGCGCGAGATCGCATCCCGGCATCCGATCAGCGCGAGGAAGGCGGGTCGCGTCACAGCACGAAGATCGGCGTGAAATTGCGGGCATGGTCGACAGCGTCGTTGAGGATAGTAGTGTCCGATTGCACCCAGCAATGCGCCGCGAACGGATCGAGTTTGACGCCGAACACCAGCCGGGCTGCGACGGTGTTGCGCAGCAGCAGGTCGAGCAGGGCGAGGCCGTCGATCAGGCAGACACGCGGGATCGGTACCCACGCGCGCGTATGTTCGAATGTTGCGATCAGGCGGGTTAGCTTCGCGCTGTCCGCAGGGGCGTCGGCTGGCATCCCGGCCTGCCTTGCCTGGAGGCGGCCGACCAAATGGTCGAGGGGCCCTCTTCGTAGCGCAGCGGCGGTACGGACGATGCCCAGCCCGGCGGAGAGCGAGAGCCGGCCCCGACGGTCGGCGGCGTGAGCTTCGATCATGCTGCGTTCCGGCACGACAACCTGACAGGCGGCCGGATCGCTGCCATCGCCGGGAACGAGGATGTCCCGTGCGACCAGATCATCGTCCGGATCGACCATGCCGCCCCTCGCGATGATCTCGCGGAAGCGCCGGGCGCTGCGGTTGCCCAGCTGAAAATAGCGGTCTTGGCGAAGATCGAGGAAGATCAGGCGACCCGAAACCTCGCAGAAGCTGAGGTGGGGCGCGAGCCGGCAATGCAGCATGGGACGAACCCTAGGTAAAAGGAGGGGCGACCGCGATTGCGATCGCCCCCGCAGCATTCAGTCGTCCGAAAGACCGGTGATCGGCAGGCGACCACCATTTTCGACGGGCAGGCCGGAGGGGCCTTGGGTTTCGACACTGACCGCACCGAATTCGATGTCGTCGTTCTTGTCGCCTTCGCGTTCCATACAAGTGTCTCCATCATCGAGCCGCGTTATTGCGGCTCGATCAGTCTAGGAGGTCTTCGTCATATAAGTATTTTATACGGATTGAATTAGACGAATATAATCTGTTCGCCCTTTCATGCGCTCCTGAGGTCTGCTGCGTCACGCCTGAGCGCAGCAGCGATGGCGGGTACCAGGCGGATCCTGCGCCGATGGTAAACCTCAATCAGCCGCCGCAGGCGCCTGATATCACCTTCGCGCCAGGAGCGAATAAGCAACTGCGCCTCTTCCGCCGCATCCTCGATCAGTGGCTCTTCTTTCAGCCGGGCACAGGCCAGTCGCTCGGCGGTATTCTGGAGAACGTGGCGGTGTTCGAGATTGTGCGATCGCGATGCGATGTCCCGGAACAGCGCCCTGCTTGTCTCTAGCCCTGAGCGGCGTTCCATCGCGATCGCTGCGGCATCCATGCCAACGGTGTCGATCAGTTGGTGGGAGATCGACGTCCTCAGGATCTTGGCGAGAATCTCACCATGCCACGCATAAAGATCGCGCAACGCCGGTTCCGAGAGCAATGGCGCATGGAACCCCTCCTGCGGCCAAGCCTGGACGATGCGCTCCCCCGTCAAGCGATGCAATGCGTCACGGATGGGCGTCACGCTTGCGTGGAGCTTGCTTGCCAGTCGCGATGGATCGAGCCTGATGCCCGGCGGCAGGTCGCCTTGCATGATCTGCTGCTTGAGCGTGTCATAGATGCGCTCCATCATCAGTGCGGCATTCATGACGACGACGGATGTCCATGGCTTGCGGTTCGCTGCTGCGCTGCGTGTGCGCCGACCATCATCGCCTGATCGGGGCGCAACGCATCAATCGCTGCGAGATGTTCGGGTGCGTCCGGCCCGAGCAGCCGCGAGGGGCACTGTCCCTCGAAATTGCCAAGGTTGGGCCGGTGCTGCCGGTAGCCGACGAGATCGGAAAGGGCTTCGCCGAAGCCGCGCGCGATGTTCGGCGGATAGGCGAGAAACTGGTTCTCATAGGTCTTGAGCCAGCCGAGAGAATAGCCGGTCACGATCGAGCGACGCGGCCTCGCGGTACGATTGGCGCCGCCGCAATGGAGGGTGGACCCGAGGAACAGGATCGCGTCGCCGGGCTCGCACTCAGCCGCGATGGCGGGGGTGACTGGACTGGGATCGAGCGCCGCCGGTCCGTGTGAGCGCGGCCAGATCTGCGTCGCGCCATTTTCCTCACGAAACGGCGTCAGCGGCCACATGACGTTAAGCAGATATTCCATCCGGCCCTTTTCTCCCGCCCACATGTCCTGATCGCGATGCGGTGCCTGTGCGATCTCAAGCGGATGGATCTCGATTGCCTGGGTCAGGTTCAGCTGGATCCTGTCGCAATAATCGCCGAGCAGTTGCTCTGCGATGGCTACGATCAGGGGGTGCTGGACGAGCGCGGCTGTAGCCGGCGCCTGCAGGAGAAGACGACCGAAGCGCTTGGTGCGGGTTCCGTAGAAATCTCCCTGGCAATAGGGCGTCGCCGTGAACCTTTCCATGACCTGGCGGTCGAGCGCTGCAATGTTGTCGGTCGGGACGAGATCGCGAATGATGCAATAGCCTTCCGCGGCCAATTGACTGCTCCAGATCGAAACCAGATCGGTGTCGGCTGTCGCGGTGACGGTGGATAGCGGCATGACGGCAACTCCCTTTATGCGGCGATGGCGCTCAGGCGAACGGGGCAGCGGACAGAGATCCCGGCCTCGCCCAGGAGCCGCAGCGTGTCGGCATCGATCGAGATCGCCATGGCGGTGAGGCGGGTCGAGCCGTGCTGTTTCGGTGTGCCAAGCGGTTGGCACCGCCAGCCGAAATCGACAATCTGCCGGAACCAGTTCAGGTCGGCGACTCCGGTGTATGTGGTGATACCCACCTCCTGCGCGTGATAGGCGAACGCCAGCACCAGTTCGTTGCGCGCGCTCCGGCGCTCGGCCGCGGTCAGGTCGCGATCCAGGCAGAAGCGCGTGATTTCGCGCACCGTTTCGCCGCGTGGCGGCGGCATGTCGCTGAGATCCGGAAACAGCGTGTCGAGGATATGCGGCTTCGTCGTTTCAAGCAGGCGAGCCGAAGCGCGATGGCGGCCTTCGTCGTCGGTGACGACGATATAGACGGCTCGGGCGTCGTCGAACTGATCAACCTCGAACCGATCGTTAATGACGGGCACGTCCCAGCCGAGCAGATCGACGAAGACCGCCTTTCGCGCCTCGAACATCGCCGGCAGCACGCGGCCCGCGGGATTGCTGGCGCCCTGTATGACGTGGATCATGACAAACCTCCGCATGTGAAGAGGCTTGATCTGATCAGGGTGCGCGTCGTCGTAGCATCCCTTGTTCTAGGGAGAAAAGCCGAGCATCCGGACCCGATTGGCGCGCGACTCCAGCTCCTGTCGCTGCCAGAGATCGTCGATGCAAATCAGGCCGTAGCCGAGCAACCTGACGGCGAGTTCGGCTTTCGTGCTGACGCCAAGCTTCTGGCGGGCCTCGCGAAGATGCTCGTTCACCGAGTGCTCTGCGATGCCCAGACGCTTGGCGATCGCGCGGTTGGTCATGCCGCGTCCTCCCAGAACGACGCACTCGCGCTGACGATCGCTGATCCGCGGGGGAGGGGGCGTTGAGTGCTCACCGATGCGGCGTGCGGTGTCGAAGGCGAATGCGCCGATCATCTGGGTCCATTCGAGCGCGCCATCAGGCAGCGAAAAACCGGCGTGCGTGACAAAGGTGCATGAACCGCACAGCGCGCCTGGGAGATGATGGGGGACCGTCACGCCCTCGCCGAAACCCGCTTCGCGGCTGCGCCGCAACAAGGCGCGGTCCTTTCGCGTCAAGGAGAGGAGGTGGGGAATATCCCGCCACAGGAAACTGCGACCAGTCCGATAGCTTGCCCGGTGGACGGGGTCGCTCAGGCCGAGCCCATGCGCGTCGTACCAGTCCTGCCAACCGGCGGGATAATTGTGGAGGCGAACGCCCGATGGCGTGCGCGAGAAGTCGACATGCTGGCTGAGCGCGAAATAGCGGATGCCCATCTCTCCGCACGCCTGTCGAAGCGCATCTTCAAGACCGCGCCACGTCTTGATCTGCCCTACCTTACGCGAAAAATCGCTGACCGAAGCCCATTCTGGCATTCGTGAATTTCAGCTTCGTCGATTACGCTCTTAATACGCAGGGTCGCCGCTGCCGCCTTTCCTCCATCGGATGAAGCGATCTCTCAAGCACCGCCGCATGCCGTCCGCGGATCGTCCATCCTCAAATACGGCATCTGCCAACCGACGATGGTTGGTGACGGTCTAATGTCCACTCGCAATATATTTCAACTATATTGTTCATATAATTTGATTCTTTCCGCGTTCGAGGCGTCCGAGATGGTTCGAAATATCGCATTAGAAACAGCGCAGGATTACGCAATACGATGCGATTCGAGGCTGCAAATGCCGCAATCCTATGCGCTTTCCGTGGTTTCAGAGTTCGTCGAGCGCAGCGCGCTCGTCAGAGAGCCGGGGTCCCTGGAGCAGCTGCTTGCGTCGACGGTTCGCAGCCTGGGCTTCGAATTCTTCGCACTGACCCACCACGGGGATCTCGTGCGGAAACCCAACGGATTCGTCTCGCTTCAGAATTATCCGCGGGAATGGGGCAAGCGGTTTCGCGCGGACGGCCTGCACCGATGGGATCCGATCCAGCAGCTGGCAAGCCAAACATCATCAGCCTTCCTCTGGTCAGATGTCATGCGGCGGTTACGTCCGAGCGATCGCCAACTGACCTTGCTGGCAGAAGCACAGTCGGCTGGTCTTGGCGCGGGATTGACGGTGCCGCTCCACGCACCAGGTGAACCTGCCGCCAGCCTCTCGCTGGTCGTGTCGAGTCCGGACACGGGCATATCGCGGCAGTGCCTGATCGCTGCGCAATGTCTTGCAGTCGCGGCCTATTCCACGGCGCTCAGGCTGCGCGGGCCGATGCGGAGCTCGATCCGGACAAAACTGACGCGCCGGCAGATCCAATGTGTCGAGTTGGCGGCCGAGGGCAAGACGGACTGGGAGATCGGCCGGATCCTGGGTCTCAGTGAAGAAACGGTGACCAAGTATATGAACGCTGCACGCGGTCGCTACGGCGTGGCCCGGCGGACTCAGCTTATCGTGGCGGCGCTTCGCGACGGATCGATCGGCCGACACGTCCCGATGTGACGCATCTCGGATCCAGTCAAGGCGGGCGAAAGCCCGATCAAGCCCCGAGCTGGCGATGAGACCAATGCCTCCTTTGGGGCATATCGAAAATCCCAACTGCCCGACCGATGATCATCACCCGTGATGAAAGGAGCGGTGCGTGTTCAACCCGATCCGCGGCAGCGCGTCATGACTGAGATCCGGCAGTGGCGATCGGCAGCGAACTGATCGCGGCCGAAGACTGGTCGATGCCCGAGCGCTATCTGGCACTCGAGGTGGTCGATCGGCCAGGGCTGATGTGGGAATGGTTGCGGCGCGATCCACAATATCGCGCGTGGCACAAGCAGCAGCCTCAAGTGCGGATCGAATCGGATGGGGCCTTCTCCCGGCTTTGGCCGGCCGCGGATGCTGCTGCGTGGGGGCTTCACTTTCGCCGAGGCGCCGGAGCGGGATGCCCGCTCCGCCCGCCTCCTCTGGTCGCGTGCGGTCGATCCAACGGTGATCACGGCGACGCAGGTTGTCGGTAGTGCGGAGGCGATCGATCCTGCAGCCATCGATGGCTGCGGTTACGGAGTGATCAGCACATCGATCATGCCGATCGCGATTGTCCAGAAACACCGGCGGCTGCGGATCGATCTGGACGGTCGCTGCTGGCCACGCGGTCCGATTGGCATCGGCCTGCGGGTGTCCGGACTCGGCGGTCTGGGGTCAGTTCTCCCGGCGCTCGACCAGCTCGACGCTCTCTGGCGGCGTGGAAGGTTCCGCGCAGCCTTTTTCCTGAAGGAACAGAGGATGCCGCGCTGGTGCAGACTGCTTCGCGTGCATGATGCGCGCGCGTCCGGAGCGAGCCATCGCGACATTGCAATAGCGCTGTTCGGACCGCGTATGGTCCGCGACAGTTGGGGGGAGGGCAGTGATTTTCTGAAGTCGCGCGTCAGGCGCCTCGTTCACGACGCGCGTCAAATGGCAGCAGGGGGTTGGAGGTTATTGCCCGACCACTGATGTGATCTTCGCGTCCGATCGATGCTGAAATTGCGGTTCGATCATTGCCGCCGGTGATCATCGCCCGTTAGAAGGCCAAACGAAGCTGCATTGATGTTCGGATCAACAATGAGCGACCTCGTCTGAATGAAGCTCGTACCTCTGTGTGTGCCGTTCGAGCGCAAGGATGAAGCGCGTCGCGCAGGAGCTCGCTGGAATGTTGAGGAAAGATTTTGGGCGTGCGACGCAGGCTTGCTGACCAGTAACGCGTATTTCAGGTTGCGGCCCTTCGTGCCGCGGATTTACCGGCGAGATCTGATGTTGCCGTATATCCGCCCCTGGATGGTGCCGCAGACGCTCTGGGGGAAAAATCTTCGTTCTGTACTCCCAAAGGATCAATGGGATGTCGTTCGGCGGGGGGCTTACGCTCGAGCTGGAAATCGCTGTCGAGTGTGCGGGGGGCGGGGGCCGCGATGGCCCGTGGAGGCAGACGAAGCCTGGGAATACGATGATGATCGGCATATCCAGACACTCAAGGGCGTCGTCGCGCTCTGTCCGGACTGCCATCACGTTCGGCATTGGGGCAAGTCACTCGTTGATGGTCGCGAGGAGGAGGTCACGCGGCACTTGATGACCATCAACGGCTGGACGCGAGCTGAAGTAAAGGACGCTGCCGATGCGGCCTTTGAACAGTGGGAAGCGCGTTCCCGACATGTCTGGCAAAGCGAATATGGTTGGGTCACACGAACTCACGGTATTGTTCCAGATGAAATCGGCTTTGCACGCGCTGAAGCTGCAAACCAGGATCTGGTTGGGGCCGCGCGTAAGCGGGCCGCAGACACGTTCGATCAATACGGTGATCAGGTTCATCGAGAAGAACTTTTGGGGATCGAAAATTCCCCGGCTTCAGCGCACCAAGCGTTTGGTCGCCGCCTCATAGACTTCAGCCGGTCGCTGGTTCAATGAGGCGCATGTGTAATCTCAAGCCTCAATGAGAATGTCTACATTTGGGAGATGCCGTTGAAAAAGTCGGCCTTGCACTCGGGGTGAGTGTCTGATTCAGCATCGAGATGCAGAAGGACGCCAAGCGATGATGGGCGAGCGCCGGGTGGCGCAGGAGGCCCTGTTCTACGAGTTCAGCCTGGATCGGCACGTTCCTGCCGATCATCTGCTACGGGCGATCGACCGGTTCGTGGACCTGTCGGACATGCGCGAGCACTTGCGCGGTTTCTACAGCGCGATCGGACGCCCTTCGATCGACCCTGAACTGACGCTGCGGATGCTGATCGTGGGGTACTGCTTCGGCATCAGGTCGGAGCGACGCCTGTGCGAGGAGGTGCATCTCAATCTGGCGTACCGCTGGTTCTGCCGCCTAGCAGGCTGTTGAAGAAGTCCATTTTCGAGCGATGAAAGATAGATCGTCGCCGTGCCGGTAACGGATTCCGCCATGGAGTGAGCCGTCTGGCTGGAGTTCGGCGTCTCCATCGCCGCAGACCTCGTCCATCTCGTCGCTGCCATCCCACGAGAAGTCGATGCTGGTGGCTTCTGTGGTGCTGGCTTCCCAGATGTGACCAGTGCAGGCACCGAAGGCGAACTCGCCACCTTGCTTCTCGAACTGTATATAGGCTGGCTCGACGAGATCCGGATAGTCGGCCGGGAAGCCAGGCATCTCGACGATGCGCCATTTGCCAGTGACGCTCATGCTGGCGCTCCAAGCAGCTTTGGTAGCCGGATCAGATTGTAAGCAGCCGCGGCAAAGGTGAAGGCCCAGTCGACCTTATGAAGGCCGCGGAGCTTGGACTTGCGCAGGCCTGCGATGGATTTGATCCAGCCGAACGCTTCTTCAATGCGTTTGCGTGCCCGGATGCTGGACGCATAGCTCGCGTGGCGGGTCGTGCGTCCATCGATCGCAGATCGGCGCTTGCTCACGTTCTGTGCGACGTGAGGCCTGACGTTGAGCGTGCGGAGTTCTTCAACGAAATCCGCCGCGTCATAGCCGCGATCGGCGCCCAGCGTGATGGCGCGCGGCCGATCAGCAAAGGGCTCGATCATCTCGAGCGCGGCGAGCCGCTCGGCATGGCCTGAGACGCGGGTGAGCCGGGCATCGACCAGCAGACCAGACCGGTTCTCCATGAGCCCATGGCCGATGAAGCATAGCCTCGCCTCCATTCCAGGGCCCTTCTTGTAGAGCATCGCATCGGGATCCGTGGTGCTTGCGTGTGTGTCGTTCGACCGTTTCTCGCCCCGAAAGTCGGCAAGCCCATTTCGACTGCCACCGCCACCGCCGGCACCACGATCGTCGTCATTGCGCGGTCGGAAGCTCTTCAGTGAAGCCCAGGCTTCGATCAGCGTGCCATCGACGCTGAAATGATCGCTCGAGAGCAGCCGGCGAACGCGGTGCCGCTCGAGAATTGCGGTCAGGAATTTTGCGGCGATCTCGCCAGCCAGCAGCCGGTCACGGTTCTTGGAGAAGGTCGAGTGATCCCACACGGGCTCGTCGACCCCAAGGCCCACGAACCAGCGGAACAAGAGGTCAAACTCCAGCCGCTCCATCAGCTGCCGTTCCGACCGTACCGAATAGAAGGCTTGCAGCAGCATCGCGCGAAGCAGCATCTCCGGCGCGATCGAGGGCCGGCCCAAGCCCGAATACAGCAGCGCAAAATCGCTCGACAGCGCACCAAGCGCCTCATCAGCAACGGCCCGAATGGATCGAAGCGGATGATCCGCTCGCACCCGCGCCTCCAGATCAATGTAGGAGAACAGCTCTCCCGAACGCCGGTCCGTTCCACGCATCCCGCAACCTCAGATCACATCCGTGCGCGAGTGAATCACGTCCACGCCCGCTACGCCACCGACTTCTTCAACAGCCTGCTAGGTCTCGACGGCGACGTGCCCGATCACTCGACCTTTTCGAAGAACCGCCATGGCCGCTTTCGTGAGAGCGATCTGTTCCGCCAGTTGTTCGA